>CAXXGM010000008.1:0-920665 GCA_963677325.2 Prolixibacteraceae bacterium
AAGGGTACAACCTGTCAGTTAATTCCAGCAAAGCAATCATCAGAGGTTTACAACCGGCTGGAGTATTTTATGGTATGCAGACTTTGCTTCAATTACTGCCGGTTGAGGGCAACAGCTTTATTATTCCCGGAGTGGAAATTAAAGACAGGCCTCGTTTTGGGTGGCGGGGAATGATGCTGGATGTCGGGCGTTATTTTTATTCAGTCGATTTTATCAAAAAATACATTGATTACCTGGCCATGCACAAGATGAATACTTTTCACTGGCATTTAACAGAAGATCATGGCTGGAGAATAGAGATAAAAAAATACCCCCGCCTGACTGATGTAGCTGCCTGGCGCGGAGCAACTCAATATGGCAAAGCCAACGGACAGCTGGATCAGAATCCTCATGGCGGCTATTACACACAGGATCAGGTTCGGGATGTGATAGCCTATGCTAAGGATCGTTTTGTAAACATTGTCCCTGAAATTGAAATGCCGGGACATTCCCTGGCTGCTTTGGTGGCCTATCCTGAATTATCCTGTACCGGCGGTCCTTTTAAAATCCCGGATTATTGGGGTATTCAAAAGGATGTTTTTTGTGCAGGAAACGAGCAGACTTTTAAATTTCTGGAAGATGTCCTGACGGAAATTGCAGACTTATTCCCAAGCCCTATCATCCATATTGGCGGCGATGAATGTCCTAAAGATCATTGGAAAACATGCCCCAAATGCCAGGCAAGAATCAAGGCTGAAGGATTAAAAGACGAACATGAATTGCAAAGTTATTTCATCACCCGGATCGAAAAATTTCTTCTTACCAAAAACAAGCGTATTATCGGATGGGACGAAATTCTTGAAGGCGGACTTGCCCCTAAAGCCACCGTTATGTCATGGCGCGGCATTAAAGGCGGTATTGCGGCTGCCAAACAACATCACGATGTGGTGATGGCACCGACCACATTTGCTTATTTCGATTATTACCAGGGCGAGCCATATCTTGAACCCGTCGCCATTGGAGGCTATCTTCCGTTGGATAAAGTTTATTCCTATGAACCCGTACCCTCGAACTGAATGCTGATGAAGCCTTATTTATCAAAGGAGTACAGGCAACTGTCTGGTCTGAATTTATTCATTCAGCCGAAAGGGTAGAATACATGAGTTTTCCCCGTGCCGCGGCTATTGCTGAGATAGGATGGAGTGATCCGAAATTAAAAAACTGGGAAGATTTCAAAAGGAGACTGGAGATGCAATACAAGAGGTACGAAAATGGCGGCATTAATTATTCCAAGAGCGCCTATAATGTAACCTACACGTCAGTTAAGAATGCAGACGGTACGGCAACTATAACTTTAAAAAACAACAGTTACCAGCCCGAAATTCGTTACACCACAGATAGCACCGAGCCGACAAAAAATTCACTGGTGTACAGTTCTCCCTTTACGATTAAACTTCCGGGTACTGTCAAATCAGCAGTTTATAAAAACGGGAGTAAGGTCAGCCAGGTTAGTGTAACGTCTGTATTAAAATAGGCTTAAGACTATAGGCTTTAGGCTTTAGGAAATTTCTAAAGCCTAAAGCCTTATTCAGATAATATATCAGCACATCAACAAATCAGCACGTCAACAAATATCAAAACCTGAATATTAAACCAAATAGTTATGAATAAATTAATTTATCTTACTTTGATTGCTTTCGCAGTTTTTTCCTGCAATTCAGTCAAAAAAACCGAGTCAAAAGAAAATTCTCAACGTTGGACCATTGAAAAAGCCAAACAATGGGAAACAGAAAACAGCTGGTTACGCGGGAGTAATTTTAATCCAAGTACCGCTATCAATCAGTTGGAAACCTGGCAAGCGGAATCTTTCGATACTGCCACCATTAACCGGGAATTGGGATGGGCGCAGGGAATCGGCATGAACGTGATGCGTGTGTACCTCCACCATTTAGCCTGGGAAATAGATAAAGAGGGATTTAAAAAACGCCTGGATACTTATCTGGCTATTGCAGACCAGCATCGTATTAAAACGGTGTTTGTTATCTTCGATGATTGTTGGAATCCTACCTATCAGGCCGGGAAACAGCCTGACCCTAAGCCAGGGATCCATAATTCAGGATGGGTACGTGATCCGGGCGATCTGCTGTATTCAGATACCACACTGATAAAAGTACTGGAAACCTACGTAAAAGATCTGTTGACCACCTTCAAAGATGACAAGCGAATTGTCCTCTGGGATCTGTATAATGAACCAGGCAATTCAGGATACGTGAACCGGTCGTTGCCATTGCTCAAGAAAGTTTTCCAATGGGGGCGCGAGGTCAATCCATCACAGCCATTATCTTCGGCCGTCTGGAATTTGAAGTTGAAGGACCTCAATAAATTCCAGGTTGAAAACTCGGATATTATCACCTATCACAATTACGAAAATCCCGAAAAACATCAGGCAGCCATTGATACTCTTAAGAAATACAACCGGCCGCTGGTTTGCTCGAATACATGGCTCGCCGCAACAATAGTTTGTTCACCAATATTATGCCAATGCTGAAGAAGAATAATATTGGCGCTATCAACTGGGGTCTGGTGGCAGGAAAATCAAACACTAAATATGCCTGGGGCGAACCTATTCCGGATGGGTCGGAACCAAAACTGTGGTTTCATGAAATTTTTCATCCTGACGGGACTCCTTACAAACAGGAGGAAGTCGATCTGATCAAAAACCTGACGCTTTCAAAATAAAGACTGTAGGCTGAAGGCTTTAGGCTGTAGGTGGCCTAAAGCCAAATGAGGAAACAGCCTTGTATAAACCTCATTAACTAATTTGATTTATTAAGGAAAATAAGTATGTAAGTAATAGGAAACGTAAAATGTTGTACATCTTATAAAATAATTTGTGTATTTCATGAATCATTTTCTGCCACCAAAGCACGAAAACACAAAAGTACACCAAATTATAAGTCAGGCATTTAATCTTTGGTGGATCTTGGTGACTTGGGGTTTTGGTGGCATTATTTTTTGGATGATCTTTATAATTGTAAATACGACATTTAATTAATCTCATAACTTACTTAAGGATTGCTAAATCAAAAAATTAAGAAACAATGAAAAAAAATAAATTATTTTGCAGTTATTCTTTTTGCAGCTGTAATTATCACAGGCTGTTCTACCGGACAGCCAAAGCAGGAGAATTGCTTTAAATTAAATCCTGAAAATTTCCGTAAAACGAAAGATGGTAAAGCTGTAGATCTGTATTTTTTGAAAAATGGAAACATTTCGGCTGCCGTTACCAACTACGGAGGCCGTATTGTAGGCCTATGCGCTCCTGACAAAAACGGAGAATTGGCCGATGTTGTTCTCGGATTTAACAGCCTTGATGAATACATTAATGCAAAGGAACCTTTTCACGGAGCTCTGATCGGCCGGGTAGGGAATCGGATCGCAAAAGGCAAATTCACTCTCGACGGAACGCAATACACCCTGCCATTGAACAATGGTGTGAATCATTTGCACGGAGGTCCCGGTGGATTTCACAATGTGGTTTGGTCTGTAAAAAGTAATAATGATTCTACGATTGTCCTGGATTATCTTTCCAAAGACGGAGAAATGGGTTATCCGGGAAATTTAAACGTGGAGGTTCAATACCTGCTGAATTCGAAAAATGAGGTGGTGATCATCTACAAGGCTACTACAGACAAAAGCACTCCTTTGAACCTGACCAACCACGCATTCTTTAATCTGGCCGGAGAAGGGAACGGTACCATTAATAATCATATACTGACCATTAACGCAGATGCCTATACTCCGATCGATTCAACAATGATCCCCCTGGCCGGTAACGAAAGTGTGGAGGGTACTCCCTTTGATTTCCGGAAAGGAAAAGCCATCGGAACTGATTTACCTAAAGAGAATGAAAATGTGCAGCTGAAAAATGGCAAGGGGTATGATCACAATTTTGCCCTGAACAAACCCGCAACTGGGGAAATGACGCTGGCTGCAACCGTTGTGGAACCTAATAGCGGCCGGAAACTGGAAATATTCACTCTGGAACCTGCCCTGCAGTTCTATGGAGGAAATTTTATGGCCGGACTGGATAAAGGGAAAAGCGGGAAAACGTATGATTATCGTGAATCTTTTGCCCTGGAAACGCAGCATTTTCCTGATTCGCCCAACAACATCAATTTCCCTTCCATCATTCTGAAACCGGGTGAGATCTATCAGATAAGTTCGATTTACAAATTCTCTGTAGAGAAGTGATTGATATTTAATTTATTAGTCTCTGCATTCATTGCCGTCAGTTTCAACTGACGGTAGCAATTGTTTCAGAAGAAGGCTTTAGCCACATTTAATAATATCTTTTTATCAAAATGTGGCTAAAGCCATTGTTATTCAATCACTTCACCGTCAGTTGAAGCTGACGGCAATGGATAAGGCCATTCTTACATTTGGAAAATTCAATGAAAAATTTATCTCACATAAAGAATAATCTATCCTTTTTAAATATCAGCTACAAATTCGGGACTGAATGGATAACCCAAAGTCAATCTTGTTTTATTTGAGGTATATAAATGTATAATGTTTCCGGTTTTATTCATACTTTTGCTACATTGGTTAACAAAAAATACTTTAGAAGTTCCTGACAATATTCATTATAAAAATAGTCTATGAAACGAACCATGATAATCATTTTCACACAGGTAGATGATTATATTGGCGAGTTCCATCTGACCATTAAAAATCAATTATAAACAAATGAAGAAAATGATGAAACAACTTGCAATCGTTGCGGTATTAATATTTGCTTTTACACAACTGGCATCCGCAAAAGGGCGTGATTTTTATCAGATTCAAACCTACCGGTTGAAGGATAAATCACAGGAACAACGCGTTGATAATTTTCTTGAAAAAGCTTACCTGCCCGCCTTACACCGTGCAGGCATCAAAAGTGTTGGGGTATTCAAACCCATTGCCTCCGATACCGCTTCCGGCAAACAGATCATTGTATGGTTGCCGTTGAGGTCGCTCGATCATCTGGATCAGCTGCAGGCGCTCCTTGCCAAAGATGCTGTTTACCAAAAATCCGGAGCTGATTTTCTGAATGCACCTTTTGATAACGTTCCTTTTCAGCGGAAGGAAAGCATTCTGTTAAAATCTTTCCCCGATGTGCCAAATTATTTTATTCCTTCGCATAAGACGAAACCTGCCGAAAGAATTTATGAATTGAGAAGTTACGAAGGGCCCACGGAATATCTCTTTCGCCAGAAGGTCAAAATGTTCAATGAAGGCGGAGAAATCAAAATTTTCAAATCGCTTGATTTTAATGCCGTATTCTATGCTGAAGTAATTTCAGGTGACGTGATGCCCAACCTGATGTATCTTACCACTTTTGCCGATATGCCTTCGCATGATGCTCATTGGGCTGCTTTCGGACAAAGCCCTGATTGGAAAAAGCTTTCCGCGATGGATGAGTATAAGCATACTGTATCAAGATCAGTGAAAAAATTACTTTATCCGACTAATTATTCTGATTTTTAACAGATAACACTTTTAGACCTGACAGGTTTCCGAAACCTGTCAGGTCTAAAAGTGTTATCGTTTTTTTAACCCTTCTGAGAGGATTTAATTACGGGCGATCCTTGCTTTAGATTCTCCTTTAATTATGTAAATCCACTTTTCGGATCCTCTTTCCAGTGATTTTAATATTTTCCAATTCTTGATCACACCTCTGGAGAAAGAACGCTAAATTATTTTGATGGTACAAATACTACCGGAAGCAACAAAGTCATTCCGATAAAAACTCTTTATTAATCCTATATGATTTTCTCTTTACGGAACTCTGCCTTCTTCGGGGTTTGTGTAATGTTTGTGTAATGTTACTGTAAGGTATGTGTATTATTTGATACAGAAACCATACAGGAATTATACAGAAACCATACACAAACCCCGGTTTTGAGCCCTCTTGTTATCAGGTGGGGGTAGAGGGCTGAGGTGTGACCCTGATGATCAGGATTTGTTTGAGTGTTGCCCTGCGAAATCCCGGTAGTGACAAGGAATTTTACCGGGAGACAAATCCTGAGGTGTTTTATCTTTCGGAAAAGAATTTAACTCTTAATAAATTCAATTATCTTTTTATTATTCCCAATTTTGTGGGATGTCCAAAACTTTTATTTCATAATAAAAATGGGAATAAACAAAATAAAGCCCTGGATTCATGCGGCCCGTCCGAAAACGCTTCCTTTGGGATTCTCCTGCAATCTGATGGGAAACTTCCTGGCATTTTCAGAACAGAAGTTCAGTTATCGGGTAATGTTTCTTTCCTTTCTTACCACCGTTTTGTTGCAGATATTATCCAACCTGGCCAATGATTACGGTGATTATATTAAAGGGGCGGATACTCCCAATCGGATCGGTCCTAAAAGAATGGTACAATCGGGTGAAATTTCGCCAAAGAAAATGGTCGGAGCTATTGCATTGACCGCAATTCTTACCCTGGCTGCCGGTTCTGCCTTGATTTTTTCAAGTTTCAGGGGTGATAATGGAATTGGCATACTGGCATTTTTTATTCTCGGTTTTGCGGCGATCGGTGCGGCTATCAAATATACGATCGGTAAGCATCCTTATGGTTATATAGGTTTTGGTGACTTCTTCGTGTTTTTGTTTTTTGGATTGGTCGGAGTCATGGGAACCTTTTATTTACAAACCCATTTGCTTGAGTGGAGTGTTCTTTTGCCTGCCGCTGCAATTGGTTTTTTCAGTGTAGGTGTCCTGAATATAAATAACATGCGGGATTATGATAATGATAAGGAATCCAAGAAAATCACTCTGGTTGTTCTTATGGGGTATAAAAGGGCCCGTGTCTATTACCTTATTTTAATTGTTTGCGCTTTTCTTTTTACCCTGGGCTATACAGTAATTAATTTTAAGAGCTTCTATCAGTTTTTGTTTCTGTTTACTACTCCGCTTTTTATTAGAAATATCAGATCCGTTTTTCAGAATAGTCAATCGGTGGTGTTGAATACAGAGCTTAGAAACCTGTCTGTTTCCACTCTGTTGTTTACTCTTTTATTGGGCATAGGATCAATATTATAGATTGTTTTGGATTCCCGGTGCATCCAAAAGTATTCAACTTAGTTCATTGCGGCAGCGAGTTTTTTCAGGAACGGATTGCTTAAATGGTTTATAATCTCACTATAGGAATGTGCGTTCTCAATTACCCGGTCAAAGATCTGCCATCGCATCCTTGAAAGCAACGAATCTTCAATCCAATAAAAGAATTTTGTCTGGCCGCTGAGATGTTCCATTTTTATCATTTTGAGATACATATCCAGGCCATCAGAAACATCGTGCCATAAATCAACAAATGCATAATTGAAATTTTTACCCGGCATCTGTTTTTCGGCATATTCAAAAGCATCAGCGGAAATGATCTTCACCTTTTCCCTGTGCTGAAACTGGGGAAGTAAATAGGCATCAAAGAGTTGAATGATTTGGTTGTCGCGTTCGACCACTGTAATGCTTTGAACCTTCTCTTTGAGCGAAGCCATGTAGGTAAAATATCCAAGCCCCAGTCCGAATGTGATGATCCTGCCTTCAATAACATCAATCACAGGTTGCATGGTTTCGATCTCGTTGGGCTTAATGGCCATCCATTCGTGGCCATCCTCCATAACAGCCGGAAACTGGAATTCTTCATTGAAAAAGCCGATGCGCGGAATTTCCCTGAAATCCGGCTTCACCATTATGTCGTTGTAAATAAAGGCTTCGTAAGGATTGTATTTCTCATGGGTTAACTCCCAATCCCCTGATTTTTCTTCCGGGATCGAGATATTCCGGTAGTATGGGTTCCCGGTGTAAAATTTTGAATTCAGCTTTTTGACAGCCAGGCGAAAATAATCATTTGCCAATTGCTTGTCTCTGTCATTATTATCAGGGTTAAGACCGCACAAACCTGTCAACAGGGCAAAATAGGCAGTCTCTTCTGAAAGGACGCCGTCACCGTTGATACTTTCCATCCACTCTTTTGTGATAAAACAGGGATTATTATTCAGATAATCGCAAAGCATCCAGCTGAAATCGTTGTTTCTTTGACTTATTTCCATGAGTCTCCTCACTTTTTCCAGATCGTCAGGATTTAAATTCCGGCACATAAAGCTCATTGGCCTTCTTTGTGAAGAGCACCTACAAAAATAAAAAATTGGGGGCAATTAAATGTTTTATGACCGAGTAAAAAGGGAAGATTTAATATTTACATTGCTGTACTCAATCACAATTCTCAATCTGTTTTTCACCGGGGAGAAGTCTCATTTCCAGATGCATTGAACTTGTCGATTCCAGAATACAACGGCTTCAATGGAGTAAAAATGAAGGAAATGGAACATCCTGTCGAATTTTCGACGGCAAATTGCGCTATACCAGAAAAGAAAGTGGTTTTGGTATTATTGAAGTATGAAATTAAAGAAATTAATTATCAGGGTATTACATCTGGAATAGAACAAATTTTGACTTACCTGGTAATAATAATTAATTTGTTATTAATTTTGAGGCGTTGAAATATTAGACCAAAATCTGAATTTACGGGAAAAAGGCCATTAATATTTATCGGGGATGGATCAGAGAAGGACGATAATCTATGGAGACGATTTAAGGAGGATAATGATCATGCATTTTATTGTCTTTTAGATTGGTATGCTGATCGTCTTTATAAATAGGAATGCCATTTTTCAAGGGATAAAAACTTTATTGAAGTGTAATTTAGCAGGAACTGTATAATCATTAAAACGCATCAAAACAGAAATCTTAAAATCATGAAAAGACTTTTTTTATTTATGGCAGTTGCCATTTCGTGTTTAAGCACTTCGGCACAGAAGTTTGAGCAGCTGGCTAAGACGCCACCTATGGGTTGGAACAGCTGGAACAAGTTTGGCTGTAATGTGAGTGAAGATCTTATAATGGGAATGGCCGATGCGATGGTAAGCAGCGGAATGAAGGATGCTGGTTATGAATATGTTGTAATTGACGATTGCTGGCAGGTATCGCGCGATGAGAAGGGAGATATTGTTGCTGATAAAGACAAGTTCCCGCACGGAATTAAGTACCTGGCCGACTATATTCATGGGAAGGGACTGAAGTTTGGCATTTATTCCTGTGGCGGTTCCAAAACCTGTGCCGGACGTCCAGGCGGACGAGGTCATGAATTTCAGGACGCACTTATGTATGCACACTGGGGCGTTGATTATTTAAAATACGACTGGTGCAACACCACCACACAGGATGCTAAAGCTACATACACAACCATGCGCGATGGACTTTACGCTGCAGGCAGGCCTATCGTATTCAGCCTTTGTGAATGGGGAAGCACCAAACCGTGGGAATGGGCCGGCGCTGTGGGTCAATTGTGGCGTACTACCGGTGATATTCGTGATTCATGGGACAGTATGATCAGCATTTTCGAACGGCAAAAAGATTTGTACGATTACGCAGGCCCCGGCCGCTGGAATGATCCTGATATGCTGGAGATTGGAAACGGGAAAATGACCACAGAAGAGTACAAAACTCATTTTTCTCTCTGGTGCATGCTGGCTGCCCCTTTGATGGCAGGAAATGATCTTCAGAACATGACTCCTGATACTAAAGCAATCCTTCTCAATAAAGAAATAATTGAACTGGATCAGGATGCACTGGGTAAACAAGCGACCTGCTACAGAGATAATGGTGATTATCAGATTTGGATTAAAATTCTTTCCAATGATGAAAAAGCTGTCTGTCTTTTAAACAAAAGTGATGAGAAAAAATCGGTACTGGTGGACTTTGCACTTTTAGGTGGAGCAACTTCCAATAAACTTGAAAATTATCGGATTAAAGATTTGTGGGAACATAAAGATTTAGTTTTAAAAGACACAAAAACGTATATAGACCTACTTCCCCATTCCGTGAAGGTTTACCGTTTTATAAAAAAATGAAATCATTGGTAATGTGCTGAAAAATGGTTGGTGACTTTACAAAGGAATTTTACAATATCTATCTGTTAATCAGAAGAGGAAAGCGGCTCTGGTAGAGACCAACTTGTCAGTAACAAGATTAATGTGCATTAGCATATAATGTGGGAGCAGTCATTTTGGCTGCTCTTTTCATTTCTTGGTATGCCTTTGGGCTATGAAAACTAATTTTGACTTCCACATATCTGGCTGCACTTTTTAGGCATTCCATTCATCATAAAAGTTTCATGAAATGAATTTTATAAAACTTTTATCAATACCTTACTCGCATTGGCTTTTAGAGGTTTTTGCCAACCATTTTTCGGTATTATGGCCTTTGTAGAAAATTAAAGATTGCCAATTGTTACTGGCGCGACCTGTAAAAGAAATGATCAATTTTTATCTATCGATTCCCTTCAACCATCACTTTTACCCAGATAGGCCTGTGATCAGAAGCCACTGGCTCATTTGCAACTTCAGAAGCTGTCACTTTCACTTTTTGGCTGGTGCTTTTCTTTATTAGTATGTAGTCGATGCATATGTTTGGTCGATCCGCAGGGAAGGTCGGTTTTGAAGGTTCGCTGAGAATGTTGAAATCATGCTGCAAATTGCTGATTTCCGTCGAATTAGGTTCAGAGTTCAAATCCCCTGCCAGAAAGACGGGTTTTGAGTATTTCTGAAGTCTTTCGGCTATCATCTGAACAGAGGTGATACGATCCGCGGGGGTTAATGAAAGATGGGTACAGCAAAACACATAATTTTTCATTTCGACTATCAACAGACTTCTTTGCTCTTCTTTTCCGGGCAATGGGATGGCTTCCGTTTTTATTGGTTTTTCCCGGGTGAGAATTCCAATACCGTATTTCCCTCCCTGGTAATTTATGGATCCCCTGTAGACCGGGAACATTTTGGTTCTGATGGCCAGTTCATTTAATGCTACCGCATTATTGAGCCGTTGTGTGGCACTGTCAAGTTCCTGAAGAGCAACACAATCAGCTTTACTGCGTTTGATTACATCCGCAGTTCTTTGAAAATCGGTTGCGTTATCGAGCCCCTTGCAGTTACGGACATTGTAACTCAGAATTTTTAAGTTAACAGGGTGTTGATGTTTGTTTTTGCCTGAAGCGGAAGCATTGTCACCCAGAAGAATCGATAAACAGATAAAAAGAAGAATAGTGTGTTTTTTCATGATGTATCAAAAGATGTTAGTTTAAATTATTACAAAAATAAACTTTCCTATATCAAGTACCGTCAAGAATATAATGTCGTATTTTTAGGCTGAAGGAGTTTAGACTTTAGGCTGAAGGATCATAATATTTTCCTTTTACCTTTGGTCTAAACACCTATAGCCTATAAGCCTCATGCGACATTAATTTATCCAATTACTTAGTCCCTATGTTTGTAATTGCGCTATGCTAAAGAGGCATAAGCCTAAAGAGTATTATTTTTGATTACTCGACTAATCAATAAAACTCAAAGACTTATGCAAACACAAAAGACGGGATTAGATTTTAAAGGACAAAATATTTTTGTCGGAATTGATGTTCATTTGAAAAGCTGGGCGGTAACGATCTTGACCGATAATCTGGTCCACAAGACATTTACCCAACCGGCCTGTGCAGATACATTGTCAAACTATTTGAACCGTAATTTTCCTTGTGGCGATTACTATTCAGTGTATGAAGCTGGTTTCAGTGGTTTTTGGACACATTACAAACTGAAGGAAATGGGAATAAACAACATTGTCATTAATCCGGCAGATGTCCCCACCACACAGAAGGAACATTTGCAAAAGGATGACCCGACAGACAGTCGCAAGCTTGCCAGGTCATTGCGTGCCGGGGATTTAAAGGCAATCTATGTTCCAGAGCCATCAACATTGGAAGATAGGTCTCTGATCCGGCTGCGGGCAACTTTGGTAAAAGATATGGTTCGGTTCAAACAGCGGATAAAATCGTTTTTGCACTTTTATGGGATATCTATTCCTGCTGAATTTGAGAAATCGGGAACCCACTGGTCCAGACGATTTATGAAATGGCTCAATCAGGTTTCTCTTCAGCACGAATCCGGAACTCAAACGTTGAAAATATTGGTACAAGAAGCCGACGGGCAAAGGAAACTTCTGCTGGAAGTTTTACGAAAAATCAGGGCTTTGTCCCGTAGCGAAAAATATGCAACCAGAATGGAATTATTGCGGAGCATCCCTGGTGTGGGTTTTGTTACGGCCATCACTTTTTTGACCGAAATAGAAAATATAGAACGATTTGAAAACGCAGATCATTTTGCCGGGTTTGTAGGCTTGATCCCCAACAGGCATTCTAGCGGGAACAAGGAAAATAACGGGGATATGACCTTTCGAGGACAGACAGCCTTGCGCAAATCGTTAATCGAGAGTTCCTGGTTTGCAGCCCGGCTTGATCCAGCCCTGGCTATGAGCTTTAATGTCTATGTCAGGCGGATGGAACCAAACAAGGCAATCATCCGAATTGCACGAAAAGTATTGAACCGAATGTATTACGTACTTAAAAACAAAAAAGAATATGTATCAGGAGTTGTTAAATGAATCCTTAAAAACAATCAATATATCAAGGTGACCGCTGACAGTTTCTTGCAGCCAGTCTGCTTATTTAGAATGCGGCACTTTACTTATAAAAACTGAAACAGGGAAATGTGGCATTTTGTCCACTTATAGAAGATTGTTTTTATAGGACTTTTATCGGCATTGGCTAAGAGTAGAACATTGGGTTTTCCTTAGCCATATTTGGATTCCTGTATAAGTAAAAGGAAGGCCCGAAAACCTCCCCTTATACAGTGTATCCGTAAAGAGTATTGCTGACAGGTTGCTCCCCAGTAGAGCCTGCGTCCTCTTCCTCTTTACTAATTGCAAAGTTAATGTTCTGTAAACGAAATATTTGAAAAATAAACAAAATAAAATAGCCAAAAAATAATGCTCTCAGAATTTGGATTACAACATAGAAGAAACTGTTTAAATTTCTTTTTAACAAAGTTGAACCCACTTCGGGGTTCTGTATAGTATGTATTTCAGTGCCTCCGGTTACACCGGAGGTTATTCAAATTCAAGTCCTTCGGACTTAAATTTGCTTTATACCCTGAAAGGGTTTAATATGAATAACCGTGGGGGTAACCCACGGAAAATGTGACATATAAGACCTCAACCCCGAAGGGGCTGAACTACTTAAAATCCCAAAAGAACTAAATTTAAACAGTCTCTTAAAATCAATTAAGTAAGGAGTTTATCTTTATTGTTTCTATCATTTTGTTTAGAGATTAGTTTTTATAAAATTTCCAATTCATAAAATAACCTAAGCGAGGTATCTCAGGTTATCTATTTTGATGTCCGGATGTAAATCTATGAGGGACTCAGTAGGATATTATTGAATTAAAGGGAATGCCTGTTTTTTGTTGTTGACAAAATTGATTAACAATTTAATCAAATAAAAATTACTTTTATGGCTGAAAGACTATCTTAGCTGAATCTCTACGACAATCACATTGATGTTGAAGGGGAAGGCATTGATTTTAACCTGACTTTTTAATTGATTTTTCATGAAGAAATATCACTATTTGTCGTTAATTATTCTTGCTGTATTTGTAAGTTCTTTTATTATCGATAAGAAGGAATCAATACCTCAAAAGGGGTCTGACACAAATTATCTCAATAAACCCAAGGTTATCAGGCTTGATGCGGATGCAGCAATAATCAATTCTGAATCTGCCGAGATCGTAAATGATGCCAGGTTAAGCAGCAAAAAAGGCATCACCTTGAAGCCTGGTGTGACTACAGCGATTGACGGCGAACGCACCGGATCCGACCTGGTATTTAATGTGAATTTGCCGGCGGGCCGTTACGTGATGAGCACTTTTGCTGTTACTGATTCTGAAGGCGCCGGGCAAATGAAAAAGGCGACAACCAAATTTGAATCGCTTTACATCAGGATTCAAATTGACGATCTCCGCCCTACCAAACGGGTTGTCAGTGTCCCTTGGGATAGACCCAGACAAGAAACAGGTATGTTCGATTTCAATGGCAGTACTCAAAAGCTGAGAATCTGGTTACCTCGCGGAGTACGGCTTGAATATGTAGAACTTTCAAATTATGTTGCGCCGAAGGTCCCTGAATCAGCCAATAATTATAAACCCGAAATTATCCCGCCTGCCACCCATCCACGGCTGTGTATAAATCGCCAATCGTTGCCAAAGGTTAAAGCGCGATTGGAAATGGGCGAAAATCTGGCGATATGGAAGGAAGTAAAAAAATCGGCACTTACCCCATTTGTTTTCCAATTCAATCCTGATAAAGAAATGTCGTATGATGCCAAACTGGAAAGGGCAGCCGAAACAAAAGCATTTTATTATCTGATGACCGGTGACAAAAAGATTGGAAAAGAGGCGATTCAGTTGATGACCAATTATCTTTCACTTGTTGAATTCGGCAATCTTCTGGATATTACCCGTGAAATTGGCCGGGCTATTTATACTGCATCAGAAGTCTATGACTGGTGTTATGACCTCCTGACCACAGATGAAAGAAAAATACTTTACGACAATATGATGCGATTGTCTGAAAATATGGAGATTGGCTGGCCGCCATTCAAGCAGAGCATCGTTACCGGACATGGAAACGAAGCGCAGGTCAATCGCGATCTGTTATCCATGAGCATTGCGATTTATAATGAAAATACGTTGCCCTATCAATATTGTTCCTATCGTATTTTAGAGGAACTGGTCCCCCTACGAAGCTGGCAATATCAGTCACCCCGCCACAATCAGGGACTTAACTACGCTTCATACAGGATGACATGGGAATTGTATGCTGCCATGTTGTTTTACCGGATGACAGGACGTCCGGTTTTTGACGAAAATATCAAAAACGTTTCAAAGCATTTTTTATATATGCGTCTTCCTGACGGAGAAATGCTCCGGGATGGGGATGGAGTGGACGGACCTCTGACTGAAAACTATTACTGGAGTCGTCCACAGATCATGTTTATGTTTTATACCTATGCCAATGATCCCATTATAAAGGCTGAATTTGAGCATCAGGGTGGAATATCAGAAAATCCCGTATTGTTCCTTCTTCTGAATGATCCTGAACTGAAAGCACAACCGGGCATGGAGTCCTTGCCGTTAACGGAGGATTTTGGACCGATCCTTGGATCGATGGTTGCAAGGACTGGCTGGCATATGGGATTAAACAGTAACGATGTCGTTGCTGAAATAAAGGGAGGTGGCTATCATTTTGGCAATCATCAACACAGCGATGCAGGAGCGATCCAGATTTATTATCGTGGATATCAGGTGGCTGATCTTGGCTTGTATGGTTTTTATGGTACTCCGTATGATTTCAATTTTAATAAACGTTCAGTCTCACACAGCATGATGCTTGTCAGGGATCCTGAAGAGAAATTCGGCAGCACAGAATCGAATGACGGAGGGACAAGGTTCAATCAACGGAGTCCGGAAACGCCAAAAGAAGCACAAACAGATCCATGGTTCAACAATGGGAAGGTAGTTTCCGCTGATTTTGGACCCTCGAAACTTAAACCATCATTCAGTTATTTTTCCGTTGATCTGACCGCCGCGTATTCATCCAAGTTAAAATCGTACAATCGCGAATTCTGCTTTCTCAATCTGAATCGTGAAGATATCCCTGCTGCCATTATTCTAAGCGATAACATGACGTCTGCCAATCCTGAATTTAAGAAATACTGGCAGATAAATACTCATAAAATGCCTGAGATTACAGGTAACAGGATTGTTTTAAGAAATGAGATGAAGGGTCTTGTAGGCAAAACTCATGTCGAAATGCTTTTGCCGTCTTTAAAAGAATGTAATACAGAGGTTCTGAGCGGAACAGAATCTCACAGTTCATTCGGATTCAAGTACGATATTCCCAGCAAGTTTTTGGAGAAAAATTTTCCGGAAGTGAATGGACACCGAATTATGATTTCACCTAAAGCAACTAATAATCAGGATCGTTTTTTAACGGTTTTCCAACTTACGGCAGGTGATACAAAGCCGCTGCCGGTCACTCATTATGAAACAAAGGTTAGCTATGTTATCCTCCTTGGTGACCGGGTAGTCAGCCTAAGTAAAAGTAATGATTTGATTGATACAAGCTATACCGTAAAAATTCCGGTAAAAGGTAAATGTCAGGTAGTTTTGACCGGCATGAAACCGCACAAATGGAATGTTACAAGCAAGGATGGGAAAAAACTATTTACTGCCGATGTCCTGGAAGGAAAAAATACGATCTATTTTGAGGCCAATATTGGTGAATATGTCATTTCTCCTCTCTGATTAAATGGAGAGAGTTACCGGTTGTTGGTATCTAAATTATCGAGTGAGAAGAAAAATCTTGCTGTTTTATTCAAATAAAAAATTACTTTTATCGCCTCAGAACGATCATAACCTAACCTCTTCAGTATGTACATTGAAGATAAATTGCTTTTCAATGAAATCCGTAATCGTAATCTAAAAGTTTATGAAGCTTTATTTTGTACGTATTATCCACAATTAATAAGATTTGCGAATAGGTTTATTCTTGATTTACAAGAATGTGAAGATATTGTTCAGAACCTGTTTGTTTATTTTTGGGAGAATACGGAGAAAATTAATCTCGACATCTCTTTGAAAAATTATTTTTTTCAGTCCGTTAAAAATCGTTGTTTGAATAATTTGCGGGATCATCAGATCAGAGACAGGCATAATCTCTTGTATACAGAAGCCTTATTTGACCAGGTGGATCATGAGGATTTATACGATCCGGATATTTTTATTCAAATTAAAGAGGCCATTGCTTCAATGCCTAAACAAATGGCTGAGGTTTTTAAATTGAAATATGTTGAATGTAAAAGAATAAACGAGATAGCGCAGCTAAATAATATTTCGGAGAATACGGTTAAGACTCAATTACTACGTGCAAAAAATAAGATGCGAAAGATACTACTTGAAACCACCTCTATAAAGTTCTTATTATAGGTTTACAGCCGATTTCTAATAACGTGAGTTCGATCTAAGTAATGGATAAGGTAATGCTTGATTGTTTGAGCGCTAATGTTGTTTTCGATAACCTAATCTAAAAAAAACACCTCAGTAGATGAAATTGATTTCACCTTTTCACCAACCTCATTACCTAATTTAATCAGGTAATCAGGTCAATTTTTCTCTCTCGACCATTTCTACTGAGGTGTTTTTGACAGATTAGGTTATCCATTCCTTAGATCGAACTCACGTTAATAGATACCTAAATCATTATTTTTTTTAAATTTTTGTCACCTGTAATGAATCTGAAGTGTCTTAAAGACAAATCAGACATTATATGCCTAAAGAGCGGACGATCATCGATTATGAAATAATCTGGAAAAAAATTCATCAGTCATTGACTGATGAAGAAGAGTTATTGCTGCGTCAGTGGTTAAATGAAAGCGATTCGCATAAGCATTACTTTGATGAAACCGTTCGATACTATCATGAAGGCTCTGATTTTAATAAAGATGGATCAGATATAAGGACGGCCTGGAAAGCTCTCAAAATCAAAGACAAGTCCAAGAGCAAGTACACGGGATGGGTCATTTCTTTATCAGCTGCCGCTGCAGCAGTATTTCTGATCATTACCTGGTTGCTTCCAACAAAAGATATCGAGAATGAAATAGTAAGAGAAAATAAGGTTGAATTAATCAAACCGGGGAGCAATCAGGCCACCTTAATTCTTAATGATGGATCTGTCCTTGATCTTGCTTCATCAAAAAAACTTCAATTGACTGAAGGTGGTTCTGATATTAAGATTGAAGGAACCAGGCTTGAGTATACAGAGAAATCAAACATTGCTCAGGGAGTAAAATACAATACTTTAAGTGTTCCACGAGGAGGGGAGTTTTTTCTTCAACTTGCAGATGGGACTAAGGTGTGGCTTAATTCGGAAACCACTTTGCGCTATCCTGTTCAATTTGCGGGTAATGAGCGTAAAGTGGAACTTACGGGTGAAGCCTTTTTTGAAGTGACAAAGAATGAAAAAGTTCCTTTCCTTGTTGAATCCGGTGATCAAACAGTAAGAGTGCTTGGGACTGAATTCAATATCTCCTCCTATAATGAAAATCCGCTCATTTATACCACCCTGGTAAAGGGAAGTGTAGAAGTATATCTAAAAAATAAGCCAGGCGACGGGGAAATACTGGCGCCAAATGAACAAAGTTCCACAAATACAGTTGAAGCACTAATCTCCAAGCGGAAGGTTGATCCCTATCAATTTATTGCATGGAAGGAAGGCCGGTTTGTTTTTGAAGATCAAAAACTTGGAGAAATTATGAACACCTTATCGAAATGGTATAATGTAGAGGTGGTTTTCGCTCGGGAGGATCTCAAAAGTATCCGTTTTACCGGAGATCTTCCGCGCTATTCCAGTTTTGATGAGATATTGACGAAAATAGGGAAGACAAATGAAGTGAAGTTCAGGATCGAAAACAAAATAATTACTATCAATTAACAAAAGAGGCTTAAAGAAAAATGCGGAAAATGTTTGCACCATTTCCCGCATTACATTCAGCAATAATTACTAAATGTTCAACAAAACAGTACAAATTTATGAAAAAAAAGCGATGGATTCCCATCCGCGACCGCGGTTGGAAAAAAATCTTCTTAATTATGAGGATTACAATCTTGTTCATTCTTGCCGGATTGCTGCACGTATCCGCAAGTGTTTATTCACAGCAAACTAAACTACAGGTTACTGCGGAGAATAAAAGTATTTTGGAGGTTCTAAAGATGATTGAAGAACAGAGCGATTTCCATTTTTTGTATCGATCTGACAATCTTAAGGGAATCTCAGTGGGTGAGATCAATGTAAAAGATGCCAAAATTGAGGAAGTTTTGGACCAAATTTTGATTCCCAATGGGCTTACTTACGAAATTGATGATCGAACCATTGTAATAAAGAAATCCCAGGAGGAGCAAAAACAGAATTTCCAAAAACAGTCCCCCCAAAAAGCCGTGTCCGGAAAAGTGAAAGATGGAAAGGGAGAATCGCTGCCAGGCGCTTCGGTGATTATAAAAGGAACTGCAAGAGGTGCAATTACTGACACTAACGGCAATTTTTCCTTTTCAAATATTCCTGAAAATGCCATCTTACAAATTTCCTTTACAGGAATGAAAATAAAGGAGGTAGCGGTTGGCGTCCAGACAAATATTGATGTAACACTTGTCGAAGAGAGTTATAGTCTTAATGAAGTTGTTGCCGTGGGATATGGCACACAAAAGAAAAGAGATGTTTCTACAGCAATTTCTTCGGTTTCTTCGGAAAGAATCAAAGATATGCCTGTTGCAAACTTTGAACAGGCTATTACGGGTCAAATGGCAGGGGTTAGGGTTTTAAATTCCAATAATGCTCCCGGTGGTGGATCCGTCATTAGAATTCGTGGGGTAAATTCGATTAATGCATCTACCGATCCTCTGATTGTCATTGATGGATTTCCTCTTAAAGACGGCTTCAACGGAGACGAAAACCCATTTAACTTAATTAATACAGCCGATATTGAATCCGTCGAAGTGTTAAAAGATGCATCATCTAGTGCAATTTATGGCACCCAGGCAGCTAACGGGGTTATTATTATCACAACTAAAAAAGGAAAATTAGGAAAGCCTACCATAAGCATAAACGCAAGCACCGGTTTAGAACAGATGATAAACCCCATGAAAGCGCTGAACAAGCAAGACTTTTTACAATTCATCGCAGATGGCCGTTCCGCGGCTTACGTTGTTGAAGATCCGAATTTTGGAACGAATAATCCAAATGCTCCTTTGTGGAAATGGACTGATGACAATGCAACCAGGATTTATAACTGGGCTCATTACTCCAGTTATGCAGCGGCCATAGCGGCTGCCGGCTCGCTTTCCAAATATTACCGCTGGGAAACGGTTTCACCTGAAATATTATCTCAGCCATATGATAATAACTGGCAGTCTTTAGATACTCAGATTGGAAAAGTTCAGAATTTCCAACTATCAGCAAACGGTGGAACGGATAATTTCAAGTATATGTTATCCGGCGGTTTTTACAGCCAGGATGGAATTGTGAAAGAAGCCGGTTATAAGCGTTTTTCATTTAGGGCTAATGTGGAGGTGAAAATTAATGACTGGTTGAAAACAGGTTTAATGCTTGCTCCAACCTTATCCATTCAAGATCTTGTTTCAGGCACGGGTTCGGCCGCAGATTTTTATAATATGGTTGCTATTCCTCCTATTTATCAGGCGTATGATGCTGCTGGAAATCCTGCATATATTGGTCAACAAGCAGATCCGATGCAATGGACGCAATGGACTCTTAACCCTTTTGGTAATCCACTGTCAAACTCTATGGTAAAGGATAATCGCAGGACTATAAATAACCTCGCTACAATTTTTGCAGAAATTAATCTGACCAGCGACCTTAAATTTCGATCGGAATTGCATTCCCAATTTAAAAATTGGGAACGTAACTATTTTCTGCCTTCTAATTTTCCTACGTCAGCTGGTCCAACTTCAAGGTCCCAGGGATTGGACAATATCACTTCCCAGCTTTATTGGAACTCCCAGAACTTTTTAACATATAATCACAATTTTGGTAAGCATAATGTTAATGCTGTTGTTGGGTATTCCGCTGATGAAACCTCCAGCAGAAACCTCTATCTTAACAAATATGATTATCCTACGAACAGTGTTCAAACATTAAACCAGGCCCTCACAGTATCAAACGGGGACGCCAAAAGTAATCGCGAAAGTGAGTCAATGCTTGGCAGTTTTGCAAGAGTTCTGTACAATTACGGAGGAAAATATTATCTTACAGGCAGTATCCGCCGCGATGGTTCTTCAAAATTCGGCGCGAATAACAGATGGGGTATTTTCCCTTCATTTTCAGCAGCATGGAGGGTTTCTGACGAATCATTCTTTGCTCCTCTCAAAATATATATTTACGATCTGAAGATCCGTGGAGGAATAGGGGCTATTGGTAACGCGGGAATAGGTAATTATGCTGCATTAAGTTCTCTCTCTGCCACATCTTATGTATTGGGATCAACTTCAACACTCGCTGCCGGTTACCAGGACTCACGTGTTGCCAACGCGAAGCTTTGCTGGGAGACAGTTACCGACCATGGCCTTGGTGTCGATGTGGAGTTACTTAAGAGCAGGATATCACTGAGTGTTGACTATTTTTACAAGGTGACCAGTAATATGTTGTTTAGCATGCCATTGCCTGCCATCACTGGCTTTAGCTCATACATGAAAAACATTGGATCCATGCGCAATCGTGGCTTGGAATACCAGGTAACAACCCGGAATTTTGTAGGTAATTTTAAATGGACCACTAACTTTAATTTATCATATTACAGAAACAGGGTGTTAAATACAGGCGCAGACAAAAGACCGTTAGTAAGTAATTATTCCTATACAACTGAAGGTAAACCACTGGCTCTTCTATGGGGCATTGACTACCTTGGCCCGTACAAAGATTGGGAAGATGTTAAAACGAATCCGATTGTGAATCCTGGTGCAACACTTTGGAAACAACGTTCAAATCCGGGAACACCTAAAAATTATGATGTAAATGGAGACGGAGCAATTGATGCCAATGATTATACAGTTATTGGAAACCCTAACCCTGATTTCATCTGGGGTATGACCAATACTTTTAATTACAAAGGTTTTGATTTATCAATTGAAATGAATGGAGTCCAGGGCGGCGATGTTTCGATGGTTGGAATTGAGAACACTTTATTTGGCAGGCCTAACGCCACCGGGAATACCATTTATGAATATTTTGATAATTATTGGACCCCTGGCAGAACTGATGCAAAATATGCTGCTCCAAATCGTAAATCATGGGATACAAATTACAGTCAGGGTCAATTGATGTTTAAAGGAACCTATGTTAAAGTCCAGAATATTTCATTCGGATATACCTTGCCCAAAAGCATCTTGCAAAGGTCAACCATTTCCCAGTTACGTCTCTACACCAGTATCCAGAATGCATTGATGATTACCAAATATCCCGGCTATAACCCTGAAGCAAATTACGCCGGTAGTTCTTCTTATTCTCAGGCTGTTGATGTTGGGTCATACCCACTTACGAGGATCATCTCTTTTGGGATAAATGTTACTTTATGAACGTGAAAATATAATTGCCAATATGAAAAAGATATTTTTAATCATAGCAATAACCACAATGTTATTTGGTTGTTCGGAATCATTTCTTGATAAACAACCTGAGGATACTCTGTCTCCGGGAGTTTTCTTTAAAACTCCTGATGATATTAAAACAGGTGTAGTGGCGGTGTATAAGACATTACAAACTATTTTTGCCGTTAATGGTCTGCCCTATATTCTTGAACAGGAGTCAGATGATGGTACAACGAGTTACAATTCTTCCAATTGGAACAGCTTCACCAAAGACAATTCGTTTTCCGATGCAGCTGATTGGACTTCTTTCTATAAAATGATTGTTAATGCAAACAATATCATTGATATCATTGATAATTTTACTCCCTCAAGTGATGCGGACGCAGTTGTTGTTAAAGCTTACAGAGGCGAAGCAAGTTTCCTGCGCGCGCTCGCTTATTTCTATCTTGTCAGGCTTTACGGTGATGTACCCATGGTAGTCAAACATCTTGACGACCCCAATGCTGCTTTTGGTATAGGCCGTACCCCTGTTAATGATATTTATACCAAAGTTATCATACCGGATCTTCAATATGCTGCTGATAATTGTTATAAAAAAGGCGATGCGGCTATAGCCAGCGAAGGAGCCAGGGCTACAAAAGGGGCAGCACTGACTATCCTGGGGAAAGTTTATCTCACCATGAAAGATGATACAAATGCAGCCGCTGCATTGAAAAGACTTATTGTTGATAAAGAGGCGGGTACATACGCTTTGCTTGCAGATTATTCGAAAATATGGCTTCCCTCCAATAAATTTAATTCCGAATCAATTTTTGAGGTTAATTATAACGTTGCCTCAGGTTCTCCCAGCTATTATTTCAGGAATATAAACTATGCATTGGCTGTAAATGGGTTACAAAATGAGTACCCCCGGTGGATTAAATCAAGGTGAAAAAAACCTTATGGACGAATTTGTTTCATACAAGGAATGGACCAGGTACAAAGCAACTGTTGATTCGAGCTTCACTGTTTCAAATGGACTGATTTGCCCCACCCCTTTGAAATTAATGCCCCCTCTCAACGGGATTGCTGCGTACGACAAAGTCGGCACCGATTACAATTACATGATTACCAGGTATGCCGATGCCCTTCTGATGTACGCCGAAGCGCTGATGACCACAGATCCGAATGCGGCAGTAACTTATGTCAACATGGTTAGGGCAAGAGCCAATATGGCTCCGATTACTGTTGCTGATCTGAATATTTACCGGATCCTTCACGAACGACGTATGGAGTTGGCTTTTGAAGGTCATCGTTATTTGGATCTTGTAAGAACAGGTAAGGCGATTGAAATAATCTCAGCTTCCCTGATGAGTACTGTTGAATATGAAGGAAGGAGGTGGAGAACCACCCTAATTCCTGAATATCAGTTAATACTGCCTGTACCAGTAAGCGAGATACAAATCGACCATACGTTAACACAAAACCCTGGTTATTAATAATTATATTAATTCGAATAAATATGAAAAAGATACTTTTTATATCGATTATTCTGGCCTTGACGGTTCCAATATTCTTTACATCGTGTTTAAAGGAGGATAATACAAAAGCTCCTGTTGTGACCGATATCAAGATGTTTATGACTGATCAACTTGGTAAAGACTCTCTTATCACTGAAATTTTCAAAGGGAAAAAGATAAAAATTGTTGTCTATACCAATGCCGATTTGGTTGCAATATGGCCGAGCGCTATCAGAACTATTATGAAAAAGAAGAACAGTACGGCTGATTCCATTGATATGTTCAACCATCCTGTACTTGTGGTAAGCGATTACTATAGTGATTATGGCCTGGTCAAGGCCAAAGGGTTATCTACAACCCAATTGGAAGGGGGATGGTATGCTTATTATACTTACCCGGCTACCGGATCATTTGACCTCACTATTGTTGCCACAAATCATGGCTACGATGGACCCGATTTAAAAAGGATCATTAAAGATAATGGAGCTGTGGTAGTCAAGTAGCTTTTCTGTATAAGCTGTTATAAATCAGAGTGTGTAATAAAGCAAGATTTGCATTAGTAAGTTTAAAAATTCAAGACAAATTTTAAACTATCCAAAGTGTGAAGATGCTCTATTACACATTTTTTTATTTAATATAAATTGAGTTCGATCTAAGCGAAATAGGTTCTCCTGGCGGAGTAACGCCGACCTGAGGTTCGGCAGTGCCATCAACACTGGATTAAAAATAATAACTGTGAATTAGTCCTTTAATATTTGCTGCATTAAGATAATCCTTAATGTGGATTATAGGAATTGTAAATGATATTAACTGCCGGATTAAATAGCCTGTATGTAAAAAATGGATAACAATTTTTCGTACGAGTTATTTTGATCTTTGGTTGAGAGAGCGAATCCAGTGTAAAGAAAACTTTCCAGTTCATTACAGAAAGTAAAATTGTGAGAATATAAAATAATCATTCCATGAAGTAAGGGTCACATTGTCCTGATTAGAAAGAAGAACTGAATTAAGATAATTTGCATAAAAGATTTATCTTTGCGCATCCTAAACAAAAAACAAATGAAAAGTAATAGAAGGGATTTCTTTAAGATCGGGGGTCTGGCGGCTATTGGTCTTGCTGGCACAAACATTTTACCGAAAAGTGCAATTGGAACTGAGAAAAAAAATGTTTCTAATCCTGGGAAAATCCAGAAGTTTAACATGTGCGGATATGCTGCACCTAAGCTGGATGTTGTCCGGGTTGGTTTTATCGGCCTTGGAAACAGGGGTCCGGGACATCTGTCGAATGTAAGCCTTCTTGAAGGAGTTGAAATAAAAGCGTTGTGTGATGTAGTTCCTGAAAAAGTTGAAAAAGCAAAAAAGAGAATAGCCAAATCCGGGTTCAATCCTGATGTCTATACCGGGGATTCACAGGCATGGAAAAAACTATGTGAGAGAGAAGATCTGGACCTGATTTTTATTGCCACCCCGTGGGATATGCATACCCCTATGGCCGTTTATGCAATGGAACACGGTAAACACGTGTGTATTGAAGTGCCAGCTGCCAAAACGATTGAAGAATGCTGGCAATTAGTCGAAACGTCGGAGAAAACCCGCAAGCATTGCATGATGCTTGAGAATTGCTGCTATGATTTCTTTGAACTGCTTACTCTTAATATGGCCAGACAGGGTTTCTTCGGGGAAGTTGTGCATGGTGACTGCGCTTATATCCACGACCTTCTTGACAGTAATTTCAATAAAACAGGCTACTGGGATATGTGGCGCCTAAGGGAAAATGCCAACAGAAGAGGTAATCTTTATCCTACACATGGTTTAGGTCCGATTTGCCAGATAATGGATGTAAACCGGGGTGATAAAATGGACTTTCTTGTATCTGTAATGAGCAATGATTTCATGATGAACAAAAAAGCGAAAGAACTGGCCGCGACGGATGGATTTTATAAAGAGTTTGTGGACAAACCATACCGGGGGAATATGACCACTACTACTATCAAGACCAACAAGGGACGTACCATTATGGTTCAGCATGACGTGACCTCACCGAATCCCTATTCAAGAATGCATAAGATCAGCGGAACGAAGGGATCAGCCATAAAATACCCCGAACCCCCTAAGATTTCAAATGGAGACAAATGGTTTACACCGGAAGAATTTAAAGCCTTAGAAGAAAAATACGCACCAGCTATTGTGAAAAAGGTTGGTGAACTGGCCAAGCAGGTTGGTGGTCATGGCGGAATGGACTTCCTGATGGATTGGAGATTAATTGATTGTCTCCGTAATGGTCTCCCGCTGGACCAAGACTGTTATGATGCAGCCCTTTGGAGCTCTATTGCACCTTTAAGCGAAAAATCGGTTGCCAATCGTTCAAGTTCTGTCGATGTTCCGGATTTCACCTCAGGTTCGTGGAAAACAAACACGCCTGTCGATGTATTACTGGAGAAAGGCGGAAATACAAAGGTGAAAAGATAGTATCAGCTGAGATTTTAATTATTTACGGATTAATGTATCAGATACCCTGGAATGATTTATTCATTCCAGGGTATGAACTATTACTGAAAATAGTGGCGAGAAAAATGTTTGGTTATCATTGATAGTGCTAAACATTTGAACAACTAATAATTTTCCTTTTAGAGGCAATCCGGGAAGCATTGAATATCAAGCAAAATACTCCGGATCTGCCCCCACAGGAGTACGTATAAGGAGGTATTAGAAATTAGCAGCCTTGCAAACCCTTTATACAGAAAGACCTTGAATAAAGCTATCCCTTTTGGAACCGATTGATCTTTAGCCATAAAGATTTATAAGAATGAGGAATCGAAAAGATTGGAAGTGTAATCAAAAATTTAATAGATAAAATTTTAAAGGCTTCAGCCTATCTGCCTGTCTTGCATGAACTTCAGAAGAATCAGGAATGACGAACTTTCTAAAAAAATAAGATCTGAAAAATTTTAACAGAGGTTTATCATATCAGATAGAGAGGAAAGTAGGGAGTAGGAAAGTGGGGAAATAATATGTTAATATTTGGGTAATTATTTAAATACGGTCAGTGTAAAGATACAGGTCCTACGCTTCTACAAAGATAATCAACACTGATGCAATGATTTTGTGCCTTCCCCTTTTAATCAGGAAGTTCCTGGAACCCGCGGTTAATTTCAGCCGGAATGCATTGTTAATCAGTCAAAAATAATGAAGATAAAAAAATAGAAAGTATTCCAAAGGGGTAAACGGAGCAAAAACACGTTGAGGCCGGATGGATTCATTTTAAACCTAGGCTAAAATAAGAATGTTTAAAAGAAAATTTAATGTTACATTTAAACCCAATTTTTAATAATTAAAACTTATGGATAACAGATTTAACCGTAGGAAGTTTATTTGCACTTCAGCAATGGCAGGTGCAGGATTGACATTTGCCAGTCAGTCGTTTTCAGCTAATGCGAATGACGAGATGACAGGAAAGCGGGTGGGTATCATTGGATTAGACACTTCTCATTGTATTGCCTATACTAAGGCATTAAATAATCCGAATGCTGGTCCCGAATTTTCCGGGTATAAAGTAGTAGCCGCTTTTCCAACGGCTGGGAGCAGTGATGTTCCATCCAGTATCGACCGACTTGCCGGGTTTACAGAACAGGTGAAGCAGCAGGGAGTTGAAATCGTAAACTCAATCGAAGAACTGCTGAAAAAGGTTGACGTGGTCCTTCTGGAAACAGTAGACGGGCGAAAACATTTAGAACAGGCTTTACCTGTAATAAAGGCTGGGAAGCGGATGTTTATCGATAAGCCTATTGCAGCTTCATTAAAAGATGCCCTAATTATATTTGATGCTGCGAAAAAGTATAATGTACCGGTCTTTTCCTCTTCCTCACTCCGGTATATGGGAACTGCCCAGGAGGTAGCGCAAGGTAAGATAGGAAAGGTGCTTGGCGCAGATACTTTTAGCCCCGCAGAATTACATAAGTCAAATCCGGGTTTTTTCTGGTATGGAATACACGGGGTTGAAATTTTATTTACTGTGATGGGCCCTGGTTGCAAGAGTGTGGTCCAAGTTCATACGGAGGGTACTGACATTGCGGTAGGGACCTGGGAAGATGGACGCGTAGGTACATTCCGCGGAACACGCACCGGAGCACATGACTATGGAGGTACAGTATTCGGAGAAAAAAGCGAATTGTACTTAGGTACTTTTGGCGGTTATGACACGTTACTGGTGAAAATTATAGAATTTTTCAACACCGGAAAAGTTCCGGTAACTCCTTCGGAAACAATAGAGATGTGTGCATTTATGGAAGCTGCCGAAGAAAGCAAACGTAAAGGAGGCGCACCGGTAGAGTTGAAAGCAATGATGCAAAGAGCAAAAAAGGGGTAGTTCGAAGTATACAGTCATTGACCAATTAAACGTAGCCATATGTCTGATTTACGGATTTCTCAAAAAAGAGTGGAGGGTCTCCATTATCTTGATTATTCACCCATAGCTGTTGATATTGAAAACGGTAAAATAGTCAAGGTTGAGAAGTTAAATAAACTTTCCGAGGAGTACAGACATACTTTTATTGCGCCCGGATTAATCGACATTCAGGTAAATGGTTACAATTCTGTGTCATTTTCCCTTGATTGTGGTGAAGGAACTTCAGAAGGCGGGAATGAACTGACAAGTGAGAAAATTAAAAATGTGACTGAAGCACTTTGGAGAGAAGGGGTAACAACCTATTTCCCGACACTGACTACTAATAGTCAGGCTTTATTGATTAAGAATTTTGCCTTACTTGCCAGTACAAGAGAGGATCCTTACCTTCTGGGTTCCATACCCGGATTCCACCTTGAAGGACCTTATATCTCAGCGGTAGATGGTTATCGCGGTGCACATCCAAAGGAGTATGTCCATAAACCGGATTGGAAGGAATTTCTTGAATTGTACCATGCTGCAAATGGAAAGATTCTTCTGATTACCCTTGCTCCTGAAGTTGAAGGTAGCCTTGAATTTATAAAAAAGTGCAGGGATATTGAAATCGTAGTATCATTAGGTCACCATAATGGTTCAGCAGAAATCATCAAACAGGCAATCGATTGTGGCACAGGTCTTGCAACACATCTGGGTAACGGCTGCGCCATTTTAATAAACAGGCATCATAACCCTATCTGGCCGCAGCTTTCCGACGACCGTTTAATGATAAGCATTATTGCAGATGGATTCCATCTCCCACCAGAAGTTTTAAATGTTTTCTATAAGGTCAAAGGAGTTGAAAATATCATCATTACCTCAGATGTTACAGGTTATGCCGGATTGCCTCCGGGACAATACAAAATTAAAACAGGAGAATTTATTGAGAAAACTGTTGATGGAAACCTGATATTTTCAGGAGGAGGATTGTATGGTTCAGCTTCTCCTTTGCCAAAAGGTGTCGGACATATTATGAAAGTTACAGGTTGCAGTCTGGCCAATGCTATTCAAATGACGGCTACTAATCCAGCGATCCTTCATCGTTTAGACGACCGTGGAAGATTGGAGCCTGGGAAAAGAGCCGATATTGTACTTTTTACTCTGGATGATTTCAATATGAAGATCAGGAAGACCATTGTTGAAGGGAAACTTGTATTTGAATCAAAAGAAAGATAAAATAACCGGACTATAACAATGAAAAAATCATTCTATAAAGACAAATTGAGGGTTGAGATTTTTGGAAACAAGGAGGATATGGGCCAGGATTCTGCTTCTTTTGTCGAAGAGAAGCTGAAAAGCGCAATTAAAATAGAGAGGGTATGCCAATCTTATTCTTGGAACGGGGGCTTCACAATATCCATTACTTGATGTCCTTCTTAAGAAGGAGATTGACTGGGGGGAAATTACTCTTTTTCATCTTGATGAATATATCGGATTATCTGACCAACATCCTGCCAGTTTCAGGAAGTTCCTTAAAGAAAGAATCGCTGATAAAATTAATCCACGGTGTGTATATTATTTAAAAGGAGATGCAGATAACATTGATGGCGAAATAAGGCGATATGAAAAATTATTGAAGGACAATCCTGTTGATGTTGCTTGTATAGGAATTGGTGAAAACGGCCATATTGCTTTTAACGATCCTGCTGTTGCAGACTTTAATGACCCGAATTATCTTAAAGTGGTTGAAATGGATGAAGCATGCAGAAAGCAACAGGTAGCTGAAGGGTGGTTCCCAACCATTAAAGATGTCCCGGAGACGGCTGTAACGCTTACGATAACTGCAATTAATGGACTCTAGGACCTTGTGCTGCACCGTGCCTGACGAACGTAAATCGGGAGCTGTTTATCATACACTTTTCGGGGAGATCAGTACCTCGTGTCCAGCTTCCATATTAAGGAAACATGACGATGCAACCCTCTTCCTTGACACTAATGCTGCAAAGAAAATACTTGACTAAATCAAACGATCTGAAAAATGGAAAGAAGATTATTTCTGAGAAATACCCTGGCTTCAACGGCCGGGATATTTGTTGTTCCTACGATCATTTCCTCTAATGTTATCGGCAAAAATCCTCCGGGAGGGAAGATCAATATTGGTTTGATCGGGTGCGGCCGGATCGCACGCAGCCATAATTTACCGGAATTGCTGAAATACGACACGGCAAGAGTGATCGCAGTTTGTGATGTGGACAGCAAACGTCTGGCTGATTGTAAGAAATTGATTGAAGGATATTATGCCAAAGAAAAAGGCAGTGACAAATTTGTAAATGTTCAAATGTATGGAGACTACCGGGAGTTGCTCCTCAATCCTGCAATTGATGCGGTTCTTATTTGTACCCCTGATCATTGGCACGCACAGATAGCAATAGAAGCTGCACTTGCCAGAAAAGATATTTATTTGCAAAAACCCGCTACCCTTACAGTTGCAGAAGGTCGTCTTTTAAGCGATGTTGTTTCCAAACAGGGTGTCATTTTACAGATAGGAGCACAATGCCGGTCATCGGCGCCACAGTACAGAAAAGCTGCAGAGCTTGTTCGTAATGGTCGTATAGGGAAAATCAATAAAGTAAGAATTGGCCTTCCAGGCGATCCTGCCGGACCTGATGCTCCCGAAATGCCGGTTCCTAAAAATCTTAATTATAATATGTGGCTTGGCTCAACTCCTGAAGTTTACTATACAGAAATGAGAGTTCATCCTCAAAATGATTATTCCCGTCCGGGCTGGCTGCGTTGTGAACAGTTTGGCGCCGGAATGATCACTGGCTGGGGCGCTCATTTTTTCGATTATTCTTCCTGGGGAATGGATACTGAACATACCGGTCCGGTTTCAATCGAAGCCGTTGCAGAATTTCCCAAAAAAGGCCTTTGGAATGTCCATGGCGATTTTATGATGAAAGCTGAATACGAAAACGGCATTACGATGTATGCAAGTGGCGGATTTCCAACCGGAATAAACTATGAGGGTGAGGAAGGTTGGATCTATGTTTCACATGCAGGTGATAAAAAATTCGAAGCCAGCGATCCCAAAATCCTTACTTCAGAAATCAAGGAAAACGAAATCCATCTTTATCATAGCGAAGAACATCATGGAAATTGGCTGGAATGTATTCAAACCCGCAAACAGCCAATCTCACCAATTGAAATGGGACACAGGGCCTGTACAGTCTGTCTTATCAGTCATATAGCAATGAAAGTGCCGGGAATCCTGAAATGGGATCCGAAAACTGAACGATTTGTCAATAACGATCTTGCCAATTCAATGTTGAAGAATCAGCAGCGGTCTCCATACGGAACAGATTATATCAAAGGAATTTAGATTTGAAGATTTAAGAGTACTGTCATTTTTTAAATTTACCGTGAATAGAAACTTCAGATGAATTTTATCCATATTTGAATGTTTGTAAATGGACGTTTGTTTAAGTAATGTCAAGAATATAATGTCTTATTTTTAGGCTGAAGGAGTTTAGACTTTAGGCTGAAGGATCATAATATTCCCCTTTTACCTTTGGCCTAAACACCTATAGACTACAAGCCTCATACGACATTATTTTATTCCAATCACTTATATTAGATCACATTGGAAAAATACGTGAAATATCAGTTTATCTTTATTTTGTTGATTACTTTTGAATTTACAGCAAAAATTGGACTGGCTGTAAATTATTCGAAATCCTCTTTAATAAATGTTTCTGCTTTTAACAATAAACAGAAAGGTGATCTATCCGTTTACAATTTACAATGTGAAGGACTCTCAAATCCTCTTGGAATAAATACAAATGAGCCTCGCTTCAGCTGGAAAATAATCAGTAAAAAAAACGGAACAGAACAAAAGGCTTTTCAATTAATGGTTGCCAGCGATCCTTCGCTTCTAAAGCGAGATAAGGCTGATCTATGGGATTCAAAGATGATTGAATCCTCAACCAGTATCTAGGTTTGTTACAACGGAGAAAAACTAAACCCTGGAGAGTGTGCTTACTGGAAAGTCCGGATAAAAGATAACTTTGGTAATGTTTCATCCTGGAGCCAGGTTTCTGAATTCACGATCGGCTTGTTAAATAAAAAGGATTGGCAGGCTTCTTACATTGGTTTCCAATCTGAGGATGTTTTCGGTAACTCTCCACAGTTTAAGAAGTCATTTCGTGTTGATGAACCCGGCAAAAAGATGCTTCTTCACTTAAATTCACTGGGTTATCACGAAGTTTATATCAATGGGCAGAAAGTGGGAGACGGAGTGCTTACTCCGGCAGTTTCGCAGTTTAATAAACGTTCATTGTCGATTACCTATGATGTTACCTCTTTGATAAGGAAGGGGAATAATGATCTGATGCTTTGGCTTGGAAGCGGATGGTACAGCAGTAAATTGCCTGGAGTAGTTGAGGAGGGGCCTTTGGTAAAGGCACAGTTAGAGCTCCTTTCAGGAAGGAGGAGAGAAATCATACTTAAATCGGATTCAACCTGGGAAGGCAGAAAAAGCAGTTATACCCGTATTGACAATTGGCGTCCTCACCATTATGGCGGAGAGCGGGTTGACGGGGGAATGACCGCGTCTGATTTATCGACAGAAAGCTTTGCCGAAAGGCTATGGAATCCGGTGAAAGTGGTGTCTGTACCTGATCATGAAGTAAGTCCTCAGATGGTTGAGTTAAACAAAGTAGCTGAGACAATAGTGCCTGTTTCCGTATCCGTGCTTCCTGGTAAAGCATTTCTGGTAGATATGGGAAAGGATCTTACAGGCTGGATAGAAATTCATTTCCCGAAACTAAAAAAATCACAGGAAATCATTTTGGAGTACTGTGATGCATTAGATGAGAAAGGACAATTTATCAGCCAGAATCAGATCGACCGTTACATCGCATCAGGAGAAGGAAAGGAAGTATTCAGGAACAAATTTAACTATCATGGTTTTCGTTACGTGAGGATCTCAAATCTGGAAACTCCGCCTGCGAAAGAATCGATCAAGGCTTTCCTGATTCATACGGGTTATGAGCTTGCTTCTGAATTTAAGTGCTCTGATCCTGACCTGAATAAAATTCATGATATGATATTTTACACACTAAGGTGCCTCAGCCTTGGCGGATACCTGGTTGATTGTCCGCAAATAGAACGTTTGGGGTACGGTGGAGATGGGAATGCCTCCACGGAGACTGCACAAACGATGTTTAATCTTGCTCCTTTGTATGCAAATTGGCTGCAAAGCTGGAGTGATTGTATCCGCGAGGATGGCGACATGCCTCACACAGCTCCCAATCCGTGGAATGCTGGAGGCGGCCCCTACTGGTGCGGTTTTATTATCACCGCTTCGTGGAAAACATATCTCCATTATGGAGATTCTGCTGTTCTGCGGAAGTATTATCCTGTCATGCAAAAATGGCTGGAATATGTTGGAAAATATTCTGCTGACGGTTTACTGAAACCATGGCCCAATAAAGAATACAGGAATTGGTATCTGGGTGACTGGGCAAGTCCGACCGGGATCGATCAAACGGCTGAGGGTTCTGTTAATCTGGTAAACAATTGTTTTGTTACCGTATGTTATGATTGCATGCAAAAAATTGCTCACGTGTTGGGGAAAGAAGAAGATTCCTACCTATATTCACTCAAAAGAGATCAATTTAAAAAACTGATCCACCAAACATTTTTCAATTCATCTAAAAGCAGTTATGCTACAGGCACTCAGATTGATCTGGCCTATCCTATGCTGGCTGGTGTTGTACCGGAGGAGCTAGTTGGTGCCGTAACCAAAACCCTTATCAGCGAAATTGAAGATAACCGTGCAGGGCATTTCGCCTGTGGTTTGGTTGGGATTCCTGTTTTTACAGAATGGGCCATTAAGAACAATGCAGCAGATCTGATGTATTCCATGTTGAAAAAGAAAGGATATCCCGGTTATCTGCACATGATTGAAAATGGGGCCACCACTACCTGGGAACACTGGGATGGACAACGGAGCCGGATTCACAACTGCTACAATGGCATTGGTTCATGGTTTTATCAGGCTTTAGGAGGTATCAGGATTTCTGAAGAAACGCCTGCCTACAGTAAAGTGAGAATACAACCACAAATACCTGATGGGGTTACATGGGTTAAAACAGCAAAAGAAACACCGTATGGCAGATTGACTGTATCCTGGGAATTGAAGGAAAGAACATTGTTTTTGGAAATTAGTATTCCGGTTGGAATGGAAGTCGAAGTCCCACTTCCTGTTAAAACGGAGAAATATTTTCTGAATGGGAAATGCATCGTCAAAAGTAAAAGTTTGTCAATGATCAGAATAAAAAGCGGAGAATATAAAATTTATTATGAATGCATTTAAATGGAAAGAGGAAATTTTAATAAACTTCTCTCTAAATTGCAAAAGAAAATCCGGTTCTCTCGATAAAACTGTCCCGAGACAAGATGAACTCATTTAATCAGTCGATGATTTAAACAATTTCAAAATCAGGTTATTATTACAGTCCATTAAATACTACCTGTCGCACAATATTTATTTCAACATATTATTGATCTGATCTTTTATTTTTTTGTATTATTGCTACAATTAAGTATATGAAATGGAATAACGTCGTATTTTGGATTGACGAATTTTATTTTTAAAATGAATTCCATTTTATTATATTATGTAAGTTCTCTTTAAAAAAGCCGGAACGAACTTATTACGAACCGAATACGGACTTAATACGAGGAGAGTCCATGTGAAATTTAGCTATATTATTGTTGAATAACAAAAAGATTGTAAATTACGACATCAATTTATTCTCATTACTTAGTGTCATTGTTTGTAGCAGAAAACTAACTTATTTGAATTTTATCTAACTGGACTGATGGGGAAAGAGATCGACAATGAGTGTTTGCCGGATATCTGGAATCGATTTAAATCAGGGGATAAAGAGGCCTTTGCTGTTTTGTACAACTTGCACATCGATGCGCTTTACCATTATGGAATAAAGATTTGCAAAGATGAAGATGCTGTAAAAGATACCTTGCAAGAGCTCTTTCTGGAACTTTTTATTAAACGGGAAAAAATGAAGGTTGCGCCTGATAAGTTGAGGTATTGGCTTTTGCTTGCTCTTAAAAGAAATCTCATAAAGAAATTACAGGCTGAAAGAAAAATCAGCCATGTATTCAAAGAATCTGTTGATTTTGAACCTGAATATAACATTGAATTCCAAATCATTGAAATGGAAAAGGATGCTGAGATCAACAGCAGAGTATTGAATGCCCTCAACCAGCTCCCTGTCAAACAGAAGGAAGCGATGTATCTGCGTTTTAATGAATCACTCGAATACAATGAAATTGCCGTTATCCTGGAGATCACGGTCGAATCGGTACGGAAACAAGTTCATCGCGCATTGAAAACAGTTCGCGAAATTATTGATAATGATTCGTTTGACATTCCATTTACCAAGTTATTAAAAAAAAGTTAAAAAAAAGTTAAAAAATCTGTCCATGTTTTCGAGTTAACTTCCCTTTAGGGGTATAATGACGAACATAACATGGATCAGCTGAGCAAATACATCGAAGATAAAAACTTTATTCTATGGGTATTCGAACCTGATTCAGAACTGGATGGCTGGTGGAATCAGTTCAGGATTGATCATCCTGAGGAAAGAAGAAATGTGTTACTTGCCAGAAAAGTATTGTTAAAGTTCCGTACTAACAATAAAAAGCTAACCGAAAAAGAAAAAATTCTCTTGTTTTCAAGGGTATTAAAACAGATAGAAGAAAAACAGCATAGGGGGAAAACCAGGCGATTGATTACTGGTTTTATGAGATATGCAGCTGTGGCCATCTTGTTTTTCTCGATTGGGGCCATGCTTTTTTACAAACAAAACCAGTTCAATCCACAATTCGATGTTCGAAAGTTGGCTGAGCATGTACCCGAAAATTCTGCTAAACTGATCCGATCCAATGGTGAAGATATCCTGCTGAAGGAACAAAAATCAATTCTTAACTACCAGTCCAATGGAACTTTGGTAGTTAATAATGATACCATCAGCCCAGACAGGTCAAAACCTGAAACAGTTGCGGCGATGAACCAGTTGATCATCCCTTTTGGCAATTCATCTGAGGTATCGCTTTCCGATGGAACAAGAGTCTTTCTCAATGCCGGCAGCAGTTTGGTTTATCCCGAAAATTTCAATGGGGAAACACGGGAAGTATATCTTGTAGGGGAGGCTTTTTTTGATGTAAAGCATGACCCGGAACACCCCTTCATTGTTCAATTGAACGATCTAAGAATAAAAGTATTAGGCACGCGTTTTAATGTATCTGCTTATCCGGTTGATAATGTAATTGAGACTGTTTTGGAAGAAGGGAAAGTATGTATACGACGGAACAGTGACGGGTTGTTTGATAAGGATACGGAATTAGCTCCTAACCAGCTTGCCTCCTTCAATCGTACAACACAGGAAACGAATGTAAAAACGGTTGATGTTGATGATTATATTTTATGGACTAAAGGGCTAATGAAGTTCGAGAGTACGGATTTATGCAGGATCATAAAGAAGCTGGAGCGTTTTTATAATGTCCGTTTTCAGTTTAGTGATCCATTGTTGGGAGGCCTTAGAATCTCAGGAAAGTTGGATTTGAAAGAGGATAAGGATGAAATTTGTGAGCGTATTGCCCGTGCGGCATCCGTGAATATTGTAAAAAGGAATGAGGATCTCTATGAGATCATAAAATAAAAAACCGGTGAGTGTTCCAGCACCCCCCGGTTTCGTGTGTTGTTAAATTTTTATAGTGTATCATTTAACGTTTCAAAATTATGAAAAAAAAACGGAAAGTCTTGTTCCCTTTGGGGGATGAGATGAGATTAAAATTCAGGAAGATGAGACTAACTTTACTGATGATCTTTTTGGTCGCCGCATCCTACGGCAATGGCTTTACACAGGTGACGCTTTCTCTTCATCTAAACAAAGCCAAAATGTCTGATGTACTTAAAGACATTGAGCAGAAAACGGATTACATTTTTTTGTACAAGGACAATGTTCTCAATGATTCAAAAAAAATCACCGTCAATTTTGACGATGCGAAATTTGAAGAAGTGCTCAAATCGGTCTGTGAACAGAGCAATACCGATTTTGAGGTACGCGACCGTCAGATCATTCTGAAAGAAAAGGCGGACATTGCTGTTTTACAGCAGCAACCTCAAAAAAAGGAAATCTCAGGTACCGTAAAGGACTCTAAAGGGAGTTTAATACCCGGGGTATCGGTCATTGCTAAAGGTACCACTGTCGGAACCATTACGGATAATAATGGCCAGTTTAAATTATCTGTGCCTGCCGATACAAAAATCCTGGTGTTTTCGTTTGTAGGTATGAAAATGCAGGAAATTGAAATCAGCGGGATTCGATCTGTTAACGTCGTTATGGAGGACATGCCTGTTGGAATGGAAGAGGTTGTTGTAGTTGGCTATGGCACTCAGAAAAAAGCGAATTTAACCGGGTCTGTAGCTTCAATTTCAAGTGAAGCCCTTAAGGACAAACCCCTTCCAAATGTTGGTGAGGTCTTAAGAGGTGTTTCGCCGAACCTTAATATCACTTTAAACTCTTATGGAGGAGAACCAGGCTCTAAGCTCAATTTTAATATCAGGGGAATGGGATCAATTCAGGGTGGTGATTCCCCGCTTATCTTGGTTGACGGAGTGGAAATGGATATCAATAATTTAGATCCGGGAAATATTGAAAGCGTATCTGTTCTGAAAGACGCCTCTGCCTCTGCAATATATGGATCACGCGCCCCTTATGGTGTCATTTTGATCACCACCAAAAAGGGAAAAAAGAACGAAGGAATCAAGATTCAGTATAACAACAATCTGATCATGGGTAGTCCATTAGTATTACCGCATTTTGAAAGTTCGGTGATTTTTGCTACCGCTTATAACCAGGCTTGCGCAAATGCAGGCAGCCCCCCTCAATATCCTGCGGAACAGGTGGAACGGATGAAAGGGTGGATTGCCGGAACTTATAAGACTGAATATGACCCGAATAATCTTCCAAGTTCTATATGGGCCGGGAGACGTATCGGTAATGCAAATTATGACTGGCCGCATGTCTTGTTAAAGGATTATAAATTTGACCAACGGCACAATGTCGCTGTAAGCGGCGGCAGTGATAAAACACAGTACTACATTTCATTAGGATCCTTTGATCAAAACGGATTTTATAACAAAGGTTATGATAAATACAAAAGATATGATCTTTTGGCCAACATTTCAACGCAAGCTACCCCATGGCTCAGGTTTGATTTAAGTACAAAATATTCGAATACCCACACTGATTATCCGCTTGGAATAACTGTAGTTGAAAGAAGATATTTTAACTATAGTATTTTTGGTTTTGGTCCTCTCACCCCAAGATATAATATTGATGGGAGTTTAGCCAATCCCATTGAGAGAAATCTTGAAAGTTCCGGAAGAGACAAGACGGACAACAACGACTTATTGATCACCCTTGGGGCTGAATTAGAGCCGGTAAAAGGATGGAAAACAAATTTTTCCTATAATTATAACATCACCGAAATCAATGAGGGGGTAGAATCATTGCCGGTTGCGGTGCATCTGGCAAACGGTGGTACGGGTAATGTCGGTAAACCAAACAGCGCGTGGGAGCAATCTTTTTCACATTCTCCTTATAAGTTAGCCAATGTCGTGACCTCCTATGAGAAAACACTGGGGGATCACTATGTTAAGGTATTGGCCGGTTATGAACAGGAAGAAAAATTATATACATCCCTATACGGAAGAAGGGAAAATTTAATTTCAGTGGGGGTGCCATCAATCAGTACTGCGCTTGGAACAACAACGCTTAATGATAGCAAGTATGATTGGGCCACACAGGGTGTTTTTGGCCGTATAAATTACAATTACAAAGAAAAATACCTGTTGGAAATGAGCGCCCGTGAGAACGGATCGTCCAAGTTCGCTCCGGGAAGAAGGTGGGGATTTTTCCCGTCAGCTTCGGTCGGATATCAAATCTCAAGGGAAAAATTCTGGAAAACAATTGAGCCGGTCGTCAACAGGTTTAAGTTAAGAGGTTCATACGGTTCATTGGGCAACAATAATGTTCCTTCCTATCAGTATATTTCAAATGTAAATATCCAAAACGAAACCCCATGGATTATAAGTGATGCCAGACCTTCCTATGCATTGACGCCGGCTATCATCAGCGAAAATTTAACATGGGAAACAATAACGACAGCCAATATTGGTTTTGATGCAGGGTTCCTCAATAATCGTTTAGATGTAACTTTTGACTGGTTCAACAGGAAAACTACCAATATGTTTGGCCCTCAGGCAACTCTTCCATATACTTTAGGTGCAACTACACCGCCGTCTAACAACGCGGATTTATCAACCAAAGGGTTTGAACTCATATTGAACTGGAAAGACAGGATCGGATCAGACTTTTCGTACAATGTACAACTAAGTTTTGGCGACAACAAGACAAAAATCCTGAAATACAGAAATGAGAATGGATTTATTGATGATTGGTATGCCGGGAAGAATGTTGGTGAAATATGGGGATTTGTTACCGATAAAATCATTCAAACAGAGGGTGAAGCGATGCCTGACCAGACTGAACTTTGGTCTACCTGGGGACCGGGCGATATGAAATACAAAGACATCAGCGGCGACGGTAAGATCACCCAGGGCAATCGGACACTGACTGACCATGGCGATTTAAAAGTTATTGGAAACAGTTCACCGCGATACAATGTTGGTATTGCAATGGGATGTAACTACAAAGGTTTTGATTTTAATATGAACTGGACCGGAAATTTAAAACAGGATTATTTTCCCGGAGTATATAATAATACGTTTTGGGGCTTGACGGACGGTTGGGAAGGTTCGGTCGTATTTAAAGACTCACCGGTTTTAGATTACTGGCGTCCTGCCAATGAAACGGGTCTTCTTGGCCCCAATACCAATTCGTATTTTCCGAAACCTTACTTCAGTTCCGAAACCTGGAAGAACAAAGGGATTGCGCAATCGAAGTATGTTCTTAATGCAGCTTATTTAAGGTTAAGGAATATTCAGGTAGGCTATACGCTTCCGTCAGAACTTTCCAGGAAGATCGCTATTCAAAAGGCAAGAGTCTTTGTTTCGGGGGGAAACCTTTTAACGATAAAAAGTCTGCCAAAAGCTATGGATCCTGAACAATCGATTGTTGGAGAACAAGGCTATGCTAACAATGGATCTTATTATCCGATGGCAAGAACCTTTACACTTGGATTGAACTTAACATTCTAAAATATAGAAAATCATGAAATATTTAAAAATATTTATGGGTTTGATTGCCCTGCTCATGTTTAATGCATGCGAAAAAAACTTTTTAGACAGGAAACCACTGGATGCAATAGGATCACCGGATTTTTTTAAAAGTCCCAATGACCTTAAGACTTATGTAAATCAATTTTATAATACGACCTTATTCCCATTTTCGGAGGAATTTGGCAGGGATTATGATTCTGATAACGCGGTTTCAACAAATTATAATTCAACCCTGGCGGGAGTCCGCACGCTTGATGGAGCCGGCGATATTGATTTTACCTGGGTAAGGAGCGTTAACTTCTTCTTTGATAATTATAAACGGGTCAGCCCGGCTAACGCCCGTTCAACTTATCAGCAATATGTAGGCGAAGCTTTCTTTTTCAGGGCGCTTATTTACTTTAATCTTTTGCAGAACTACGGGGATATTCAATGGTTCACCTCAGAAGTCGGAACCACTTCCCCTGAATTGGTCAGACCAAGGGATAAAAGGAATGTTGTAGCTGACAATATCATTGCAGACCTTGATTCGGCAGCTTTGTACCTTTCAGCGGATAAAACTGACGGCGCTTCCCGTATCAACAAATGGATGGCCCTCCTGATTCAAAGCAGGGTTGCCCTTTATGAAGGCACCTGGGAAAAATATCATAATGGCGACCCATTTGGTGTAGCAAACGCTCAACCCGAAAAATATCTTACCAAGGCTGCCGAGGCTGCAAAAAAAGTTATTGATTCCGGTTTATACAGTGTTTACTCAACCGGATCACCAACAACTGATTTTTATGACCTGTTTTCTTCCCAGCGAAGCTTTGCAACGAATTCTGAGGTAATGTTCTGGAGAAAATATGACAACGAACTGGGAAAGGGTGAAGGGGCGTTTGGAAGGTGTCCGAATTATTATCAGCGGTATCCTACTGAACGTTCACAATCCAAAGAGCTGGCTGATGCGTTTTTGTGTAGTGACGGCAAGCCAATATCAGTTAGTCCGCTTTTTAAAGGATATACCAATATTGGAACTGAAGTGCAGAACCGTGATCCGAGGTTTTATCAAACCATTGGTTGTCCAGGTTATCCATGGGCCATTACAGCAGCAGGTGTGGTAACAAATTATGATTATGTTTATTCTATTCTCAATTCCGGGGTCTTGTATTTTTCTCCAAGCGGTTACGTGCTCAGAAAAGGTTATGATGCCAGAGAAATATACCAAATCCCGCAATATGAAGATACACCGGCTATGATTTACAGGTATGGTGAAGTTTTGCTGAATTATGCTGAAGCCAAGGCTGAATTAGGTAACATCACCCAGACTGACATTGACCTGTCGATCAAAAAACTCAGGGACAGGGTTGGTATGCCAAATCTGACACTTGCTTCAATTACTGTTGACCCCAAATGGGATTTTCCTACACTGTCGCCAACGATTAATGAAATCAGGCGTGAACGCAGGGTCGAACTTGCAACAGAAGGATTACGATTTGCTGATATCAAGCGTTGGGCAGCTGCAGATGAGTTAATTGTTGGCAAAAGACCTCATGGGTTTAAGGCTTCTCAGGTTGCTGTTAATGTTTATCCTGTTGATGCAAACGGATTTCTTGACCCTTATGCGACAAAACTACCTACCGGTTATGGCTTTAAAATCGGCCGTGATTATCTGAATGCCATACCAAAAGATCAAATTTCTTTAAATCCGAATCTGGTTCAGAATCCGGGTTGGCAATAAAAATGTTGTAGAATAATTAATCAGGCCCTTCTCTAATTTATGGGAAGGGCCTGATTTAATGTTAAAAAGATGTATTCATTAAGCAACAAGGTTATTCAGAAATGAAAATTTATTTTTATAGCGCTAAATAATTTGTTCTTTCAGTTCAGGGAATGCACCATCGGAAATACGTAACCCCCTTGGAAAGGTAGTGGCTTTTTCTACAAATTATTCTAATTATGCCGTGGCCACTATTAACCTGAATCGCAAGCTGGCGCATCGGGTTACAATTTGGGAAAGCTACCGGCGCTTAAACAGAAGTATGGTGATGATGTGATCATTTACGATCCCGGCAAACCGGGAGTTGTAATGATCACCAGTGAGAGAAAAGACGTAAGTGCAAACGATATGATAAAGGAGTTTAAAATTCAGACGGTTGATGAATATTTTAACGGGTCTCGCAAAGTAAGTAATGTCAAGAATATAATGTTGTATTTTTAGGCTGAAGGAGTTTAGACTTTAGGCTGAAGGATCATAATATTTACCTTTGACCTAAGCACATATAGCCTATAAGCCTCATACGACATTATTTTATTCCAATTACTTATAGGCATGAAGATTTGAAAATGAATTAAGCCACAAATATTTTTATTAAAGGTGGGAAAAATATTAGTAGTTTTATCTTTTATTATTTAATAATATGTCAGTCACTATTAATCGCAGGAATTTTTTTTCAAATACAGCCATGACAGCGGCAGGTTTGATGATTGGGGCTAATATGCCCTTAATTGGATCAGAGGATCACCCTGCTTCTTCTACATCCAATATAATGAAGGATGTTATGAAATACAGGAAGATCGATACTCATGTTCATTTATATATTGATGGCGAATCAGGTCCCGAAGGGCAGTTGGATTACGCTGACAGGCTGGGGGTTGAAAAACTTTTTATTTCCAGGCCAATAACTGAAGAGGAGGCGCCACACCAAATGTTCAGGGATTCAAACGATATGATGATTAAAGCGATGAAGCAATATCCAAACAGGTTCATTGCGCAGTTTACGCTTAACCCAAGGTATCCGAAAGAATCACTTGAAGAGATAAAACGATGTGTCGATCAGGGAATGATAGGACTGAAGGTGTATTTTCAAGTAAAGATTAATGATCCTTTGTTCTATCCTATAATAGAAAAAATGATTGACCTTAAAATGGTAATCCTGATGCATGCTTATTTAGGGATCGGCCGCAGCGGATACCGGACTAAATATGGTAATCTCTTTCCGAACGAGTCGACCCCGGAAGATTTTATTGAAGTTGCCAAACGATATCCCGAAGCGATGCTCCAGTATGCACATATTGGCGCAGGGGGTGACTGGGAGTATGAATGTAAGGTGTTAAAAGATTACCCAAACATTTATGTCGATATATCAGGCAGTAATAATGAAGAGAATATGATAAATTGTGCCGTCAAATATCTTGGTGAGGATAGACTATTCTTTGGGTCCGATAATTCTTATTATCAAGGTGTCAGCACGATTCTTGCAGCTGACCTTACCGAGACTCAGAGAAAAAAGATATTCTTTGAGAATTATAATAACATTTTAAGAAGGGGGGGGTATAATATTGCTTGATTTGCCAATTCAATGTTGAAAAACCCGCAGCGATTCCCTTATGGAACAGATTATATAAAAAGAATTTAGTTGCCAATATTGAATCATCAGATTTATTCAAACCAAGATTGTTCACTGCTAATACTTTTTGAAAATCAATAAATTTTATAATTGAGAATTATTATGAAAACAAACTTTATAGCCGGTTCAATTTTAATACTCGCCCTATGTTCATGCAGCCAGGCCCAAAAAATGGATGGGAAATTTATTGGAAAAAAGGGAGAAGTAAAAATTATTCAGCTCAATCCCACTCATAGCCACGCAGCAGTAGTTCAGAACGAGCAATTAAGTCAGGTGGATACAAGCGTCTATGTCTACTCTCCTGAAAAAAGTGAGCTCCAGGAATACTTTCAGCAGATAAAATCATATAATTCCAGAAAAGATAATCCAACAAAGTGGAATCAGGTGAATTATACCGGGCCTGATTATCTTGAAAAAATGATTCAGGAAAGGAAAGGTAATGTAGTCGTACTTTCCGGAAATAATAAAATTAAAATTGATTACATAGAAAAGTCTGTTAATGCCGGATTTAATGTTTTCTCAGATAAACCGATGGTTATAAATAAAGATGGTTTCGATCGTCTTAGGGAAATCTATCCAGTGGCTGAGAAAAAAGGAATTTTGATGTTTGACATGATGACAGAAAGATATACCCTGATTAATATCATTCAAAAAACACTGATGCAGGATACTCTGTTTTTTGGTCACATGCAACAGGGTACTTTAAGTCATCCGGCTATTATGGAGTCAAGCGTTCACCATTTTTACAGAGGAGGAAAAGGGAATCGTCCTTCCTGGTTTTTTGATGTAAAGGAACAAGGAGAAGGGATTGTGGATGTTACGACACATCTAATCGACTTAACCATGTGGAAATCGCTTCCGAATGAAATTATTGACTACACCAAAGATGTTAAAGTGGTATCAGCAGAACATTGGCCGGTTTACCTAACCCGAAATGAATTTTCAGCAGCTACTTCAAAATCGGATATCCCTGAATTTCTCAAACCGATCATGAAAGATTCTGTTCTGGAAGTTTTTTCCAATGGGATAATAAATTATCAGATTAAAGGAATTAATGCAGGAGTAAAAGTTGAGTGGCGTGCTGCAACACCCAAAGATGGGAATGATCTCAGAAGCGCTTATGCTGAAGGTACAAAGGCTACATTAACGATTACTCAGGAATATGGACAGAAACGCCCCGGATTTTTTGCACAAAAAGGAGAAAAAGTATCAGAAGAGGAGTTCCAATCAAATTTGAAGAAAGCGATTGCCAACCTAAGTTCAACTTATCCGGGAATCACTTTATCCGAGGAATCCGGGAAAACTGAAATAATTTTACCAACAGGCCTTGAATCAAAATATGATCCCACTTTTAAGGTATTCCTGGATTATCTCGTAAAAAGAGATATGCCGAATTGGGAAGTTCCAAACACTTTAGCAAAATATTTTATAACCACCACCGCTCTTGAGATGGCTCAAAAAAAGTGAATGATGAGTAATAGGGAACGTAAAATGTCGTACTTCTTATAAAATAATTAGTGTATTTCAGGGATCATTTTCTGCCACCAAAGCACGAAAACACAAAAGTACACCAAATTATAAGTCAGGCATTTAATCTTTAGTGGATCTTGGTGACTTGGGGTTTTGGTGGCATTATTTTTTGGATGATCAATATAATTCTAAATACGACATTTCATTGATCTCATAACTTAAATGCAATTAAAATAGCAGAAAATGAGATGAATGTTTAGCATTCACCTATTCATCGTTCAAAAGGCGTAAGTTCATGTAAGATAAAAAAGATTTCTGAATTGTTTTTACAGGTTAAAATGAAAATACTTTCTGTTTAAAAGAAGGTTTGATTAAATTGCACTTTATTTCTGAGATATAAATCAATTCATTTCAATCTGACTTATATGAACAACCGCAGGGAATTTCTTCAGAGACTCGGATTTATTTCTTTAATTGCCGGATCAGAATCTTTGATCCCATGGAATGCTTTAGCCGGCTCTTATGCCCCTTCTGACGAAACGATGCCGTTAAAGTCTTTGTCTCCTTCTGAGATATTTTCGGTTCTTGACCTGAGTAAACCGGAAATGGCGGAAGTACAGAATGAATTAAAACAAAGGGGATCTACTGCCGCACTTTCTGCCTTATTGGCCTATTATCGTAAGCGATTTCCTGCTTCACCGGTAATACCTGGTAAAAAGTCCAAAGCTAATTCGGAAACTTTGGAAAGAGCTGACAATCTGACCAAACATATTTTTCAATGGGGGCCTTATCCCCCCGCCAATTATGGAGAAGATATTAATTGGGCGGCTGACCCTGCAGGCGACATCGAATGGATAGCCGCCATTCAACGATTCTTTTGGGTAACTGATTTAGCCAGGGCCTACGAAGCAACAGGTGACGAACGCTATGCACAAACTTTCGTTGATTTGACACAGGACTGGATCAGGAAACATCCTCTTGAGAAAACGGTTGATTGTGTGCATCCTGTTTATGGATGGAAAGGTTATCCGTGGTTAGACCTGCAAACAGGTATCAGGGCTGCTACCCTTTGTAATAATTTCCGGATACTTGTTAATGCTCAATCCTTTACTCCTCAATTTCTGGGCATTTTGCTGGCCAGTCTCTATGATCATCAGGTGAAAACAGAAAAGATGCCTATGGGGCGGGTACACAACAAGGCTATTTTTGAACAGCGGGGCTTTTTCAGTGTGATACATACCTTTCCGGAATTTAAGGATAAAGAAAGATGGTTAGACATTGCCATGGGGATTACCTGTAAAAGCCTTCTGGACCAAACCACTGGTGATGGGGTTCAGCGCGAATGGTGCGGGGGATATCATCTGGGAGTGTATAGTGATGCTATAGGGATTGAAAGCCGTGTCCGTGATCTTGGGCGGCAGATGCCGGATTCTTATACAAACAGGGTGAGGGCAATGGCGGATTATATTTTTGGAATTGCTACACCTGATCTTGGTTTTCCCATGTTTGGCGACACAGGCAGGCCGAAATCTACCTCTAAAGATCGTAAGGCCTGGCCACTTTACAAAGTTTTATCCAATGCTGGAAATAGTTTTCACGATCCAAAATTTCAAGCTCTGGCTGATTTAGACCTGAGTCAATTGCCGGCAAATGGCACAATGGCCTTTCCAGAGGCTGGCATGTATGCCTTTAGAAGCGGTTGGTCAACAGATAATGTTTATATGGCGCTTCATTGTTCTGCTCCTGCAATCAGCAGTCATGACACTCCTGATAATGGTACTTTTGAACTTTATGCCTATGGACGATGGCTTATGCCCGATACCGGTTTTTTTACTTACGGACATGATGCGAAAGCCAGAGCATGGCACAGACAAACAAGGGTACACGCCACTCTCACAATAAATGGTAAAGATACTCTTACAAAAGGCCGGCAGTTATTTTGGGAATCAAATACTGATAATGATATTTTGTGCGTAGAAAATCAATCTTATCAGGATTTAATACACCGGCGCACTGTTTGGTTTTCGGGGAAGAAGAGTAAAATGCCATTCTTTGTTATCGTTGATGAAGCAAGGGGTGAGGCCCAAGGAGATCCAGAACTTCATTTTCCAATGGCCCCCGGTGTGGTGAAGGTGGACAGTGAAAATGGACAAATAACAACCGGATTTGATGACGCTAACCTTTTGATACAGGTGAAAGGTATAAATCCAGTAGATTTAACTAAGGAAGAAGGATGGACAGCCCCTGAATATGGGGAAAGGGAGCCGCGCACTTCAGTAAATGCTGTTTATAAAAGAGATGTGGAACCAATTGCATTCATATCAATTTTAGTACCTTACGAGGGAAAGACAGCGCCTGTTTGCCAAATACTCAGCGATCCCGCACATATTGCCACAAAGGAAGGGCTTATAGAAATTAAGGTGGAGATTGCAGGACAAAAACATCTTTTCAGGAGAAAAATATAAAGGGTAGATAGTTAGGAGAGCAGTATTCATAATTTCATGAACATATTATTTCCCTACTTTTCTACTCCCTACTCTCCCTACTTTTTCTATCAAAAGCCTGATTTATGACTGGTATAAAACTTACATTTGATTAACATCAATACACATCAAACTTATGGCAAAGATTCAATTGTTAATCTTGATCATCATTTATTTATTGAATGTAAGGGTGAGCGGGCAAACGAATGAGTATTTCAAAGCCGGCCCTGCTGTAACATTAAAATGGGATAATGGTCCGGTATCTCTGGGAATGGTTATGGACATGAGCCTGGTTCCCTTCTCGAGGAAAAATTCACAGGATTTGATGATCAGCCGCATATGGCAGGGGGTCTTGATATACCCTAACGGACAGCAATTCTCTGAAAAAAGCCTGTTAAAAGAACCCTATTTTGCCGGTAAAGCAGGTATTCTACTATTCCAACCAGTGGATTGGGACAAAGATGGGACCCTGGATCTAATTGCAGCTGATCGATTCGGTTTTCTTTACCTTATTCAAGGGGAAGGGAAATATCCCAATATAAATTATGATGTTTCAGAAGCAACCATTATGAGAGATTGTTCCAATAACCTTCCTTTCAATATCCCTTATGAGAATCCCAATGCGGTAAAACCTGACAATCTGGGAGGGTATATTGATCTGAACTACCATAATTATCTGTATCCTGTTATCTATTCTTCTAAGGGTTTATTCAGAGATCTGATTATAGGAGATTGGGCAGGGAATCTTTGGTGGCTTCCCGAACACTCAAAGGGAACTGGCAAACCTTCCTATTCAGGAATAAAATACAGCAAGGAAAGCAGCAGCAGTGTGTCAGGAAGCAATTTTCAAAAGAATTTAGGATTGGATTACAGTAAACCGGCTGAGAAGATAGTTGACGAAAACGGACAACCTTTTTTATTGGGAACAGGGAAAGAGGTAAATAAAATATTTCAGGGGGCCAATACACGGCCGATCATTTATCCGGGTGAGAATGGCAATAAAGATTTGCTGGTTATCTGTGGGGGCAACAAACAGCAATTTGTTTATCTAAAACGGATCAATTCCCCTGATGAACGGAAACCCGTTTTCAGGAACCTGGGTGAAATTCAAATTCACGGATTGGATGTATCAAAGTTGGGTTTTCACAGTAAAGTTTGTCTGTTTAATAACAATGGGAGAAAAGATTTATTACTGGCTAACGGTAATTACCTGGCAGTGCTTAAAAATACAGGGTGGGGGAAAGGCATTCCCGCGTTTACTTTTACTAATTGGATAAAAGGTGAAAATGCAACTGGTTCCTTTTATGCCTTTAATGACGTACTTACCGATGAGCATGGTAAAAGATACATAGTCCATTATGGCGATTGTTCATGGAATCTGATCCCTATTGAAAACAGCAATGACGGAATCCGGCTGCATTATACCGATTCTCTTAAAATAATGGATCAGAACGGCGTTTTTCATGTTGATGGTGAAACAGATCCCCAACTGTCACCAACCTGGGGCTATCATCGGATTACGAGATGGGATTTTGATGGATCGGACCGTAATCACCTCATTGCAGCTACAGATAAAGGTCTTCTCTTTTTTCTTAAAGACGGTCAGAATTGTGCTAAATCAGGAAAATTTATCTTTCATTCATACGGGCCATTGAAAGATGCTTCCGGGCAAGTGATTAAAATTCATAACAGAGCGGTAGCGGCCAGTATCGATTTAAATGAAGATGGAAGAAAAGATCTGATTGTGGGTGGAATCAGTTATCAGCTTGGAATAAAATCTGATCCCAATCCTGGAGGGGGTATTTATTATTTGCTTAATCAGGGAACAGACTCAGAAGGGCTGCCCATTTTATCTTCACCAAAGCCTTTGGATCTGGGAGTTGAATTCAAACCTCGCATGAACAGTCACGTGGGTTTGCAGGTACTGGATCTTGATAATGATGGGAGAGAAGAGGTTGTCATTGGCTTGCAGGATCCCGGATGGGACGGAAAGATTTTTCATAAATTAAAGGGAAAGATTGCTTTGGAATATACTGGTATGCGAGTACCGGTAAAACCGATCAATGAACATCTGCTGGATATTGATGGCGATTCACATTATGAACTTGTAAGCCCCGGGGGAGAAAGAGGCGTTGGATATTATAAAAAATTAGAAAAGATTAACTGATAATTAGAAAAGTAAAAGTGTTTTCGTAATTCGTAATTCGTAATTTATCCCAGCGTAGCGACCATCACTGCCTTTATTGTGTGAACTCTATTTTCGGCCTGAGGGAAGACAAGAGAAGCATCGCTTTCAAAAACTTCGTCGGTAACCTCCATCTCCTGTAATTCAAATTTCTGATAGATCTCTTCACCGGTTTTGGTGTTGCGGTCATGAAAAGCAGGGAGACAGTGAAGAAACTTTACCTTTGGATTTCCTGTGAGTTCCATCGCTTTTTTGTTTACCTGGTAGGGTTGAAGCAGGGATATTCTTTTCTCCCATACTTCATAAGGTTCTCCCATAGAGACCCAAACATCCGTGTAAAGAAAATCACAATCCCTTACTGCTTCGGCTACATTTTCGGTGATGGTTATTTTCCCTCCCGTGACTGAAGCTATGTTTTTGCAAGTATCCTGTAATCCTTTTTCTGGTTGGCAGGCCTTGGGAGCTGCGGCGCGAAAATCCATCCCCATTTTGGCAGCTCCGATCATCAGTGAATTTCCCATGTTATTTCTTGCATCACCGAGATAAGCTAATTTTATTTCAGAAAAAGATTTGGAACTATGCTCACGCATGGTCAACAAATCTGCCAGTACCTGGGTAGGATGATATTCATCCGTTAAGCCGTTCCAAACAGGAACCCCAGCATACCGGGCAAGTTCCTCTACTGTAGATTGCTTAAAGCCGCGGTATTCAATGGCATCGTACATTGCACCTAAAACACGGGCGGTATCCTTCATGGATTCTTTTTCTCCAATCTGAGATCCGGAAGGTCCAAGGTAAGTTACATGTGCTCCCTGATCATAAGCGGCTATTTCAAAGGCACACCGGGTGCGGGTGGATGCTTTTTCAAAAATTAAAGCAATATTCTTTCCTACTAATCGCTGTTCTTCTGTCCCTGATTTTTTAGCCCATTTCAATTCAGCTGCCATTTCAAGCAGAAATTCAATCTCTGCGGGATTAAATTCCAGGAGATTGAGGAGATGCCTGTTCCGAAGATTGATGACCATTCTTTACAGTTTATTTATGACACAAATAGAATCGGTAAAATACAATCTAAATTAACAATAATTTGTATAAAAATATCTTTTCCTTACCAAAGGAATAGCAAATAAACTGAAGCCTGTGATTTCGGTTGCCGTATTTGATCTAATAGAATCAAATAATTGCTCAAAGGGCAAAATGTAGTTAGGAATCACAGGAAGAAGGGAAAGAAGCGACGCATGAAAGAAGGGAAGTTAAAAAACAGGAGCAGAAGTAAAGTAAGGGATGCTAAACAGGCTCTTGAGACCGGATTCTCGGTAGACCGGAAGATGAAAAAGTATCCCCCCAAAAGTAAAAAAGGAATTCGTGTTGTAAGCTCCCCCGGTAAGGTGAAGATTACAACGTGCTGTCAATTGTTTCCTTAAAAAATATTTTATTCATATTTTCTGTAGAGGCTGTTTATTATTACCGCCAGATCTAAATCGGCCTGAGTGACGGCCTTAACTGAATGCGAGGTCAGTGTAATGCTTAATTTATTATAGCTGTTGCTCCAATCAGGATGGTGATCTGATTTTTCAGCTTCCATTGCGATTGCAGTCATAAAGGAGAATGCCTGAATGAAGGTTCCAAAAGTTAAATCCCGGTGGATGCTGTTATTTTCGAAAGTCCAGTTTTTCAAATGCTGTTTCAGAAAATCGTCTGTTTCTTTCTTTTCCAATATTTTCATTTTGATTCTATTTTAATGTAAATGTCTTTGGATGAAAACAAGTAAAGTTTGGTTTTGTTTATCCGAATTTTAATTTACCGGAGAAAAGTATTGGGGATCAATATTTATAAAAAAACGGGGTGTGAGCTTTACTTTTTTAGGGGAAAGTAATCTGGACCTGGAAACAGAAAGGGTAATGGGTTTGTCAAATTTGTTTTTGAAGATGATAAACCGATTACCCTTTTTAATCAAAGGATTTATTTAATTTTTAGGCAAACCCTGATTCTTTATGACCCTGTTAATAAGAGAAGGTTTGATGTACATGTTTTTTGAGAAAGGTTTTAAATCTCCTGAATCAATAAGTTTTTTAAAGGAAATGGATTTCAGCATGAGCCCTTTCTGAGGTAAGCCTTTGATATCGTTTAATGCTGCCTGTAAGAGGGTTTCATTCGGATCACCGAAAGGGAGCATCAGACCAGGGTCTTCCTCGGCCCGAATGTCCGGGGATAAGCCATTGACATAATCCGTGACTCCCTGGGAATTGGCAATTTTAACCACAATGGGCTGCATCGTCCATGGATCCTGCGTGTTTACGACTCCTTTGGAATCCATATCCCGGAGTGTTGTTGAGCCAACGTATTTTCCGGTAGTTTCTATGCCAATCATTTTTACCTGCATGTAAGGTTTGAGTCCATTGATCAGCAGCTCGCTTGCCGAGGCCGTGTTATCGGAGGTGATGACATACAGAACCGATAATCCTAAAGAATTAATGGGAGTTTCGGGAGATGTTGAGGTCTTTGCAATTTTATCAGTAAAATAATCCAGGAGCGAGGACGCTCCGTAATGTTGTACAAAATAATCCTGCAGGCCTTTGTTGTATTGGCTCTTCAAGAAAATTTTATTTTTATCGGTGCTATGGATCATGCTTGCAAGGTAAATGGCACTTTCAACATCTCCTCCACCATCGTATCTTAAATCAAGAATGAGTTTGGAAATGGCTGCATCCTTAAATTTCTTAAAAACATCATTGAGCTGAAGATCAAAATCAGAATTAAACTGATTATAAACCAGGTATCCTACATTCGATCCGTTCACCGACAAAACTGTATCTTTCAGGATTGGGTTTTCCTGCATCTGAATTGCTGTAACAGTGAGCGATCTGTTATTAGGGGAAAGTTTATTATTTACAACGTTGGCGAAACTGTATTTATACTGGTCTTTTGAAAATAATAAAGACTGGTAATTCGATACTGTGATGGTTTGGTCATCAACTTTGATGAAGATATCGCCGCGTTTGATACCCGCTTTTTCTGCCGGGGAATCCTTCATTACGTATCTGACAAATCCGAATAAATTATCGGAGCTTCCAATTCTGCCAAGCATAAAATCGATCCCGGTGGTTTTGGAATTTCCTGAAATCCAGTCTTCGATCGTTTTCGAATTATCGGCGATAAACGACCATTTATCAATTACGTTATACTTGTAAAGCAGATCGTAGAAGAGTTTCTCCGGATCGGTGTATTGATTCAGAAACTTGTTCAGAGTATCCGCATTGGCGAATTTGGTATTGGATAAATTGGAGACCTGGTCTGTCCATAAATAATAATCGTGCAGGCCATTCCAGATAAATTTGTTAGGAACCGAGGCCTCTTTTGGCTTTTCATTAACAGGTACGCCAATCGTCGAATCTTTTTTGCAATTAACCAGCAGAAGCTGAATTAGCATCAGAAAAGATAACAGAGGTACAATATATGTTTTTCTCATTTTTCTTTATTACTAAAAGAATTACGAACTTAGTTAATAATTCAGTATTTGCTTTAATACGATTAAGATATTTTAATGTTAATGGCTAAAATGAAATATTTTTTATTATTTGCTCTTTTATTTGTTTATCCCGGTATCAAAGCTTGTTCTCCGTTAATCCGGATGCATCCGGCAGATAATTCCTTTAAAGTAAAAAGGTCTTTTTATCAATCCTGGATCATTGGAGAGAACGAAAAAGGGACTGATGTTGTACTGGAATTAACCGGGATTAAAAAGGAAGTAACGTTTGATTCTCTTATTTTTCGCGGAGTAAAATTAAAAGCGTTTGTTACAACTTTAAAAAAGAGTGTAGAAATCAAAGGAATAATCCCTTCAGGAAAATCGAGGATAAAAATTGATTATGAAGTCGTAAATCTTCCTGATCAGCTGATTTATCATCAGAATGGAGTACGAAAAGAATTTATGCTCAAAACTATCAGGAGAGAAAAGACAAAGATTTATTGAATTGTTCTTTTCCACCATTTATGTTTTAAAAAAGCGGATTTGGTCATGCTTACTCCCGGGGTATTGTCATAATATTTCAAGGTTCCCTTGTAATAACCTGTAATCCCCCGGCCATTATTGAGAGTACAATTAAAGGTAATCTCATAGATTGTACCTGCGCTTTTTACTGAAATTACCCCGGCAGTAATTTCCTGATTTATTCCCTGGTTGGTAGTGGTATTGTAATTCAAAATAACATTCCCATAATCAAAGGTTCCCGGATTCCCGGTGCTATCTTCATCAAAGGTGTAATCTCCAACGCTTAGTGCAGCAGATCCGGTTGTAAACATTTCAAAGTTTATCCCATTTCCTGTTCCGGATATTGAATCGATCAGATTATCGGTTTCATGGATAACCAGCCCGGAAGACAATAAGGTTAAATCAAGGTTATTGCCCGTATTGTGTATTTTCCCATAGTTTTCCAAAACTCCTTTGTCAATATTGTAAACCTGATTCTGATAAGTAATTGAATTTTGTGATGTTGTGTTGTTATCTTTCAGACATTGAATGAGGAAAAAATTTATTGCTGTCAATCCTAATAAAAGTTGAAATATTTTTTTCATTTCTTTAAATTTTAAATGATTACTGAATGAATTGATTAATTAATTGGAGCGCTAAACGTCAGATTTTTCAGGTACAAACATGTCTATTTACAAAAATTTCATTTATAACAGATTTCCGGTCCAATTGGTTTTAGGAAATATAGAAATATGAGTCAATGTTGTTTAATTCCCAATTGTTGAATCCTATCCGGGTTCGGGGTTACTGCCTCAAATCATAAACTCCGGGCTAAACAACAATGAAATATGAATGATGAACAATTTAATGATGATCTTTTCACATGAGATTTAAAAAGAATTATAACTATATTTAACAAAAAACTATTATGCAAAAGGTTAAAGGAAAAGTTAAAAGTTTGACAGAAATAAATCATCTTTTATCAGAAGACTATGAAGCACAACCGGAAAGTAAAACCAATTGGAAAATCATTTATAAGTTCGATCACAAGGGAAATGAAATTGAAAGAATTAGTTATACCCGGGACGACCAGCTGGATGCGAGATATTTATCCGTATATGATCAGGACAATAATCTGACAGAAAAGAAAATATTTGATTCCGAAGGTTCTTTAATTCACAACTCTTTATGGGAATATGATTCTAAGGGAAACAAAACCGGATGGACCAGCATAAACTGGATCCCTGAATTTTTCTGGAAACGGAAAAAATCGATCAGGTACACATACAAATACGACGAACACGGTAACGAAATTGAAGAGAGCCTGATGGTCCCTTTTGGTATCTTTTTCAGCAAGCCTGAAAAAAAGGTCAATTTTATTTACCGGTATGATGAATCGGGGAATCTGATTGAAGAAAACTGGTACAATCCGGATGGCAGTTTTGATTCTAAATTTACTTATAAATACGACGAAAAGGGCAATAGAACCGAATGGAGTATTTACAACAACAACAATGTTCTGAACGGGAAATCTGTGTTCAAATACGATGATCTGGGAAATAAAAACGAAGAAAAGCGATACAATGCCGAAGGTGAATTAACTGATCTGTTTGCTTTTGAATATGATGAGGCCGGTAATGAGATTAAATATGTTTGCTATAATCCGGATAGATCCGTAAAGGAAGACCGTGAATCCTTATACGATGATAAAGGCCATATGATCAAAGAAATATGGCAAAAAGCTCACGAGGCTGATTATGAGCGATTCAGTTATCATTACACCCATCATGATCATGAAGGCAACTGGTTGAGAAAATTAATCCGCCTGAACGAAAAACCAATCGAGATGATGGAGAGAATAATTGAATATTATTAGCTATTTAAAGAAGAGCTTATCATTATACCTTTTGTGCAGCGGAAGAATCCTGCCATCTTCCAATTTTTCACCTTTTTTAAAATTTTATTGACATAAAGGTATATAGTTCCCTTCAAAGTTTTAATATTTGCAAAATATTTAACTCAGCTAAATAATTTCTGACGTGGAGAAACAAATAAAAGTTTTATTGATTGGAGCAGCCTTTAGCGCTGATCTTCATATGGATGGTTATGCCAGATGTACTGACATCGCTGAAATCGTTGCAATATGTGATAAGGACTTATCAAGAATCCAGGCCCTTGCTGATCGTTATGGATTGAAAGGTTACAAAACCTATGATGATTATAACAAGGCGATCGAAGAAGTGGACTGTGATCTGGTTGATATCTGTATGCCGAATTTTCTGCATCATGATGTAGCCTTAAAAGCTTTCAGCAAAGGCAGGCACGTCATTTCCGAAAAGCCGTTGGCAACGACTGTGGAGGATGCTATTGAAATGGTGGAAGCTGCCGATAAAGCAGGCAAAAAATTATATTATGCCGAAGACTGGCTTTTCGCTCCCGCACTCAATAAAGCCCTTGCCATTGTTAATGAAGGAGGTATTGGTAAGCCGATGTACATCCGCGCTCGTGAAAGTCATGGCGGTTCACATTCTCCCTTTGCCCAGACGGTTAAATATTGCGGAGGAGGCTGTATGGTCCATCTTGGAATTCATCCTGTGGGATTTATGCTCTCGATGAAAAAGAACAGGTGGACTGAATTGGTGGCCATGACTTCGGGTGGATTGAAAAATAATTTTATCCATCAAACCATGGAAGGGGAAGACTGGTCAGCCTGTATCATCAAGTTTGAAGATGGTACCTCTGCGCTACTGGAAGCCAATTACCTGACCATGGGAGGAATGGAAGATGTGATCGACATCTACGGTACCGAGGGTGTTATGCATGTGGATCTGACATTTACCTCTGCGATAAGCTGTTATTCTATTCCAGGTTTGAGCTATACTGTTGAAAAGGCCGAGATTACCACCGGATGGTCAAAACCTGCCGTGGATGAGAAATTTAATCTTGGTTACGTTAGTGAAATCAGGCATTTTATGGAATCCTGCCAAAAGGAACAGGATGCCAAAATCGGATTACGCGGAATGGATGGCGTTGAAGCCCTCCGGGTTGTAAATCTTATCTATAAATCTGCAAGGGAAGGGATTAAAATCGTCAACGATAAAATTTAATTCTTCCAATATATTAGGATTTTATTATCCTGATTCGTAATATTGCTCCAAATTAAAATTGGTAATTTGGAGCATTGTTATTTTAGCCGTTTAAGGCTGTAAGCTTTAGGCCGTAAGCTATAAGAAACTGTTCACTTTTTACTGAAAATAACTTATAAACATGAGAAAAGATCTATACTTACCGGTAAATGTGGGTGGAATTACTTTTAAGAATCCTTTTTACGTTGCCTCAGGCCCAACAACAAAGTCTGTAAAGCAGCTTAAAAGAATTGAAGAAACAGGTTGGGCTGCTGCCAGTATTAAACTGACCATTGATCCTGCGCCCTATATTAATCGTGTTCCTCGTTATGCAGTATTCGATGACCGGAATGCCCTCTGCTTTACTGCGGAGAAGCGTCTGAAGTTCTATGAAGGCTTAAAGCTGGTGGAAGATGCAAAAAAAGTATTGACCGATCTTATCCTGATGGCAAATATTACTTATGCCGGAGATAAAGGAGCTGAAGGCTGGGTCAATATGGCTAAGAAATTCGAGGAAACTGGTGTAGACATCATTGAACTCAATATGTGCTGTCCTAACATGTCCTACAATGTGGAGTTATCTTCAGGTGATGATAATTGCTGTAAAGTAAGGACAGGAGCCAGTCTTGGACAATCGGGAGATGCGGTAGCTGAGATCGTAAGAGAGATAAAGAAGGCAATCAATATTCCCCTTTTTGTTAAATTAACTCCTGAAGGCGGGAAAATAGCACAAGTTGCCAAAGCTCTTTATGCAGCCGGTGCAGATGCTGTTGGCGGAACAGCCAATCGACTTGGGATTCCTCCAATTGATCTTGATAATCCAGGGAAAGCTGTTTATCATCTTCAAAAGGAAATCAGCATGAGCTGTCATTCAGGTGCCTGGCTTAAACCTCTTGCCCAGAGAGATACCTACGAGATCAGGAAGGTAAACGGTCCGGATCCCAAAATTATGGCTGCCGGAGGTATCCGTAATGCGCAGGACGCTGCCGAAATGATTATGTGTGGTGCTGACTTGTTAGGTATTTGTGCAGAAACCCTGATGAGCGGTTTTGGTTTCATCGAACAAACCATTTCCGATTTGAAGGATTACATGGATACGCATAATTACAAGACTACCCGTGAAATGCGCGACCTTGTAGTGCCTGAGGTAAAGAGCGCTCCAGAATTAACTCTTTTCCAGGGTTATGCTAAAATTACTGAGCCTAAGCTAAAGGCTCCCTGTAAATCAGCATGCCCTCACAGTGTGCCTGTTCAGGCTTATGTGCAGAAAGTTGCCAAAGGTGATTACCGTGCAGCCTATGACCTGATCATGGATAAAAATCCATTGCAGTCTGTTTGCGGTTGGGTTTGCAATCATCCTTGCGAAACTGAATGTACCCGCGCTGAGATCGGTACAGCCATTCCCATCAGAGAGATTAAAAGATTCGTGCTTGAATACGGTCAGAATGCCGGATGGACTCCAAACGTAGCTGCCAAAGCCAAGAGAAGTGAAAAGATAGCCGTAATTGGTTCCGGGCCGGCCGGTTTATCTGCTGCCTATAATCTGACTGTTGCCGGTTACAAGGTCAAGGTATTTGAAAAGGAAAATTACCTTGGCGGTATGCTCCGTTATGGATTGCCGCGCTTCAGGATGAATCATGATGTTCTGGATACCGAAATTGAAATGTATAAATCAATGGGTGTTGAGTTTGAAACCGGTAAGGCTTTAGGCAAAGATATTACCATTGATTCTCTTAAGGCTGAAGGCTATTCCGCGATCTTCGTCGGAGTTGGCGCTCACCGAGGCCTTGAATTGAATATTCCGGGAGAGAATGCTGAAGGCGTAATGTCGGCTCTTACCCTGCTGAAGGACGTTTACGACAATAAACCAATTGCTGTTGGCAAAAAAGTTGTGGTTATTGGCGGAGGATTTACTGCTGTTGATGCTGCAAGGAGTGCAAAACGCCTCGGTGCGACCGATGTGCTGATTGCTTATCGCCGTACAAAGGACGAAATGCCTGCTACCCCGGAAGAAATTGCCGAAGCCGAAGCTGAAGGAATTAAGGTGATGTACCTGGTTTCTCCTAAATCCATTGAAACGGTCAATGGTAAAGTAAGCGGTATCCGGATGGTCAACCAGGTGTTGGGTGAAAAAGATCAGTCTGACCGCAGAAGGCCTGAGGAATACGCCGGCGCTGAATTTGTACTGCCGTGTGACCTGATTATTACTGCAATTGGACAGAAACCTGTTTCGCAATCTATACCCGGTCTTGAAATAGATAAGTCGGGAATGGTTCGTACCAACTCCGTATCAGGTTCGACAAATATTGCAGGAGTATTTGCCGGAGGAGATGTTAGCAATGTCGATTCGGTTATCTCTTCTATCGCTGCCGGTAAAAAGGGCGCTGCCTCCATTGATAAGATGATTGCCGGAGATAAGGCGGTATTGGAATATGAACCCGATGTGCCGACTGTTTCCAAGGAAAAGGTACTGAGAAGAGCAGGTTATTTTAAAGATAATGGCTCACCCGATCTTTATACAGCAACCGGGAAAGAGAGAGTAACCAATTTTTCAACTTATGTTCGTACCCTGACTGAAGAAGAAGCAAAAGCAGAATCTCAAAGATGCCTCAACTGCGGTTGTGGCGAAGGTTGCGGTCTTTGTGCTACCATTTGCAGCGAATTTGCCATTCATGTAGTGGCTCCCGATGTCTGGGAGATCAATCCTGATGAATGTGTAGCTTGCGGAATGTGCTTCAATCGCTGTCCGAACAAGAATATTGAAATGGTTAACCTGAATGTGTTGGTAAGCTGAAAGAGGCTTTAGGGGTTTAGACTTTAGACTATAGGTAGATTGTGCTATGGTCTGAAGTCTAAAACTTTGAAGTTGGAAAAAATATAAGGCTGCAGTCCTGGCATTGGTTCTTCCTAAAGCCTAAACTCTAAAGCCTATTTACCTAAAAATAATAAACAGGCTCAGACCTGGCAAGGAGTTTCTTCCTTAAGCCTAAAGTCTAAAGCCTAAATACCTAAAACAATGAATTTATTTGATTTAAAAGGGAAAAACGCAGTGATATTGGGCGGGGGGGGAATCCTTGGTAACTCCTTTGCCAAAGGACTGGCTTCGGCAGGCGCCAATATTGCTATTTGCGACCTTAAAGTGGATGTTGCCCAAAAACTTGCCAAAGAGCTGGAAAGTACGTATGGTGTTAAAGCCAAAGGTTATGAACTGGATGCCATGAACATTGATTCACTGAAGAGCGTTTGCGCCGAAGTGATGAGTGATATGAAATCCATTCAGATCCTTGTAAATGCTGTTGGCGGAAATATGAAAGGAGCAACCACCTCCGATGAGCAATCATTTTTCGATCTTTCAAAAGAAGCACTTCAGAGAGTGATTGATCTGAACCTGATGGCTGGAGCAGTGCTCCCAAGTCAGGTTTTCGGCAAAGAAATGGCAAACGGTGAAGGCGGTTCTATTATCAATATTTCTTCGATGAATTATTATCGACCGTTGACCCGTACTCCTGGGTATGCTGCAGCTAAAGCCGCTGTTTCCAATTTCACCATGTGGCTGGCAGTTGATCTGGCTCAGGCTTTTGGAGAAAAAGTAAGGGTTAATGCGCTGGCTCCCGGATTCTTCTTAACAGACCAGAACCGTTTTCTTCTCACAGATCCTGAAACGGGAGAACTGAAACCTCGCGGTATGCAGATCATTCAGCACACCCCGATGGGAAGATTCGGCAATCCGGACGATCTGATCGGAACGCTGATCTGGCTGGCATCCGATGCTTCCAAATTCGTAACCGGTATTACTATTCCTGTTGACGGTGGCTTCTCCACCTACTCAGGGGTTTAAATTCCTAAACACTCACAATCAGGTGGTATAATCTTCATGATTGTACCACTTTCTATTTTAATAGAGAATGTTTTATCCTTTGCCGTCAGTTTTAACTGACGGGTCATATGCATGAATCATAAGAGGCTTTAGCCACATTTTAAGTAGAAACACAAAAAAATGTGGCTAAAGCCCTCCAAATAACATCTTCTTTCCGTCAGTTAAAACTGACGGCAAAGGACCGTCCTCAATTCAATAATTAATCATTCGTAATTCATAATTCTACAGTGCAGATTCTTGCCATCACCATACCGATCTTTCTTTTCGTAGCCATCGGATATTTCTCTAAACTCAAGGGTTTAATCAATGATCATACCCGTAATTTTTTAAGCAAATTAACCTATTACGTTACATTCCCTGCCCTTACTTTCCGGAGCATCATGTCTTTTGATTTTGCTTCTACTTTCCGGCTGAATCTGGTTGCCTGTAATATTTTAGTTACTACTACTGTTTTCGTACTGACTTTTTTTCTGGCTTTTCTGATTCGCAATAACTTTAAACGCGGGGCCTTTAACATGAGTTGTTACCGTTCTAACCAGGGATATATGGGCCTGCCGGTGGTTAATGGATTTTATGGAGAACAAGCCATGTCCAGAGCAGCAGTTATAAGCGGTTTTGATACCCCAACTGTGATCATCCTTTCCGTTTTGGGGCTGGTCTTTTACAAAGGTAATGGAGAAAATCAGGCATTGCTTAATACGGCTGATTACTCTGCAAAAGACAGATTATTCCGCGTGATGCAAAGTGCGGGCAGAAAATTTATAGATTTTTTTATCAATCCCTTTATTCTATCCGCCTTCTTTGGACTGGTTCTTGCGTATTATAGAATTCCGCTCCTCCAGATCAAAGTCCTGGATCAGTTTCTGTTAATGGCCAGCAATATCTCCCTTCCAATGGCGCTGGTTTTAATAGGTTGCTCGGTTGATGTGAAACATCTGAGAAATAATAAGAAATTGGTTCTAAGCACCACTTTTATCAAACTGTTGGTAATGCCTGTTATTGCCTATTTTCTTGCTTACTTTGTCTTTAATCTTCGCGGGACTGATTTGGGAATGAGTGTTATCCTGACTGCCATGCCCAGCGCTGTTTCGACATACGTAATGGCTGCCGAAATGGAAACTGATGCTGAGCTTGCCGCCACTGTGATCGGATTTACAACCTTTTTATCAGTCGTTACTATTTCTATCATTCAATTTGCTTTAGTTAGAATAATCTGAAACGTCCGCATCTCTTTTTAGATTTTGGGGAAATTACCTTTAGATTTTCACTCCGGACTTAAATTTTCTTTTTTTCCCTTTTCCCCATTTCCCCCCCCCCTTAATATATTCTATTGTTCCCAGTTTTATTGATTGCGGGAGAATTTTCTTTTCAGAAAAATCTTAAAATTCTATAATCCAGCAGAATAATATATTTACACTCGCTCAGGAGGCCATTTATAAAGTACTATCTTTGCCGCCTTATTAAAATTCAAATATGATTTCAGTTGACGGACTTACCGTAGAGTTTGGAGGAACCACTTTATTCAAAGATATTTCATTTGTAATTAACGACAGGGACCGCATTGCCTTGATGGGGAAAAATGGTGCGGGGAAATCCACTTTGCTTAAGATTATTGCAGGAAAACGGACTACTTCATCGGGTAAAATTTCTGCTCCGAAGGATGCCGTGATTGCTTATCTGCCGCAGCATTTACTTACCGAAGATAACAGGTCTGTATTCGAAGAGGCTGCCCAGGCATTTTCAAGAATCAAAGAGATGGAGCGTGAGATTGAGACTCTTAATCTTGAATTGTCAACACGCACGGATTATGAATCAGAGAGTTATTACTCTTTAATTGAGCAGGTATCGGCATTGAGCGAGAAGTTTTATGCCATCGAAGAGATCAATTTTGATGCGGAGGTGGAGAAAATATTAATCGGGCTGGGTTTCAACCGGGAAGATTTCACCCGTCCGACCAGCGAGTTCAGCGGGGGCTGGCGTATGCGGATTGAACTGGCTAAAATATTGCTTCAAAAACCTGATCTGATCCTGCTGGATGAGCCTACCAATCACCTGGATATCGAATCAGTACAGTGGCTGGAAGAATTTCTGATCAACAGCGCCAAGGCCGTAATCATCATTTCGCACGACAGGGCTTTTGTGGATAACATCACGACAAGGACCATTGAAATCACGATGGGCCGCATTTATGATTACAAAGTTAACTACACGCAATATCTGATTTTACGGCAGGAAAGGCGCGAACAGCAGATGAAACAATTCGAGGAGCAGCGCAAGATGATTGCGGAGAACCAGGATTTTATTGAGCGGTTTAAGGGTACTTACTCCAAGACGAATCAGGTACAGTCGCGTGTCAAGATGCTTGAGAAGTTAACCCCGGTGGAGATTGATGAAGAAGACAACTCGGCTTTACGGCTAAAATTTCCGCCATCGCCAAGATCGGGCAATTATCCCGTTATCTTGGAGGGGATGACGAAAAGTTATGATGGGCATACCGTATTTAGAAACGCTTCTCTGACGATTCAGCGGGGTGAGCGGGTGGCTTTTGTGGGGAAAAACGGTGAGGGAAAATCGACACTGGTCAAAGGGCTGATGGGTGAGATCGAATACGAAGGGAAACTTACTTTAGGGCATAACACCATGATCGGCTATTTTGCACAAAATCAGGCCTCGCTCCTGGATGAAGAGCTAACGGTTTTCCAAACCATCGATGAGGTGGCCAAAGGCGATATCCGCACTAAAATAAGAGATATACTGGGCGCTTTTATGTTTGGAGGGGATAACAATTCCAAGAAGGTTAAAGTGCTATCGGGAGGAGAGCGGACCCGGCTGGCCATGATTAAATTACTGCTCGAACCTGTCAACCTGCTGATCCTTGATGAGCCTACCAACCACCTGGACATGAAAACCAAGGATATTCTGAAAAGTGCGCTAATGGATTTTGACGGAACATTGATCCTGGTCTCCCATGACCGTGATTTCCTTTCGGGACTGGTCAGCAAAGTTTACGAATTCGGGAACAAGCAGGTAAAGGAGCATTTGGGCGATATTCAAAGCTTTTTGCAGAAAAAAAAGATGGATACCTTAAGGGAGTTGGAGAGAAAGTGATGAGTTAAGAGCTATGAGTTTCGAGTTTTCGTAACTACTACCGAACGAACGCCATAGTTTTCGATATCCCTCCTGCTCAGTTTATATTTATGATCACTTAGATGTTGTTCTATAAATGGAAGATCCGGGGCATAATGAAAACTGCCTCCTATTTTTAATGAAACCAGGATCTCCATGTACTTTTTAGCATACTCAATAAAGTTGCTGTTGCTTCTGAAATGATGATGCCTGAAATGATTTGAGAACCCCAGATTACTGATAATCGTTCCCCATTTTTCTTTGCCATAATCATACTCGAGCCAGTTGCCTTTAGTAATGAATGAATTACTTACAGTATTTCTGTCAAATCCATAGATGTCAATTCCAGTCTTCTTAAGAGACCTGACTAAGTTTCCGCTTGTTCCGCATCCGATATCCAGGACAGGTTCTTTTATTTGATTTAAATCCAGCTGAAGCAGTTTAAGCTGCAATTCCGCGCTGTATTCTGAGCAAACCACAGGTTCTACATTCTCGGGCTGGGAGGAATACAAGCTTTCAGCAAACGGATTTGTTTCCTTCAACCAGGAAGCTAAACGGTTATAATGTTGTTGGGAGATTACTTCAATTGAGCATTCTTTTGATCGCAAAATTGAAAATAACTCCACGTAAATATCCCTTAAATGAACCTTCGATAGATCATTGAATTCATAATATTGATTTACCCTGCAAAATTCCTGCAGGGCCTTGTCGCTTGCATAATCAATCAACATGTTTTCTGAATCCTGGTCCAGATCGCCAATTCTTTGAATCTGCAAAAGGGTTTCATCACTAAAAGCCATGGAACGGATGGTTGTTGCGGAATAGAGATTTTTGGCTTCATTAAATGCCAACTGATGATCTATATTTTCTTTCAACGAGTCAATTTCCTGTGTTTTCTTCATTCAAATTTGGGTATATGATTCAGAATCTTCCTTTTACTTCAAGATGAAAATATAACCCACGAAGATAGAAAGGATTTATTCAATCACCTATTATCGTCAAATTGTCCCAGACAAATCATCTTCGGAAAAATCTTCTTCCCTTAAATTAAGTTTTAAATAACCCAAATTTCCCTATTTTTTTAACCTCCCATCCTTGTGCCATCTCCATGTTGTCTGTACATTGTCTGTACACTGTCTGTACACTGACTGTACATTTATTGTACAGTCAGTGTACAGACAGTATATAAACAAAGCTCAGCTGGTACGAATTAATCATTAGGTCAAACATGAATTTACTTCCACTCGGACGGATCTTTTTTCGGGTGTTTTAAATTGAATCAGCCTCTGTTCCATTTCTTTTTTTCTGGCCTTTGGGAGACTAAAAAAGATCAGGTAAAAACAGGTAAATTTTTAATTTTAAGTTTACCTTTGTATTGTTTTTCGGAAAAATTGGGATCCTATATAACGTATTATCTTACAATTCTTTTGAGGAATAAAATTAACTTAAATCATTTCACATAATAAGAGTATTTGATTATGGCTAAATTTAAAGTTGTGATGACTGATGATCGTCATAAAACATACGAGGAAGAGAAAGCTGTTCTTGAAAGCATTGGTGCGGAGGTGATCATCGCAAATCTTAATACTCCAAAAGAAGTTATTGAGACCTGTAAAGATGCTGACGGGATCATGTGTAACCTGGCACCCATGCCTGCAGAGGTGATAGAAAATCTTGGAAAATGTAAGGTTATCTCAAGATATGGAGTAGGTTATGATAATGTAGACGTGGCAGCCTGCACGAAAAAAGGGATTTTCCTGGCCAATGTTCCCGATTATTGCGCTGAGGAAGTCTCGGATCAGGCGCTTGCACTTTTGATGGCCTGCGCCCGCAAAGTGGCACGGCGTGATGCACAGGTTCGTGCTGGTCAATGGAATATAGGGAAAGCAGATCCAATTTATAGGATTGCAGGCAAAACAATGACTTTCCTTGGATTTGGGATGATTGCCCGTACTCTTTTCCGCAAAATACAAGGTTTTAATTTCTCAAGGGTGTTGGTTTATGATCCTTTTCTGGATGCAGAAACGATTAAGTCCCTGGGAGCAGAGAAAGCTGACTGGGAAGAAGCTTTGCGGGAAGCGGATTTTATTTCCTGTCACATGCCGCTGAACGACAAAACACGTGGTATCGTTAACGCCGGGGCTTTTGATATGATGAAATCTACAGCCATTCTTATCAATACCTCACGCGGTCCGGTGATCGACGAAAAGGCATTGATTGAAGCTCTTCAAAAAGGAAAGATCAACAGCGCCGGTCTGGACGTTCATACCAAGGAGCCGATGGATCTGGATAACCCGCTGCTGAAGATTGAAAACTGTGTGCTGACTGATCACGTAGGCTGGTATAGCGAAGAGGCCATGAGTGAACTGAAACGCAAGGTGGCCGAGAATGTCAGAGACGTATTGCTGGGAGGCAAGCCGAAGTACCCGATCAATAGGTTATAGGCTTAAGACTTTAGGCTATAGGCTTTAGGAGGGAGAAGACTACATTAAAAAGCGCCAAATGAGAGATCATTCTAAGTTGAGAGCTTTTGAACTTGCTGATAAAATGGCAATCTTAATTTATGAAAAAACCCGGTGTTTTCCCAAGGAGGAAATGTTTGGATTAATTTCGCAAATGAGAAGAGCTGCAGTTTCAGTCCCTTCAAATATTGTGGAAGGTTGTGCCAGAGAAAGTCAGTTAGAATACGTCAGATTTCTTGAGATTGCTTATGGATCATTGAGAGAACTGCATTATCAGTATTCATTAGCAGATCGGTTAGGATATCTTAAAGAAATAAACAAAGAAGAATTTGAAACTAAATTTATAGAGACAGAGAAAGTATTAGGAGGATTAATTTGTTCTTTAAGAAAAGAGAATAAATTCCATATCCACAGCCCAGGACCTAAAGCCTAAAGCCTAAAGTCTAAAGCCCAAAGCCTAAAGCCTTTATAATAACCCTTAAAAGACATAAATCATGAATGAAATTTTAAAGAAAGTCGGAGAACTGGGGATTGTCCCCGTTGTTAAGATTGATAATGCGGCTGATGCCGTGTCACTGGGGAAAGCTCTTATTGACGGAGGTCTTCCATGTGCCGAAATAACCTTTCGGACAGCTGCGGCTGCCGAAGCCATCAAGAACATCAGCAAAGCTTATCCTGAAATGCTGGTTGGCGCAGGAACAGTTCTTAATGTAGAACAGGCGAAACGTGCCGTGGATGCCGGATCAAAATTTATTGTTAGTCCGGGGTTTAATTCTACCGTCGTTGATTATTGTGTACAGAATAACATTCCTATAACTCCGGGTTGCAGCAATCCATCCGACATTGAAATGGCGCTGGGTTTTAACCTTGATGTTGTTAAATTCTTCCCGGCTGAAGCGTTCGGCGGGTTAAATACTTTAAAGGCCATGAGTGCACCTTACGGAATGATTAAATTTATTCCTACAGGGGGTATTGATGCAAAGAATCTGAATGATTACCTGGCATTTCCTAAGGTATTGGCATGCGGCGGAAGCTGGATGGTGAAGGATGACCTGATCAAAGGCGGCAGATTTGACGAGATTTCCCGTCTGACCCGTGAGGCAATCAGCCTGATGCTGGGATTCGAACTTGCTCACATTGGCATTAATATGCCCGATGCAGATTCAGCACTCAGTGTGACCAAACAATTCAATTCCCTGTTCAATTTCCCTGTTAAGGAAGGCAACAGCTCCAATTTTGCCGGAACCGGTATTGAGGTGAACAAGTCGATTGGTCTTGGCAAAAATGGTCATATTGCCATCAGGACCAACAGCATTCCCAGGGCCATTGCCTATCTTGGGCGCAATGGTTTTGTAGTTGATATGAGTACTGCAAAAGGTCCTGAAGGGGGTCCTCTGGTAGCAGTTTATCTTAAGGATGAAGTGGGTGGTTTTGCCATTCACCTGTTGCAGAAATAATTGTGTTCTAATTTCACGAATTTGGGACGAATTTTCACGAAATGTTGCGAATCGCGGAACATTGGATGAAATAATGAATCAAGCAAAGCCGCTGCCTAATGACTAAAATTGTTTGTTCTTGGCGTTCGTGCTAATTCGTCCTCAATTCGTGAAATTTAATATTGAAAATTGAAACTTTGAAAAAAATAAAATCATGAATCAAAAAGTAATCTCTTTTGGTGAAATCATGCTTCGCCTGAAGCCTTTAAATTTTGAAAGGTTTTTTCAATCTCCGATTCTGGAGGCCACCTTTGGGGGAGGAGAAGCAAATGTGGCTGTATCGCTGGCCAATTTTGGCATGGATTCAGCCTTTATGACTATTTTACCTTCCAATGATATAGGTAGTGCCTGTATCGGCGAGTTGAGAAGATTTGGGGTAGATACTTCAAGGATCATTAACGGTAAAGGCCGCATGGGCATTTATTTCCTTGAAAGCGGAGCCAATCAACGTCCTTCCAAAGTGATCTATGATCGTGCAGATTCTGCCATCGCCCTGGCTAAACCCGGAGACATTGACTGGGAGAAAACTTTTGCCGGGTGCAGCTGGTTTCATATTACAGGGATCACCCCGGCTATCAGTCAGTCGGCCGCAGATCTTTCCCTGGAATCAGTAAAAGCAGCCAAGAAATTAGGATTGACGGTATCCTGTGACTTTAATTTCCGTGGAAATTTATGGAAATACGGGAAATCAGCCAAAGAAGTGATGAATGAACTGGTTAAATTTGTTGACATAGGTATTGCCAACGAAGAAGACTGTCAGAAATCACTGGGGATTTCTGTTGAGGAAGTCAAAGTGGAAAAAGGCGAACTCAATGTAGAGCAATATAAAAAGCTTTCTCAGAAAGTACTCGATACCTTCCCGCAGATGAAGGTTATCGCCATTACTTTGAGAGAGAGCAAGAGCGCCGACCACAACGGTTGGGCTGCCTGTCTGAACGATCGCAGTAATTTCTACCTGAGCCGCAAATACGATATTACCGATATCGTCGACCGTGTTGGCGGTGGAGATGCTTTCTCCGGTGGCCTGATTTACGGGTTAACTAATTACGAGAATAAAGAAGATGCATTGAATTTCGCAGTTGCAGCGAGCTGTCTGAAACATTCGATTATTGGTGACTTTAACCGTGTTTCAAAGTCAGAAGTTGAGAAACTGATGGGAGGCGATGCTTCTGGCAGGGTACAGAGGTAAAAGAGGCTTAAGGCTTTAGACATTAGACTTAAGTATTAAGGTCGTGGGTTTTTCCCATACAGCCTTAAGCCTTAGGTTTATAGCCTCTCTTATAAAAAACGTGTAAAGATAACTTTGCACGTTTTTTTGTTTAAAGTAATATCTTTATTAAAAATTTCAGTCTATATCCAAACTTTAAATGATATAATCAAGAATGAAAATTATTCTTAATCTCATCCTGGTTTTTATCTCGTTCTCGATGAGTGTGGCTCAGAGTATTATCCGGCCACCAATGTGGGGTATTGCTAAAATGACTTTTCTGGTGAGTGATTTTCAGATGGCAAGAGATTACTATGGGAAATTTCTGGGCTTTGATGAGGCATTTTCCTATAACTCAGGTATTGGCAAGGTGATTTCATTTAAAGTAAATGACAGGCAGTTTCTTGAATTTACAGAGGATAAAGATGCGAAAAAAAGGCCCGGCTTGTTTCCGTCTCTTACGAAACAGAGAATGTTGAACAAATGAGAGAATATCTGAAAGAAAATGGAATTGAAGTGCTGGGAGAAGTTTCAATTGATGGTGCGGGGAATAACGTAATTCTGATCCACAGCCCTTCAGGAATTCCAATTGAATTTATCAGCTTTGAACCGAACTCGCTTCACAGAAAATCCAAGGGAAAGTTTCTCTCGGAGAACAGGATATCACGGCGCATTCATCATGCCGGATTATATTGTAGTGAAATGGTGGATAATGATCCATTTTATTCCGGTATACTTGGATTTAAAGAGCAGTGGCGCTATCCGGAGGATCATCAGAAAAAAGTACAGGTGAATTATCTTTCCCTTCCTGAGTGCATTGAAAATATTGAGCTGTATGCTTCTGCAGATGTCAATGCCATTCATCTTTGTTTACTTTCAGACGATATGCAGGAAACAATCTACAAACTGAAAGAACGCTCAGGTGGAAATCTTCTTTCGAAACCATATATAGGTAAGGGTAAAAGATGGCTGCTCAGTCTTGAAAATCCCGATGGAACCAAGCTTGAATTTACTGAGGCACATGCTATTAAATAAACTGATAATGAAAATCACGTATCAAATATGTTGCTTATCTTTGTTTCCAATCCAGCGTTTGAGCAGCTTTAATTAACCTATAGTCAGGATAAATTAAGCCTGATGTATTATTTTTAAATTCTAACTGGGCCATGACAAAAATATTCACATTGCTTACTTTGATTGTTATCTTTTTCTTGTCTTGCAGGGAAGAGAAATCATTGATTCAGAATTCTGAACGTTTGGCAGATATTCAACGTATGTTGGCTGTTCAGAAAGATATGACTTCAAAAAGTATTTTGCCCATTTGGGAAATATTTAAACAGCCCCTCTCTGAACAGGAGAAACAGGCCATGGAGTTCTTGTATGCTTACATGCCCTTAAGCGATCTGGCTGATTATAAGCCTGAATTCTTTCTGAAGAATGTTCAAATGAGCCTGCTTGCCCGTGAAGAAATGCCCTGGGGAAAGACCATTCCTGAGGAGGAGTTTCTTCATTTCGTGCTTCCGGTTCGGGTAAACAATGAGAATCTTGATTCTTTCCGAATGGTGATGTATCCGGAATTAAAGGAGCGAATCAAAGGTCTCAACATGAAAGAGGCCGTTCTGGAAATCAATCACTGGTGTTTGGAAAAGGTAACTTACAGGGGCACCGACTCCCGGACCAGCGCTCCCCTCAGTACGATCAAGAAGTCTTTCGGGCGATGTGGCGAGGAATCTACATTCACTGTTTCGGCGATGCGTGCAATGGGGATCCCTGCTCTGCAGATCTATACGCCGCGTTGGGCCCATTCAGACGACAATCATGCATGGGTTGAGGTTTGGGTTGATGGTACATGGAAATATCTTGGTGCGTGCGAACCTGATGCAGATCTGAACATGGGCTGGTTCAGCGAACCTGTAAAAAGGGCGATGCTCTTAAATTCACGAGCCTACGGGCCCTTTTTGGGCAATGTTGATCTTATTACAGCCGAAGACAGGTTCTCAGAACTGAATCTTACTTCAAGATATACAACAACCAAGAAAGTAGCGGTTGTTGTCAAGAACAATGACGGGACGCCGGCTGATAGTGCAAAAGTGGAATTTCAGCTTTATAACTATGCTGAATATTATCCAATTGCCACTAATTATACCAATGATAAAGGAATTGCCAGTTGTACTCTGGGTATGGGTGATCTGATAGTCTGGGCTTCAAAGGATAAGAAATTTGCTTTTCAAAAATTGTCTGTACCAGAAAAAGACACCCTTGTTTTAATGCTAAATCAGACTACCCCGGCTGTAAACAGTGTATCTTTTGACCTGATTCCTCCTCATGCAGCAAAGGTTGAGAGTAATGTAACAGAGGAAGCCCGTAAAGCCAACAGCAGACGCATGGCTCATGATGATTCTGTCAGAGGCGCTTATATGAAAAAGGCTTACCGGGACTCTGCATGGATTGTAGCTTTTGCAGAGAAAACAAAACTCCCATTTGATACCCTTTCCCGTTTTTTTAAACTAAGCTATGGGAACTGGGATCAAATAGCTGGTTACCTTGAGAAGAACGTCAAAGACTACCGGAATACCGTGCTTTTATTGGCTGAACAGCTTTCGGCCAAAGATTTCAGTGATGTAAATGAATCCATATTGACGGATCATTTGATTCAAACAAGCAAATCGGACGTGCGTAAACTGGTTTCCTCCGGTGAGCTTTTTGCAAAATATGTATTGTCTCCCCGGATTGGCATGGAAAATTTAAGTTCCTGGAGAAGTTTTTTAAACAAATCTTTCGATGATCAGATGGTTCAGGCAACAAGAAATGATATTTCAGCTTTAACCGGGTGGATTCGTAATAATATAACCATAAATAACAGCGCCAATAAACATTCACGGGCACCTTTGACACCTGTTGGAGTTTACAATCTGCGTGTGGCTGATCCTGTTTCGAGAGATATTTTCTTCGTAGCTTCCTGCCGCACTTTTGGAATTCCCGCACGTTTAAATCCGGAGACAAGATTTCCTGAGTACTATAAAAGCGGGCAATGGCTTCATGCAGGATTAGAGGCTGAAGAGGGCGTCCTGCCGGATAAAGGAATGCTAAAACTGATTAACAGAAACAATGAAGTCGTACCAAAATATTCAATTCATTACACGATCGCCGTGTTACGGGATGGGTTTTACAGAACGCTTAATTTCCGTGAAGGTGAGGATATTTTCAAATCTTCTAAGCCTCTGGAGCTGGAAACAGAGAATTATGCCATTGTTACAGGAAACAGGCTTCAGGATGGGTCTGTTTTAAGCAGGATGGACTTCTTTACGATTGAAAAGGGAAAACTTACTGCAATACCTGTTGAACTCAGGAAAGAGTCGGGCGAGCTGAAGCCTTCCGGGAAGCTCAATCTGGATCAGCTGAATATCGAAAAGATCAGTGACAGTAAAACGGTGAGTCTATCTTCACTGGCTTCAGGAAAACATTCCGTGCTTGTTTTATTGGATCCCGAAAAGGAACCTTCCAAACATATTCTGAATGATCTGGGGCCTTACGTAGATCATTTTAATAAATGGGGTGGACAGTTTGCATTTGTGGTAGGAGCCGATAAGGTTTCGCAGGCGGGAGTACTTAAAACATATACTTTGCCGGTTAAATCAGTAACAGGGATTGATCGCAATAATCAAATACTTCACGCTGTTTCAGCTGTTTATGGTGAGGGATTAAAAGATAAGTTGCCTCTGGTGCTTTACTGTGATGAGACAGGCAATGTCTATATGTTTTCGTCGGGCTACAAAATAGGAGTGGGCGAACAGCTTTTAAAAGTAATTTCCACCCTGCAATCAAGTGCAAAAGTTACCGTGTTGAAAGAAGCTTGCAGCAAGTGAGGACGCTTTCATTAAACGATCCTTTATAAAATTTACCTGTCAATGAAATTGTTCAGAAATTGTGCCTTACTGATTTTAACGGTGCTGTTTTTATCTTCCTGTGCCGATAAGCCTGCGACTGGACCGGAAGTTCTTACCGGGGCTTATTGGAAGAATCAGGCATTAAATGATATCATCCCCTACTGGAGTAAATATTCTCATGATACTGTCTACGGGGCCTTTATTACCAATCTCGACTCTGTATGGAAGCCGTTCGGCAAATCGGATAAATACCCGAGCATGATTTCAAGGCAGATCTTCAGTTATTCGGTGTCCTATCTTCTCTCGGGTAATAAAAATGATCTTGAAAGGGCTGAAAAGGCTGTTCAATGGTTGAATGATAAAGCATGGGATAAAGAGTTCGGAGGATGGTTTGATGTACTGGATGCAGCAGGAAATACGGTTGATTCTGCCAAGACTACTTTTGTACAGGTTTATGCCATTACAGGACTGGCTTTATACTACTTTGTAACGCATGACCCGCAGGTTCTCGCCTGCATTGAACAGGCCAACAATCTGCTGGAATCAAAAGTCTGGGATCAGGGTGCCGGCGGCTACTATAACGTGATGAACAGGGACTGGAGCATCAAAGACAGCAATAAATCATTCAGTTCGCAGATCACTCCCGTGTCAGGTTACCTGATTTACCTTTATTGCACGACGCATGATCCGAAATATCTTAGCCAGATTGACAGAATTCTAAATGTCACAACCACTAACATGATTGATAAAGAAAGTGGCTGGGTGCTTGAAAATTTCGATAAAAACTGGGTATCTCTCAGTGGAAAAGAGGATAAAACTGAGATAAACATCGGGCATAATATTGAGACGGCCTGGATGCTTCTGAGAGCCAATGCTCTCACAGGTGATTCAAAATACCTGAATATTGCGGAGAAATTGTCTCAGACAATATTCAAATACGGGGTGCTAAAGGACAAAGAACTTTGGTTAACTACCGTAGATCGCAATTCCTCATCTGTACATCACCCCAACACCTACTGGTGGGTACAGGCTTACGGCAACATGTTTAATCTGTATTGGTATCACGCAACGGGCCAGAAAAAATATCTGGATGATTTCCAGAAAGGCGCCATTTTATGGGATAAGCATTTCATGGATAAGAAGCATGGAGATACTTACACAAGCATTGATACCGCCGGAATGGTTAAAGATGCAACAAAAGCCAACCGCTTCAAAACCTCTTATCACAGCATGGAGCATTGTCTGCTCAATTACTTGTGCCTCAATTTATGGACCAATAAGGAGCCTGTCGAATTTCATTTTAAAATAAATTCATCGAAAAAGGGCAAAGTATTGTACCCGGTTCTCCTGGAGGACAAGAATATTAAAATAAGCAAGGTTATTATTGACAATGAAGAGCAAAATTCATTGGTCAAAGAAGATCAATCAGTTCAGTTGCCTGAGCGTAATAAATATGATTTGAAAGTTATTCTTTATACAAAATAGCCCTTCTGAAATACTGGATCAGTAGAGGACTCAATCATTTTGCTTCTGGAATCGGCCATCATGCTGCCACATTGGAGAAGATTGAAATGGGGGACAATAGATTTTAGACTTTAGGCCCAGCGGGTCAATTGTTTCAGGTTATATCTGATTTTACGCAAGCGCTGAAGTGCCGGAGACAGGGGAAGCCTTTTGACTTTCGGTATTTCAATCTTTTTAAATTCATAGCCCTGTTCCTTTAATGCCTTGATAGCCCTTGGCAGAACCCAGTAAAGGTGTTGGGCTGCTTTTTTGGAATCGTGGAAAGTAATGATGCTCCCGGGACGGGTATATTTGAGAACATTCTGAAGAACCTCTTCTTTCTTTATGTTCCGGTTATAGTCACAGGAGATAACGTCCCACATGATGATCTGGTATCTCCTGGCCAGGTATCTGTATTGCGCCCTCTTCAGCCAGCCGTGAGGCGGTCTGAATAAATGGGATCCTATTAGTTTATTGGCATTTTCGACATCCTGGAAATAAGAACGATTATCCGATTTCAATCCCTGGACATGGTGATAGGTATGATTTCCCACAGCATGTCCTTCCTCTAAAATCTGGTCAAAAACATCGGGGTGACGGAAAACATTTTCTCCTACAGCAAAAAATGTTGCTTTTATCTGATGTTCGCGTAAGAGTTCCAAAACCCATGGTGTCACTTCTGGAATTGGGCCATCATCAAAGGTCAGATAAACGGTTTTGGATTCTTCGGGGAATCGCCATATTGCCAAGGGAAACCATTTTGTAATCCATCGGGGTAAATGAACCTGTAATTTTAATTTCATCCGTTTATATACCTATTTAGAAAAACAAATTCAAGCCTTTTTTACTATTGTTGCAGTAAATGCATTTATAAATGAAAAAAGGAATGACACAAAATCCGTGCCATTCCTTTTTGATGATCACATGTTTACTTCTTTTTCTCAGAAGATTCCATGAGTCCCGGAGCATATACCGATAAGAGTTTATTTAACCGTCCCGATACTTCAGATGCGATTTGTTTTTCACCGTAATGGTTGGCAATTTCGGAGAGGCTTTTCATGATGTAAAATGAGCGTTGGAGGTCTTCCTGTAGAGTGGCCCTGAATTCCGGTTTCAGATTGAAATAGTAAAACAGTTCATCCTCACTGTTTTTGGCCATTATCTGAATTATTTCATTGGCCTTTCCAATGTATGCAGGATTTATGTTTTGGGCTGTTGTGGTGCTGTCCGGATTTACCAGTATTCTTTTCCCGGCTTTATAATATGTTTCAATCATCATCATGTTAAAATAATTATAAGGCACTTTGGAATTAGGCACTAATTCATTACAGCGGTCAAGAGCTTTAGCGGCAGAATCTTTTTTCCCTTCCAGGACAAGGCCGTCGGCTAATCTTACAAAGCTGTTGCGGACATTCATCATCATCCGGATATTATTCTCATCCAGATATACTTTGGGATCATTCAAATTCCCCCAGACGAATTTATTCATGAGATTGTCATACATCACATCGGTACGAACACCTCCGGACTGGACGCCGCCTGTTGAGTCTTTTAAAGGAACCAAACGGTAGGCAAAACCTTCTGCCTGGAAATAATCCTGCAGATTCAGGTATTTATCACGCCCTACTGTAATGGCAAAATAGATTGGTCTTTTCCATTCGTTCGTAGCAATCATATCCAGGATAATTATTTCGTCCTTGGTCAGGTAATTACCTGTAAGGTTTATATTGATCTGCTTCACAATTTTATTCTCATCTTTGGGTGCAACCACATTGTTTGCTTTTATCTGTTGCGGATTCACCGGATAAAAGAGTTGTTTGGATGGGAAATAGGCCGCATTATCGTATTGAGTCAGTTTCGTGTTCGGGTCATCTGATCTTACAAATTCTATGGCTTCCCTGAGGTCAACGGGACGCTTGATCTGATCCAGAACATAGGCCATATCCCTGGTCCCCTGCACATACTGATCGCGGGTAAAATTAATTGGCAATGGATCAGATTTGTAGGCTTTGCGTTTCATCTGGTCAACGTACCAGTCTGTTTGTAAATAACTTAGATTACAAACACGTACATCCGTTCTGATGCCTTCAACCTCCTGGGCATACCAGAGAGGGAAAGTGTCGTTGTCGCCATTGGTAAAAATGATGGCATTTGGTGCGCAGGTTTCCAGATAATCCCTTCCGAAATCACGGCAGGTATAACGTCCGGAGCGATCATGATCATTCCAGTTCTGTGAAGCCATTAAAACAGGTACTGCAATCAGCGATACTGCCGTGGCCCCGATTGCGCTCACTTTCCCGGGAGAAAATTTTCTGAGCAAATCCCAGATTGCCAGCACACCAAGACCAATCCAGATGGCAAATGCATAAAATGAACCTGCATAGGCATAATCCCGTTCCCTTGGCTGAAGGGGTTCCTGATTAAGATAAATAACGATCGCCATACCGGTCATAAAGAATAGCGTCAGGACGATCCAAAAATCCTTTTTACCTCTTGCGCCTGAATTGTATTGGAAAAAGAGTCCCAATAATCCCAGGATCAGGGGCAACATGTAATATTTATTTTTCCCCCAGTTATTGGCCAGTGAAGACGGGAGATGAGACTGATCGTCCAGGCGGATCGAATCGAGAAAATTAAAACCGGTAATCCAGTTCCCGTTGACGATATCACCGTTTCCCTGCATGTCGTTCTGCCGTCCGGAGAAGTTCCACATGAAGTAACGCCAATACATCCAGTTAACCTGGTAATTAAAAAAGAATTTCAGGTTTTCCATAAAGGTGGGCTTGACCACCGTTTCAGGTTGTCCTTCCCGGTTGGTAATCTGGATCCGTGTTCCTTTGATGTTAGCCCATTTTTCGTATTCTTTGATGTGTTCCGGAGAGGAACTGAACATTCTCGGAAAGAAGGTGGTAAAACGGCTGTCATAAACAGGATCCTGCCTGTAATTGGCAATGACATACTTGCTGCCTTTTTGCACGTATTCCGGCCCGCCCTTTTTGTAATCTGTAACGGGCGCATTGTAATACTGTCCATGCATAAGAGGCTTGCTGCCGTATTGTTCGCGGTTGAGATAGGACAGGAGAGAAAACACGTTGTCCGGATTATTCTGATCCATCGGAGGATTGGCCTGCGAACGGATAATAATCAGCCCGTACGAAGAATATCCGATTACGATGACGGTCAGACCAAGCAACAGGGTGTTGGCTAAGACCAGTTTTTTACGGATGGTATACCTGATTCCCCAGACAATTGCAGCGGCCAGTGCAATGACATAGATCAGTGCACCGCTGTTAAACGGCAATCCAAAAGTATTGACAAACAACAGCTCGAACCATTGAGCTACAATGACAATACCCGGGATCAGGATGAACATGATCACGGCAATAATAACAAAAGAAATCAGCAGTGAAACAAGGACTCCTTTGGGGGTGGTTTCGTATTTTTTAAAATAGTAAACCAGGACGATGGCCGGGATGGCCAGGAGGTTCAGCAGGTGAATACCGATGGAAAGACCTATGATATAGCATATCAGAAGCAGCCAGCGGAGAGCGTAATTCTGGTCTGATTCATTTTCCCATTTGAGAATGGCCCAGAATACAAAGGCGGTAAACAGGGAAGACGTTCCGTAAACTTCTGCCTCCACGGCAGAAAACCAGAAAGTATCGGAGAAGGTATAAGCTAAAGCTCCGACGATACCGGCGCCGAGAACAGCGATCATTTGGCCCGGATTCAGTTCGGCTTCTTTCTCCGAAATAATTCTTTTGGCCAGATGGGTGATCGACCAGAACAGGAACAGAATCGTGAAAGCGCTGGCCAAGGCGCTCATGACGTTGGCCGCATACGCCACTTTTTGGGGACTACCGGCAAAAAGAGTAAACAGATGGCCCAGCATCATGAATAGAGGCGCTCCCGGGGGATGCCCCACTTCTACCCGGTAAGCAGTTGTGATGAATTCGGGACAATCCCAAAAACTGGCAGTTGGTTCCAAAGTCAGGAGATAAACCACTGCGGCCACAAGAAATATAACCCACCCGATGGCAGTGTTATAAAACTTATATCCTTTTGTTATCATGTTCAATAGCAAATTTGGATTTATAATATAGAGCGCTAAAAAATTAAATTCAGGCTTAAAAATTAAATACATGCGAAGATATAAAAATCTTATCGGTCGTGCTCTTTTTTAAACATTATATTAGTAATTGCAAATAAATTAACAATTAATTCGCTTTTGGCCTGCTTTTTTTCAACCACTTAGAGATGTGGACCGTGGAATTTGGAAATTTTAATATCTTTTTTCATTGGAATGATTTGAGGGGAAAAAATTCTTTTTACTTTTGCACTCGCTTTAAATCATAAAGCGTTTTTGATTGACCTGTGGTGTAATTGGCAACACGTCTGATTTTGGTTCAGAAGAGTTCAAGTTCGAGCCTTGACAGGTCAACAATTAAATTAAGGAATAATGAATTCATTCGTAATTCGTAATTTCGTAATTCGTAATTAAAATTGTCCTGTGGTGTAATTGGCAACACGTCTGATTCTGGATCAGAAGAGTTCAGGTTCGAGACCTGACAGGACAACTTGAAAATGGAGCACTTACAATAATAATTTGTAGGTGCTTTTTTATTTTAAAAACTCACCGCAATTCATTATCAAGCGCTATACCTGAGTGGTTTGGTGATCCTGATTCATATTTCATTTTCAAAAAATATGCACGCAGGTTTATTTGAGGGTCAGAGGTAAGGAAAAGCCAGCTTAAATTAATTTTATTCCATATTCTCCTTTATAGTCTTAAAACTTGCTAATGCACTTTCAATATTATCAATAATCTCGTCTAGTAATATTTCAGGCTCGGGTAGATTTTCTAAATCAATTAACTTATCATCTTTTAGCCAGAAGATATCAAGATTAGTTTTATCTCTTGCGATTAAATCTCTGTAATCATATTTTCGCCAGCGACCATTTTCATTTCTGTCGCTCCAGGTTTCTTTACGATTTGTTCTACTATCAGTTTGATAACATTCTATAAACTCTTTTAGATGTTCAACCCGAAGCGGATTCTTTTTTGGTGTGTGTCTTATATTTGTGCGATAATCATAATACCAGACTTCTTTTGTTAATGGAGTTATACCTGTTTTCTTTTTTTCAAAAAACAGAACATTTGCTTTTACTCCTTGTGCATAGAATATTCCTGTTGGAAGTCTTAAAATTGTATGCAAATCTGTTTCTTCCAAAAGTTTCTTACGGATTGTTTCACCTGCACCACCTTCGAATAAAACATTGTCTGGAAGTACAACTGCAGCACGTCCATTTGCGTTAAGCATAGTTACAATATGCTGCAAAAATGCCAGTTGTTTATTACTTGTTGTGGCCCAGAAATCTTCACGAAGAAAGTATCCATCTTTCTCAGACTGCTTTTTGTCAATTGTCGGGATGTCGCTGCTACTAACACCAAAAGGAGGATTGGCAAGAATAATATCGACTTTCTCCGAATCTTTAACTTTACCATCTTTCCCTCTTTTTAAACTGTCTGTAACCTCAATGTCCGGAGTTTTAATCAGGTCACCAATTCCATGAAGAAACAAATTCATCAAACATAAACGTGCTGTTGATTTTTCAATTTCCCAGCCGTGGAAAGTATCAAACTTAAGAAAGTTCGCCTCAGAGGCTGTTAACCTTTTTTGATTTAAGTAATTCACCGCTCCAAGGAAAAATCCACCAGTTCCACACGCAGGGTCTGCAATAGTTTCTTTCGGTCTAGGTTGAATACATTTGACCATTGCAGCAATTACCGGTCTAGGGGTAAAATATTGACCTGCGCCACTACTTTCAGCATTTTTCTGCAGTAGAGACTCGTAAATCTCTCCTTTAATATCATATTCGGTGGATGTCCAGTTTTCTTCTGAAATTAAATTGATTAGCTTCTTTAGTTTGGAAGAATCATGAATTTTATTTTGAGCGCTTGCGAATATTTTTTCAAGCATTCCACCCGAATTAGCCAAAGTTTTTAAAATTGACTCATATAGTGTCATCAAATTACCTTTTTCTAGTTCTTGAAATCCTTTCCAATTACAAATATTTGGCAAGTTAAATTCTTGCTGATTTTCATCTGCCATCTTAAGAAAAAGAAGATAGGTTAACTGTTCAAGGTAATCAGTATATCCTAATCCGTCATCTCTTAGTGTGTCACAGAATTTCCAAATTTTATCTACTAATGTATTTGTTGCCATATTTTTTCACTTACAAAATTTAGAATCTACATCTTCTTCTAGTAATTCATATGCCCACCTTTTACCCGAAGCTCTTAAACAAGCTCTATTTGTTGAGGCAAAGTTTGCACATGATGCTATTCTTGCTCTGCATTGGTCTTTTAACCCATCTATTTCCTTCTCAGTTGATGCTGCAGGGTCCTCATTATTCTCTTTAATCTTATTATTAATTTTTTTTATCAGACCAGACATTATCAGCCACTCTGCCGACCTAGCTTCAATTAAATCTTCATAGTTCAAGTTAAGCTTACCTAAAGTATAATTAGCGCGCAAGAAATCCCATGGTTCTTCATCTTCAGGAGCACTTTCAATTGCCATTCCATCTTCTCTAAAATTAATTAATCCAACATCTTTCTTAAGTGTTGGGTCTAAAAAGTAAACTACTTCATCATTAATACTCCCTTTATCTAAAACGGCATTTTTTTTGACTGCAAAATGGTTACCTTTTTTTGTATTTGGCACACTTCCTGAAAGCCTGAAGTTTGTAATATCAAATGCGAGCCACCAATAACCATCTCTGTCTGACAAATCATACTCTATAACTTTTTTCTTTGGACGAAAATGGTCCACATGATAATGTGAGGCAGGATTTATTGAATCGGTATACCAACATTTATTATATGATAAGGCTTTGAGATGGCCTTTAAATTGCTTCCAAAATGTTTCATTTTTATCAATTATGAAATGCCTTTCCTCTTTTGAACCAGCCTGCTCAAGCTGTTTCAAAAGACCTTGCGCTTTCTCTTTCCAATTAACAATTTCAATCGGTAATCTGTCGGGATTTACATATATCATATTAATCCTCCATTTTTTTCATCTTTTCAATAATATACTCATTGAACAATGGGTCTCTATAATTATGACTAAATCCCTTATTGCTTAATAATTCAAATAACTCTTCTAGTCTATTTAAGCTTTCTTCCGTTATATCATTCTTAGATTGTTTATACATTAACCTATTCCTTTCATCAAGAAGCTTATTAGTTTCTCTGTCTAATATTGTTTTAAGACCAAACAACTCGCTTCTAAGGATACCTGCGACGCCTAAACCTTGAGGGTCGACATCGGGTTCAATAGCAAAACTCAAAGCCTGTTGTTTTAATTCTTCATATTTATCTTTTGGTTTAGTATTATCGTTTGGTGGTATCTTTTCCTTTCCAAATAAACGTACTTGTGATTTCACCATGCTCCCAATTACTAATGGGTCATGTGTGTTTATAATTACTTGTGTTGTTTTGTCTTCTTCTAATTCATCAGAATCTTCACCAGTTTCAAGTTTATTTTTCGACTTAACAAGAGATTTCAAATAGTAGAGATAATCATATTTCCATATAGGATTTAGATGTGTATCAGGTTCATCTAAAAGTACCAATGATTCATCTTCTCTAGTAAAAATCAAAAGTCCTATAACAGTTAAAAGTTGCTGTTCTCCTTCACTAAGTTCTTTAAAAGTAACTCCACCATCTTTTCTCTTTTTCACTCTAACTTTAACTTCTTCAAGCATGTCTGATATATATGTACTCTCTAAAGCCTTGAAAAGAAATGTATTACTTGGTTTCTCATTATTTATACTAAAATACTTCTTAGCAAATTCTTTTAATCTATTTTTATCCTTAATGAATAAATACAACCTTTTCTGAGTTTCCTGCCTTCTAAAGTCAATATCAACAGATTTGTCTTCATATATTGGAGCTAAAGAGTAATCCCAAAGAGTGTTTAAAAAATCTTTCACTAGCCCTTCGGCACCCCAAAATTTCTCATTATCCTTTTTTGCCCAAAATGCTTTTTTTATTACAAACAGAACTGATTCAAGGTCTTCAATACCTAATACATTCAATAAAAATTGTTTTGACTTTGTTTCTATCTTTGATAGAGAAAAGAATGCGAGCAAAACGAAAAAACTATGAATGGGCTTTACATAAAATAATTTTCTTATGTCATCTAGTTCTTCAATATTAAAATCGGCTCTAATAATCTTTTTATAAAAGTTGTTTTGATGTTCCCAAAAAACTTCATCAAGTCTGTTACTGATTCCTGAATAATAGGTAAACACATATTTGGGAAAATAAAGCTTTTTACCTTCTGAACTAAAAAAATCTTTGAAGGATGGTGATTTATCTTTTCCTTCAATTTCTATCTTGTATGTATTGGAAGTATAATCAATGATAATATCTTTTTCGTAACAGTTATATTTAATCCAGTATTTGAATTCAGGATATTTTCGAGATGACTCACTACTTAAATCAAGATATTTAAAGATTTTAACCAAAGCTTCAATAAAATTTGATTTACCTGTAGCATTTTGACCGAGAAGAACAGTATTCATTTGATTCTCATCTAAATCAATACAAAACCTCTTAAGGTTTTTAAAGTCTTCGATATATACTTTATCAATTCTCATTGTTTTAGGCTTAATAATGAATCCAGACCTATTTTCACCTCTTTTACTTTGTCTCCCAATTCCTTTAACTCAGCATAAAATTCTTCAATATTATCTTTATGAATACTTTTTTGCCAAACTTCCTTGGCGGACATTGGTTCCGTTGAGTCTTTGAGAACTTCTTGAATACTTAATGCTTTACTCATTTTCTTTAATTTTTTGGGAGCATTCTTTTGGAAGTCCATTTGTTTTTTTAAATATGTTTCTTTTTCAACTTTAATTTGTTTGAGCAATTTACTTGCTGTTTCATCTGAAGAATCTTGTACAACAAGTTTTCCTTCGAATGCTTTTTTAAGAATGACTTGACGAAGTACTTTTGATGTTTGAATACTTGAGTCAATAGTCTTTTCAAGGTTTTCCTTTATTGACAACATAGACTCTAACATCTCAACAATTTTTTCTTGCTCTTTGACAGAGCAAAGTGGAATTGGAATTTCCCTGCAAGTTGAAACTTTTACGTTGCGTTGACCAGCTGTGCCTATTGAAGTATTAGTTAACCATTGAATAGTAGATGAACACTGCATAAAAAATGAGATGTATTTGGAAGAAATATATTCATTAGGTCGAAAAAGTACAATTGCCTGATTAATATTCCATTCACTATACATTTCGGATACAATAGAAACCTTACCTAAAGGTGGGCCAACAATATTTATTAAAACATCACCAGGTTTACAAATTGACCTTTTTAATTCTGATTGATGTATTTCTTTGGGAATAAATGTTGGGTTAATACTAAAATCTAATCCCCCATTAAAAGTTAAGTTATATATTTTTATAAACGGTATTTCACCGCTACCTTCACTTAAAAATTCTGATTTTGGAGTATAACCGTTATTAATAACAGTAATTATTTGACTGGTTTTAACCCATTTCCACTCTTTAGGGATAGAAGCTAATTCTTTCAATTCCTTATTTGATATTAATGGCGCCTTATTTGGTTCTTTTGGTTTAATAGGCTTTTTACCATTTTCCCCCTTCTGTTCCCATTTATCAAATGTTATTTTCCAGATAGCAAGTTCATCTTTGAATTGTTTTTTGCGCATCTCATTTATGCCATTCTGCAATTTTTCAATGGGTTCTGAATCATTTTCATTGCGCCATTGCTCTGTAAGCTTCCCATTAAAAGCACTTTTCAATAAAGCCTGTCTATAACCTTCCAATTGCTGTTTTGCATTTTGCAGACCTTCTTCAGCGTGGTCAAGTTCACTAAATAGCGATTCTATCTTTGAAACTATTCTTAATTGTTCTTTTAAAGGAGGAATTGGGAATTGAATTTTGCTTAGATTTCGCCTTGATATTCTTTTTCGTGTTGTACCCGTCTGTAATTTCCCAATCTCGCCACGTATAAAAGGAGAGTTTGTGAAGTACATTAAGAATTTACTATCAACACCACACCTTCCAGTTCGAATTATTGCTACATCCACAACTGTTACAAATTCGCTTTCCCCTTCATACGGGAAAATGCACGCACGACCTAAAGGTTCCGGCATCCGTGCAATTAATAAATCACCTTTCCGAAGATATGTGCATCTTAGTTCCTCAGCCTTTTCTAAACTCATAAATCGATTCGAACGATTTAGAAATTTACCATCACCAATATCTGCTAGTTGAATTAATCTAACTTCACCTTTCGGGTCTTGGTTTTTACTTTCGATCCAGTCACCATCTTTAAATATGCCAGTATTATAATCAATAAGTTCGCCAATAGCAGCAAGTCTCCACCCTTCTGGTAATTTATATGTCAATTTACCTTTATTCATTATTCAATCTCCGCAATTTCACGAATTAGCATGCCAAGAATATCGCCGCTTTCCTCTCCCGAGCCATAAGGTAAAGCAGACTCAATTCCTTCTGTAATATTTGAGTTTTCCAAAAGTCTCTGACATTCCTTTTTTAAATACATTTTTACACTTGGATTTGAAACAATGATATTATCCAGTATGTATGAGCAATTATCCAAAATGTAAATAATATCTTCGAAATCGTGGCTTTGCCGTAAATCATTTCCGCCTCGGGCATTATGCGCCTCAAATTTTGCTGCCAAATAATATTCCGGCGGAAATACAAAAACTTCTGTTCCATCGGGAAGCGTTTTTGATATTTTAGTCTCAATCCCTTCCTCGTACCACCGGTTACTAAATCCAAGAACACTTGAATCAGTTGGCATAACATCCACCTTAATGCCTTTGTAAATCCATCTGCAAATAGGCGCACCTTTTGATGTGTCGTTTTTGAATCCTCTGGCTCTTAAGTTTTCTTCCATTCTTGCAAATTGGAGTCTTGAACTAATCTCAATAACACAATCTACATCAATAGTTGGTCTGATCTCCGAAGCTGCCGGATTATCGGCATAAAGTTCAGCAATCGCGCCACCTACAAAAACCATTTCATCTTTCAACACCCCCAAGCCATTGGCAACAGTTTGCAGCATTATAATATTTGTATTAGGCATTTTTCAGGCGTTTGTTTAATTCGTCGATTGCAATTTGTATTTCTCTAACGCGACCAACCCGAAGGGTGTCAACAATAGTCAGTAGTTCATAGAACATTTTATCCTCCTGAACTATCTGAGGTAACGTTTTGTACAATGGTTCAATGGCTTGACCTCTGTGAGTCCCTTTTGCATTAGCCCATACATAAACATCAGTATCAGATGAAATATGCTCTTTTATTGGCGATGCGGAATGAGCAGTAGGAGTTCCTTTAACAACGGCTCCCGGTTCAGTTGGAAAAACATATTTTAACCCGTAAACAAGGAACTCAGTAAAAGAATTGATATTAACTTTTCTTTTTTTACTATCGATAAGCTTTGCAATCTTGCATCTGTTAAGTGCTTCAGAAACTTCAGATGGACTTATTCCTATAGCATTTGCAATATCAATATTTCGCCACTTATCATCTCCTATAGAAATAATCTTCAATAGAACTACAATATCTTGCGGACGCATTCCATTATGCTTCTTCATAATTACCATCACTAATTCGCGATTCGCGAATTGCAAATATATTATAAAATCAGTTCAAACAAAAATTAATCTTTGATTATTACAATCGTAAGCAGTGAGCCTGCCAAAACCTTCATTATCTTTATATACACAGCCAGTATCAATATTAATTACATGATGCTTAGAAAGAACTCGTTCTTCACATTTAGAAACGTTTACAGGATTATGGCCATGAACAATAGTCTTATTAGCAAATAACGGATTTATGTAAGATTCCTTGCATTTCCATAGAATTGAATAATAATCAGTAAAAGGATTGAGGATATTATCATTAAAACCGGCATGCACAAAAAGGTAATCTTCAAATGAGTAATAATATCTCATATCTATAAAGAACCTAATGTATTTGGATTCAATATCTTTCACAGAACTAATTTCAAAACTTTTTAATGTTTCATTTCCACCGTTTTGAATCCATTTTGAAATATTCTTTTTGTCTTCAAAAGCATCAAGTAACATGGCTTCGTGATTTCTCCATGGCTAGCGCGGGTCTGTGACCCGTGCTTTTTGCATCCAAAGAATTCTCTTATAATGTTCTAACTTTCAGGTTCTCTTCGTATCTTTGCTTTACCAGTGCAAAACTTAATGAGCCGAAAATACAAGTTTCATAATCCTGAGGGAGTTTATTTCGTATCCTTTGCTGTCCAGGGGTGGGTTGATGTTTTTACGCGTAATGAGTACAAGAATATTTTAGTTGAGAATCTGGAATATTGTCAAAAACACAAAGGATTGGAAATATTTGCCTGGTGCATCATGACCAATCATATTCATTTGATCGTAAGAGCAGCCGAGGGATATTTTTTGCAGGATATTCTCCGGGATTATAAAAAGTTTACCAGCAAAGCCGTTATCAAGGCTATAATCGATAACCCAATAGAAAGCAGGAAGGAATGGCTGTTAAGTCAGTTTAAGACCCCCGATGGCTACCGGTTTTGGAGAACGGACAACAAGCCAATCGAACTTTGGAGCAATGCAGTGATTGATCAGAAATTGGATTACATCCATCAGAACCCGGTTGAAGAAGGTTTGGTCTTTAAGGCAGAGCACTATATGTACAGCAGTGCTGTTGATTATTCCGGAGAGAAAGGAATGCTTGATATTACTTTAATTGAGTATGTTAATTGAGCGTTCAGGTTCAACAGAGCACGGGTCACAGACCCGCGCTAGCGCTGGGGAGGTCGCTTGACCCAAAAGAATCAGGCAACCTCAAATTCTCACTAAATTTTACACCCGCATTTAAGATAAGCTTTAACTCTCAAGTAATCAGGTAAAGTTTCTAAATCGTCATTGAGAATAAATTCTTTAAAAACTTTCAAAAAATCTAATTTTGTTATTCCTGGAGGAATAATTGATACCCAGGGATCTATAAAGTCATAAAAAAGTCGTTCTTTTGAATATTCGGATGAATCACCTTTTGATAACTCAGTATCAATGCAGTTCAAATAAATATCTTTTTCAAGTTTTATAATCCTTGTATGCCTCCTCGGGCGTATAATTTAGCTGTTCAAGATATCTATTCATTTCTTCCTTTGACATCCACTCTACTTTCACCAATTTTCCGGGCTTCAAACCGGATATGGAGTCTTGTTGTTCTTCAAAATACCGAAACCCTTTAATTATCTGAAAATAATTATTCAAAAAAACATCATTTTTGGAAAAACGATGACCATCTTTATTCTTATATATATATTGGACAATTTCATATTTTTCTTTAAGCTTGAGTACTTCGAAAATATTCTTAAAATTCGACTCACAATCCGATTTAACTCCTGTTTGCGGATAAACAAAAGCAAAGGGAAGAATAGATAAACAAAACAAGATGATTACTTTTTTCATGATTCTCTTCATATTATGATTTGTAATGAAGGTTGTCTGATTCAGAAGGTCAGACAACCTACAATTACATCTATCCGTTTTCAGTCTTCAAATGATACCTCGTACATATATTCGTATTTATATAAAGAAATAGGAATATGACGGTTACAGTTTAGATATACGTACGCTGCTGCTGCGGGTGGTAAAACGTCAAAATCGTTGTTGATGACAAATTCTTTAAAGATCTTTAAAAAATCCAATTGTGTTATAGAATAAGGAGGTGCTAACATTGGCTTCGTAGCAGAAAGGTATGTATAAACCATGTGTTTTTTTGCATACTTCGATAAATCACCCTTGGCCAGTTCTGTATCTATACACTTCAAATATTTTTCTTTCTCAAGTTTAATCTTACGAGTATAATCCCGATATTCTTCTAATGCTTTATGAGGTGTACAATCTATCTGTTTAATAAACCTGTTCATTTGATCTTCTGAGAAATTCTCTATAATTTCACATCTTTGGGAGTTTGCGCCTGATATTGGGATCTTAGATACTTCGAATATTGAGTCGCTATGATTTTCAAAAACCATCGGAATACCTCTGATTGCCATAGAATAATCATTCCAATATTTTTTGAATTCCCAAAGGTGACCATCTTTTTTTCGGATGATTGAATTTTTGATGTCCAATTCCTTATATAGAGATCCAACAGCGTCAAATTTAATCTTAACGTCATTCACTTTGAAAATATCTTCCAGATTCGTCTCACAATCCAATTTTACTTCGGTTTGCGGATAAACAAAAGCAAAGGGGAGGAGAGATAAACAAAACATAAGAATAATTTTTTTCATGATTTTATTTTTTCATGATTTTATTAAAAAGTTTGTCCAATTCTTTTGAGTCAGACAAACTATAGAATTATTAGTTTTCTACTTTATACATAGGATAGTACACCTTAAAATAAGGAGTTTTACATCCACAATCCAAATAAACCATTACTCTAAAATAATTGGGTAGAACCGCTTCACCGTCATTGAGGATAAACTCTTTGAAAACTTTCAAAAAATGCAGTTTTGTTATTATCGGAAGATGAGAAGGCGATGGAAAACTTAGCTCATACCGCAGTACATCTTTCGCATATTCAGAATCAAAGTTTTTCGCTAACTCCATATCTATACACCTCAGATATAACTCCTTTTCGAGTTTAATATTCCGGATAGAATTATAATAATTTCTGTATGCTTCTCCAGGTGTACAATCTAATTGTTTAATATATTCATTTACTGCTTCTTCCGGCATGTATACACACTTTCTTTTTTCCATTTCTCCGGGTTTTACAAAGGGAATTGAATCTTTTGGTTGTTCAAAATAAGGGAAGCCTCGAATTAATTTAAAAAGATGATCTAAATAATCATAGTTGTAATTAGAAAACAAGATACTTTCCTTTTGCCTACTTTCCTCGTATATATGTTCAACAATATCAAATTTTCTTTTAAGGTCATATACCTTGAAAATTTTTTCCAGGTTCGACTCACAATCCGATTTAACTCCCGTTTGCGGATAAACAAGAACAAAGGGAAGAATAGATAAACAAAACAAGATGATTACTTTTTTCATGATTCTCTTCATATTATGATTTGTAATGAAGGTTGTCTAATCCAATTAACCTGAATCAATCAACCTTTGCATCTATCAGTTTTCTACTTTGTATCGATGCGAAAATTCCCTAAGATAAGGAGTTTTACAACCACACTCCAGATAAACCTCCACTCTAAGATAACTAGGTAAAACCAGTTCTCCGTCGTTGAGGATAAATTCTTTAAAAATTTTTAAAAAATTTAATTTTGTTATCAATGGGGGAATTAGTGATGGCGAAGGAGACCGGAACTCATAACGAAGTATACCTTTTGCATATTCTGATACTTCATCTTTTGCTAATTCTGTATCTATACACTTCAGGTATGTTTCTTTTTCAAATTTAATATTCCGAATAAAATTACTATATTCTCTGTATGCTTCCTCAGGCGTATAATTTAGCTGTTCAATATATTTATTCACTTCTTCTTCCGACATATACTCTATTTTTATCAATTCTTTGGGCTTTACACTAGGAATTGAATCTTTTAGTTGTTCAAAATACGGGAAGCCTCTTATTAATATAAAATAATAATTTAACTCGCTTAAAGAAACGCTGTTTTTACTAAATAAGAAACTACTCTTTTGCCGGCTTTGCCTGTATATATCTTCAACAATATCAAATTTTCTTTTAAGGTCGCTTACCTTAAAAACATTTTCTATATTCGGCTTACATACCGTTTCTGTTTCTGTTTGCGAATAAACAAAAGCAAAGGGGAGGAGAGATAAACAAAATACAATAAATACTTTTTTCATTGTTCGCGATAATATTTAATAGTATTGGTTTTATAACTTGCAAAGGTAGGACAGTCTGGATCGTAAGTTGATACTGGACCCTCCCCCGCTCCTTCAGATCTGTCCAAATAATGTTCGAAGCTCTTACAGATCTGCAATCTGCAATCTCTTAACGAAGGATTTCCAAATCTTCCAGACGCCTAATCCTGATTTTAAAGCATAATTGTTCCACTCATTTCTTTTACGGCTGTTATTTAATATATTCCTCTAAATTAATATCCTCTGAGTTAAAGTAAACTTTAATCAATTTCCCATTTTGGTCGATTAACAGCGTTGTGGGATAAAAGTGAACATCGTATTTGAAGCTGAAGTTTCGTCCGTCAGCAATTAATTTGAAATTTGAATCTTTAAGGTCAAATCCTTTTCGGACTTCCTCTTCAGGACATTCAAATAGAATAATCGCTTCAACATTCTCTTTGTTTTTCAGGGAGTTAATTTTTTTATCGAGGTCTGCAATTTCATTCTTTTTAAAGCGTAAGTCGCCTGCCCCTTGTTCAAACCTGAGAATTACGAGTTTTCCCTGGAGGTTGGCCAGTTCTATTTTCTTTCCATCGATCGCTGTAAGCTTAAAATTTGGAACCGAACCCTTTTCAGGAATGTTGGTCATCAGATTAGGCTTGTCACTTACAGTTGGTTTATTTGGATCATAGAGGTAGCGGATGACATTTCCCTCTTCATCAATTTCTCTTTCCAAATACAGTCTTGGATTTTCCTCGAGTATTTTGCGATAATCCCTTTCAGAAACTTTTGCTCCTGTCGCTTTATTGTAAACCTTGTCAGGGCTAAAATCTTTGTCTACAAAGCTCCTGGTATAGCTCTTGCCAATTTGTTGATTCTGACCGTAAGCCGCGGTTCCAATAATAAATGAGATTGCCAGTATAATTAATACTTTATTTTTCATGGAGGTTTTTTATTTAGTTGGATATTTTTCTATACCACAAGCGAATGTAAATAATTAAATTAATTAAATGTCGTATTAGCAATTTCAATAATTATCCTAAAATAATGCCACCAAAACTCCAACTATCCAAAACCCACCAATGCATAAATACTTGTTTTATAATTTGGTGTAACTTTGTGTCTTCGTGTTTTCGTGGCAGAAATTAACCTCTGGAATGTCCAAATTATTCATTAAAAAGTACGACATTTCACTCTTTCTATTACTTAATAGCTAAGACAAACTTACTAAACAGAATTTTTATTACAAAATATTTGGATTAAAATATTGTGAAAATTAAGTATGCCTATGTCAACTATATTTTACCCGTGAATTCAAGATTCCTGCTTCGTAATCTCTTTGTCCCTTCCTATAACTATTTGCGAACTTAAAACTAAATTTCTGCTGGAATTTTATTGAATTTTCAACATAATATCAACAGGAAGTCAACAGGAAGTCCGTAGGAACATCGGAACAATCATGATGCAAACCCGATACAAACATGATACAAACCCGGCACAAACAGGATGAAATCAGAATGTAATCAGGATGAAGTCAGAATTGAAGACTTCAATAAAGTTGGAAATGTTAGTTTTAAGAAAGAGGAGTTATGTTTGAGGAAGGTCAAGAGATAATCGGGTAGATAGTCTTTGTTTACACTGCGTATTAATGCATGGAAGCAGAAAATCACGTTAATCAGAGCAACCTTCCTGTCTGTGTAAAAATCCGGAAAGTGATAGCGGTGACTTGATTATTTAGAAAATTTTCATATTTCTGGGCTGCTCATTATTGAATCTCATGCTATTTCTTCTTGAGTAACAGTCCAGGTATTTTAAACCGCAGCCAAACATTTCGCCTAACTCCAGAATAATCGATATTTCATGAGCGCCAGTCCCATTAACGGCCAGCCGTGACAACTGCAGGTCATAACTGTATCCTATGCGGTAATGGCCGAGAGCGACCCCCAGTGTGAACACAACGGCATCATTATCCATAAAATTATTTTTATGGTTTTCCTTTTTAAATACGGGAAGCCCGCGGTACCAAATACCAAAATCCAATGTCTTTCCATAGAGATAACCTCCGATATCGAGTTGTTTAAAATTGTTCTGGTATTCAAACCTGTAGCATAATGAGGCCGTTCTTGGGTCTTCTACACGATTGGCGCGATAAGACCAAAGGTTAAATCCTCCGAAAGTCACAAACTTGAAAGGCAATATCGCCTTATCTCCCAAAAAGGAATAATTGGGTCTTAACAAGTGGTCTGCTACTGTACCGATCCATAAAGTTCTGGAATATAGAAATAAAGAAGAAACAAGATCCATGTATTGAGCTTTTGTATCTGTTAAATAGATATTTCCGCCGGATGGGATTCCCGTTACATTTTCATCGGGAAACACCAGTCTGCTCCGGTCAAGGCTCTTTTGTCCAAAAGTAAATTGAAGACCAGGGATAAATTGCCAGTATTCTCCTATCTGCAGGCGATAAGAATACTGCAATCCCAGGTTGGTTGTATTCAGATTGGCTGTTCCCGCCTTGTCAGTGACGAATAATATGCCAAACCCGCTTTGAAGGCTGCTGAAATATAAATCTGCTGAAAGAGCATAAGTCTGGAATGCTTTTGATATTCCGGGCCATTGATTACGATAGTTTGAGACAAAGCGTGTACCTCCGCTTGAGCCTGCCAAAGAGGGACTTAAGAATGTAGGGGCAGCATAAAACTGAGAAAAATGGGCATCCTGTCCGAATGCATGGATTCGAATCAGCATCAGAAGAAAAAAGTAAAATATATGGGTAAATTTCATCTTCATGTTATTGTCATCGCGCTTATTGTATTAAGGTAACATCCCCGGATTTTGTGATGATCGAGCCACTGATGAATTTGCATCTGATTTTCCAGATATAGACATCCTGCGGGCATAACCGTCCATTATAATATCCATCCCAACCCCGTTCTATTTCACGGGACACAAACAGTAAATTTCCCCATCGATTGAATATCATCAATTCATATTCAACCACGTCTCCGGCAGCGACAGCCGGATAAAATATATTGTTTCGCGGATCCCCCGATACATAATGACCATTGGAGGAACCTTCCTTGCCGGGGATAAAAGCGTTGGGAACTTTTAGCCCATCACTGAAAACTTCAACCGCCTCACGCAGAAGAAGTGTGTCTCTGCAGCCTTCAGCAGAGGTAATGAATAACGTGACATCAAATAATCCTGTTTTGGTATATTGATAAACAGGCTCTTTATCCGGGGAAGTGTTTCCATCTCCAAAATCCCATAAATAATCCTTCGCATTTTCGGAGTAATTGAAAAATGTGACATCCTGCTTGGGGATTTTTACTTTGTTTGGCAACAGATCAAAAAGAGCTTTGGGAACAGGGTGAACAGTGATCGTTCTCTCCGTTGTGGACATTACTCCATGCTGGTTCAGTACGTTAAGTCTGACAGTATAAGTTCCCTCTTCATGATAAATTGTGGAAGGGGAGAAATTTTCAGACATATTCCCGTTTCCAAAATCCCATTGATACTCACTTCCATTTTGGGAATAATTTCTGAAATTTACCGTCAGTGGCGCGCATCCTGAGGTGTCAGGTTCAAAAGAAGCCATAGGCGTACCGGGGTTTATGATCACTTTATTCCGTTCGATGCTTTCACACCGGTCGCCTTTGGCTGTGAGGGTAATGACATACTCTCCCGGTAAATCATATTGATATTCAGAAACATTGCCTGGCAGAGAGGGTTTTTGATCCCCGAAATTCCATGAAAAGGTCCAATTTCCAGGAGGGGTCAGGTTGGTAAGCTTTATTGTCCTGTCAGGGTAAGTTTGTGTACCTGGCAGGGCGAGAAAATCGATCTGAGGAGTTGCCAGAAGATGGATATCGCTGGTGATGGTATCCGAACACCCATATTGATTAAAGGCAACAAAGGTGACTTTGTAAATGGTATCAGCACCTGAGGAGTTGATAAATGTATGTCTCGGGCTTTTAAGGGTGGAATAATCACTGGAATCGCCAAAGCTCCATTCCTGACTTTTAATCAGTGAAGACGAAGTATTTGTAAACTGAACCAACAATGGAGCACAACCTTCCGAAGGGGAGATTGTAAACCCGCCTTTACTTTTACCCCGTACAATTACTTTGTTGAGTATGGTATCCTTGCAGCCCGTGATTGATTCAGTTATAAGATAAATCAAATGTGTCGAATCCTGATCAATACCGGAAGTAAAAGTAAGGGTCGGATTCATTTCCTGACTAAGTAAAACTCCCTTTTCTGTTTTCCACTGGTAAGATTTTGACCCGGAATAAGCATTTGTAAAGGTTCTTGTCAATGGAGTACATCCCTGAAATGTAACCGGATAACCCGCGGTATATTCGGGATTGACGAGAATTGGTTTGGTTTCAGATAATGAACAGTAAGTGCCATTAATACTTGTCAGCTTTACATTAAATATAACGGGTTCATCCATACTGTTGATAAAAGTATGGATTACTGTTTCATTGGAATGAACGGTTTTATTAATAGTTCCATCATCAAAATCCCATACGAAAAGTTCTGCTCCTTCCGGACTTGTATTTCTGAAAGTACCGGTTACTGATTTGCAATCGGCACTTGAAGACCAGGTAAATGAAGGCTTTTCAAGAGCAGGGCTAACTTTAACGGTATTTACGATGGTATCAATACATCCTGCCACGGATTCTGCAATTAAGTAGACCGTGAAAGTCGAATCCTTTTTCCCGGAAGCATTAAAGGTTAGTGTTGGCTGAAATTCTGTGCTGAGAAGGGTGTTCTTATCCGACATCCATCTGTAGGATTTGGCTCCGGGATTGGCATTTTCAAATTTTTGTACCAAAGGACTGCAGCCTTTGTAATTAACCTGTGAACCTGCAAAGAATTCAGGTTTAACGGTTAATTGTTTCGTAAGCACATTAAAACAATGAGTGAACTTTGTAATGACTTTCAAACTGACGTTGAAAACTTTTGGTAAAGAAGAGTAGTTATGGAATATATGAGTTACATCTTCCGTTGTTTCAGTTGTATAGTTATTCCCATCTCCAAAATCCCACATGTAGGCCACCCCGCCGGGAGCTGTATTATTTTTAAATTTTATTGTAACCGGAGCACAATCGTCTGTCTGTTCAAAAGAGAATGATGGTTGTAAAGCAGGAGGGGATACTGACATGTTAATCAGGTTGGACTGAACGATCTGCTCCGCTGAACAATTGTTGGATGATGTAAGCTGGCAACTTACCGCATCGCCGTTCAATGGATTGTAGCTGTAAACGGGAAGATTGGAACCAACCTTTATCCCATTGACCAACCATTGGTAGGATGGAGAACTGCCGCCATTGAAAGGAACAGCTGTGAAAGAGACATTCTCTCCGGGACAGACATTATTGGCATTTTCTGTAATTGTAAGACGGGCGGGTAAATCGGAATAGACCACCATTGTTATTCCATTTGACAATGCAGGATTACCTGAAGGACAGATGGCATCCGAAAGAAGCTGACATGCAACGGTATCTCCATCTTTAGGATCATAGGTATAATTAGCACTGTTAGTTCCAACAACAGATCCATTTACCCCCATTGATAGGCAGGATTAAGGCCTCCGTTCACCGGTGTCGCGGTAAATGTTACAGTTGTCCCCGGACAGATATTGTTTCTGCCAGAAATTGTAACAGAGACCGGAAGAATTGGATTTACAGTGACATTGATCAGGGTCGGCGTAATTGCCGTGCAACCATAGGCGTTTTCATAATTCACGCTGATCGTCTTATGGCCGGTATTGTCCCATCTTACTGATAATTCGTTGGTGCCCTGCCCTTGTGTAATAACACCTCCGGGGGATACTGTCCAGATATAATTTGACCTACCCGGTTCTGTGCGATAAAGGTTGCCGGATGATCCGATACAGGCGCTATTGTCCCCGGTAATAGTCGGCGAGGGATGGGGCTTAACCGTAACATCCGCAAAGATTGCTTCACCGGAACAGGAACCAAAGTGAGGTGTAATTTTATATCTTACACTTCCTTTTTCTGAGGAGGGATTGATCAGTATTTGTGAAATTAAGCTTCCGGAACCGCTTTGAGCGCCAGTCACAGGACCTGTCACAGATTCAACTGTCCAGGTAAACGTGACGTTATTCACCGGAGAGGAAAGATTTATATTCATTAAATTTCCAGAACAAATTTCCTGGCTTAATGGAGTTGCCAGAACAACCGGTAACGGATTCACTGTTACGATGTAATCAGCAGGAACACCTGGACAACTTATACCCAGATTAGAACTCGGAATGATGTGATAAATTATATTCTCAGGAACTGTTCCGCTGTTGGTGATTAATTGAGACCCGATCATATCTGATCCGCCGGGCGTATAGCCGGTAATGTTGGACGAAGGGGGCGGAGTGACATTCCACGTGAATGAGGTTCCCGGCACATTTGAAGTCAAGGTTACAGCTGAAGTGGAACTCCCCGAGCAGATTGTCTGCGCAAGAGGATTTGTCACCGTAGCGGCCGGATTAACCTCAATAAGGTAAGCAGAGGCTACCCCCGCACATCCGTTTATAGAAGGCGTGATCGTGTAGGTAATTGTACCCTTTGAGGCTAAAGTACTGTTAATTGCTGCTGAAGGTATTGAATTCCCATTCCCTGCGGGTGTAAATCCGGTTATGCCTGATGTGGCATTTACTGCCCAGTTGAAGGTGACGCCAGTTACATCCGATGTCAGGTTTAATGCTGTACTTGCTGTTCCCGAACAGATAATCTGGCTTGTAAGGTCATTTGTTATATGCGCTACAGGCTGGACGCTGACATCATAAAATACAGGTAGGCCTGAACAACCATTGGCTGTTGGAGTTATTACATATCTTACTGTCCCCGGGGTAGTCCCTGAATTGCTTAACAGATCATTTATATTACCTGAACCCGTTGGAGAAAAACCAGTGATATTACCCTCCGTAACGGAAGCTGTCCAGTCATAAGTTGTGCCTGTTACGTTTGAGGTCAGGATCATATTGGTACTGCTACCGGAACATATGGTTTTGTTTTTGGGATTGTTGGAAACATTTGGGCGCGGCCTGACTATAATCGTGTAGTTTACCGGACTGCCCGCGCATCCGTCTGCTACCGGGATTATTGTATACGTTACAGTTCCGTTTGAAGAGGTTGAATTTACAAGTGTTTGAGGCGGTATAAAAGATGTGCCTGAGGGGGTAAATCCTGTGGTACCTGCTGTCGAAGAGGCTGTCCATGTAAAGGTTGCACCGCTGATATTTGAGGTAAGATCAACCTGTGTCGATGTTCCTTCAGAACATATTGTTTGTGTCAACGGACTATTGGTTACTGTCAGATTAGGGTTTACGCTGATGGTAAAGGTTTGAGCTGTGCCGCTGCAACCATTGGCTGCCGGGGTAACTGTAATGGTGGAGGTAACGAGTGATGATGACAGGTTAGCCGGAGTAAAAGGCAAAATATTGCCTGTCCCGCTTGAGGGCAAGCCTATGGAAGGATTGGAACTGGCCCATGAGTAACCGGTTCCTGCAACTGCATTACTAAACGTGATTGCGGATGTTAAAACTCCGTTACAGAATTCTTTATCCGCTAAGGCCATTGTACCGGGCGTCGGGTTGACGGTTATTGTAAATGTTCTAACGGGTCCTGCGCAGTTTCGGGTATTAAATGGAGTCACTGATATGGTGGCTGTTAAAGGCATTGTGCCGGTATTCACAGCCGTAAATGATGGAATATTCCCTGTTCCACTTGCTGCAAGTCCGATATCCGGATTGTTGTTGACCCACGAAAAAGTTGTACCCGTTACATTGCCTGAAAAATTAATAGCACCCTGCGCGGCATTATTACATAAAGAGATATTACTTACGGGATTTACTGTCGCTTGCGGATGAACGGTGATTGTAAATGTTTTTGGTGTCCCTGTGCAACTTGTAGCTGTTATCACAGGTGTTACCGTTATTGTTGCTGTTTGAATTGTGGCGCCATTATTAACGGATATAAACGGATCTATATTTCCCGATCCGGATAGCGCAAGCCCGATTCCGGCGTTATTATTGGTCCAGTTGTAAACTGTATTGGGCACCGTTCCTCCAAAGGTTATCGCATCCGATTGTTCTCCTTTACATTTTACCTGACTTGTAATGTCATTCACCGTGGGGCCAGGATTGATGGTAAACGATGTGTTGTAAGAAGTTGAAACGCATTCGTTGATAACCATCAGGGTGACTGAATATGTTCCTGATGTGCTGTAGCTTACAGTTCCCGGATTGGCATTGGAGGATGCTGCAGGACTACCTCCCGGAAAACTCCATTCATAGGTAAGGGTCTGTGAACCGCAGTTTGTTACGTTTGCAACAGGATTGATCTGGGTTTCAGGATAAGTCTGACAAATTTTTGCCGGAATACCTGAAATAGATACTACCGGCGGTTTTTTTACGGTTACCGTCTTTGTTGTATTAAATGTTCCGCATGAATTAGTTACAGATAGCCTGATGGTGTAGGTTCCGGGATTGGTAAACAGAAAAGATGGATTTGCGGAAGTCTGGCCTGTCCCGTTTGTAAAAGTATAGTTGGAGGAGGTGCCGCAATTCCCTGCAGAATAGGAAACATCCCAGTTATAAACAGGAGGAGCACAATTATTGGAAATATTGGTAGCATTTGTGGCCGTTATTGCCAGGGGTATACATCCTGTATTCTCATTTAAACTGAATGCTGGAGTTAATGGAGACTCTATGCAAATAGTCTTTGTTATAGTCGAACTCCCGCAAAAATTTTCAGTGGTCAGCCTAACGGTATAGGTACCGGCATTCAAATAGGTATGATTAGCGGACTGCTCTGAATTTGTTTGTATCACATCAGCAGTGCCATCTCCAAAATTCCATTTTTTTGTATAAACAAGAGAACAGTTTTGTCCGTATCCGGCAATGGTGGTATTGTTAAATAATATACTGGAATTTGTACATCCGGTTGTTGGGGCAGTGAAATTTGCAGCAGGTTTAACTAATACGCTGATATTTGATATCGTGCCTTTTGTCTCACCACAGGCATTGGTTACCGTCAGGTTTATTGTATAGAACAACTTCGGACAGTTTGATGAGGTATAAGAATGAGGAACAGGATAGTTTAAGGAAGCGGATGGATTGGAGGCGTTGTAATATAGCGAATTACTTACCATTTGTTCCTGTGTTAAGGTAACTACCGGGGAATCATCACCATAATTAAGCTGATAGGTTGTACCAGGAGAATTGGTGGCCCAATCTGAAATTGCAAATTGAAGATCGGACGTAGGGGCACACAGGTTCACCGTACTGCCCGGACTCGTTATCCCACCTGAAGGATTGGAAACATTTTTAATGACATATGTTTTTGAATTGCTGCACCCATTTGTGCCCATGGCCGTAATCACCATGTTATAAGCTCCCAATTGAGAATAAGTATGTGAAAGAGGGAAGGTGATACCGGAGGCTGTATTCCCGTCACCCCAATTAATCGAATAGGATGAAATACAAGTTGAGACAGATGAATTTCCTACTGTAATTGAAAATGAAGGATTAATAGCTGAAGCATCACCGCAATTGCTGAAAGGATTAAAAGGTTTATTGACATCGTAGAAATTAATATCAGGTTTTTGTTTTATGGTAATGTTGTGTGTCACTGAACTTGAACATGAATTTGCATCAGTGACAGTTAAAGTGACTGAGAATAATTTCGTTTCACATCCTAAAGAAGTGAATTCATGTGAAGGATTCTGTTCCATTGAATAGGATAAATCTCCGAAGTTCCAGCTGTAAGTAAAAGGGCCGGTACCTGAAACAGATGGTGTAAAAGCTACTGCTGATCCGGAACATTGATTATTCAAGAAAGTAAAATCCACCATCGGCAATGGGTTTACCGTGACAGTTATTACATCCGTAGATGTGCAACTCCCTTCTTTGATCGTGACGGTATAAGTTGTTGTGACATCAGGGTGTGCCTTAGGATTTGGGATAGCAGGATCGGTTAATCCCGTACCCGGACTCCATGAATAAGAAACTCCCGAGCCTCCTCCGGTAACAGTGACATCCAGTTGTGCCTCAGAACCCTTACAAATTACTTTATCAATTCCTGCATTTACAGATAGGGTGCAGTCCTCTCCAAAAGCGGTCAGGTTTAATAAAAAAGTAACTAAAAAGAGCACCCCGACTAAGAGAAATCGTTTTACATTGAAAATAATAAATTTAATCATTTAGCCGGTTTGCTTTGTATATATATTTAGTCTGGTGAAGGGCCTAATTTAATCTTTTTTTAGAATCTTCTAACGCAAACCCAATTTTTTTCACCTTAATTTTAAGAATCCACCCAATTCAATATTAAATTTTTCTCGCATTAAAAAAATTAAAGAATCATTGCTCAATTAAATTGAATAAAAGAGCCCAGAGGTTATGCGACGCGTGTCTCCCTGATAATTTTTTTATAAAACAAAAATGGGGTATGAAACATTCTATTGTCTCTTATGCAACCGTTGAACTCAAAATAAAAATGCCATTTCCGGGATGTGTAATGCGTGAAATCCCTTATCACGAAAATTATGATTCGGGTAAAGAGGATGGTGAATTATGACTTTTTATAAAATAAATTGACTATACAGTAAAAAACAGAAAAGTGAGTCTTTTCTTAAGTAACCGGAATAAAATCATGTCATATGAGGCTTATTGGCTATAGGTGCTTAGGCTAAAGGTAAATATTATGATCCTCCAGCCTATAGTCTAAAATCCTTCAGTATAAAAAAGCAACATTATATTCTTGACATTGCTTAAGTCTTAAGCTTTATTCACAACATAGGACCATCTCAGGTCCAGTTACAATAGCGTTTAATGAGCTGGTAGGAGATTTCGGAACCCATTTCACCGGCCTTGGTCCAATCCAGGCAAGCCCCTGTAATATCCCCCAGGATTGATTTTGCAATTCCGCGATGATGATAGGCCCAGTATGCGTAATTATTAAAATCAATTGCTTTATCAAAATTTTCAATGGCTTCTGAGAGATTTCCTACCGTTTTTTTTATGATCCCTAAATTGTAATATGCCATGGAAGATTTAGGTTCAATTTCGATTGTCTTTTCGAAATCCCTGATTGCCCCCAGATAATCTTTCGTGTTAAATCTTGCGATTCCACGTTTATAATAGGCCACTTTGAATTTAGATTTTAATTCTATGGCATTGCTGAAATCCAAAATGGCTTCTTTTGATTCGCCAGCGCTGAGCCTGGCCACTCCACAATGATAATAAGCCATAGGATCATTGGGATCCAAATCGATTGTTTCAACAAAATTAATGATGGCATTACTATAATCGCCAAGGTATTTACAGGAAAGACCTCTTTTGAAATAGGCCTGAGCCATATTTGGATTTATTTCAATTGCTTTGCTGAAAATGGCAATGGCCGAATGATGATCGCCAATTTTTGCCTTCTGAACCCCTCTTTTGAAATAAGCTATCGCCTCAATTGCATCGGGATGAATTCCCTGAAAATTTTGATTACTACCCTTTGACCGATCCTTTATTGAGGTGTGCGGTTCCTGCTTTTTGAAAACAGACTTGAAATTAAACAACAGAAATGACTTCATCATATTTGTTAAATTTTAGTTCACAAATAATTTCATCATTTCAACATAGAATTTCCATACCCTTTTTAGGGGATTTTTCTTTGTGATAGAATTATACCAACGTGAGTTCGATCTAAGCAATGGATAAGGGTAATGTTTGGTTGTTGGAGTGCTTATTTCGTTTCGATAACCTGATCTGTCGAAAACACCTCAGTAGGAAATGGGATACCCTCATATTATTATCTAATTACCTAATTTGGCTTAATAGGTTTTTGATAAAAAGCAACAAATTGATCATACTCACTTTGAGAATTTATTTTTTGATGATGAATTGGTTGATTTATAATATAGGTACATACCTTCGGAATATGTGATTTTGAAACTGAAAATGCAGAACAGGAATCCTGCCATTTAAATTTTCCATTAGAGAGATTATTCTCAGTTATAAAATTTTCAGTACTAACGGCTATAATTTCAGCGATCCTTTCTTCAGAAATTTTTGGAGATCGTGAGATAAGAAAATGAACGTGTTCAGGATTGGCATAAATTGAATAAAGTTGACAGCCATTATTCTTAACTATTCCGGTAATGTATTTTTCGATTCTTTCCCTAAAATTGCTTTGAATCAGAGGCTGACGTTGATAGGCGGTAAAAATAAAATGAGTATATAAATTGTTGTATTCTACTTTCATACATTAATATTTATTAATGTAATATATTAATTAAATGGTCAAAAAACAAAATTGAGAAACATAAATTAGGTAATTAGGTTAGAATATTGGGGGTATTCCATTTTTCTACTGAGGTGTTTTTGACGGATTAGGTTATCCATTGCTTAGATTGAACTCGCGTTATTAAGTATCCGCGGATTTGAATCCGAAGTCCGGAATAGATAACTTACCTGCAGGTAATAAAAAGCTGAGGAGGCCGGGGGTAAGTCAAATGGTTTGCGGAGCAGGATCTATTCTTTTTTCTTTTCGAGCCAGCTGCCCGATTTTAGAAATGCTTTGTATCTTTTCCATGCTTCTTTACCAATCAGAAGAATCCCGACCCAATAAGATATTTCACCTGTTATGGCTAATGCAGTAGCGATAGATAATTTGAATTTCAGATCAAATCCCAGAAAGGGGATTGCAAATAGAGTTAGAAATATGATGACAGAAATAGTGATTAAGGTTAGACCTAATCTTATTTTCCATTTTCGGCTGATGATACTCATCTGATTTTTATCACAATTTTTCCGACAGCTCTGCCTGATTGACTGAGCTCATGGGCTTGTTTTATTTCATCAAGTTTGAAAATTTCCCCAACAACAGGCTTGATTTTTCCTGAGTCGATGAGCTGAGCTAATTTGGAAAGCGTTTCACCATTAGATTTCACGAAAATATAACCGCTTCTGACATTGTGATTATGCACTTCCTCTTCATTGACGGGATTGATGATGGAGATGATATAACCTCCTTCTTTCAAAACTTTAAGAGAATCCAACTGTGTTTGTCCACCTACAGTATCCAGCACAACATCAAGATCCTTCAATATCTTGGTGAAATCCTGGTTCCTGTAATCAATCACCTCATCGGCGCCAAGCTTTCTGACCAAATCAAAGTTCTTTTCTGAGGTAGTACCTATTACATAACAGTCAAAAGATTTAGCAATCTGAACTGCAATACTGCCAACTCCTCCGGAAGCTGCATGTATAAGCACCTTTTGACCTGACCGGATGTTCGCATTAGTCACCAATGCTTCCCACGCGGTGAGGCCGACAAGGGGGATGGAGGCAGCCTCCTCAAAATTTAATGTCTTTGGTTTCAGGGCTACAATACTTTCTTTTACAGCAATGTATTCTGCATAACCCCCATCCCGGGCTACATCAGGCCTGCTGTAAACTTCATCACCAACCTTGAATTTCTTTACCTCTTTCCCAATGCTTTCCACAATTCCCGAAACGTCCCATCCGGGGATTAATGGCAAATGATGAAGGTTCCTCCATCTGAGTTTTCCTTCACGTACTTTCCAGTCTATCGGATTTACGGATGCTGCAAAGATTTTAATGAGTACTTCATCATCTGCAAATGCAGGAACAGGAACCTCTTCCATTTTAAGAACATCAACAGGACCGTACTCGTGTATTCTGACTGCTTTCATTTTTTTTAGGCTTTAGACTATAGGCGTTAGACTTTAGGAGGTTAGGCTCCAAGGAGACCTGAAGCCTAAAGCCTAACGCCTGAATTAAATTCTGCGGGCGTTTTACCAAAAGTTTTACGCATCCATAAATGAAAACGATGAATCCCTGAGCTGGACAAAAACATCATCGGACAGAAACCATAAACTACTTCAATCCCCTTATCTTTACATTCATGAATGGCTAGAATAGAAGATGAACCGCTTCCCATTCCCTTATGCATCCATACACGTTTTATCTTATCGGGATTTATTCCTTTTACGATCTCCTCTGTCGCTTTAGGTTGCACCACCAGTAACAGGTTTTGTACATTTTCAGGCAGTTCATCTAAAGACCGGAAACATTTGACTCCTTCTACATATTGCAAATCAGGATGAACAGGATAGATGGTATATCCTAATTTGCTTAATTCCTTTAGCAGCGCATTCCCAAATTTCTGTTGGTTTTTTGAAACCCCGATAAGAGCTAAGTTCTTATCTTCAACAAAATGGTTTATAATTTCAAGCATTTTTCTGCTGGATTAATTGGTTGTATAAAAATACAAATAAATACACAAAAAAAGATGTAAGTATAATGGTTAATGATTAATGGTCAATAATACTGAGGGAGAGAAAAAAATTATCCATCAGGATTATAAAATAAGGGACGTTAAGAATTAAGAATTAAGAATTAAGAATTAAGAATTAAGAATTAAGAATTATTCAATCATTCCCTTTGCTTCCATCGCCTGTGAATTTTTAAATAGTGCCATGCCTGTTTTCATTTTACGGAAATTCAGGTTCTTATAAAATTCCTCTTTCCCCGGATTCGCATATAAAATGAAATTGCATCCCGGAAGGGAATTTACGAGGGTATTAATAATCAATCTTCCTATTCCTTTTCGCTGGTATTCGGGAAGTATGGCTACATCATATATAGCTGCCTGGTAAGCTCCATCCGATATGGCACGTCCAAATCCAATCATCTTCTTTTCCAGGAAAATAAATACCACCGCCGCACTGTTTTCGAAAGCTTTCTGATGAACCGAAGGTTCATGATATCCCATTTCTACCGTCTTCAGGATTTCAGGAATCAGGGTCCAGTCAATATCTGAGCAATTTTGTTGAACATTCAGTTTCATACCATATTTTTTAAAAAGACTTTAGGCTTTAGGCTTAAGGAAAGAATTAACAAAATTATTAAATACAGGCAGCTTTAAGCCTTAAGTTTAAAAAAAGTCTTCAGCTGACTCCGGGAACATTCCCTAAAGCCTAAAGCCTAAAGCCTAAAGCCGACAGTCTAAAGCCGACAGTCTAAAGCCTAAAAAATCAGCTGATTCCCGGGATGTTCATCCCTGTAATTTTACGGTAAAGATCGAGTGCATAAAGGTCGGTCATCCCCGATACAAAATCTACCATTGATTGTATTCTGCTGTAAGTAGAGTCTCCGTTGTTTTTATATTGTGAGGGAACTAAGGAGAGTAATTTTTCTGACCAATAACTTCCAGGTTCCATAACCGCAGTAATAAACGTCTCCAGGAGGGTACCCAGTATTTTATAACCTGCAATTTCAATTTCAACGACGGAACGGTCATTGTAAATTTTCTCCCATGATAATTGTTTTATGATGTTCATGGCTTTCCCGGAAGGATCTTCCAATCTGTGAAAAAGTGGTTCAATTTCTTCCCCGCTGGCGATACGCTCATAATCCCGGATAAATATATTCCCGCACTCTTTAGTGAGTTTCCCTATCACCATTGCTCTCAGATAAGCAACCCTCTCATTGAGATCCGTAACCACGTTCAGGTTTGATTCAATGTTGTTAAGAATTCTGTTGTCTGAATCTTTGTCAAAAAAGGCCAGCAGCAACTCCTCTGTCTGTGGATAAGTGAGTATATTTAATTTATGAGCATCCTCCACATCCATCACCTGGTAGCAAATGTCGTCGGCGGCCTCAACGAGGTAAACTAAAGGATGACGAAGGTATTTCAACGGATCGGAAGAGATCTGAATCAATCCAAGTTCTGATGCAATTTTTCTGAATGTTTCTTTTTCGCTCTGAAAGAATCCGAATTTTTGTTTTCCGCCAGATAAGGATGATTCGTAGGGATATTTTACAAAACTTGCAATGGTTGAATAAGTAAGGGTAAAACCGCCCGGTCTTTTCCCATTGAACTGATGAGTGAGCACGCGTAAGGCATTGGCATTTCCTTCAAAACAGATGAAATCGTTCCATTCTTCAGAGGACATTTCTTCTTTGTATTTCAGACCTTTCCCTTTCCTGAAAAAATCGGCAACAGCGCTTTCTCCGGAATGTCCGAAGGGAGGGTTGCCAAGGTCATGGGCGAGGCAAGCTGCAGAAACGATTGAACCGATTTCGTTGATGACGTTATAAAGCGATCCGTTATTTTTTTTTCTCAATCCTGCAATTACCAGATGAGCCAAGGATCTGCCCACACTGGCGACCTCAATCGAGTGAGTCAGCCTGTTATGAACAAAAATACTCCCCGGTAATGGGAAAACCTGTGTTTTATCCTGTAACCGGCGGAATGGAGAGGAGAAAATGATCCTGTCATAATCCCGCTGAAAGGTTGATCTGATATCATCTTTTTCCTGTGCAGGGCGTTCTTCAAGCCCCAAGCGGGAATCCGAGATGTACTTCTCCCATTTTACCATTGTTAATTAAATTAAGATGTAATTTAAAATCTTCCGATCTTCACTTTTTTTAATTCTTTTTCCATTTCACAAATATCAGGAAAATAACGGGTCATAGTTGCTTTGAATTTGGCTCCGTGATTCGGAATCACCGTATGGACCAGTTCATGAACAATAATGTAATCAATAACCCGGTCAGGTAAGCGCATCAGATTTAGATTAAGGTTTATGTTCTTAAGGCCGGAACAACTACCCCAGTTGGTCTTATTATTCTTTACCGTAACCTGTTTGATCGTGTAACCCAGGCTGGAAGCCAGCTGAGCAGCTCTTCCCGGAAGATATCTTTTCGCTTCGAATCTTAAAACGCCTTCAATCGCTGTTTTTAATTTTTCCTGCATCAAAGGTGACTTCACGTCTTCTTCCATTGGAAAGAGAAGGCTGACATTGTTTTCTGCTTTTGTATACCTGATTCTCACTTTTTCAACCGGGGCGGGCACAACCTGATAATGAAAATTCCTTGTGTGGAATAGAATCCCGGGTTGAATAATGCCGGATGAACCTGTCTTTCTGGCGATTTTTTGCAGTGTCAGTTTGACCCATTTTTTCTTCTCTTCAAGAAATCGCATGCCTGATTCAAAAGATGCTGTCCAGGGAATAGCTACTCTGACTTCTCCTCCTGATTTTATGGTTATTTTTACCCGGGTGGATCTTTTGTTACGGTAAATGGTAACAGGACCAACATCTTCGAGATCAATAATTTTTTCTGTCATCAGCTTTTAAAAACCAGAATTTTTTCTTCAGGTTGGTTAATGGCGTGAAATTAAATAATATTCCATAATTTACAACTTTCAATATTTTACTGTTTCGGGTAATTATTTATCTGAAATTCTCGATTCTTTACGGCTTTCTTACTTATTTTGCATTTTAAAAGAATTCTTTATCAAATAATAAATATTTATTCAATAGTGAATATACTAATCATTGGTTCAGGAGGCAGAGAACATGCGTTTGCATGGAAGATCAGTCAGAGTCCGAAAGTAAATAAACTGTTTATTGCACCTGGGAATGCAGGCACTTCCGCGTGCGGAACAAATCTTGAGATAAATGTTTCCGATTTCAAAGCTATTGGTGACTCAGTTGCTGAAAACCAAATTGAAATGGTCATTGTCGGACCCGAAGTTCCTCTGGTTGAAGGTATTCATGATTATTTTCTTGCTGACGAAAATCTCAGATCCATTCCTGTAATTGGTCCTGTAAAAAGAGGCGCCATGCTGGAGGGCAGCAAGGATTTTGCAAAGGAATTTATGTCCAGATACCGGATCCCTACCGCCAGATATCTTTCTGTTAATTCGGGTAATGTGGAAGAGGGAATTTCTTTCTTACGGTCACTAAAAGCTCCCTATGTCCTTAAGGCTGATGGATTGGCTGCCGGGAAAGGAGTGCTGATTGTTGAGGATTTGGGAGAGGCTGAAGGTCTTCTTCATGAAATGCTTGGCGGAATGTTTGGATCAGCCAGTAAGACAGTTGTCATCGAAGAATTTCTGAAAGGAGTTGAGTGTTCTGTTTTTGTTCTCACGGATGGAAAGACTTATAAAATACTTCCCGAAGCAAAGGATTACAAGAGAATTGGCGAAGGTGATACCGGTCCAAATACCGGAGGAATGGGTGCTGTTTCTCCGGTGCCATTTGTTACGAGGGAGTTTATGAGTAAGGTTGAGGAAAGGATTATTAAACCGACCATCTCCGGGTTGAAAGAAGAAGGAATCAAATACAAAGGTTTTATTTTTCTTGGTCTGATTAATGTCGACGGGGAGCCTTTCCTGATTGAATACAATGTCAGGATGGGTGATCCTGAAACGGAAGCTGTCATAATGCGGATCAAATCAGATCTGCTGGATTTAATGGAAGGAGTGGCCAATGAAAATCTTTCAGAAAAGGAGATGGAAATTGATCCGCAATCTGCTGTTACTATAATGCTTGTTTCGGGAGGATATCCGGGTAATTATGAAAAGGGGAAAACAATCACTCATCTTGATCAGGTTAAGAATAGTGTTGTTTTTCATGCGGGAACCACCTTATCCGGGAATCAAATATTATCAAACGGAGGTCGTGTGTTGTCGGTAAGTTCACTTGGTAATAATTTTCATGAAGCGCTGAGGACTTCTTACCGCAATGCAGAAAAAATCCATTTCGAAGGAATGTATTATCGTCGTGATCTGGGATTTGATCTGTAAATTGATAAGGAGAAATGAGGCTAAATTTCAATAATTGATATGCTCCTGAGATTTATTAGAAGATATGATTTGCTGATTTCACTTTTAATCCCGGTGATAGGAATATTGCTGTGGTACAAAAGTTTTCAAAGTCCTCCGGGAGTCGTAGGTTTTAACAGAGACGGGGTGATGCCTCTTTACGGCATAATAAAGGATCTGATGAAGGATTTACCATTCTGGCAGGTTCTGGTAAGTTTTATACTCGTTTTAGTAAATTGTTTTTTAATTGCACGGATCAGCTCCTCTTTTGTTTTGTTTAAAAAGGGCTCGCACCTGCCTGGAATTATCTATCTGTTTGTGATCTCCTCGTGGAAAGATATTCAAACTCTTCATCCTGTTCATTTTGCCACTTTATGCATCCTGATTTCAATCTTTTATATTTTTAATACCTATCAAAAGGAGCTTGAGATTTCATTTACATTCAATGCATCCTTTTTCCTGTCAGTGGCTTCAATGTTTTATCTTCCGTCGGCCATTCTGCTGCCAATGATTTGGATCAGTATTTTTATACTTCAGAAAAGTGATAACTGGAGATTGCTTCTGGTACCGTCCTTTGGATTTATTGTTCCATGGCTTTTCCTGCTTTCCATTGCTTTTATGAATGATACCTTTGGAAATTTAATCTCCACATTAAACGGAATCATATGGGCAGAAAACAACGGTTATTTATTTAATCCTTTTTTCCTGGCTATCTCAGCATTTATGGTCTTATTGATGCTGCTCGGAACTTTTTCATTCCTTAGTTCCTATCAATATATTAAAGTAAGTTCAAGAAAATTTTTCGTTGTATTTTATTGGATGCTTGCCATCATAGGAATTTCGGCCATTTCTTTTTCCACCATCGGTATTGAGGTGGTTGCTTTAGCCACCATCCCCTCCGCATTTTTGATTTCTATCTTCTTTCTCTCGGGTGAGAAATATTTGTGGAAAGAAATTATTTTCTTTTTATTTCTTCTGCTTCTTGTTTATAAAAATCTGTACCAGACTTCTTTTTTATATTAAGAAATCGTCCGATTGCTGCAAGAGAATTATTATTCTCAGTAACTCAATCAGGGAAATAGCCTTTTATTATTCCTCTTTTGGAATCCTTTAGAAAGAGAAGGATTTCATCCCTTTCGGTCGAGGCAGGCATCTCAGCCTCAACTACTTCAAGTGCCTGAGTGTTGTTATATCCTTTTTGATAAATGATCCGGTAAATATCCTGAATTTGGCAGATCGTTTCATTAGAAAAATCCCGGCGGCGCAGTCCGATAGAATTTACTCCGGCGTAGGATAAAGGTTCTCTTCCGGCTTTAATATAAGGGGGGACATCTTTCCTGACCAAGGCTCCTCCGGATAACATCACATGTTTGCCGATGTGACAAAATTGATGGACGCCTGATTGGCCCCCCAGGATGGCATAATCATCGATGATTACTTCTCCGGCAAGACCTGTGTAACTGGAGATGATCACATTATTGCCGATGAAACAATCGTGTGCAACGTGAACATAAGCCATAATCAGGCAATTTTTTCCGATAACGGTTTTATTTTTGGCAGCTGTTCCCTTGTGCACCGTGACGTATTCCCTGATGATGGTATTATCTCCAATCTCCACCATGGAATATTCTCCCCTGAATTTTAAATCCTGTGGATCTCCTCCAATCACGGCACCGGGAAATACTTTGCAATTCTTACCTATTCTTGTACCTGGCAAAATCACTGCGTTGGGTCCGATATAGGTCCCTTCTCCGATTACAACATCAGATCCAATGGTTGCGAAAGGTTCAATAACCACCCCCTCCGCAATCTTAGCCTCGGGATGTATATTTGCAAATGGTTGATTCATTAATTCTAATTTAAAATGGCTTTTTAAAACCAGCGGAATTATTATTTGTTTTTTGCTATCTGAGCCATAAACTCACCTTCACAAACTACCTGGTCACCGACGAATGCGATAGCCCGCATATTGGCAATTCCTCGCCTGATTGCACCAAGAAGTTTTAATTTAAAGATCAGGGTATCTCCGGGTACAACTTTTTTTCGAAATTTAATGTTGTCCATTGTCATAAAGTAAGTGGAATAGTTCCCATCACTTGGCTGGGAGCTGATCACAAAAACACCTCCGCATTGAGCCATGGCTTCAATGATCAGTACTCCTGGCATCACAGGCTCTGCCGGGAAATGGCCCACGAAAAAAGGTTCGTTCATGGTCACATTTTTAATCCCCACAATGTAATCACTTCCTTTTTCTATAATTTTGTCCACAAGCAGGAAAGGATTACGATGCGGCAGCATCTTCTTGATCTGATTTACATCAAAGAGCGGTACTTTATTGGGATCATAGATTGGAACAGTATTTTCAGAAAGACTCTTCAGATATTCTTTTTGAAGTATTTTCGTAAATTCAGTATTTGGCCCATGTCCGGGTCTTTTGGCAATGATTCTTCCCTTTATTCTTCTCCCGAGTAATGAAATATCTCCAATCACATCAAGCACTTTATGTCTTGCGCATTCATTGTCAAAATGAAGTTTAAGATTATTGAGAATACCTATTTCATTAACGACAATGTGTTTTTGGTTGAAAAGATCAGCGATTCTGTCCAATTCGGTTTGCGGCATTGCCTGATCCATGATCACGATGGCATTATCCAGATCCCCTCCTTTTACCAGGTTGTTTTTCAGAAGCATTTCAAGCTCGCGGACAAAAACAAATGTACGACAGGGAGCTATTTCGTGAGCAAAATCCGAGGTGTCGTTATACGAAGCAAATTGATTCCCAAGAACCACTGAATTATAAGATATCAGAACATCCAGGCTGAAATGGTCATCCGGATAAGCAATAAGTTCTGTACCAGTTTCCGGATTTTTATAGACAATTTTTTTTCTTATCTCAAAATATTCCCTTTCGGCGTTCTGGTCAACAATACCGGCTTGTTTCAGCGCTGCAACAAAGGGAGCAGAACTTCCATTCATGATGGGGGCCTCCGGACCGTTAATTTCAATCAGGATGTTATCAAGATCAGCACCGAATAAAGCCGCCATTACATGTTCAATGGTACTTATGCTGACTTCTCCTTCCTTTAACACAGTTCCCCGTGAAGTGCCTTTCACTTTTGAAATATTGGCCTCTATGATGGGTTGATCTTCCAGGTCAGTCCTTTTGAATTTAAATCCAAAATTTTCCGGCGCTGGTTTGAAAGTTAATTTCACCTCAACTCCGGTGTGAAGACCTTTCCCTGATATTGATATCTCCCTTTCAATGGTTTTCTGCTGTACACTCATTTTTTGATGAAGTTTTCTCCGTATTCAGTCCTCTTTATCAGATGACAGATTATTCGTATTTTTAGGTTTAAAATGGCAAAAGTATATAAATCAATGATTATTTGTTCTTTTCTTCAATTTCCTTCAGACGTTTTTCTAATTGGATCAGATCATTTCTAAGTTGAGGCAGATTACGAATAATTGAATAGGATTTTAATGCTGATTTCAATTCTGAAGCAGGACTTCCCAGCAAGGTAGAACCTGGTGCTACTGAAGACATTATTCCCGATTGTGGTCCTATTTTGGATCCTTCGCCAATCGTAGTATGTCCTGAAATTCCAGCCTGACCACCAAAAACGCAGTTTTTCTCAACTTTTGTTGTACCGGCTATTCCGACCTGAGCAGCCATAACTGTATTTTCCCCGATTTCACAGTTATGTCCAATCTGAATCAGATTATCCAGTTTAACCCCTTTCCCGATGATAGTAGATCCGATGGTTGCAGAATCAATTGTGGTATTAGCTCCGATTTCAACATCATCTTCCAAAATAACATTCCCGACCTGAGCGATTTTTGTATAAGTTCCGTCTGAATTGGGAGCAAACCCAAATCCATCGGCGCCGATTACGACTCCTGAGTGGAGAATGCACGAGGAACCGATCAAACAATCTGCATATATTTTTACACCTGAATAAAGAATGGTGTTATCTCCAATCTTTACGTTGTCTCCGAGATAAACATGGGGATAAATCTTTACCCCATGGCCTACTTTAACATTATTCCCTATGTAAGCGAAAGCTCCGACATAGACTCCTTCTCCGATGGCAGCCGAGGAACTGATGTAGCTTGGCTGTTCGATTCCTTTTTTCTCAGCTTTAGTCTGATTATAAAAATCCAATAGCCTGGCAAGGGAAGCGTAGGCATTATCAACACGGATCAGTGTGCAGTTGATCTGTTTTTCAGGTTTAAAATCTCTATTGACAATAACGACTGAGGCTCTGGTATCGTATATGTATTTGGAATAGGCTGGATTCGATAGAAATGAAAGAGTTCCTTCCACTCCCTGATCGATTTTGGAAATATTGTTTACAGTGACAGATTCATCACCCTCAACTTCTCCTCCAAGTAATTTTGCAATATCAGAAGCCGAAAACTCCATGATTCAAATTTTAAATTTTGCTGCAAAAATAATTAATATTAATTACCTTGAAACTCTTTTGAGTGTACACAAGGTAAATGTTTTTTCCCTGGATACCTCTGGTGAGGGAAGTTATCAGTTATTTTGGGGTGTGACATCTGACTTCCGGATTAATTCTCTGCCAAATTGTTTTTTTTCCTCAAAGGATTTTTCCTCTCTCTATTTACAACTTCCTCATTTAAAAAACTCTAAATTCGATTAGATTTAAATAAAATTTGTTTTATTGTATTGGATTATATATTTTTGCACCGGAGAATAATCGAAGGATTAGGGGATATGAAGTCCCCTATTTTATTGATAGTAATAATGATAAGTAAGGAGAAAATTCAATATTTGGTTGATCAGGTGCTCTCAGAGGCTATGTTTATTGTAGATATTACTGTAAAAACCGGCAATTCGATTGAAGTATTGGTTGACAGTGATAATGGAATAAGCATTGACGAATGCATACAGATCAGCCGTCATATTGAACAGAATCTGGACAGGGATGTAGAAGATTTTTCACTTGAAGTTTCTTCACCCGGTCTTTCGCAGCCCTTTAAGCATTTGCGCCAGTATCAGAAAAATATTGGTAAAAAGATAGAGTTGGTAGCCCGGACAGGAGAAAAAGAAGAAGGAATATTGAAATCCGTTAATGACATGGGCATCGAATTGGATGTTATTGCAAAAGAAAAAATTAATGGCGCTAAAATTCCGGTCACAAAATCCAAAGCTTATTCTTACGAACAGATTAAGACAGTTAAATTAGTAATTTCCTTTAAATGAAATCCTGAAGATATGGACAACCTGAATTTGATTGACACGTTTTCGGAATTTAAAGACCTGAAAAGCATTGACCGGGCCACGATGATGAGTGTTCTGGAAGATTCCTTTCGCAGTGTGCTTCAGAAACAATTTGGTACGGACGAAAATTTTGATGTGATCATTAATCCTGATAAAGGGGACTTTGAAATTTGGCGTAACCGGATGGTCGTTGAAGATGATGAATTTACCGATCCAAATCTTCAAATCACACTCACCCAGGCCAAAAGAATTGACGAAGACTATGAAGTAGGTGAGGAGGTCACAGACGAGGTGAAATTCGCTGACTTTGGGAGAAGAGCGATTCTGAATCTTCGCCAGAACCTTGCTACACGCATTCTGGAGCTGGAGAAGGATAATGTTTACACTCAATATAAGAACAAGATTGGGGAAATAGTAACCGGTGAAGTTTATCAGATCTGGAAACGCGAATTATTGCTTTTGGATGATGAAGGGAATGAGCTTCTTTTACCCAAAACGGAACAGATTCCTACCGATTTCTTCCGTAAGGGAGACAGTGTCCGGGCGGTGATCATTAAAGTGGAAATGAGGAATAACAGCCCTTATATCATTTTATCCCGTACCTCTCCAATATTTCTCGAGAGGCTTTTCGAACTGGAAGTACCGGAAATTTTTGATGGATTAATCACTATAAAAAAGATTGTCCGCGTACCGGGAGAAAGGGCCAAGGTGGCAGTGGAATCATACGATGAGCGGGTGGACCCTGTTGGCGCATGCGTAGGAATGAAAGGGTCCCGTATTCATGGAATTGTAAGGGAATTGAGAAATGAAAATATTGATATAATAAATTTTACAAATAATACGCAGTTATATATTCAGAGGGCTTTGAATCCCGCTAAAATTTCTTCAATAAAACTCTACGCTGATAACAGGGCCGATGTGTTTCTTAAACCGGAAGAAGTATCTTTAGCCATTGGTAAGGGCGGTCTTAATATTAAACTGGCAAGCCAGCTGACTGGTTATAACATCGATGTCTATCGCGACCGTGACGCAGTGGATGAGGAAGATGTTAATCTGGATGAATTTGCTGATGAAATTGAAGGCTGGATTATTGACGAATTGAAGTCTATAGGATGTGATACAGCCAAGAATGTATTAAGTATTTCACGGGAAGATCTGATTAAACGCACAGATCTGGAAGAAGAGACTATTGATGAAGTGCTTCGGATCTTTAAAACCGAGTTCGAATCTTAATGAATGAAAGAATGAAAAAATTAAAGAATGAAAGAATGACTCTTAATTTCCTGATTTTTTAATTCCTTAATTCCTTAATTTAATTTGAACCCGGTGGATATATTTGGATTATTAACTGTTTGGCAAGATATGATTACAGGAGAAAAAGGATCAAGATTGAGTAAAATTGCTCGTGAATTAAATGTGGGAATTTCCACGTTAGTGGAATTTTTGCATAAGCAGGGTATCAAGATATCTTCGGATCCTAATCAAAAAATTGAGGCCGATGTTCAGGAGCTTCTTGAAAAACAATTTAAAAAAGATCATGAAGCCAGGATTGAAGCTGACAAGGTAAATCTTCGCCATCACCGGGTAAAAAATGAATCTATTTCCATAGAGGATATTAAATCGGAGAATAAGGAAGCCGATGAACCGGAAGCAGAGGATGATTCTGTGATGATCAAGGACCACAGCAGTCATCAATACAAGGAAGAAAAACGCAGTGAAACAGCACCTTCCCAAGTTCGTCCGGAAGCGGTAGTCCCCCCAAAGGACCCCGTTGTTCCTAAACCTGCACCTGCTCCTCCCTCTGAGGTGGAAAAGCCAAAGTTGAAAGTGGTTGGACAAGTGGATCTGGAGAATCTGAAGCACAAACCCAAAGCCAAAGAAGTTAAAAAGGAAGTTCCCGAATCTGACGTAGAACCGGAAGTTGTTCCACCGACTCCCCCTGTAGAAGAAAAGCCTGCTCCTGAAGAAAAACCGGTTGAAAAGCAGGAACCTGAAATAGTAGTTCCGGAAGTGGCCGAAAAAGAGGAGAAAAAGGAAGAGGAGAAAGTAACATCAGAGCAGAAACCTGCTGAAGTTCAGGTGCCAATAGCTGAAAAAGAAGTTGAAGATCGAGCTGAAAACGAGGAGCCTGAATCTGAGATGATATCCAATGTGTCCTTGAAGGAAACGAATATTAAAGTAGTTGGAAAGATAGACCTTGAAAGGCCATCTGAAAAGCCAAAGAAGGAAATCCAGATTAATAAGAAGAAACTCACAACGCATAAAACTGAAGAAGCTCAAAAAGCAGTTCTGGAAAAGAGGCCTGCACGTCAGGTAGAACCAGAGACGGAAAAGACAAATGAGACTTCTGATATTCCGGAAGAAATTTTTAAACTGGAAAGGAAGAAACTTTCCGGACCTACCGTAGTGGGGAAAATTGAGCTTCCTGTTGAAGAGAAAAAGAAACCGGGCAGGATTGAGGATCACCAGTCCAGGAAGAAAAAGAGGAAACGTGTTCCCAAGGAAACTAAAGAGCGTGTTGATCTGACTGAAAAGAAAATCGAAAAGGTAAAGGAAAAACCTGAAAAGGCAAAAAAGAAGCTTTCCCTGCTTGTCAAGAAGAAAGGTCCGGTTAAACTGGAGGTAAAAGAAGAAGATGTCCAGAAACAGATCAAGGAAACTCTTGCAAGATTGACCACCAAAGGTCAAAAGACAAAAGGTTCAAAATATCGTCGTGACAAGCGACTGGCTTTCAGCGAAAAAATGGCTGAGCAGAATGCTCAGGATGAAATGGAAAAGAACGTGCTGAAAGTCACTGAGTTTGTTTCCGTAAATGAATTGGCCACCATGATGAATGTGGGTCCGACAGAAGTGATTGCCACTTGTATGTCATTGGGTTTGTTTGTATCCATTAACCAGCGCCTTGATGCCGAAACCATGGCTGTGGTTGCAGATGAATTCGGGTATAAGGTTGAATTCATTTCTGTTGAAGTTCAGGAAGCCATCGAAGAAGATACCGATCATGAAGATGATCTGATATCTCGTCCTCCGATTGTAACAGTGATGGGACACGTCGATCATGGTAAAACCTCACTCCTTGACTATATCCGGAAAGCCAATGTGATTGCCGGAGAAGCGGGTGGTATTACGCAGCACATCGGTGCCTATAATGTAACACTCGAAGGAGGAAGAAAAATTACATTCCTTGATACTCCAGGCCACGAAGCATTTACTGCCATGCGTGCCCGCGGAGCCCAGGTTACTGATATTGCTATCATCATTGTTGCTGCTGATGATAACGTGATGCCTCAGACAAAGGAAGCAATCAATCATGCTCAGGCCGCTTCGGTGCCGATTGTATTTGCAATCAATAAGGTTGATAAATCTACCTCAAATCCCGAACGGATTAAGGAAGAACTTGCAAACATGAATATGTTGATTGAGGAATGGGGCGGGAAATATCAATCGCAGGATCTTTCAGCAAAAACCGGAATGGGAGTTGCTGAATTACTTGAAAAAGTACTTCTTGAGGCAGATATGCTCGATTTGAAAGCCAATCCTGATAAGCGCGCCGTGGGTTCAGTCATTGAATCTTCACTGGACCGGGGTAGAGGTTATGTTGCTACGGTACTTGTACAGAATGGAACATTGAAAATCGGTGATGTAGTTTTGGCTGGTCCGCATTTCGGTCATATCAAAGCTATGTTCAACGAACGAAACCAACGCGTAGAGTCTGCAGGTCCGGCCGAACCGGTATTAATTCTTGGTCTGAACGGTGCTCCTCAGGCAGGTGATAAATTCAACGTTATTGAAAGTGAACGTGAAGCGCGCCTGATTGCCAATAAGCGTGAACAGCTTCAGAGAGAGCAGGGCCTGAGAACACAAAAACATATTACCCTCGATGAAATCGGACGCCGTATTGCCATCGGAAACTTCCAGGAACTTAATATCATCGTCAAAGGTGACGTGGATGGATCAATCGAAGCATTGTCAGATTCTTTAATCAAGTTATCAGTTGGTGAAATCCAGGTTAACGTGATTCATAAGGCCGTTGGCCAGATCACTGAATCGGATGTAATGCTTGCCTCTGCTTCAAATGCCATTATCGTGGGATTCCAGGTAAGGCCTTCCCTGAGCGCAAGAAAACTTGCCGAGAAGGAAGGTATTGACATTCGTCTTTACTCCATTATCTATGACGCCATCAATGAAGTCAAATCGGCTATGGAAGGGATGCTTGCTCCTGAAATCAGGGAGGAAATCAAAGGTACCGCCGAGATTATGGAGGTATTCAAAATTACCAAAGTGGGTACCATTGCCGGCTGTATGGTCAGGGATGGTAAGATCGCACGTAATTCAAAGATACGCCTTATCCGCGACGGAATCGTGGTTTATACCGGAGAGCTTGAATCACTTAAACGTTTCAAGGACGATGTCAAGGATGTGGCCAAAGGTTATGAATGTGGACTTAATATCCGCGGATACAATGATCTTCAGGCAGGTGACTTTGTTGAGGCCTTTGAGGAAGTCGAAGTGGCTAAGACACTTGATTGAAACAATGAACGGGTAAATACTAAAAACAACAATATTTGAAAAGCCCTCTTCCGTAAACCGGAAGAGGGCTTTTCTTTGCCTTGTCTATATCTTCATCAAACTTTATTCGTAGTTTATCCGTATAGAAACGGATAAACTACGAATAAAGTACCTTATAATAGAGTGAGTTCGATCTAAGGAATGGATAACCTAATCTGTCAAAAACACCTTAGTAGAAATGGTCGAGAGAGAAAAATCGACCTCATTACCTTATTTAATCAGGTAATGAGGTTGGTGAAAAGGTGAAATCAATCCCATCTACTGAGGTTTTTGACAGATTAGGTTATCGAAAACAATATTAGCACTCGAACAATCAAGCATTACCTTATCCATTACTTAGATCGAACTCACGTTATAATAGCGAATAAAATAAACAGCAGTGGAGGTAACTTGACAAAATGGATAAAGAAGATATAGGGCCCGAACAATTTTAAACGAAGTTTTGGCGAGTGAGTTTTGAATAGAGGGATGAAGCTTTAAAGAGGGGATTCTTCCTATTGAATCAATTGATTTAAGATAAGTACTCCCGCTAACCCTATTATTCCTATCAGGGTTTCCATGACGGTCCAGACTGCGAATGTTTGTTTGATGGAGGTATTGAAATATTCCTTGAACATCCAGAACCCGGTGTCATTAAAATGAGAGAATGTAAGACTCCCGGCGCCTGTGGCTATTACCATTAATTCAGGGGATACGCCGGTCCCTTCAATAAATGGTAATGTCAAACCAGCTGCCGTGATACAGGCAACTGTTGCAGAGCCTAAGGAGAAACGGATCAGGGCCGCGACGATCCATGTCAGAATAAGAGGAGACATTTGAAATCCTTTTGCGATCAGCTTTATGTAATCGGCTGTGCCACTATCAAGGAGAACTTGTTTAAAGGAACCTCCGGCCGCTATGATTAAGAGAATCATTGCTACTCCTGATGCTGAACCTGATAATGATTTCATCAAATCCGGCATGGTTCTTTTCTTCCTTAACCCCAACAGGTAGATTCCAAGGAAAACGGCAAGAAACAGTGCAATAGTGGGATCGCTGATAAATTTCAGCAGCTTGCCGTTGGTACTTTCTGCCCCGACAGCAATTTGTAAGATTGCCCCGGTTAGCATAAGGAGGATCGGGCTTAATGCCGTTACAAGGCTCGAGGCCAATGAAGGTAGTTCTTCTTTGGTGAATTCACGTGCGGAGAATAAGGCCGGGGGAGGAACCAGTTTCCATTTCTTATAAAATTTTGATAAAAATGGTCCTGCGATAATAATGGCGGGTATGGCTACGCAAAGCCCGTAAAGCAATGTTTTGTTAACATCGGCGTGAAAGATAAAAGCCACTGAAGTTGGAGCCGGATGAGGGGGAAGAAAGCCATGCGTCACCGAGAGGGCGGCACAGAAAGGAAGGCCGAGATAGAGCAGTGGCAACCGGGTTGAAGCAGCCAGAGCATAGATCAGCGGGATCAATACCAGAAAGCCTGCATTGTAAACCAGTGGAAGGCCGACCAGGAAGCTGGTAATCATGATGGCCACCTGGATGTATTTTAATCCAAAGAGATTTACCAGTTTATGGGTGATCTGGTAAGCTGCACCACTCTCCTCAAGCAGTTTACCCAACATGGCCCCAAAGATGATGATCAATGCAAGACTCCCCATTGTGCTTCCAAGGCCTGAAGTGATCGAAACAAGAGCGGCTGATGGTTCCATTCCATTTATTATACCCACCACAAAAGAAGTGATGATAAGTGAAATAAATGCATGGATCTTAAAAACACTGATCAGTACAAAAAGGATGACAATTCCAAGGATTATAATTATTAAAGGCATTTGGTCAGGTCAGTTAATCAGTTCACAAAGGAAATCGTTTTAATATTCAGCAGATATCCGGCAGATCAGTTATTTCTTATTGCGCACCATGTAGGTCAGTTTTACATTGTCATTTAACTCAATCTCACGCGGGGCCAGATTTACCCTTCCGGCGCCTTCGTCGGCGGCAAACTCTCTCTGCATCATGTTTGATTTCATAAAGGCTCCGGGATGATCTGACTGATAAGTGATATCAAGTATTTTTACAATCTCAAGATTAGAGGCTGCTGCTATATTTTTAGCTTTTTTAGCGGCATCTTTAATGGCCATTGCGGAAACGACATTTTCAAGACTATCCCTCCTGGATTTGGAAATATCAAAATTGATAAAGAAGTTTAGTTTGGGAACATCGCTTACGATCTGGATCATTTTCTCAATTTCATCCATGTTGAAATCCATCTTTATTTCTATGGTCTGCATGGCCGTGTATTCGGTGGTCCTTGGTTTATCCTTCTCCTCAATATAATTCCAGTAAATATTCAGATTATTGATAACGGGTTTTTCTGTCTTGATCTGCTTGATTTTTAATTGATTCAAAACGGAGTCAACTGTTCTGTTTATTTCTGAGACAACCGCTGATTTACTACTTGCTCTAACAACGGCATTCAGCGATATCAGGGCAACATCAGGCTTAACTTTCAATTCAGAATAACCTGTTACATTGATGGTCTGCCCGGTTTGTCCGACAAAGGAGCTGTTCCTGCAGCCAATTAAAATAAGGGTTAACAGAAGAGTAATATAATATTTCATGGCAATCAAATCAGATTAATTTAATGGTGGAAATTAATCATTCCTGCTTTAAAAACAAAAATGGAAGTGGGATACGATTATTTTACAGTTTTTTTTCAGAGGCTTTAATAATATTCAATTTTTCTTTCCGGTATCCCGCAAGGATGACTGGTAACAATTCTTTATATTTGTGCCGCAAAGATTTTAAAACGGAGAGATGCCAGAGCGGTCGAATGGGACGGTCTCGAAAACCGTTGTACTGGTAACGGTACCGAGGGTTCGAATCCCTCTCTCTCCGCAAGATTCAGTTACACAAAGTTTCACGAAGTGGGTACACTAAATTACACATGGGCTATTTTGTGAAAACCTGAGAGAACTCCATAAAACTTTGTAACCCAGGTTCAACTTATTATTTCCATTTTTTTCATTAAGAAGGAAGCATTCAGTTTCTTACTTATACCTTTTTTGAGTTTGTAATCAAAAATCAACTGGTCATTGGTTAATTCCACTTCAAAGCAATTGTTAACGACAATGCCGGGATATTTTTTCTCCAGTTCTCCAATGGTCAGATCATGAGTTGCGATCAGTACAACAGAGTTCAAACTGATCAGTTTTTCCAAAAGCCCCAGAGAACCAAGTTGTTTATCTTTTGTATTGGTGCCTCGCAGTATCTCGTCCAGTACTACAAGGGTGCGAGGATTTTTATTTATGTGATTGATGATATCTTTTAACCTTAGCAATTCGGCGTAAAAATAAGATTCATTATTTGACAAAGAGTCTTGTATTTTAATGCTCGACATGATGTCACAAGGTGGAAATAACAGATGCCTGGCACAAACCGGGGCTCCATTCATGGCCAATACCAGGTTTACTGCTAATGTTCTTAAGAATGTGCTCTTACCGGCCATATTGGCCCCGGTGATGATCAATACAGCAGGTGTTCCGGAAAAATAGACATCGTTGCAGATTCTTACATCAGGAGGCAAAAGAGGATGCCCCAATTCTTCTGCCTGAAAGGTAAATTCCTTTTCTGAAATATCCGGATAAGTTACAACATCCTGATTGTTGTGTGCAAAAATGGAAAATCCTGTAAGCGCATCCAATTCAGCCAGTGCAAAAAACCAATGGGGAACTGCATTTTTATTCTTTAGTTTCCATCTGGATAATCGGCAATAGACCTGAATATCAAAGAGCAGCAGTGAATTTAAAGCGAATGAAGCCAGTATATTGAACCGTACATCAAAAGAATTCAATAGTCTGAATAAGGATTTGAGGGAATCACTTGCTTTAATATTTTGATAAGACAATTTGTTCTTTAACCCGGATAAATAAACAGACGTGTAGTTCTCTTCTTCTGCCAGTTTAATCAGGGCGGTATAATTTTTAAAAGTTTCAGCTGTTTTGTTTAATCCTGCATGCGCCTGGTTTATATTTTTATTGTTTAATTGAATGATTAAAAAATTTGTGATCAGAGGGGCTAACACAGAGGTAATTGAAAAAACACCGGCTATGATTAAAGAAATCCAGCCAATCATGATAACGGGCATAATCAGGCTCAGACGCTGCAAATACTTGATCTTTTCGGGGGTTTGATCTAACCAGGATTGCAGGTTTGTTATTTCACTGCCATTCTCCTGTATAAACATACCATAGGACTGGAAATTTTGAATGAATTCAATCTTTCCGGATAATTCCCTTATCGCCTGTTGTTTCTCTTTAATGTGGCTTTCATTTTTTTCCAAAACACATAAACCTTCAGCCAGCCTGGTTTTACCGATCTTTGTGGAACACCGGTTCAAGTACTGGAAAAGTGAACCCTTACCCAAAAGATCAAAGTCTGCTGACAGATGAGGATTTAAATAATTGTACTCATCGCCTGTTTCACGATCATCGTAATGATGCTTCAGAAACATAAGTTCGTTTTGATTTACATTCAGCTTATTTGTTAAGAATTTAGCTTTGTAATCATAATTTAGATCTATTTTTACCGTAAAGAGGAATGAAATTAAACAGGCCAGTGAAAGTAGTAGAATCAGGTAATTATAGTTGAATTGAAAAAATAATGCGAGAAAAGTTACAAAGGCAATAAATGTAAAAAGGCGGGTCAGATACAACCAGGAAAAGATCTTCCTGATCTTGCTGATCTCTGACTCTAAAACAGAAATGTTGCTGTTATACTGTTCAATAATACGATCCATCATGAGGTTTATGGAAATTAATAATCGGATTTGAAATTAATCATTCAGAAGCAAATTCCTGCTATAATAACATAACTTCTCTTGATAATATCTATAAGATATCTTCATCGCGATCGGGTTGAATGTGGTTAGTGTGTGAAACAGGACTCCGATTTTGTTTTAGTGCATTAATTCGATTATTTTTGAACAATAATATTTTTTGATAAATATGAAACGACCATGATAAAATCTTCCCACAAAGTAGCATGATTATTGGGAGTTCCATCTGGCCATTAAAAAACAAATAATAAACATATGAAATCACTGTTGATTACCATTCTTTTTCTTGCTTTTTTAGTGCCATCCTTTGCCCAGAAGGGTAAAGTGATAGAAAGTATTGAATTTAAGAGCAAAATAGTATCCTATCCGGTAAGGTATTCTGTTTATCTCCGGCTGACTACGAATCCTCGCAACGCAGCTATCCGGTACTTTACCTTTTGCATGGTTACTCTGATGATGAAACCGGGTGGATTCAGTTTGGAGAGGCCAATGAAATTGCGGATAAAGGAATTTCAGAAGGGACTTTCCCAGCCTGTATAATTATTATCCCTGACGGAAAGGTAACGTGGTATTGTAACAGCGCCAACGGTAAAGATCGTTGGGAAGATATGTTTATTGATGAACTTCTACCCTTTGTCGAAAAAGAATACCGGATCAGAGCGAAGAAAGAGTTCAGGGCAATCGCTGGTCTTTCGATGGGCGGATATGGTGCACTGGGACTTTCGATGCGAAATCCCGATCTTTTTTCTTCATGTGTCGCATTAAGCAGCGGAACATTTACCGATGATGAAATCATACAACAACCAGACAATCAGTATAATCAATACTTTGAAAATATCTTTGGCGAAAATCTGAAAGGCAAAGCCCGAATATCCGAAGCCTGGAAAACAAATAGTCCCCTGCATCTTATCCATGCTGTTCCGGTAGAAAAGTTAAAAGGAATACGGTTTTACATTGATTGCGGTGATGACGATTTTCTGTATAAGGGCAATTCGCAGTTGCATATTGAGATGCGTGATTTAAATATTCCTCATGAATACCGTGTTCGGGATGGAAAGCATGAATGGTCTTACTGGCGTACCGGATTATATGACGGTTTAAAATTTATCGGCGAAAAGTTCCGCCGATAGAGAAGCTATCGTAAGGCAACGTCAGTGAAATCAAACTGTTGTTTCCTCATCCGGTCGGTAGCTTTTCCTTTGAGCAGCTAATCCGAATTTTGTCGTATATCCAATGCGGCTTTAATCTTTCTATCTTTGTCGGCTCTAAAGATTGAATAAATGAGTAATCGCAGAGTACGTGTTCGTTTTGCTCCCAGCCCGACGGGACCATTGCATATTGGGGGTGTTCGCACTGCCTTATTTAATTACTTTTTTGCCAAAAAGCATGGCGGTGATTTTTTGTTGAGAATAGAGGATACTGATTCCCAGCGTTTTGTTCCCGGCGCTGAGGAATACATCAATGAATCGTTGCGCTGGTGCGGTATAAAGGTTGATGAGGGAGTTGCTGAAGGAGGGAAACATGCTCCATACCGCCAAAGCGAACGCCGCGCAATCTATAAACAGTATGCTGATCAGCTGGTAGCAACCGGGAATGCCTATTATGCCTTTGATACTCCCGAATCTCTGGAGGAGCTTAGAAAGGATGCAGAGTCAAAGGGTACAGCATTTACCTACAATTTTCAGAACCGGAATCAGATGAAAACTTCCTTATCCCTATCACAGGAGGAGGTCGATTCACTAATTGAGAAGGGGGGGAAGTGGGTTATCCGCTTCAAAATGCCCGAAAATGAGGAGGTCCGGATGCAGGATCTAATCCGTGGGGAAGTGGTTGTTAATACCTCCACGCTGGATGATAAGGTTTTGTTCAAAAGCGCTGACATGCTTCCAACCTACCATTTGGCCAACGTTACCGATGACTACCTCATGGAGATATCACATGTAATCCGTGGTGAGGAATGGCTGCCATCGCTTCCCCTGCACGTTTTACTCTATAAAGCATTGGGCTGGACAGAAAGTATGCCGCAATTTGCGCATCTTCCTTTGATCCTGAAACCTACAGGTAATGGAAAACTGAGCAAACGAGATGGCGACAAGATGGGATTCCCTGTCTTCCCGCTTTTCTGGAAATCCCCGGAAGGTGAAACTTTCAGGGGATTTCGTGAGGATGGATATTTCCCGGAGGCCTTTGTGAACCTGCTTGCCCTGTTGGGATGGAATCCGGGAACCGAACAGGAGCTGTTCAGCATGGATGAGCTGATTCAACAGTTTTCGTTTGAGGCGGTAAATAAATCCGGCGCCCGTTTCGATCCTGTAAAGGCCAAATGGTTCAATCACCAATACCTCATTAAAAAGAGCAACGAGGAGCTTTCGGAGCTTTATGCGCAAATCCTTAATGATAAAAATATTAAGACAGATACCCTCAGAGTTGAGAAGATAGCAGGTTTGATGAAGGAACGTGTAAACTTCGTTCACGAGATTTGGGAGAAGTCGTCCTTCTTTTTCGAAAAACCTGCTTCCTATGATGCGGCGTCTGTTCAAAAGTTCTGGAAAGAGGATACCCCAGTCATTATGAAAGAACTAATGGCCGTTTTCGATTTGATCTTCCCATTTGCGACTAACACGATAGAGGAAAAGATAATCGCATTTATCAATGAGAAAGGTTACGGAACAGGAAAGGTGATGAATGCCCTTCGGCTTGTCCTTATGGGCCATTCCAACGGGCCAGGCGTTGCAGATATTTGTGAGATACTCGGAAAAGAGGAGACCCTTGAAAGAATTAAGAAGGCGATTGAAGCTATTTAACCAAAAATTGCATTCGTCATTATATATTTTGGAAAAAACATGTACTTTTGCAACGTTGCTTTTTTAGAGAGAGCACAGAATGGCGCATTCTTCTAACGGTTAGGAAGTCTGATTCTCATTCAGAAAATAGCAGTTCGATTCTGCTATGCGCTACCATTTTTGAACTCTTCAGTTACTAAAGTGCCACAAAGCCAGAGCACAAAGTATCACAACATTAAAGGGTAATATTCAGATAATCTGTCATTGCTTTGTGTTACTTTGGGAACAACCTGGTGAAACTTCGTGGCCCGGTTTAAATTTATCGCCACGTCACATCGTATTCATTTCCCAGAAGGTCATTGTAATTTACATTCAAGTGGTCCAGTGTAGATAAGGGCACGGGGTTAGGTAGAACAACGTTTGAGAAATCTTTCAGTGTACCTGCCGTTGGGACACCTGCATAAAGACTGCCCAGTTCAACGCGGTTGCCGCTTTTATCACAAAATTGCAGTTGTAATATGGTGACGAGATTTACAGGATCCACTACTGTATTATCAGGATATTTATAATTGAGTGACACAGACGTTATCATCCCGTTACTATTGGTATGAAGAGTTGGCGTTGCAATGGCCAGGTAATACATTGCATTGATGTTGGAATAGGCTAAAGAATAAGTCTGACTGCCGTTTAATGTAAAGGAGTAAGTCCCCTTTTTGAATGGCGCCCATGATCCGGGCTGGGTTTCCCGGTTAAAAAAGGTGATAAAGCAATCCTGATCTGCCAAAAAACTTCTTGTCTTAATGTCGGTGTATGCGCTTACATCGGGTCCGGAAAGCGTTACCAAATTCCCATTCGCTGGCGCCATCGAAATATTTCCGGAGATACGAACCTGGTAATTGATGTTTAGCTGAGAAGTAAAAGCCGGGGGTGGGGTGTTATCCAATCCCCAATGACCGCCCTGAATCGAAAAATGAGAGCTGATGGTGAGCTGTTTATTGCTTAATACGTCTGGGACGCCATCATTGTCTGCATCCAGATTCTTTGCCAGCGCTTCAAAAAATCCTCCCAGCTCTTTAAGTCGTGTGACTTCTGCGGCTGTAATGTCTATTTCATCTCCGATTGGATTATGTGAAGGAACAACACTGGTGTTGTCAAGCGTAAGACTTTGTAAGTCAATGGTTGTACTTTCACCGTCTTTTAGATCCCCGAGAGGAAGCATATTCAATCCTCCGGAAAAAAGATTACCGATGTATTTATTGTTTGCATCCAGAAATATCAATGCGGTTACAGAGCCTATATCTGCAGTGGCGGTGAAAGAACCGTTTACAATATCTGCGAGCGTATACCTGAAAGGATTAAATACCAATACTTTTTTTGCATCGGTCAGCAGTAAGGTCGTGCCGGATTTAAGTATGGCTCCTTTTGGGGTTCCGGCGATTGTACCCTTAATGGTGATTCCTCCATTACCTTGATTCTCTTGATTGTCCTTGTTGCAACTCAACAGAATTGCGGAAATTGCAATTGCCAAAGCGAATTTTTTCATGATTAATGGATTAGTTATTAATAAATTTTAAAAAGGTTGTAGTTCACAAACTTAATCAATTAATCATTCAATTAATCATTATTTCTTTTTCTAGAGGGTAATCCGGTTTCTATCAATTTTACATTTTTATTTGTCCTTGATTACCGTCAGTAATTGACGTTATTGTGGTCCCTGTGTTTTAGTATTCTCAGCCGCTTTCATCTCTTCTACCTTTGCTTTGATTGTTTTCTGAATCTCAGGAATATACTTCTGGAACATGATCTGCATCATTTCTTTTTGAATATCGGGTTGAGCCTTAATGAGTTTTTGACCGGATGATGTATTATAAAAAGCAATGAAATCTTTAATTTCATTCTCATTAAAATATTTGTCATAAATTAATACCATATCTTCATCCAGTAAGTTCTTAACTATTCCTTTTGTGGATTCCATGGTATAGGTCATCAATTCTTTTGCTCTGACCAATGCAACCGAATCTTTCACCTGACTTTGCATCTGCTTAAACATGGTTGGGATCATCGTCTTAAACGTTTTATCCATCAGGGAATCCGTTTGCATCAAATGAAACAGTTCTTTTATTGACTCTTGTTTTGTTTGTGAGTAGCCATTAAACACGACTGAAAGACAAAATATAAATACAAATGCAGCTTTTTTCATTGTTCTTTTCATTATTTGTTTAATTAAATGCAAAAATACTAAAAATTATATTCACTTATTTTTGCTTGTTGTATTTTCCCGGTTCTGATTATTTGGTTGATTTTGCTACTTATTTTAAAAAAATGAGTTATCTATTCTGTTTCTCTCTTGCCGGAATAATGGCTGAATTATTGGCCCTCAAATAATTTAACAAACAATGGAATATTGCTTCCTGAATTGTCAAGTATCTGAATCTTCACTTTTTTGTTCCTTACATAGTTCTCAAAAACAGCAGTCTTCTTCAATCGCATAAAATCTTCATAAACCAGGTTATAACATTCCTTTATTTTTTCGGACGAGGGCGTTTTCTCATCAAACCAGAACAAATTATTTTGAATTGTGACCATTTCTTCACCTTCATTATTGATTTTAAGATTTTCAAAATCCCAGGTCTTTCCGGCTTTTAGTGATTGAATCCCATTGATAATTTCAGATTCATCAATCAAACTCATATAAATTCTGTCTGTTTGATTAAATTGTCTTAATACAACAAAAATCCCTGAAGCCATAAAAATTACTGCATATTTAATAAACCATGATAATTGCATATTTTCTATTTTAAATCCGGAGTGAATTAAAAATGAAATAATTGCAACAGATAATCCATAATAAATACCGCCATTTATTAAAATATAGTGCCACTTCTTTTTTCGCCTGTTTTCCCAGCGCACTAAAAACCGTTCTTCCTTATTATTTAATTTCATCATTGAATACTAATTGTATTATTTGGAAAGTTATATTATCTATTCCGGTCTTTTTCCCTGTTTCGCGCAACACCCAAAAATATTGCTTTAATTAATAGATATTCAATATAATAATTTTAATTTTAGGTGTTGCAAGTTTTATGTTATGTACATCCGAGAAGTTTAAACAGGTCTGGGACAATTAGCATTCAGATAATCTCAAAACCAAAGGGCAAATGCAAAGTTGTTAAAAGCATGTGATTTGGACGCTCCAGGCCAATGTCATTAAGTTAAGGATTAATTGATAAAAAACAGAGGACAAAGATCTTAATTTTGAAGTTGCAACACAAAAATTAAATCCTAAGTCCCCATGTTAGATGCAAATGTAAAAATTATTGAAGAGTTAAAGGCGTTTCTTTCAATTGTAAACGAATCTCCTGATATTTTAGAAAAGTTTGCTACTCAAAAAAATGCTTTTACAAGGGAAAGAAAACTACCTTTTAATCGTTTAGTTCTATTGATTGCCAAATTATGTAAGAAAACCCTCAGCTTTGAAATAGACAATTTTTTTGAGGAGATAAACCTTAACACAAGCTGCACTGTGAGCGCATTTTCGCAACAAAGAATGAAACTCGATTCCTTCTTTTTTGAAGTGTGGAACAAGTTTTTGTCTAAACTATTTTACCATTATTATGAGTCAAACGTGAAGCGATGGAAAGGTTATCGTTTAGTGGCTGCAGACGGGTCCAACATAAGTCTGATAAATAAACCCGCTCTTGAAGAATATTTTGGAGGACAGAGCAATCAGATAGGAACGTTTGTTCAAGCCAAAGCTTATTACTGTTACGACGTATTGAATGAACTAATATTACATGCGAAAATTGCCCCTTATCGCTTTGGGGAATTAAACATGGCTTATTCTGCCATTGATTGCCTGGAGGAGGATATGGTGATGATTTATGATCGGAACTTTTGCAATTTCAAAATGGCTGCCTTGCACTTGTGGCAGGAGAAGGAAATTAAATTTGTCATAAGGGCCAAGGAAACACAAAATATCATTCGAACTTTTATAAAAAGCGGAGCTCAAAGTGATGTGGTCTATCTTAGAACTACCCCTGCCGCTATCAAAGGACTTTACAAAAGCGGATATATTGTCAATCGGGACACTCTTTTGAAAGTGAGGCTGGTAAGGGTAGAGTTAGATAATTCTGTTGAAGTGTTGATGACAAATTTATGGGAAGAAGAAGGTCATTCAAATTCTGAGTTTAAAGAACTATACTTTAGACGATGGGGCGTCGAAACCAATATCTCGGTTCAGAAAAATATCTTGCAGCTTGAATCCTTCAGTGGTCTTACCCAATATTCGGTATTGCAGGATTTCTATGCAACAGTTTTCATCACCAACTTGCACTCTATTCTTATAAAGGAAGCTCAGCAAACCATTGAAAATATGCAGTGTAAAAGGAAATACCCAATGAAAGTAAATCGAAACAAATCATATGGAAAATTGAAGATACATCTCGTAAGCTTATTCATTATACACGAACCAGCAGACATCCTTCAACTTCTAAACAACCATTTTATAAAAGATCAGATCCCTATAAGAATTAACCGATCATTCCCGAGAATTATTAAAAATAAGCAGTCTAAATCCAAACACAAAACTTATGCAAATTACAAACCAGCATATTAAAATCCTTAACTTAATGACATTGCGCTCCAGGCAAGAAATTGACGTTTTGCATGAAAAGCTTGGTTGGAGATATATATCCGTTTATCAGGTACATGTCCTGGGCCACTGCTACCGACACAACCTGCCAAACCATTCAGATGTGCCTCGGCTCCGGCTACATATGCTGCAGTTTCCTCATGCCGAACATGAATCCAATTGATTTTGCCGTTAATTCTGCTGCATTTACGTGATTGAGACTATCGCCTGTTACTGCATAGATCCTATGGATACCCCCTTCAACTAATATTTCCACCAGTTGTTCCGATACATTTGTATTCAGCTGTAGTAATTTTCAATACTTAATTTAAAAGTGTTTATTTATAACGTTTTAATGTGTAATTCCGACTTTAAATCAAGCAATCCAGACCGCTTTAAGGCTAAAGCCATTTAATTCATTATCGATTATGCTTTAATTCTTCCAACAAAGCTTTAGCAGCCGCTTCGGAAGATGCAGGATTCTGTCCAGTAATCAGCAATCCGTCTTTTTTCACATAAACCCCCCAATCAGGACCATTGCTATAATGGCCGCCTAACTTTTTCATTTCGTCTTCCAGCAAAAAAGGAACTATCTTTGTTAATTTTAAGGCTTCCTCTTCCGAATTGGAAAATCCTGTAACTTCTTTACCTTTTACCAATGGCTCACCATTTGGTACTTTAACTTTGACCAATGCAGCTGGTGCGTGACAAACAAATACCACCGGTTTATTATGCTTATAAAAGTTTTCGATTAATGCGATCGATATTACGTCGGTTGCCAAATCCCATAATGGACCATGCCCTCCCGGATAAAAAACCGCATCATAATCCGCCTCATTTACTTCACTTAGTTTTGCGGTATGAGCTACTTTGTCTATTAATACATTATCACCATAAAATCTTTTGGTGGCAATGGTTTGCGCATCAGGCGCTTCACTTTTAGGGTCAACCGGTGGTTGACCCCCTTTGGGAGAGGCTACGGTTAATTCTGCACCTGCATCAGCCAGCACATAATAAGGTGCGGCGAATTCCTCAATCCAGAAACCGGTTTTTTCACCGGTATTGCCCAAATCGCTGTGCGATGTCAGGACGATTAGTACTTTCATAATTGAATCCATTTTTTTGATTATTAGAATTACTCTTCAAGTTTTGCACATAGCATAATGCCGACAATTTTTGGCTGTTTTTAAAACCTTATCCATAATTTCCTCCTTTAAAATTACGGTTTGATTTCAGGGTAATTTTGAAGAAATATCTCATTTATTTTCCAGTGGTATTACCGGTTTTTCTATCTCTGATATTTTCTAATGGTCAATTAAAATCTCACTTGGTTACTGAATAGTAATGAGCGCTTCATGGAGCCAACCGTATGCAAATGCTACCAATTTAGTCAAAAACATACCTCGAAAATATCAAGAATTAATTGTACTAACATATCAAAACAACATAACCTTTCAAAATGAAGTGTGAATTATCCCTGGGCTAAAGTGTAAAACATCGCAACCGCGGACGCCAGCATAACCAGAAATGTAATCCAAACTACCGTATTAGACAACCATCCACTGCGGTATTCACCCATGATTTTTGGATTACGGGCTATTCTGGCAATCAAAAATATTAAAGGTACTGCGGCCACACCATTAAAAACGGCGGTAAAAACAAGTGCTTTAATTGGATCAATACCGATAAAATTAATCATTAAACCAATAAGCGTTGCAATAGTAATTACGCCATAGAAACCATGAGCTTTCTTTAATTTAAGATTAAGCCCTTCTTTCATGTTAAAGGCTTCAGATATGGCATAAGCTGCTGAACCGGATAATATGGGAATGCTTAACAAGCCCAAACCCATGATACCGACAGCAAAAATTAGTTTGGATAAGAAGCCGGAATTAGGGAAAGTCTGTACAAGAGGTTCAAGAGCCTTGGCTGCCTCGGCGGCTGATGTGACATTAGTAATGCCATTCTGATTTAAAACTGTGGCAGCCACCACAATGATTGACCATGTTGCGAATTCCGAAAATATCATTCCAGTCAAATTATCAAGACGCAGATTTTTGATAAATTGTGTTCCTATTTTAGGCCTTCCGTATCGACTTGTTAGATGAAGTTCTTTTTCCTCCTCGACTTCTTGCGAGGCTTGCCAGAAAAACATGTAAGGAGAAATTGTTGTGCCTAAGACGCCAGTAATGATGAAGAAAAACTCAAAATTCAGTTCTACATGCGGCAAAAAAGTAGCGGCAATAATAGTCTGCCAGGGCTTGCTAATAATAAAGAGCGTGAGCGGATAGGCGAGTAACGTTAAGGCCAACCAAATTAAGATACGTGAATAAACCCGGTAGGAAGTGAATATTTCTAAAACTAAAATCAGAGCCGTGAAACCTAAAGTTAAAATGGTAAAATTGACGGGAACAAGCAGTTGAGCCGCAGCCGCGAGAGCACCAATATCCGCACCAATATTAATTGTATTGGCAACAACCACAAGTAAGACAGCCGCATAAAGGACCTTCCTGCTATAATTAGTTTTGATAACGGTCGCTAAACCGTGACCAGTTACGGCGCCAATCCGTGCGCAGGCTTCTTGAACAGCTACCATTAGCGGTAGCATAGCTATCACCGTCCATAGTTGGCCATAGCCGAATTTTGCCCCGGTTTGAGTATAAGTAGCGATTCCTGACGGATCATCATCAGCCGCTCCGGTAACCACCCCTGGCCCGAAAACCTTAAAAAATTTCTTTATTTTAATAAAAGTTTTTTTCATAACTGATTATCTAAAATCTACTTTTTCAGAAAAGCCAATAAGAATTGCCTCACCTGAATTAAGGACAGCTATCCCTTTTTATGTAAGGCATGTTGAAGGGCGGTCTGCAACATACGTGGTTATTGTTCCGGTGCTTAGTCATACGGTTGTAACAAATGCGATCATCAAAAAGTTTAATGTCTCATTAATGGTTAAATCTCCGCAATTTCATTGCGGCAACTTTAGTTTCTACAATTTTTTTAGATTCACTGAATGGAAGACTACCGAAGGAATTCTCATGCAGTAAGCAAGTTAATTTCTCATATAGTGTGGGTGGCGAAATATCGCTACCATGTTTAAAGGGCGACCTTCAAGTTCGTTGTAGGGATTTGCTGATTCAGATATGTGATTCAGAGAATGTAAGGATATTGAAGGGCGTTGTAAGTAAAGACCATGTCCACATTCATGTGGAATATTCACCGTCATTGAGTATAAGCGACCTGGTAAAGAAGTTAAAAGGTCGAACGTCGAGGTTGCTACAACAAGAATTTCCAGAAATAGGGAAGCGATATTGGGGAGGTCATTTCTGGGCAGTGGGCTTTGGTGGGTGGAGTACCGGCAATATAACGGATGAGATGGTACAGGAATATCTGGAACATCATCGAGAAAAGCCACATTCTCCAACGGGGAACGGGATAATGGAATAGATTCAAAGAATTTCATTCTTTACCTTGTTTATAAATCTATGCATTTTAAATCCATCGTGATTTAATTTTCTTTCGCAAATTTTATCAGCTCAGTATTAAATTTATGAGTTTCCTCCAGAAACATACTATGCCCGCTATTTTCAAAAGCAACGATATGTGAATTTGAAATTCCAGCTTTCATCTGTTCAGCTAAGTCGAACGAACATATTTTATCTTTTTTGCCATGCATAATCAATGTCGGAATTGTTATTTTCGCCAGATCTTTTCTCAGGTCTGTATCACGCAAGGCAATTAAACATTGAGCCGTAGCATGAGAAGAAGCGCTTAAACAAATTCCATTCAGCCAACTGCCAATCCCTTCATTCAATGAGGTTTCAGTAGCTGAGAATATCTTTGCAAAATTGGAAAGAAGCTTAGGCCTATCCTGATAATTCAATGCAATCAAGTCGTCAACGGCACTTTTTGGAAGATTAAACGGAAAATCATTACGTTGTGTCCAAATCGGAGCTGCGGCTCCGCACAATGCCAGTTTAGAAACATGAGCGCCATTATATGCTGATACATAATGGATGGCAATGGCCCCACCCATAGAAAAGCCAACTAAAACAGTATCTTTAACATCCAGTTTACTTAAAACCTTGTGGATATCCAATGCATGTGTATCATAAGTGTACGCTCCGTAGGGTTTATCCGATTTCCCAAATCCTCTTAGTGTAATCCCAATTACACGGAAATCATTATTTATGAGCTCGTTGTATTGGTATTCAAACATTTCATCACTCAAAGGCCAACCGTGTATCAAAACAACAGGTCTGCCTTCGCCCAAATCTGTAACATGAAGGCGTACATTGGGTTCTACCACGATATATTCTTCCCTTGCCAGTTTTTCCATTATTTAAATTTTAAGACGTTAATGTTGATATGCTAATGTGTTGATGTGTTGATTGTCACCATCTAATCATCACATCAATTTTACTTCATTGCTACTGATTCTAAAGCATGATCATATCTTTTGCCTACTTCTTCCCAGTTTACAATGTTCCAGAATGCCTCGATATAATCCGGTCTTTTGTTCTGATATTTCAAATAATAAGCATGTTCCCATACATCCATTGTAAGTAGGGGTGTTCCTTTTTTCTCGGCAATATCCATTATCGGATTGTCCTGATTCGGTGAGGAACATACAAACAGGATTCCTTTATCGTCAACACATAGCCAAGCCCAGCCACTGCCAAATCTCATTTTACCGGCATCTGTAAATTGCTTTTTAAACTCCTCAAATGAGCTGAATGCTTTAACAACAGCTTCTGACAATTTACCGGTAGGCACACCGCCTCCATTTGCTTTCATGTTTTCCCAGTAAAATGTGTGATTGAAATAACCGCCGCTGTTGTTTCTCACTGCCATCGGATATTTGCTTACATTCCTGAATATTTCCCGTATATTCATATTTTCCATCTCGGAACCCTTTGTCGCATTTATGAAATTGTCGTAATATGCTTTGTGATGTTTACTGTAATGGATTTCGACAGTAAGCTTATCGATGAAAGGTTCAAGTGCATCATAAGCATAAGGCAGCGGTTGAAATTCAAATCTGTTTGTTGGATTCATGGAACTATTTATTTAAGTTATATCTGATTAACAAGATAATTTTCCATACCCATTTGTTCAATCTGGACCAGTTGTATTTCGGCCCAATCGACATGAACTTCTTCCATGTTAAGTATTTTGGTCAGAAGATCAACAGTACCCTGATCGCCAATCTCTCTGGAGAATTTAATCGCATCATTATAAGCACGAATGGCATTAAGTTCAATGTTGTTGTCATTATTAACCATTTCCTGAACAGTTTTACCAATCCTGATTTGATTAAGTTTAGATACTGTTGGCATCCCTTCATAAAAAATGATTCGTTCGATAAGCCATTCAGCATGATTCATTTCATCCATTGACTGTTTTCTGATAGCCAGATGCAGTTTACTGTAACCCCAGTTTTCGCACATTTCAGAATGCACCATATACTGGTTTATGGCAGTGAGTTCGTCTGCCAGGAGCGAATTCAAGACTGTAAGTAATTCTTTGTTCCCTTTCATTTTGTTCTTATTAAATAATTTGATTGACTGAATTTTGAGATTGCTTATCAGGGCACCAATAATTGGATAAGTGTTACATATTTTTTGAGAAAATTACATCATTGATGATAAATCATTTTCTATAATGCCCGCATAAATGCAACCAAATTTGACTTTTCCAGAACTGTCAGATGCAATTCCTGAATAAGGTTGAAGTATTCCACAACATCTTCCAAAGTAAAACACCTTCCATCATGCAAATAAGGAGGCGAGTCTTTTATGCCTCTTAAGGGGAAGGTTTTAATTATACCATCATGCGCCATCATCATACCATTAACTATTTCTTGTTTATAAAAACGTTCTGCCTTTAAATCGTGCATGCTATTGTCGGTATAGTATGGAGCCGGGTGACAGGAGGCACATCGTCCTTTACCATTGAAAATTGCTTCTCCCTGCAACTCAGCCGGGGATGCTTTGGTTTTATCCAACTCGCCATATATATTTAACTTTGGGGCAGGCGGAAAATCTAAAATCGCCATAAATTCGGCCATAAAGTGTACTTGCGAGCCTCGTTCGAGAACATTAACTCCCTTTTTTGCTGCCATGGCATGATCCCCGTCAAAGTAGGCTGCACGTTGTTCGAATTCGGTGAAATCTTCGACAGTTTTTAGTGCCCGTTGGGAACCAAAGAGCCGTTGAATATTCACTCCACGCAAGGATGGTGTTTCGATCCGGTGCCTGAACTCCTGTGGCCGTATGTCCCCAACAAGATGGTTAGCCCCGTTGCTGTGTCCGTTTGCATGACAATCAAAACAGGCAACACCAAGGCTGGGCCGGTCAGTTCGCCGGTCTTCAGTAGCATTAAACTGTTGTTGCGGGAACTGGGTGACCAACAAGCGCAACCCTTCGAGTTGTTTGGGATTTAAAAGGCCATTGAAAATTTCGTAGTAATTATCGATTGTAATTAACCGGCCTTTCGATACATCACCCAAATCGGGACGAGTGGTCAGATAAATGGGAGGTACCCGATCAGGGAGAATATGCTCCGGAAGATCAAAATCCAGGTCGAAGCGAACAAGCCGGGGAAGCGTATCAATAATCATCAGCGGGAAAAGCATGCCACCCTCGGCATGATCGGCAAAAGGCAGTGGTTTGTAAGGGAAAATGCCCTTCATTTTTATCTGTTCGGGAGTTAACTTATTCAGATCGGCCCAATTAGTACCTTGAAGTTTAGCTGTTGGACCCACGGGTATGGGCTTCCCACCCGACATAACAACATCCGGAGATGTTTTTTTAGAGAGATCATACCGCACATTTAGTAAATCCATGTGTTCTTTTGCACGATCAGACTTTACCTTCATCCTATCTGCTTTAATTTGGTTAAAACCTACATCCTGGTTGATCGGCCCAAAGGAAGAAACGACTTTCACTTGCTGAGCGAAAGAGACATTGATTACTCCAAATAACAAAATCCAGAAACAAATTAGCTTTTCCATTAAGTGATTCATTTTTTAATCCTCCATTTTACGTTTAACAAATATGGAATCTGAGACGATTATTTGAAATTTGGATAATTTCCAGCAGTTTTATATTTGTACTTTACCTTGGCGAACTTTGCGGTTTATGCTTTTTTTATACTTAGTTTGTATTTAAACCAGTTGTTTTAACAATACTTCGGTAAATTTTAAGCAGCAAACTTGCCGTAATCCAATCCAAACTAAATCCAATAAAGATTGGCAAAACTGTGTCAGAAATAATCAGTAACGACGACGCTAATTGAAAAAATTAACATTATCAAGTTATAAATATTTTCCTGATAAACAGTTACATAATTTTTGAAGCATGTTATATAATTCACATTTTATTTTAAATACTTTGGAATTGCGAATTTGTCAGATCTTGCTGCTTATTACCAAGTATAAAAAGATGAATTCAATAATTTCTGAAGGTGCTTAAATCGAATCTCAAGTAGTGAAATTCGTACTTACACGATGATCTTTTCATTGTCTGCATCCCGGAACATTTTTTATTGTGCTTATACAATAGCCTCCCATATGTGCAGTCATGGCTTCCATAAATCCCTAAGTTCAGACAATACCTTTTTCAGGGATCAAGCTATATTTCTGGGGTGAGTGATTTTATCATCAATTTATTCGCTTAAGAATGTTCCATTTTTGAAAATAGGACCCTGGTACATGTTAAACACCAAAACGTCACAGTAAACTAAAATACAATCATTTAATCCTTTTATTCGTGGCCATTTGCCATTTACTGTTGTTAAGTGGAGATTACGCATATGCGGACAAACTCATTTTCCCAAATATTTTCCTGTTTTGCGCAACACCCAAAAATATTGATTTAATTAAATGATATTCAATATAATAAATTTAATTTTGGGTGTTATAAGTTTTATGTTATGTACATCCGAGAAGTTAAAAACAGGTCCGGGACAGTTAGCATTCAGAAAATCTCAAAACACAAGGGCAAGTACAAAGTTGTTAAAAGCATTGGATATGGACACTCGAGGCAAGAAATTGATGTTTTGCATGAAAAAGCACATTTGGAGATATCAAATATTGACATGACGACCTTACATTTGGAGGCTTCATATGACGATGATTTAAGAGAAACTGGCTTTTCTAAAGTTGGGCGGCATCAAGATCCACAAATTTTAATTGTTAAATAATTGTTTCGTGGGATCTTTCCTTATCTTCTTTTATAAATAGATAGCGGTTTCGTCCGAATAGCAGTAATCCAATTACAGTAAGGATTATTACAGCAATGATTATGTGAAATGTATCCCTGCTTAAATTGATTTTTAATATTCTGTGGGAAAATTCAATGAAAATAATGAATAAAATTGCTGCAACAGTGGTGAAGCTTTTCATTGAAGTCACAGTAAATGACTTTGTTTCCTTATTAAACAAACTTAAAATCAAAGTCTTTACTCCCATAGCGCCCCATTTTGACCTTTAATTTGTGCTGGCCCGGAGGAACCTCAAATTCGCTTGTTTCTCCTCCCGAGAGATATCCTATTTTTTGTCGTCCAATAAAATTTCGGATATACTGTTGTATCCTATTACGAATGTCCAATCTTTCTTCCTGTGAATTTTAATTATAGGCATATCTTTTTTCTTTTATAAACTGAAGGAATCTTTCAGCTTTTAGTTTCCTTAATGCTCAAGTAACTGTTTCTTCCTATCGTAAAATAATACAATGCTAACAAGGCAAACGTACACCCACCGACTGTTTTGATCCAAAAAATGATCCGATTATCATTTGAATAATCACCTCTTGTGAGGATGAATAAGAAGCAATCTATCAATGCAGAAACAGCCAAAATTTTTACTACAAGTGTATTGGTGGATATTTCGATGGATTTTTTCTCTTTATTGAAAACCGTAAAATCCATTTCCCTGCTGCCAAACCATCTCGTTTTTGCCTTCATTTTATGCTGCCCTGCCGGGAGATCAAATTCCTTGTTTTTACCTTCCGGAAAATAGCCAACACTTTTCCCGTTGAGGAAAATTTCAATTCTTCTGTACATTAACTGCGGCTCATTTTTCCTTGAAACACTAACAAGTGACATAGTAATTAATTAAGCAAGTTGAAAATTTAACCCTTTTATAAAAATATTTATACATTATTCCTGTCCCGCTTCCTTAATTTTAAAATAAGATTTTCGTCCAATGAAGAGGAAACAAACTACCAACAGGATATAAATTGCAGTATATATTACGGATTGTAAACTATCCTCCACATTCACTGCCGTGCTCCAACCTTTTGTTCTTATAATGAGAGTTATAATTGCAATAACAATGTATCGTTTTAACAATACAAGTCCAAGTAACAGAATCAAAAAACCGTATGAAATGATCTTGTTTCTTTCAATACAAAATGTCTTCATATCCTTGGTGAACATGTTAAATTGAAATTCCTTGCTGCCACCCCAGGCAGAGTTAAATTTAACCTGTAATCTGTGCGAGCCCGGCGTAACATCAAATTCGTTTGTTTCACCGTAATGTGTTCTGCCGATTTTTTCTCCGTTCAAATAGATATCCGGTTGATCAATTCTTGACGTCCAGTTTCTTTCCCTGTAAATTTTAAATTTAGGCATATCAATTATTATAACATGTTTTACTGGTTCTCAAACCTTTGAGAGTGTGGTGTTTTATTCCCCTTTTTTATCCTTTTCCTCTTTTAATCTTTTTGCATCTTTCAAACTCTTGTTTAACATCCATTCAATCTGTCCATTCACGCTCCTGAATTCATCAGCGGCCCATTTTTCAATGGCTTTCATGGTTTCAGCATCAATTCTCAGCGCAAAAGGTTTTTTTTCTGCCATACTTCTTGCATAATTTTATTCAAATTTTCCCCGTTCCCCCGTTTACCCGTTTACTATTTTTCTACTACTAAAATAAGGGGTAACGCCAGAGACAACTATTGATTTAAAGTACCTGTATTGATCACAGGCCCTGCATCTTTATCACCACACAGCACTACCATTAAATTACTCACCATTGCAGCTTTTTTCTCCTCGTCCAGATCGATAATATTTTTTGTGGACAGCAGATTGAGTGCACTCTCCACCATTCCTACCGCCCCTTCAACAATTTTATGCCTTGCTGCTACAACCGCCGTTGCCTGCTGTCTCCTTAACATGGAATGTGCAATCTCGGGGGCATAAGCCAAATAACCGATTCTTGCTTCAATCACTTCAATTCCTGCTATCTCCAATCTTTCAGTGATCTCGTGCTCCAGGGTTTTATTGACATCCTCAAAATTCGATGTAAGTGTAATGGATGCCCTTTCGTCTTCAAAATGATCATAAGGGAAGGATCCTGCCAGTTTCCTTACCGCAGCATCTGTTTGTATGCGGATAAAATTCTCATAATTATCCACCGCGAAAGAGGCCATAAACGTATCTTTTACTTTCCAGACCAAGATGACGCTGATCATGATGGGGTTCCCCGCTTTGTCGTTCACTTTAATGTTGTCGCTCTCGAAATTCCTTGCCCTCAAAGAAATAGATATCTTTTTATAAAACGAATTAACCCAGAAAAACCCGCTTTTCTTGACGCTTCCCTGGTAATCACCAAACAACAGCATAACCTTCGCATTATTTGGCGTAATTGTAATAAATCCGGCTGCTAAAAAGATAAAAACCAACAAGGAAAGTACCCCAAACACCTCATGATGATTGGAAAAAAGCAAAATGACTCCAATTCCTACAGCAAAAACAACCCCTAACATTGTATAACCATCAACAGGATCAACACTCTCTTCAGTTTTCATGACAGTGATATTTTAATGATATTAAAATGATATCACAAAAATAAGTAAATATTCTTATGAATCAAATCTATTAAGGAAAATATTTTTTTCTCCTTAATTCTACTTTAACGTGAGTTCGATCTAAGCAAATGTGTGGTTGTTTGAGTGCTAATGTCGTTTCGATAACCTAATCTGTCAAGGCACCTCAGTAGAGGGATTTATTTTACCATATACCAACCTGATTACCTAATTATTTTAATTTAAATCAGTTAATTAGGTTAGGATGTCAGGGAATTTCATTTTCTACTGAGGTGTTTTCGACAGATTAGGTCTCCATTGTTTAAATCGAACTCGTTACTTTAGCAGATTTAATGCAATTGTTGTAAAACTTCCAATTTTTAGAAAGAAAGCAGGAAAGGAATTAATGTTATGATCAACCAGTTTACGGCATGGAACGAAGAAATATCACTAATGATACGCCTCAGTGCCATCCATGTCCTTTTGATATTATGTTTCAAATATTCTGCCAGAATTATTTAACCTTGACCTTAAGATCATAAAGAAAAGGAATAGAAAAAAATCTGTTCAATCCTTTAATCTGCTTCAATCGTGGTTCAGACAAATTAAATTAGCCAAACTAATCCATTATTTTATATATTTTTGCATACTATTAGTATTGGGGCCATGGAAGAATATACGACACGACAAAACAAGATCAGCCGGTTGATTCAAAAAGAGCTGAGTGAACTGCTGAGAAGGGATACTCCTTTACTGGCAAAGGGAAAGATTATTTCTGTTACGAAGGTCAGGATTACCAAGGATATGTCTCTCGCGCGCTGTTACGTGAGCATATTTCCGTCTACAGACTCCGAAGCAGTCCTTAAGGAGATCAAACAACATAAAGGAAAACTTCGGGGAGAAATCGGAAATCTAATCCGCCACCAGCTCCGCATTGTTCCTGAATTCGAATTCTTTATTGATGACAGTCTTGACTATATTGAAAAAATAGACAAGCTTCTGCATCAATAAAAGAACTGAAACCCTTCGTGTAATTCGTCCTTAATTCGTGTAATTAGTAATAAATGGAATACGATCCGATAAAAAGAAGGCTGGGTAATTTTTTTAACCGGACTCCCATTCTGAGGAAGTTGTTCTATTGCCTGCTTGACCTTCTGTTGCTGAGAGCCTGGCATGTAATCAAAGAATTAAAATCTTTAAAAGAAAAATCTCTCAAAGGAGATATAAATATTCTGGATGCGGGTTCAGGATTCGGGCAGTATAGTTTCCGGATGAGCAGGATATTCCCCGAAGCCCGGATTAAAGGAGTCGATGTCAAAGAAGAACAGATTGAAGACTGCAACCGATTTTTTTCCTCCATCGGGCTGAAGGATCGCGTAAACTTTGAATATGCGGACCTCACCAAATTATCGCTGCCATCGAAGTATGATCTTGTTCTTTCTGTCGATGTGTTGGAACATATCCTTGAAGACGAGCTTGTTTTTCGGAACTTCTGGCAATCCATGCGGGACAACGGAGTTCTCCTGATTTCAACACCTTCTGATCTGGGTGGATCAGACGCTGATTCTCATCAGGAGGGTGATGCAACGCATGGCTTTATCGGAGAACATGTGAGGGATGGATATGGCATAAGTGAAATCAGGGATAAGCTCAGCAGGGCCGGATTTTCTTTAATCGAAGCCAAATATACCTACGGAAAATCAGGGTCGCTGTCCTGGAGACTCTCTATGAAATATCCAATTCTGATGTTGGGCAAATCAAAACTGTTTTATATCCTTCTGCCGTTTTATTATCTTCTTGTTTTTCCATTCTGCGCCATCTTTAATTATCTGGATGTAAATACCAAGCATCCTAAAGGAACTGGACTCCTGGTGAAGGCGGTGAAAAAAGGGTTGTAAATATTCTTCTCATAAATTAATTCGTAATTCGTAATTTCACAGAATTCCTCTAAATTCGTGGAATTGAAACAGTGAACAAATTGAATCTGTCATTCTACATAGCAAAGCGGTATCTCTTTTCAAAAAAGAAGACCAATCTCATTAATATCATTTCTGCTATTTCTGTTTTAGGGCTTGCTATTGGTACAATGGGCCTTGTGATCGGACTTTCCGGATTCAATGGTTTTGACAGTCTGATCAAATCTCTTTTTTCGTCTTTTGATCCGGATTTGAAAATTACAGCAGCCGAGGGAAAATACTTCTCCACTGATGCTGCTGTTTTTATGGATCTGCGAAAAATGCAGGATGTGGCTTTCTATTCCGAGTCGATTGAGGATAATGCTTTATTGCGATATGATGACAGGGAAGTACTCGCTACGGTAAAAGGGGTCAGTGAGGACTTTAAAAAGATGTCTGGTCTCGATACGATGATTGTTTCAGGGCAGTTTAAACTTCAGGAAGACCACATCAACTATGCCTTATTAGGGCAGGGGATCGCGTACTATTTATCCGTTGGGTTAACGGTCGCAGATCCTATTAGTATTTACGTGCCTAAAAAGGGGAAAAAGGTTTCTACCACCTTGGAGGGGAATTTCAACCAGGGGCAGATCTATGCTTCGGGTGTTTTTCAGATTCAACAGGAATTAGATAGCAAATACATCATAGTGCCCCTTGAATTTGCCAGTCAACTCTTCGAAACCGGAGCAAAAGTGACATCCGTCGAATTGAAACTAAATGAGCATGTTGATGCTAAGAAGGTGCAAAAGAAAATAGCCTCCATGCTTGGAGCCGGATTTGTGGTAAAGAACAAGTTTCAGCAGCACGATTATCTTTACAGAACCATGCAGGGCGAAAAATTCGCCACCTATCTTATCCTCATTTTAATTCTGATCATTGCTTCTTTTAATATCATCGGATCGCTTACCATGTTAATCATAGACAAAAAAGATGATATAGAAATCCTTCGCAGCATGGGAGCCGGAAACCGGCTGATCAGGCACATATTTTTATTCGAAGGCTGGTCAATTTCCATCATCGGCTCCATCATCGGGACTATTGCCGGGCTGATCCTTTGCAAGACCCAGATGGCATATGGATTTGTCAAATTACAGGGAGGCAGTTCCTTTATTATTGACGCTTATCCTATTAAAGTTATCCCGGTTGATATCTTGTTAATCCTGGTTTCGGTAATGATGATCGGATTTCTGGCTTCCTGGTTTCCGGTCAAATTCATCTCTTCCAATCTATTGAGGGAAGATCTCCACTAAATAAGAGTGAAGCATTTCTTATTCATGGGAAATGGTTTGCTCCCGCCATTCAACCCGGGGAAAAATCCGCGGCAATAAAAATTAACCGCTTTACGGTTTTTTTTATCTGATATTCTTAACTAAATAATACTGAAGCAGACCTTGGAGATTAGTCATTTAAAGGCTTTTCAAAGACTCTGAAGCGTTTGTAGACGACTCCGCCCAATCTCTCATTTTCAGCCCGCATTTTTAAATTGTCTTCCAGTTCGAGATGGCTGTCAAGGTATTCAATTTTTCTTTTTTGAGCTTCCTGGATCAAGTGCAGGCCCATTACTGCATTCAGACCTATATCACGATAATCGGGGCGAACGGCGCCCAACAGCAGATCAAGCTGTTTTGTCTTTCTTTGGGCCCACAGAATCTGGAATATTCCAAAAGGCAGCACGTATCCTTTGCATTTCCTTATTCCTTCGCTGATATCCGGCATCCCCAAAACGAAGGCAACGACTTCTTTCTTTCCATTTTCGATTACTTTAAGGAAGCGGGGGTCCAGGATAGGAAGATATTTTGATGCAAATTCACTTTTTTCCTTGTCTGACAAAGGGGCGAATCCATAGATATCCTTAAAAGTTTCATTCACCAGGTTAAGAATGGGCTTGACATAAGGTATTATTTTTCTTTTCGAATTGAATGAAACAACTTTTATTTCAGGATTATTCAACAGGATGCGCTCATTGATTTTTTTGTAGACTTCGGGGATTATTTCGGGAACCATGACTTTATAAACCACCAGATCCACTTTTTTGGTAAAGGACATGCGGTTCATAAAATCAATCATGAACGGGAAATTGTAATTTGTGGCTATGACAACCGGTTCGTTAAATCCTTCTATCATAAATCCCTGTGGATCTTTGTCGGAAAATCCCACCGGACCCACGAGCGAAGACATGCCTTTGGCGGCAGACCATTCCTGTATGGCGTTAACAAGAGCATTGGCTACTTCAAAATCTTCATAAGTTTCAAGGACACAGAAGCGGCCTTCTTTAATGTTGTGGATTTCATTGTACAGATGATTGATAATTCCCATAATTCTTCCTGCAACTTCTCCGTTTTTCTCCGCTAAAAGAAGTATGGTGTCGGCGTGGGAGAAGGCTTCGTTTTTATGCGGATTGAAAAAATGCCATTCATCCATATAGATGGGAGGAACCCAGTTGTGATGATTTTTATGAATTTTAGCCGGAAGATGAATAAAAGTTTTTAAATCTCTTCTTGTTTGAACAGGAATTATTTTGATATCCATTTTTTGACGAATTACACGAAATTTATTATGAAGGTGCATATCCTGCAATGCAGGACCAATAATATCAAGCGAACGAAAATAGCTTTAAAAACATTTGGTTTATCAGGTTAACTGAATTTTTTTTATTTGTTTGTAAAAAAAAGTGATGACAGGGATTCTATTCGAGTTCGTTAAAGCGAAATCCAATGCCCCGGATGGTTTCCAAAAATTCTCCTTTCGCGTGGGAAGATAATTTTTTGCGGAGGTTTTTTATGTGCACATCGATGTAATTAGAATTGTAGTTTTCTTCAATAATATCTCCCCAGATATGTTCGCCGATCTGAAAACGTGAGACTACTTTGTTTTTATTCAGGATGAGAAAACTAAGGATGTCATATTCTTTGCGCGTAAGAACGATAACCTGATGGTTTGAAGTTACCTCCCGCTTATCAAGATCAATCTCTATGTTATTTATTTTGACAATGTTTCCCTTGATCCCATGTTTACGGCGCATTACAGCCATAATCCTGGACTTGAGCTCCAACAGGGAGAATGGCTTTGAGAGGTAATCGTCAGCTCCCATGTTCAGGCCTTTGATTTTATCTTCAAGAGAAGTCCTTGCAGAGATTATTATGATTGCAAGATTGCTTTTCCCGGTGATTGCTTCTTTTAAGATAATCAATCCGTCGTAATCCGGCAATCCAAGATCGAGCAGAAGCAGATCATACTCGTTTACAAATATCATTTCGGAAGCGGATTTCCCGGTCCGGGCCTCGCTGCAGCTAAAACCTTCGCCTTCAAGAAATTTTCTGATTTCCCGGGCTAATGATCCTTCATCCTCAACAATAAGAACATTCATAGGATAACAGTATATTGTAAACAGTGATTAAAGATCGATAATTAAATATTATGAGTATCCGGTATGTGGCCCAATCGTTTTGTGACCTCGTCATTAAGTTGTCATTAATGGTCATTGTGCAGTAAAAAACAATTAATGACAATCAAATGACCATAAATGACAACATTTGACAAAGAAAAATCTCAATTAGGAGAGTAAACGGATATTCATATTAAATAGATATCAGTTGTACCATTTTAAAATCCCAAAATTAGTAATAGGAAATGCAAAATATCTATATTTATTTTTTATTTCTTTAGCGAAATTATAACATAATTGATGAGACTTCAATTTAAACTTGCCTTAATTGAGGCAATATCAAAAATAACACTGTTTTTTGTTTTGTTGATTGCCCTGGGTCAATATATTGAAGATGTGGCTTTGCAGCATACGGATAAAAACCTGATCAAGATGAAAGAAAAGACCATGTCTATTATTCGGGAAATCGGGATCCGGTCTTTTCTTAATGAAGAGCAGGACAGCACTTTTGCCAGCTATAATATTCTGAAGGATGAATACGTCACCATTGAAGTTGATTCGCTGAATAATACCGGTCAGTTAAAATTTTCCAATGAAAAGAGGGAAATTGAAAGCGAAGAATTTGATTACCGGATCCTCAATTATACTTTTAAAATAGACGGTCAAAATTATTCGCTTGAGGTAGGCCGGAATATTGAATTGATCTACTCTTTACGAAGAACCATTCAGAATTATTCCATTCAGATTCTCCTTCTGGTCCTGGTTATCACCATTCTTTCGGACATTGGAATATTCAAGTACCTTCTTCAGCCTTTAAACAAGAAGATCATTCCAAAACTTAAAACGATTACCAATCCTGAGAAATTTGTTTTTTCTTCGGTGAAGACCACCACTGCAGATTTTATTTATCTCAATGATACCATCAATGAGATGATGGCCAAAATTTTGAGTTCCTTAAAAAATCAGAAGAAATTTATTGCCAATGTGGCGCATGAGTTATTTACTCCGATTTCCATCATGCAAAACAAACTCGAAAATATTGTTTCTTCAGAGAATTTTCCTTCTCATCTGGTCCCTTCCGTCATTGAACTGCAGAACCAGCTTAATCGACTGAACCAGATCATCAAGGCCCTGCTGCTCATATCCAGAATTGAGAATGATCAATACATCAGGAAGGATACGGTTAATGTCTATGATCTGGTGGAGGAAGTTATTTCAAACATTGAGGACAGAGCCGAAATCCGTGAAATTAAAATAGAAAACAGGATCAGCAGGGACTATTCACTTGAACAAGTAAATAAGTCTTTACTCTATATCCTGATATTCAATCTTGTTAATAATGCAATAAAATACAATAAAGAGGGTGGATTTATCAGAATCAGCAGCCGGTTGGATGATCAGCATTATGTCATTATGGTAACAGACAGTGGTATTGGCATTGATCCGCAGAATATTCCGACTATTTTTGACCGTTTCACCAAGGTTGATACAAAAGGGAGCGAAGGTTTTGGATTAGGCCTTTCCATTGTGAGCAGTATCGCTAATTTTCATCATGTCAAAATCGAGGTTAAATCAGAGTTGGGAGTAGGGTCAACCTTTATGGTGTCTTTCCCGTTAAAATTACTTAAAGCGTAAATAAAAGAATTCTGCTTCCATGCATTTCCATTATAAATTCCTTAAATTACTCTTTTGGTACAATTTAATGAAAATGAGTATGAGAAAATTAGCATTAACACTTGGTTTAGCAATTGTCTTTGGTTTGACTGCCGCGAATGCCCAGCAACAACAAAGAAATCTGCAAATGAAAGATACTACCCACATGAAGAGTAAGAAGCCTGTTCATAAAAAGAGCAGTGAAAGTTACCAGATGAAAAAGGGTGGCGCAGCTGAAAAGGGGAAGATGGATATGAATAAAGGATCCATGCAGAAGATGGAGGATACCTCGAAGATAAAATCCGAAGGGAAACCGGTATATAAAAAATAATCTTCTTTAGGACATTCTGTCTTAATGAGCTGCAGGTGACTGCAGCTTTTTTTGTTCATGACATTTCGATGCAGTTGCGATATCCTGATCTGTAAAATTTTAAACGGAGTACAAAAAAATTAAGAATTCATCTGATCTTCATAATTTCTTCATGATTGAGGTTTTACTTTTACGTTGTATACAAAATTAAAAAGATAAATAGATGAAAAAATTAGCATTAGTTTTGAGTCTTGCAATGGTTTTGGGCGTTTTCGCAGCCAATGCACAGGAAAAGAAAGTTGCTCCTAAAAAAGCTGCAACAGAACAAGCAGTTAAAGCTCCTGCAGAAAAGAAAGAAGTAAAGAAAGATGCAAAAGTAAAGAAAGCAGCTCCTCAAAAAGCAGCAGCTGAAAAGAAAGCAGCACCTGAAAAGAAATAAACTTACTTTCTTAGAATAAAAAAACCACAGATACAATCTGTGGTTTTTTTTTTATTGATTTTCTTGATTTATTTCATTCAGCCTGAATCCAATTCCCCTAATTGTTTCCAAAAAATCTTCCGTCGTGTGACAGGATAGTTTTTTCCGAAGGTTTTTAATGTGGACATCAATAAAATTCGAATTATAATCCATTCCCAATGCATCACCCCAAATGCTTTCAACCAATTGGAAACGGGAAACGACTTTATTTTTGTTCAACATCAGAAAGATCAGGATGTCATATTCTTTTCGGGTCAGTCGGATAAGCCCTTCACCGCAGGTTACATTTCGTGTAAAAAGATCCAATTCGATATTTTCAGCTCTGAGGATATTCCCGGATATATTGTTTTTCCTTCTAATGACAGTCAGAATTCTTGTTTTTAACTCCAGTAAAGAAAAAGGTTTCGGCAGGTAATCATCGGCTCCCCTATTCAGGCCATCTATCCGGTCCTCTGTTGTACTTTGGGCCGAGAGAATAATCACTGCAAGATTATTTCTGAGTGCGAGCATTTTTTCCATCAGGTCCAATCCTTCGTAATCAGGAAGTTTTGAATCAAGCAAAATCAAGTTGAATATTTGGGAATGTATGTACTCAAGGGCGCTTTTCCCTGTATGTGCCTCCTTGCATTTAAACCCTTGTTTTTGTAAAAACCTGTTGATTTCTCTTGCTAATAAAATTTCATTCTCAATGATTAAAATCCTCATTATCAATTTTTAAAATAAAATGGAAGGTTCTCGGACAGGACCTGTCGTCGGGGGTTTATACGTTAAAAATTACTTAAAGTACACAGAGAGAGTTAAATCTTCATGGAAACTTCATCACGATCACGTAAATTGATTCGATAGTGGAAATTAGAATTGCAAACAAAAAAGAACAAATATGAGAAAATTGATAATTGCATTGAGTTTAGCAATGACCATGGGAATGGTCGTGGCAAATGCCCGGAACAATTTCACTTACCAGAACCGGTCATCTTTCGGCTCACAGAGTAAATCTTCTTATTATAACCAGTCAGCTGATACTACTCAGCATAAAGGAACCTATAAAAAAGGAACTTCAAAAGCTGACAAATCGACTACTGATAAAAAATCATCCTATTATAAATCTGAAAGTGATACTTCCCATTCCAGGAGTATGGATAAAGACAGTAATAATTTGCATAAAAAGAGCAGTAAAGACTACAAAGGAAGTTCTAAATCCAGCCAATCTGGTGTAGAAGGCAACAGCAACTTTAAATCTCAAAGTGATACAACAAAGAACCGAAGCCGTATTCACGATCTGTACAAAGAGGATTTAAAAAATCAGATCAAGGATCCGGATAACCTAAACAGTAATGATTATAATGATGATATGAGGTAGTCTGATTTTGTTTTTTTAGGTTTAAGGTTACCGCAGGAGGGAGACTTCCTGCGGTTTTTTGGGGGAAATAACCATGAAGTTAAAGAGAACAAAGGGAATCAAAATAATTCCCATTAAACTGAAACTTGTATTAAAAGTTGAACAACACTTGTACAGGTTTCCGAGAATCATTCATCGATATAATTTTTACACTCAACCTTTATGGGGTGGGTTTTTTTGTTTGGACATGAGTGCCATAAGTTTTACCGATGGCTGTTCAGTTTAACCGCTTTTACGTGTTGCATCAGAGAAAGTAGGAAGTAGGAAAGTAGGGAAATAATATGTTAATAATATTTCCAAATAGTGTTGAAACAGTAAGATTATCAAGGTGGTAAACGTAGCAAGGGTAACAAAGATAACACAGCTATTGCTGTTTTGCTCGAGGGAAGGCTGTTGCCAAGATATCGCGGCTACGCCCGCTTTCCCTCTTTTGATCCAGAAAAAAATATTGCAGTTGCGCCGCTTCCAATCTTCCCGATGGTTTCGTCTTGTCTTTCTTAAATCTTACATTTCTGACGGCTGATAATTATTTCACCTCCGAACCATTGTTTATTTTCATTTCAGGTGAAACAAAGACCAAGGTTCCTTCTTCATTTTCTGCCATTAAAATCATTCCCTGGGACTCAATTCCTTTGAGCATTTTGGGAGCGAGGTTCACCAGCATGGTTACCTGTTTCCCAATTATCTTTTCAGGTTCAAAGTATTCGGCTATTCCTGAAACGACCGTTCTGGTATCAATTCCCGTTTCGATGGTCAACTTCAGCAGTTTCTTTGTTTTGGCTACTTTTTCAGCTGTGACTATTGTTCCAATCCGAATATCCATCTTTGCAAAATCATCGTATTCAATGTTGGACTTTGCCGGTTTCACAGGAGCGGATTCCATTTCATTGGCTTTTTTAGTTTCCAAAAGTTTATTAACCTGTCTGGCTATTTCCTCATCTTCAATTTTTGCAAAGAGAAGTTCGGGTTTGGCCACTTTATGACCCGTCTCCAACAGATCCGGCCTGCCTAATTGGCTCCAGACAAGCTTTTCAATATTTAGAAGACCGCGGAGCTTTTCCATGGAATGCGGCAAGAATGGGTCAAGGACGATGGTAAGATTGGCTGCAATTTGCAAAGAGATATTGATGATTGATTTTACCTTTTCAGGATCAGATTTTATCAACTTCCAGGGCTCCATATCGGCCAGGTACTTATTTCCCAGTCTGGCCATATCCATTGCAATCTTCAGGGCCTCGCGGAAGCGGAAATTCTCGATAGACTTTTCCGTCTCTGACTTCAGATTAATTAATTCAGCAAGAACATTATTATCATATTCGGAAAGATTTTCAGCCGGTGGAATTATTCCGTGATAATAATTTTGTGTCAGTACAAGAGCCCTGTTTACAAAATTTCCAAGGATTGCTACCAATTCATTATTATTCCGGGCCTGAAAATCATTCCAGGTAAAATCATTATCTTTTGTTTCGGGAGCATTAGCAGTCAGAACGTACCTGAGCACATCTTGTTTACCCGGGAAATCTTCCAAATACTCATGCAGCCAGACTGCCCAGTTCCTGGATGTTGAAATTTTATCTCCCTCAAGATTCAGGAATTCATTGGCCGGTACATTATCGGGTAATATGTATGAACCTTCAGCTTTCAGGATGGCCGGAAAAATGATGCAATGAAAAACAATGTTGTCTTTCCCGATAAAATGAATCATCCGGGTGTCATTATCTTTCCACCATTTGGTCCAATCATCGGTGAGCTCCTTGGTTGCAGAGATATAACCTATTGGTGCATCAAACCAAACATAGAGGACTTTCCCTTCAGCTCCTTCAACCGGTACTGGGATACCCCAATCCAGATCACGGGTTACAGCCCTTGGATTGAGTCCGCCGTCCAACCATGATTTGCATTGGCCGTAAACATTGGATTTCCATTCTTTGTGATTCTCGAGAATCCATTCCCTAAGCCAGGGTTCGTATTGGTCAAGAGGCAAAAACCAATGTTTGGTTTTCTTCAAAACAGGTTTATTCCCGCTCAGTACAGATTTCGGATGGATGAGGTCAATCGCATTCAATGAACTTCCGCAGCTTTCGCATTGGTCACCATAAGCCTTTTCATAATTACACTTGGGACAGGTGCCTGTGATGTAACGATCGGCCAGAAACTGGTTTGCTTCCTCATCAAAGAACTGTTCGGAAGATTGCTCAATAAATTTTCCTTTCTCATAGAGCGTTCTGAAAATTTCAGAAGCCGTTTCATGGTGCATTTTAGAACTGGTACGGGAATAAATGTCAAAAGATATACCAAATTCAGCAAATGAATCTTTGATAATTTTATGATATTTATCGACCACATCCTGGGGAGTAATACCTTCTTTTTTTGCTTTGAGGGTAATTGGGACACCATGTTCATCGGAGCCCCCGATAAAAATTACTTCCTTCTCTTTCAACCGAAGATAACGTGCATAAATATCGGCAGGAACATAAACTCCCGCCAGATGACCAATGTGGACAGGCCCATTTGCATAAGGCAAAGCGGAAGTAATGAGTGTTCGTTTAAAATTATTCATTGAATATATTATATCTTTACTGTGTAATTTTTTCCGGTTACAAAGATAAATAATTAAGCGATTGAGTTAGGTGTGATTACTAATTTCACGAATTGAGGGACGGATTCCATGAATGCACTAAATGATTTGATGATGTGCTGATGTGGAGACGAGAGAAAAATTAGTTATGAAAGATGAGTTATGGGATTGGTAAGGCTTTATCCTTGATTTTGAATCATAATTGTCCGGTTAAAATTTTAGCAGATTAAGGTATCGCAACTGCGATTTTTATTATTAATTCTTTTGATAATAACTAATTAAATAAACTAATCTTTCCTAATGGCTTCAAATTTTAATTTTAGAAGAGATAGAATAATAGGACTTTCCCAGGAAGAGGTCAATAGCAGACTTAAATCTGAGGGTTACAATGAATTACCTTCCTCCAAACCTAAAAATATTTTCGCGTTAGCTTTTGAGGTCATCAAAGAGCCAATGTTTTTGTTATTGGTGGCTTGCGGATCATTGTACCTGATTCTTGGGGACCTTCAGGAAGGCCTTATGTTGCTGGGCTTCGTCTTTGTGATCATGGGGATTGAATTTTATCAGGAAAAAAAAACGGAAAAGGCATTAGATGCCTTGAAAGATATGGCCAGTCCACGGGCGCTTGTTATTCGTGAAGGGGTGGAAAAACGTATTCCAGGAAGAGAAGTTGTGAAAGGTGATGTTGTTGTACTTCAGGAAGGGGACCGTGTTCCGGCAGATGCTCTTGTCTTGTATTCAGTGAATCTAAGTGCCGATGAATCTTTACTTACCGGTGAACCTGTCCCGGTAAGAAAATCGGAATGGAATGAAGGGGGTCAAGAGAATCCGGTGGATCCGGGAGGGGATGATTTACCCTATGTCTATTCCGGTTCCATGATTGTTCAGGGAAATGGAATCGTCAGGGTCGTGGGAACCGGTACAAATACTGAACTCGGGAAAATTGGCAAAGCTATCGAGAGTGTCGTCGAGGAACCTACGAAGCTTAAAACAGAAATGGGCTCGCTGGTAAAAAAGCTTGCATTCATTGGAGTGGGACTCTGTTTGTTTGTCATTGTATTGTATACATATACCAGGGGAGATCTGATGAAAGGATTTCTTGCCGGGATCACGCTTGCAATGGCTATGCTTCCTGAAGAATTTCCTGTGGTCCTCACTGTTTTTCTCGCTCTTGGAGCCTGGCGTATCTCAAAGAGGAATGTTCTGACCAGAAAATCATCAGCAGTGGAAACTCTTGGTTCGGCTACTGTGCTATGTACCGACAAAACCGGAACTTTGACTCAGAATAAAATGACCGTAGTCAGACTCTTCAATGGCCTTGATTTCATTGATGTAAAAGGCAAATCTTTTTTCCCGGAAGAATTTCATGAAATAATTGAATATGGAATTTTATCCAGCCAGGCTAATCCATTCGATCCAATGGAAAAGGCCATAGCTGTAATAGGGGAGAACTATCTGAAGGACACAGAACATATCCATAATGATTGGGAGATGATCAAGGAGTACCCGCTGTCAAAAGAATTGCTGGCCATGTCGAGGGTCTTTGAAAATGAAACAGATCATACACAAACGATAGCGGCAAAAGGAGCCCCGGAAGCAATTTTTGAACTTTGTCATTTACCGGGAAAGCGACAGGAAGAACTTTCTCAGGCGATAGAATCATTTGCTTCGAACGGATTACGCGTGTTGGGAGTTGCAAAGGGTTCCGGCGGAATAAAGGTATTGCCCGAAATCCAGCATGATTTGAATTTTGAATTTGTAGGGCTGATCGGTTTTTCTGATCCCATACGCGAAAATATTCCACAGGCAATAAATGAATGTTACAAAGCCGGAATACGGGTTATCATGATCACCGGCGATTATCCGGTGACGGCGGTCAATATTGCCAAAGAAATTGGTCTTAATAATTTTGCTTCCGTAATTACAGGTCCTGAATTACAAAAGATGACAGAACAGGAACTTGCCGAAAGAATTAAATCGGTCAATGTTTTTGCAAGAGTTATTCCGGAACAGAAACTTAAGATCGTCAATGCTCTTAAACGAAATAATGAAATAGTGGCCATGACCGGTGATGGGGTGAATGACGCTCCGGCGCTTAAATCGGCTCATATTGGCGTAGCCATGGGTGAGAAGGGAACAGATGTCGCGCGAGAAGCTTCATCTTTAGTGCTGATGGATGATAATTTTGCTTCTATTGTCGGCTCAGTCAGAATGGGGCGACGCATTTTTGATAATCTTCAGAAGGCGTTGGGTTACATCTTTGCTATTCACGTACCGATAGCAGGATTGTCTTTGATACCCGTTTTCTTTGCCGATTTTCCCCTTATTTTATGGCCGGTTCATATTGTTTTTATGGAATTGATCATCGATCCGGCCTGTTCCATTGTATTTGAGGCAGAAAAGGAAGAAAAGAATGTAATGAATCGTCCGCCCAGAGATATCAATGAACCTTTTTTTGGTATGAATAAAATATTGCTGAGTTGTATGCAGGGATTAGGCATCCTGGCTATTGTTTTTTCAGTATATCTTTTTTGTCTTAAACATGGTTACAATGAAGGTGAAGTACGAGCCCTGTCATTTACTACCCTGATCGCTTCCAATATTGCTGTCATTTTAGCCAACAGATCCTGGAGTCGTAATATTTTTCAGATTCTTGCAGTCCCGAATTCCACGGTTAAATGGGTCGCAGGGGGAGCAATTTTTTTCCTGATTCTTACGCTCAAAGTTCCTTTTTTACTGGGATTATTCCAATTTGAAAAAATTTCTCTGAATGAAGCCATTATATGTATTGCTGCCGGTTTTTTAAGTATCGCATGGTTTGAGATCTATAAAATTATTAAGCATCCCCGGAATATTTATTTTGCAAGGAAATAATTTCGTAAAAAAATCTTATTTTGTAAAGCCTAAGAAAATGTTAGCCTTTTATCTAATTCAAATTAATTAATTTAATATTCAACCTATGAAAGAAAAGCAAAATGGATGGTCAAGAAGACAGTTTTTAAATGCCTCGGCAATCGGAATGGCCGGCATTGCCATTATTCCTGGACTAAACTCCTGCAGTTCCCCAAAAGCTCAAGATACGGATATCAAACTGGGATTTATTGGATTGGGCCAGCAGGCTATGTACCTTCTGAATAGTTTTATTAACATACCGGGAGTGAAGGTTCTTGCCGGTTGTGATGTTTATGGAATAAAGAGGAAACGATTTGAAAAACGCGTAAATGATTTCTATGCCAAAGCGCAAAAAGAAATCAAGGTGGATACCTATGAAAAATATCAGGATGTTCTGTCCCGGAAAGATATTGATGCCGTAATCATTGCTGTACCTGATTTCTCTCATGCGATGATAGCAATTGCTGCCTGTAAGGCAGGGAAAGACGTTTACCTGGAAAAACCAATGACTTTCACCATTTATGAAGGTCAGCAGTTAAGGAAAACGGTGCGCGAAACAGGCCGGATACTTGGTATAGGCAGTCAGCAACGCTCTGATCCGAATTTCCAGCATGCAGTCCAACTCGTTCAATCGGGCGCTCTTGGGAAAATAACTAAAGTCAATGCTTACGTGGGTGCTCCTCCCAAACCATATGACCTGCCTGAAGAACCACTGCCCGCTGATCTCAACTGGGATTTCTGGTTAGGCCCTCTTCCAGCACCGATTCATTATAATAGTCAGTTAGATCCTCCGATTTCTCTTGATCCGGAAGAAGATGAAAAATTCTGGGGTGGATGGCGCTGGTACAAGGAAATGGGCGGCGGCTTCACTACAGACTGGGGAGCGCATATGTTTGATATCGCTCAATGGGGGCTGGGTATGGATAAGAACGGTCCTGTTGAAATTTCTCCCATTGGTGACGGATCTGAGTTCATGACTTTCAAATACGAAAACGGAGTAGTGATGACTTCCGAACCTTTTAACGATAAACTTACCAAGGGAGTCAAATTTATTGGCGAAAACGGCTGGATTGAAGTAGCGCGCGGTTATTTCAATGCCTCCGATCAAAAGTTCTTTGCTGAAAAGAAAGAAAATCCGGATGGACCTTATGAAACAAAAGTTCCACACCAGGTTAATTTTATCGAATCTCTGCGTAAACGTGTAGACCCTGTTGTCCCTGTTGAAATCGGCCACAGCAGCTGCACAGTTTGTACTTTGGGCAATATCGCCTGCGATTTGAAACGTACCATTAAATGGGATCCAAAGACCGAAACTTTTGTTGATGATACAGATGGCGCAGCGAAGAACCATATGCATTATCAATATCGTGCCGGTTATACTTTAGGTTAAGTAATAGGAATAAAATAATATCGTATGAGGCTTATAGTCTATTGGTGTTTAGGCTAAAGGTAAAAGGGGAATGTTATGATCCTTCAGCCTGGAGTCTAAACTCCTTCAGTATAAAAATACGACATTATATTCTTGACATTACTTAATACAATTGACAAGTAATTAAAAAGCCCCATCCTATTGGAATGGGGCTTTTTAATTGAAAGGTTTCAAAGTTTCAGGAACTGCTACTTTTGAATATTAAGACATTTGGATTACGGAACTCCTTAGGCCTGCAGTCTTAAGCCTAAACAGCTACAGTCTAATAAGCTGACTGGAACTGCTGAAGAAATCTTACATCATTTTCGAAATAAAGTCTTAAGTCATTGATGCCATATTTAAGCATGGCAATACGTTCAATCCCAAGACCAAATGCAAAACCGGTGTACTTATTCTCATCTATTCCCAGAGATTCAAATACCCGTGGATCTACCATACCGCAACCCAATATCTCTAACCAACCCGTGTGTTTGCATACATTGCACCCTTTTCCTCCGCAAATAGAGCAGGATACATCAACTTCAGCAGAAGGTTCGGTGAATGGGAAATAAGAGGGCCTCATCCTGATCTCTGTCTTTTCGCCAAAAAATTCCTTCGCAAAATATTGCAGCGTCTGCTTCAGATCAGCAAAAGAAACATTTTCATCAATATAAAGGCCTTCAATCTGATGAAACATGCAATGGGCCCTGTAGGAAATTGCTTCATTTCTGAATACTCTCCCGGGGGTTATCGTCCGGATCGGTGGTTTCATGGTCTCCATGTCATGAACCTGTACGGATGAGGTATGCGTTCTTAAGAGCACATCAGGATCACGCTGGATAAAGAACGTATCCTGCATATCCCTTGCCGGATGTTCTTCGGGAAAGTTCAATGCTCCAAAGACATGCCAGTCATCTTCTATTTCCGGTCCCTCAGAAACCACGAATCCCAATCTTTTAAAGATATCGAGAATTTCATTTTTTACCAGAGTAATCGGATGCCTGGTGCCTAATTTCATGGATTCTCCGGGAAGAGTCAGGTCTACACCCGAAATTTCACTCTTCTGTTCCTGAAGACTCTCTTTCAAGGAATTAATCTTATCAAGAGCGAAATTCTTCAGATTATTCAAAGCCTGTCCTACTTCCCTTTTCTGGTCGGCAGGTACATTCCTGAATTCATCGAGTAATTTAGATATTTCGCCTTTTTTACTTAGATACTTTATACGGAGTGCTTCAGCCTCATCCGTTGAATTGGCTGTAATTCCTTCTATTTCTTTATTTAACTCCCTGATTCGTTCTAACATTTCATGATAATTTTAGGACGTAAAATTATAAAAAACCTTCTACTAAGGTAAAGATGGTCTTCTGATTTCTTTTTACTTCCTATTATATTACTTTAAATTAATCCTGACTGACGGTTCTTTCTACTAAGGTCAATAAGGTTTGATAACGATAGGTTCTTCAAAACCTAATTGACCTTAGCAGAAAACATACAAACAAATAGTTCTCATTCGCACGTTTTTATATCGCAGAAGTCTGTTTACTGTTTACTTTTCAATCCGCTTCTTTCCAGTAAAGGCTCAATGGAAGGTTCCTGACCCCGGAATGCAACATAAAGTTTCATCGGGTGTTCCGTACCTCCTTTTTCGAGAATATTTTTGCGGAAAGAAGCTGCCGTGGCTGTATCAAAAATGCCATTTTTCTTGAATACAGAAAATGCATCCGCATCAAGTACTTCAGCCCACTTGTACCCATAATATCCTGCCGCGTAACCCCCTGCAAAAATATGAGAGAAAGAAGTGCTCAGGCAGCTGCCTTCCACAGGAGCAAAGAGTTCTGTTGGGGCAATGGCTTTCCTTTCAAATTCAACGATGTCTCCATTCATTGGTTCCGTAATTGTATGCCATGCCATATCGTTTAATCCAAAGCTCAATTGACGCTCGCTCAGATAACCTGCCTGGAAATTCTCTGCATTTATCAGTTTTTTGATCAGTTCGTCAGGTATTTTTTCTCCTGTCTGGTAATGAGTGGCAAAAAGGTTTAACCATTCTTTCTCAATGCACCAGTTTTGCATAATCTGAGAGGGAAGTTCAACAAAATCCCTGTAAACATTTGTTCCGGATTGACTTGAGTAAGTCGTTTGGGCAAGCATCCCATGCAATGCATGGCCGAACTCATGAAGGAAAGTTGATACTTCATTAAAAGTCAGAAGGGAAGGTTTTGTTGCCGTTGGTTTTGTGAAATTGGCTACTACTGTGATGAGTGGACGAATAACTTTCCCGTTTACATGACTTTCAGGTCTAAGGTCATTCATCCATGCTCCGCCATTTTTGCCTTCACGGGGAAAGAAATCCAGATAAAGTACGGAAAGAAATGATCCATCTTTATCAAACACATCATACACTTTTACATCAGGATGGTAAATAGGTATTTCTTTATTTTCCTTAAAAGTCAAACCGTACAAACGGTTCGCTAATTCAAATACACCTGCCTGAACCTTTTCGAGCTGGAAATAAGGTTTTACCTGCTGCTCGTCAAATTTATAACTGGCATTCTTTAACTTTTCCGAATAATAACTCCAGTCCCACCTTTGAAGTTTGTCTTTAAATCCACTATTTTTTGCAAAATCTTCAACCTCCTTGAATTCTTTTTCAGCCGGACCCTTTGAAGCCTGATGCAGTTCCTGGAGAAAACCTTCCACTTTCCCGGGATTTTCAGCCATTCTTTCAGCAAGCACGTATTCGGCATAATTCTTATAGCCCAGAAGCTTTGCTTCTTCCAGACGGAGATTTACTATTTTGCGGATAATCTCCTCATTGTTATTATTATTTTTCTTAAATCCACGTGAGTTGTAGGCTTTGTACATCTGTTCACGAAGAGGGCGATTGTCCGCATACTTCATGAAGGCGCCATAACTTGGTCCCTGCAGATTGAAAAGCCATCCTTCCTTGCCTTTTTGCTTTGCGGCAGCTGCCGCCGCTTCGCGCTCAGCCTCCGGTAAGCCGGCCATGTCTTTTTCATCTGTAATCACCAACTGATATGCATTGGTTTCCGCCAGAACATTTTCGCCGAATTTTAATGTTAATTTGGACAATTCGGTTGTTATTTCGGCATATCTTTTTTTTGCATCACCAACTAAATTGGCACCGCTGCGAACAAATCCAAGATATTTCTTTTCCAGAAGTTCTTTATCTTCACCCGATAACTTACGCTGATCTTTTTGCTGATATACTTCCTTTACTTTGTTGAACAGCGTATCATTGAGGGATACATAATTGGAGAACTCAGATAGTTTTGGTGAAACTTCGCGGGCTATAGCCTGAATGGTATCATTCGTATTTGAAGAATTAAGGTTATAAAGCACCCCGGCTACACGTTCGAGCTTTTGCCCCGCTAACTCAAGAGCTACAATCACATTTTCAAAAGTGGGTTTATCTGAACTTTTTATAATGGCGTCTACTTCGCCTCGTGCTTCAGCCAGAGCCGTATCTATTGCAGGAACAAAATGCTCGTGTTTGATCTCAGAGAAAGGCGGTGTCTCGTGCGGAGTCTTCCATTCAGCTAATAAAGGATTCATTTCTTTTGATTTATCATTTGATTTTTCGTTCGAATTGCAAGCTGTCATAACTATTAATAATAGTCCTGTTAAAATGTTGTGTCTCATTTTATCACCTGTTTAAGTTCGGATTAAATTTATTTTATTTAAGACCAAGTTTTTTTTTCGTTTTCTCCTTCATTACACTCCATCCAAATTTTCCGATTTTTTTGCCCATGGCATAGTAATTCCCATGACTATAGACAAGCAGCCCTGATGAAGCAAGATCAAATGCCCCGGATACCGTATCAATGTATTTATCGTCGGCTATAATATTAACTACGTCAGCAATAAACATATCATGGGTTCCCAATGGTTTGATTTCCCTGACACGGCATTCGATACTGACAGGCGATTGTTCCACGATAGGGCATTTCACTATTGATGCAGGAATTGGAGTAAGTCCGCTTTCCTTGAATTTGTCAAAATCTCTGCCCGATTTTACACCGCACCAATCGGTAGCTTCAGCCATTTCTTCGGTGGTGAGGTTAATAACAAATTCACCGTTCTTTTTTATAATTTCATGAGAACTACGTCCCGGCCTCACGGAGATATAAACTATAGGAGGGTCGGAGCAAAGTGTTCCTAACCATGAAACCGTCATCACATTGTATTCCTCAGGTGTACTGCCGCAGCTGATTAAGGCGGCCGGCAATGGATAAATCATATTCCCTGGTTTCCAGTTCTGTTTTCCCATGGTATTTCTGTTTTCAACAAAAGTATAAAAAATTCAGAGTATAATAGGAATGATAAATAAGAAGGAATTCTGAAAAGAATTCTGGATTTTACCTTATCAGGAAATTCGGATTTTGACGATTTTCCCTTTATGCCATCTCAGGAGTTTGCGTAATGTTTCTGTAATGTTTGTGTATGGTTCCTGTAACAAATCTTACGGAATCATTACACGAAGGTATTTCAAATCCTATTTCAAATATGGACAGGAAGAGGTGAAAGGATAATTTTAGAACGACGAATGGTGGATCTGGTAAAATGCGGATTTATCTTTTCTGAAAACCAGGATTTTGACGACTGTCCCAAATAAAATGAATAATTATTTTTTCTTCATCTATTGGGTAAAATATTTTAAAACTACCATGGATTAAAACGCGATAACTTTCTTCATCTGTTTTTAGTCCGATGAATGGTTGTTTTTAATAGGATTTTTAAAAGAGAATGAATTTCAAAATTCAGTTTTTGGCTATAGTAAATTGATTTATTCTGATCATTGTAGTACTTAAGGATATTCTTGAAAAGGTAATTAGCGCTGTCAGATGATATTATTCTTAATACATTGATTCTCGCGAATATGTAGGCCTTTACATTAAATTTATGGTAAAGGACAAAAAGACAGAGTACGCAGATTTTGCAGCTAAAGGATTAAAACTGATTTATGAATTGAGCCTTGTTAAAAAGGTTTTATCAAAAGAAGCATACAAAAATTATGGGGCGAACGCCGTTTATCGCTCAGTTTTAAGGAAAGATAAAGAGGGAACGGATTTGTTCAAACGATTTAAGTCCGCATTTCCGGATTGCGATAAGAATAAATATCTAAGGAAGTTATTTCCCTCAATTGATCATTCATAAATGAATTAGACCCATTTCTGAATTTTTGGTCTATGTTAATCAAAAATAGCCGGGTGATGTGATTGCTGGATAAAAATTTTATGACATTTCAGTCCGGTTTTCCCATACATTGGGATTACGGAAATCACTAAACAAAGCAATGATTATAATTGTATTTGATTCTTGATTAATCCAGTAATGCACCATATATGGAAATTTATCTAAAGGTGAACAACGTATATTGTGATATCGGATTTGAAAACCGTAAGCATTTTTTTGAATTTTCGCTATCTGAGATTTTACTGTCTTAAAAAATCGGGTACCTAAACCTTTTTTGCGGGAGTTGTAAAAATCTATTGACTGTTGTAAGTCAAAATAAAATCCTTGAGAGTAAGAAATTTTAAATGACATTAGAGTTTAATCTTTCTTTCTATTTCCTCCCAATCTAAAGAATTTTCGGGATCTTTTTCTATCTCTTTTAGGCGATTAAGAACAATTTCTTTTTGTTCTTCAGGAATAAAAAGATCTGGTACTTCCTGTATTTTTTTTACAAATTTTAAATTCTTCATCATTTCGATAAAAATATTTGCCTTATTATCTGGTATTGAGATATTGAAACTTTTCATAAACAGTTCGTATTATATTGTATAAAATTAGATTATTTTCTACAAATAGTTTTTATCAATCATGACTTTTTTGATAGTGAGCCAATTTATTGTCAACTTTGTACCTTTACGAAATTCCTGTTTTAAGTTAAACAACTATGATTATTCGTTCAAAAGCGCCATTGAGGTTAGGCCTGGCAGGGGGAGGTACAGATTTAAGTCCCTATTGTGATGAATTCGGAGGTTCGGTTTTAAATGTTTCCATTGATTTGTATGCCACGTGCATCATTGAGGAGCACTCAAACGGAGAGATTTTTTTTGAATCAGCCGATATGAATCAGACTTTTCTTTCAAAACCCATGGAATCTTTTGTTCTGGATGGCAATCTGGATCTTCACAAGGGAGTATACAACCGGATTGTAAGGGATTTCAATTCAGGGAAACCTTTATCTTTAAAAATGACCACTTATGCCGACGCCCCTCCGGGCAGCGGACTTGGTTCTTCATCCACCATGGTGGTTTCGATGGTAAAAGCTTATACGGAATGGTTAAATCTTCCTCTGGGGGAGTATGATATAGCCCGGCTTGCTTATGAAATAGAGAGAATCGATGTTGGATTGGGGGGAGGTAAGCAGGATCAGTATGCTGCTACTTTTGGCGGATTTAATTTTATCGAGTTTTATAATGAAGACAGGGTTATTGTGAATCCCCTGAGAATAAAGAACTGGATAAAGGATGAACTGGAAGCTTCCATGATTCTTTATTATACTGATATTTCCCGTTTTTCAGCCGATATTATTCGGGAGCAGAAATCTAACGTGGAGAAAAAAACTCCCGTGGCGTTGCAGGCGATGCATGATTTAAAAAATGCATCTTTAAAAATGAAAGAGGCCTTATTAAATGGTAATATCGAAGCTTTTGCCACATTGCTCAATAAATCCTGGAATGATAAAAAGAAAACAGCACAGGCCATTTCAAATTCGCTGATAGAGGAGATTTATGAAACGGCCATAAGCGCTGGGGCTCTTGCAGGTAAAGTCTCTGGTGCCGGGGGAGGTGGTTACATGATGTTTATCGTTGATCCGGTAAAGAAAATCAATGTAATGAATGCTTTAAACAGGTTCGGGGGCAGGGTGATCAATGTGCATTTTTCAGAAGGCGGATGCCATGGTTGGAAGATTTATTGATGTGGTGATGTGCCGATTGGTTGACCACGGAGACACGGATGACACAGAGGGACACGGAGGAAAATTAATAATTAGGAATTACGAATTGAGGGACACAGAGAAAGTCTTCGACTTTTGCGGAGAACACGGAGGAGGAGTTGATGGGATGATATGCTGATGTTTGATGTTGTGATATTAATTAAATAGGAGATTTAATTTGGAAGCAATTGTATTAGCCGGTGGATTTGGAACAAGAATTCAATCTGTTGTTTCTGACGTGCCAAAACCTATGGCGCCCGTTGCAGGAAAACCTTTTCTTTATTATATACTTCAAAACCTGGTTAAACAAAATATTAACAAGATAATTCTGGCAGTGGGTTATAAACGTGAATCCATTCTGAATCATTTTGGTGATAAATTTGAGAGGGCAGATTTGCTCTATTCGATTGAAGATATCCCTTTGGGTACCGGCGGCGGTATCCGTAAAGCTTTAGAAATGACGGAGAATGAGGAAGTTCTTATCATTAACGGGGACACTTATTTCGATCTTTCCTTCAAGGAATTAGTTCTCTTTCATCATAAAGGTTCATTTGATCTGACCTTAGGCCTTAAGAAAATGGAAAATTTCAACCGGTATGGTACTGTTATTGTTAAAGAAGATAGGGTAATCGGAATGAAAGAGAAATTTCCCTGTAAAAAAGGTTTGATCAATGGGGGCGTATATGTGCTAAACCGTAGCTTATTGGGTGAATTCCCCCTGAATTCCAGATTCTCTTTTGAATCTGAAATTCTCGAAAAAGAGTTCAATCATTTGAGATTTGGAGCATTTATTTCAGATGACTATTTTATCGATATCGGGATTCCTGAAGATTATGCCAAAGCACAGGTAGATTTTGGAATAATTAACGGAAACAGTGAACAGCGTTCCACGATTTGAAAACGTACGAATGGGAACTAACGAGATGTTTTAAAATAACGTTAATAAGGTTGAGAGTTTTGTTTGCATGTTTTGTATAAAGCCCTCGCGGATTTGAATCCGAACATCAAATAAGATAACAATTGAATTTGGAAATATTTCTCGCAAAGACGCAAAATAATGGTATATAGAATATTGCAATTAAGGTCTGATAATTACGATAGGTTCTTCCTGAATTTGGAAATATTTCTCGCAAAGACGCAAAATAATGATATATAGAATATTGCAATTAAGGTCTGATAATATATGATAGGTTCTTCCAAACCTTATTGACCTCAGTAGTATGAAAATGAAGAAAAATAAAGCTTTATTTCTGGATAGGGATGGGGTGGTAAACATAGACAAGAACTACGTTTATAAAATAGAAGACATTGATTTCCTTGATGGGATCTTTGAATTTTGTGAGCACTTTCAGCAAAGAGGATTTCTTATTTTTATTATAACCAATCAGGCAGGCATCGCACGTGGATATTATAGCGTTGAAGATTTTCGGCTATTGTCGGAGTGGATGGTGTCTGAGTTTAGGGAAAGGGGAATCACCATTTCTAAAATATATTGTTGCCCTCACCATCCCGATATCACCGGGCCTTGTGAATGCCGGAAGCCCAATCCGGGAATGATTTTAAAGGCCGCCAGGGAGTACAATCTTGATTTATCAGAGTCTGTTCTGATCGGCAATAATGAGAGTGATATCAAAGCGGGTGAGAATGCCGGAATTTCAAGAAACTATTACTTTAATGTTCCTTCTGATTTTAAGAAAATAACCATAGCAGAAATTGAGAATGATGTTCCTGATTGAAGATATTGATGGAAATGTAATTTATCCATTTTTTCCAACACTTCATTAAAATGACTATTTTTGTGAGTAAACAATATAGTAGACTAAAAGCAATTTGTTTGCCTGCATGATTTAAGTTCTATGAATAAATGAAAAAAGTAATATTACTCGGAACTACCTGGCCTTTCAGAGGCGGACTTGCAACATTTAATCAGCGTCTGGCCAAAGCTCTGCAAGCGGCAGGATATGATTTCACTGCTTATACCTTTAAACTTCAGTACCCATCTTTTCTGTTTCCCGGAAAAACTCAGTATACAGATCAACCAGCGCCTGAAGATCTGGATATAAGAATTGAAGTCAACTCGATAAATCCTTTCAACTGGATCAAAGTTGGCAGAAAGATAAAGAAGGAGAGGCCGGATCTGCTGATTATAAGATATTGGATTCCCTTTATGGCTCCCTGTCTTGGAACCATAGCAAGAATTGCAAAAAAAAATAAATTTACCAAAGTCTTGTCCATTGCCGACAATGTAATTCCGCACGAAAAACGCATAGGGGACAATCTGTTTACATGGTATTTCACCCGGAGCTCCGATGGATTTATTACGATGTCAAAAGCTGTTCTTAAAGATCTTAAACGATTGAGACCAGGCGCTCCAATGGCTTTTACCCCTCATCCCCTTTATGACAGTTTCGGTAAAATAGTTTCAAGGGAACATTCACTCAAAGAGTTAAAACTGGATCCCGCTTATCGTTATCTTTTATTCTTCGGATTTATCAGAGAGTATAAGGGCTTGGACTGGCTGCTTGAAGCATTTGCACAGGACCGTCTGCGACGGTTTCCGGTAAAACTTATTGTAGCCGGTGAATTTTATACTTCAGCTGAAAAATATTACCATATCATCAGAGAAAAGAATCTTTCCGATTACGTGGTTCTTCGGACTGATTTTATTGCAGATAATGAAGTTGCTTATTATTTCGGAGCTTCAGATATGATTGTTCAACCATACAAATCAGCCACCCAAAGCGGCGTAACCCAGATTGCATTCAATTACAACAAACCGATGCTTGTCACTGATGTGGGAGGCTTGGGTGAAACAATCCCGGATGGGAAAGTTGGATATGTGGTTCAACCCGGACCCGACGCCATTGCTGAGGCGATTTGTGATTTTTATGAAAATGACCGGTGTGATTTCTTTACTCAGAATGTGATCAATGAGAAAGAAAAATTCTCATGGGGTAATATGGTGGAAACTATCGGGATTATTTACGATAAAATAGGGAACAGAGGTGAGATATGAGAGATGAGTTTTAGTCAATCAACTTTGGCAATGATCCACAACCAAGTTAAAAGCGTTCGTGCTAATTCGTCTTCAATTCGTGAAATTTGGAGTCCTCATGAGAGATGAGAGGAGTGAAATGCGGAATCCTCATTTAAAACAAAAAGAGTTAAATTTACAGATTACAAATAATCAATAGGATATTGCGGCTTTAAATGGATTTACAGACTGAAATAGAAAAAAGGGAAATTAATGATTTGTTTGAAGACCTTTTAAAGTCTTTCAGCAGGGAACTTACGCCTGAAAATGAACAACTAATAAGGAAAGCTTTTCTTTTTGCCAATACCGCCCATATGGGAGTCCGTCGAAATTCAGGCGAACCTTATATCCTTCATCCTTTGGCAGTCGCAAAAATAGTAGTGAGTGAAATAGGTCTTGGAACAAAATCTGCTCTGGCAGCTATTTTGCATGATGTGGTGGAAGATACGGAATACACTCTTCAGGACATATCCAACATGTTTGGAGAAAAGGTGGCCTCTCTGGTAGATGGGCTGACTAAATTGACTGGTACCTTTGATTCCAGACAGGCAGTGAATTTCAGAAAAATGCTCCTGACCCTCTCTGATGATGTTCGCGTGATTTTAATTAAACTGGCGGACAGATTGCACAATATGAGGACATTGGATTCAATGCCACATGCCAAACAGTTAAAAATATCTTCTGAAACACTTTATATATTTGCTCCGCTTGCTCATCGCCTTGGATTGTATGCTATCAAGACTGAATTGGAGGACCTCAGTCTGAAATACAAATACCCTGAAGTTTATCATCAGATTGAGATGAAACTTCACAGCGCCGAGGAACAAATTAATTATCTTGTATACGACTTTGCCAGGCCAATACAGGAAAAACTCCATTCTGAGAATTTTGATTTCACCATCAGCGGGAGACCCAAATCCATCTATTCCATCTGGAATAAGATGCAAACCAAGAATGTGACTTTCGATGAGATCTATGATTTGCTGGCTGTGCGTATTGTATTTAAGACAAAAGAAGGTATTTCAGAGAAGAGGCAATGTTTTGATATTCTTTCTTTAATAACAGATATTTACACTCCTAAACCTGATAGGATCAGGGATTGGATCACCATTCCCAAAGCAAATGGCTATGAAGCTTTGCACGTTACCGTGATGGGCCCCAAAGGCCATTGGGTGGAAGTGCAGATACGCACCGAAAGGATGGACGAGATAGCTGAACGGGGTTTTGCGGCTCATTACCAGGTATAAAGGTGAAAGGATCCACAGAAAACGAACTTGATAAATGGCTTTACAAGATTCGTGAACTTTTACAAAATCCTGAATCTGATGCGCTTGATTTTCTCGATGAATTTAAGCTGAACCTTTATGCGCAGGAAATCATCATCTTCACTCCCAAAGGGAGAAATGAAAATGCTTCCAAAGGGAGCTACAGTGCTGGATTTTGCTTATGATCTTCACTCTGAACTGGGCAATCATTGTATCGGAGCAAAAGTTAATCATCAGCTGGTTCCAATGAGTTATGCGTATTAAAGAGCGGGGATCAGGTGGAAATTCTTACTTCAGATAAACAATTTCCCAAAGCCTTCCTGGATTGATTTTGCCATTACAGCAAGAGCAAAAACCAAGATCAGGGATTCCTTCAAGCAGCAACAGAAAGAAACACATTGAAGAAGGAAGAATTCAATTAAATAAACAGCTCGAGAAGTTACGGGTGAAAGGTCTCCTCGAATACACTAAAAAAACTTATCATTCATTTTGGGCTTCATACAAAGGAACAGCTTTATGCCGACATAGGCATGGGACTTGTTAGTCTGGATAATCTTGAAAATATTTTACTTGAGAAACCGATAAATAAATTCATCAAATTCTGGAAACTTTCATTCGGGGGGGATAAAAAGAATGATAATGTCAAGATTGATAAACGCATTCCTTTCTTACTAAATGAAAACCAGAAAAATGAGAATTATGTCCTCGCCATGTGCTGCAATCCTATTCCTGGAGATGATGTAGTGGGGTTTGTTTCTGAAGGGAGTAAAATTATCATACATAATAAATCCTGTCCGGAAGCAATAAAACTTATGTCGAGTCATGGCGACGATATTGTAGAAGCTACCTGGACCAAATCTAAAGTGCTCTCTTATTTGATTCATTTATTTATCAAGGGATTTGATCAGCAGGGAATGGCACATAAGATTACTAACTTAATCTCAAATGAATACCAGATCAATATAAGATCTTTAAGTCTGGATTCTCATGATGGTATTTTTGAAGGAAATCTTTACCTGTATGTACACAATACGGATATGCTTGATACCTTAATTTCCAAATTGCTAAGCATAAAGGGCGTTGATTCCGTCATAAGGAAAGAGGTTTAAAGAATAATTACGAATTGGATGATACGGGAATGTACGGACACCATATTTTCGTATAAAATTTCCTTTGTAGAAAAATTCGTAATTCGTAATTCGTAATTCGTAATTATTTATACCTTTACCTCTATTTAAACTTGGTTTAAGTATGAATAGCTTAAAGACTAATAAAGAAACAGTTAAGGCATTATTTACTGAATACCTTGAACATAAAGGGCACCGTAAAACTCCCGAACGGTATGCCATTCTTGATGAAATTTATTCGCGTGAAGGACATTTTGATATTGAATCCCTGTATATTTCAATGAAAAATAAAAATTACAGGGTCAGTCGGGCCACACTTTACAATACAATTGAATTACTTCTTGGATGCAAATTGGTGGTAAAACATCAATTTGGTAAAAATATGGCACAGTTTGAAAAAACATTAGCAACCACCGAACACGATCATCTCATCGATATCCATACAGGGAAAGTCATTGAATTTCACGATCCGCGTATTGCCGAAATTATTCAGGATGCTTGTTCCCGGTATAACTTCAAACTTTCTCATCATTCCCTTTATCTTTATGGTGAACTGGATGATAATAAAGGATAAGGTGATGAATAAAGGATTAAATATAGAGCAACTATTTGGTTGCTTTTTTAGTTTCCTATAATTGAGAGAATTAAGTGTTTTTTATTTCTTCAATTTCTTAAAATTCTTTTTAAGCCACTCATTTATTGTCATATCTACAATATCAATACATCAACTCTTCGCCACGTCAACTTATTAAGCAAATCGGCATATTGCCACATCTTCATATCTGCAAATCATTTTTTTTTCTACCTTTGCTCGGTTTCAGCCCTTCCGGTTTTTTATCAATAAACTTGTTAAATGTTCTTGAATTAAATACAAATTTATTTAGGTGAGAGACAGAAGGTTCGTGTGTTTCGTTAAAAATTCATGAAAATCTAAATGATGAAAGTAGATGTGTTGCTTGGTCTTCAATGGGGAGACGAAGGAAAAGGAAAAGTGGTGGATGTTTTGACACCGCAATATGATGTAATTACTCGTTTTCAGGGAGGTCCAAATGCTGGGCATACCCTCGAGTTTAATAATATTAAACATGTTTTGCATACCATACCCTCCGGAATTTTCAGGGAGGATAAGATAAATGTGATCGGAAACGGGGTTGTTATTGATCCATGTATTTTCAAAAAAGAAATCGATTCATTATCTAATCTTGGCTTAGATCTTTCCAAAACTCTGTTTATTTCCAAAAAAGCCCATCTTATTCTTCCCACTCACCGCTTGCTTGATGCGGCTTCAGAATCCTCCAAAGGTGATTCGAAAATAGGTTCTACTCTAAAGGGTATAGGACCGGCTTATCGGGATAAAATCGGAAGAGAAGGTCTTCGGATCGGTGATATTGAAAATGATCTTAATGAGAAATATAAAAGCCGGGTTAAACAGCATATTGATTTACTTGAAAATTTCTATCACTTTGATTACAAAAATGCGCTCGAGGAATATGAAAAATCCTGGTTTGAAGGTATTGAAATGATAAAAAGGTTTTCTTTAATTGACAGTGAGCATTTCATAAATAAGCAGCTGGAACTTGGAAAATCAGTGATTGCTGAAGGAGCACAGGGAACTTTACTCGATATTGATTTCGGTTCGTATCCTTTTGTGACTTCTTCCAGCACTATTGCTGCCGGAGCCTGCACCGGACTGGGAATTGCACCGGGGAAAATAGGAAAGGTATTTGGTATCTTCAAAGCTTACTGCACCCGGGTTGGAAGCGGGCCATTCCCGACAGAACTTATTGATGCCATTGGACAGAAAATGCGTGAAGCAGGTCATGAATATGGTTCTACTACCGGACGTCCAAGAAGATGCGGCTGGCTTGATCTTGTAGCGCTCAAATACGCTATAATGATTGATGGGGTAACCGAACTAATCATGATGAAGGCTGATGTCCTGGATGAATTTGAAACAATAAAAGTCTGTACAGGATATAAAATCAACGGAAATATTTCAGATGAATTTCCATATGAACTGAATGATGATGTTGAGCCTGTGTATGAAGAACTCCCGGGATGGAAGACAAATTTAACCGGTGTGGATGATAAAGGGAAATTCCCATTGGAATTGAAGCGTTATATCGGATTTATTGAATCAAAAATGGGTGTTCCCGTTTCTATAGTTTCAGTCGGACCTGATCGGTCGCAGACGATTAAATTGATGTAATATCAGGAATAGGTTTCTTTAATATAATTCAAAAAATCCGGACCTTATGATCCGGATTTTTTTATGTAATTAGTGCCATTTTAACTATTATAATTGAAATTAATTATTATCTTTATTCTTATTTATTTTAAATAGAACATAAGTCTTTGTCGAAATACTATATTGTTTCAGCAATCATTTGCTTTAGCATCCTTGTTGAATGTGTGGATTAAAATGAAACTTCGTGAAAATTGTATTCCAGATATTTAATTCAGCGAGGCCATTTGGTTCATGCGGCATTCCTTTACTGAAAGGGAAGAAAAAATGATGATTTGTATTGAATGTGAGGTAATTACTATATTTACAAGTGAAAACATATAGAAAAGATGGGCAGAAAATCAATTGGAATACTTACTGTTTTTTTACTCTTCGGTCTGGTTGCCGGATGGTTTTATTTTACCAATGAATCCAAGTATTTCAACACTTCAGCTTTCAAGGCAGTTCCTCCCAATTCCTCCATTATCATCAGAGTTAAAAAAATATCGGCTTTTCCTTCCAGAGCTTCCGCGAATTTTATTTTTAATAAATTTTCTTCATTCCCTGGAATTTCTTTTTTTTCAAACCAATTAAATCTTGTCGATTCTCTTTTTCATCATGATCCTGCATCTGAGAAATACCTTTCTGAAAAGGATATTTTAGTATCATATGGAGGATCGAAGGGGAAATTGTCATTTCTCTACCTGCTGGAATTGTCCGATATGGCGGAAAAAACAACAATAAAAAATCTTGTAAAGGATTATTTTTTTAAGAGAAATGCCTCCAGTTTAAACCAGAAAAAAGGTGAGATATCAACAGATATTTATTACTGGTCAACAGGCCCAAGCAGAACTACTTTTTGCATATCTTTTTATAAGGGAGTCTTTATCGCAGGAACTGATCCCGATCGCGTTCTTGAAGCTGCAGCACAATTGGATCAGGTTTCTCTTACTGAAAACGCTGAATTCCAGAAAATATATAAAACGGCGTCACCCAATGCTGATCTGAATATTTACATCAATCGCGCCAATTTCAGTGAGATAATAGCGCCACTTTTCAGAAATAGTTTCCTAAAGAAGATAAACACGGATTCACATATTTCAAGTTGGGCGGAGCTGGATTTAAGTTTTAAGGAAAAGGAGTTGTTTCTTAATGGGATGATTATACCTTCCGATTCAATAAATGATTTTATGAGGGTCCTTATCCATCAGACACCTGTCCATTTTGATCTGGATAAACATCTTCCCTATGAAACTTCTTATTTTCAGTGTTTGAATATCAAAGATGTATCTTCCTATTTTAATGATTATGAAAGTTCACTCTCTAAGTCAGAGTTGGATTTTTATAGAAGTGCAATGACGGAAACCGATACTTTGTATGGAGTAAATCTTCAGGATATGGTAAAGACCAATCTCAATAATCAGGCAGGGGTATTTTTTACCGGTTTTAATGATTCTGTTCCTTTGGGAAACAGGTATTTTATCATGAAGATAAAGAATGAAAATCATCTTGATTCTTTAATGTTAAAGCTGGTCAAGCCTGTTGTGGCGGGGAAAAGGGCCATTTTCAAGGGATTAAAAGAGGAATTTAAAATAGGGAAAGACACTGTATTCAAGATCTATCAAATACCAATTGATAATTTTGCTGAGAGGGTTTTCGGGGAAATTTTCTCCGGTGTCCCAACATCCTGCTATACAATTTGTGACAGCTGTATCGTTATGGCCGGATCATTTAAAGCCATAGAGGATTACCTGATATCTGTTAACCTGAATGAGACTTTGGACAAGAATTCTGTTTATAATGAATTTATTTCTGGGTTATCACAGCCTTTAATATTCTTTCTCTGGGGTAAGCCGGATTATTGCCTTCCATCCTTTCGATCAGATCTTAATCCGGGTTTTTACGGCAAATTGCAAGATCAGCAGGATAAATTACAACACATTCAATCATTCGGATGGCTGATAACAGCTGAAAAGAGAATGATTTATAATCTTGGCCGGCTTACCTATAGTGATGAAATCCACAACAGACCAATTACCGTTTGGAAATTTAAAACGGATAGCATCGGTATAATAAAGCCTCAGTTTGTGGTAAATCCACCGGATAATGGGAAGCCGGATGTCATTGTTCAGGATAAGAATTACAATCTTTATCTGATTAGTGATAAAGGCCAGTTGAAATGGAAGAAAAAACTCCCGAATCAGATTATCAGTGAAATATACCAGGTAAAATATTTTAAAGACAAGAGGCTTCAATTCCTCTTCAACACGGCCGATGGTCTGTACATGATTGATAGCGATGGCAACAATATACCGGGTTTCCCTGTCCGTTTTAAATCAAAGGCAACCAATGGCCTTGGGGTATTCGATTATGATAAAACTTTTGATTACCGGATATTTGTGGCCTGTGAAGATAGAAATATCTATGCCTTTGATCGGAACGGAATACAGATAACAGGATGGCAGGCATCTCCTCTTGATAGTTACGTGAGCAAACCTGTTCAGTTTTTTAGAGTACTTGGAAAGGATTACATAGTCTATTGTGATAAAAAGAAAACTTACATAATGGACAGGAAAGGAAATCAAAGAGTAGCTCTTCAGCAGGAATTGTCACGATCCATCAATAATAACTTTACTTTGGAGCCCTTCAATCAACGCAATCCACCAAGGTTGGTAACTACTGATGGCGAGGGGACGATTTATTTTGTAAGTTTTGACGGTTCGGTAAAGACAATGCATGTTGGTCAATTTTCGCCTCAGCATTACTTTCTGGATGAAGATCTGGATAATGATGGCCGGATGGAATATATATTACTTGATGAGAATTCTCTAAAGGTTTATAATTCAGAAGGTAAAACTGTTTTTTCAAAGAGTTACAGGAACAAGATTGATATTTCTCCCGAAGTAGTAGTTATTCCCGGTAAAGGTAAAAAGCTGGGGATTGTGGATAGAACTGATAATCAAGTTCATCTTTATAATCATGATGGAGCAGACTATGAAGGTTTTCCTATAGAAGGAAATAGTGCCTTTGATTTGAATTATTTCAATTATTTAGATAACCGGATTAATTTATTGGTTGGTTCACCGGATGGATATTTAAACAATTATCGTATTAAGTAATACGAGTAGCCGGGAATTAAATTCCCCGTTATGAACCTGATCTTTGTTGTCTGATTCTCATTGGAATATTCAATTTTTTATACGTTCTTTGGACTGAAACCATGATGAACGATTGTGTTTGCAGCAGAATTTTTTTTAGATTAAATGATGAGAAAAATACAAAGTATAGCCTTCTTGTTAATCTTCCTTTTGTGTTCCTGCCATCTTGAGGATTTCAATTTGGATAAGCTTTCCGTGACAAGTAAGCCAACCATCTATGCTCCTCTGGCCTATGGCACCTTTAAAGTGAAGGATTATCTTCCCTATGTCGGGGCTGATGATCAGGCGGTCTACTATCCCGAAATCGAACTAACTCAATTTAACTGGAATAAAGGAGAAGTTACTTTTAATTCCGATGCAATCGATTCTACTTATTTGGTTGTGACATTTACCAACGGTACTCCAATGAAAATGCAGGTTCAGTTCTCTTTCTTTAATTATTCAACAGGTACTGTTTCGGGACAAACTTACGATTCTGGTGTATTACCATCGGGAACAGTTGATGCATCCGGTAAGGTAACTCAGTCTTCCGTTACTACAATGAAATATCTTCTTAATTCCAATGATCTCCAAGTAATTAAAACTACGGATGGGGTGAGATGTATTGTTATGCTGAAAGATTCGGGCAGTCCGGTAATATGGAAAAATCTTAAGGAATCTGAATTTAAGATACAAATAAACTTTAAGGCGAATGTTTTATTAGGCAAACTAAACTAAGATCTGATAATGAGGTATAAAGTTCCTTTCTTAATCTTCCTTCCGATTTTAATTATTTTTCTTTTTTCCATTGAGTTAAAGTCTCAGCCGAACACCCTGTATTTCATGAAGGGTATCCCTCAGACGAAGGATCTGAATCCTGCAAGACCTGGAATTGAAGAAGGATTTTATTTCAGTATGCCTGGCTTTTCCAAATTAGACCTTTCTGTTAATACCAATAACTGGAGTTATTCAGACCTGATTCACCGGGGTACAGGTTTACAAGCCGACTCTCTTGTTCTTGATTTAAATAAATTCTCCACTGCCATTGGCAGATCAAATTTCATTAACGAATCGGCAGGATTAACCTTTCTCGAAGGAGGATTTAAATCAGGTAAACATTTCTTTGGCTTGTCATTTTCCGAAAAAGAGATTTCAGAGTTTTTTTTTCATGAAAATCTCATTAAACTGATAAATTTTGGCAATTATCCTTACATCGGAACTTCTTTTAATTCGAATGGCTTTGGAATTAATGCCCAGCATTACCGGGAACTTGCCTTTAATTATTCAAACGAAATAAATAAAAAGACTACCTTCGGGATCACAGGCAAAATTCTTTTTGGTATGGGAGCTATCCACACAAACAGAATGAGTTTTGTTGTTTCATCTCCTCCAACCGGGAATTATCTTGATGTTACTGCCTTAGGGAAAGCTGAAATTTCAGCGCCGCTGCAATTTAATTATGACCCGTCGGGCGATTTGAATTCTGTTACCAATAATTTTGATTTGAGTAATTACTTAACAAACTACGGGAACCCAGGATTCGCAATGGATTTTGGAATATCTTACCACGCAAACAAGAAACTCGACTTATCAGCCAGTCTTATTGATGTGGGAATGATATCCTGGAGCAGCAATACTACTCAGTTTAATGAAAATGGACGATATCGCTATAAAGGGGTAATGATTGCGGGGCCTTCTCTTCCCCTGGTTACGGATTTAACGGGGCTGATCAATGAGATAGGGGATTCTCTTAATAATGAATTTAATCCAAGACATTCGGAAAGAGGTTTCTCAACTTTCCTTCCGGTGAAGCTCTATTTGGGAGGTGAATATTCCTTGAGTGACAAAGTGAGTCTTGCAGGATTGGCCAGACTTAGGGCCTTTAATAATTTTTTGCGGACTTCATTTACCACGTCAGCCAATGTGCTGATAGGAAATGGTATTTCTCTGACGGGAAGTTATTCAATTATGGAATCAACCTTTGATAATTTAGGCGCTGGAGTAGCTTTCCGGGGAGGACCCTTTCAGATTTACGCTGCTTCCGATAATATTTTCTCTCCTTTTTATCCCAGTCAGGCAAAAAATATGAATTTGCGACTGGGTATCAACTTTATTTTTGACAACCGGCAAAAGGAATTTAAGGGGAAATCCTCAAAAGGGGTTAACAAAGAATGTGGTTGCCCATATTAAATTACGAATTACGAATTACGAATTACGAATTACGAAGTGAATCAATTAGAACACGGATGACACGGATGTTAGGGATGAACTCGGAAGAATGAAGGAATTAAAGAATGAAGGAATTATTGAAATAAATAAACGACAGTCCTTCGTTGGAAATATGGTTCATTAACATGTGTTTATTGAAAGATCCGTGGAAATCTTTTAGATCAGTGTCATCCGTGTTCTGATCTACAAATTACGGATTATTGACTCGAAAATTGTTTTCCCCAGCTTTCGTGAAAATTCGTCTTTTATTCGTGTAATTCGCAATAATTCGCAATTAAGAATTAAATTTGCATTTGATTTTATTTTAAATCACTTATGACCCTTTTTATACTTTTGAATATTGTTTCATTTCTCAGGCTTGTATTCATCCTGTTGATCATCTATTATCTTTTTAAGTTCTTTATGCGTTTTCTCGCTCCAAGATTAGTCGATCGGGCTGCGAACAAACTTTTTCAGGATATGAAAAACAGGGAAACAGAACAAACAAGAAAAACTACACGGTCCGGAGATGTTACCATTGATTATACCAACAAAAAAAAACAAAAACATTACTCCCGGAATGAAGGAGATTATATAGAGTTTGAAGAAATAAAGGACAAGAAAAAATAATCGAATTTCACGAATTTGTTACGAATTTACACGAACGCTCTAACCATTATTCGATATCCGAAATTTGATTTTAGCGTTCGTGAAGATTCGTCTTTAATTAGTGTAATTCGAACATCCCTAATATAGAGCACTAAAGCTGAAATTATTATTGATATGGCTCAGGAAGATTTATTTAAAAAGTTGGTTGCGCACTGTAAAGAATACGGATATGTTTTTCCCTCAAGTGAAATATATGACGGATTAGGTGCAGTTTACGACTATGGTCAAAATGGAGTAGAATTAAAAAACAATATTAAAAAATATTGGTGGGATTCCATGGTATTGCTTAATGAAAATGTAGTGGGCATTGATTCTGCTATTTTTATGCATCCAACCATTTGGAAGGCATCAGGGCATGTGGATGCATTCAATGATCCTTTGATTGATAATAAAGATTCCAAGAAAAGATACCGGGCCGATGTGTTGATTGAAGAACAACTGGCTAAAATTGAAGCTAAGGTTGATAAGGAAATCGAAAAAGCCAGGGGCCGTTTTGGAGCCTCCTTTGATGAGACTCAATTCCGGGCGACCAATGCACGCGTTCTGGAGAATCAGGCTAAGTGGGATGAACTTCATGACCGCTTTTCAAAAGCACTAAATGATTCTGATTTTGCTGAACTGAAAAAAATAATCGAAGATCAGGAAATTGTATGTCCTATATCCGGAACCAGGAATTGGACAGAGGTCCGTCAGTTTAATCTGATGTTTTCTACTGAAATGGGTTCAACTGCTGATGGAGCTTTGAAAATTTACCTTCGTCCGGAAACTGCACAAGGCATTTTTGTTAACTATCTCAATGTACAGAAAACAGGACGTATGAAGATTCCTTTTGGAATCGCTCAAATCGGAAAGGCTTTCCGTAATGAAATTGTGGCTCGTCAGTTTATTTTTCGCATGAGGGAATTTGAACAGATGGAGATGCAGTTTTTTGTCAGACCCGGGAGTGAGCTTCAATGGTTTGAAAAATGGAAGGAAACCCGAATCAAATGGCATAGAGCATTAGGTTTTGGAGATGATAATTATCGTTTTCATGTACATGAAAAATTAGCCCATTATGCAAATGCTGCAGTGGATATTGAATATAAATTCCCTTTTGGTTTTAAAGAAGTGGAAGGAATACATTCACGAACCGATTATGACCTCTCACAGCATCAGAAATTTTCAGGGAAGAAAATTACCTATTTTGATCCGGATTTGAATGAATCATATACTCCTTTCGTTGTAGAAACTTCCATTGGATTGGATCGGATGTTTTTACAGGTTATCTCAGCTTCTTATTCAGAAGAAGAGCTGACAGGGGCTGATGGTAAGAAAGACACAAGAGTCGTTTTAAGGCTCCCTGCGGCTCTCGCTCCAGTGAAGTTAGCAGTGATGCCGCTTATTAAAAAGGATGGCCTTCCTGAGAAAGCAAGAGAGATCGTTGATTCTCTTAAGTTCGATTTTACCTGTCAGTATGATGAAAAGGACTCTATTGGGAAACGTTACCGTCGCCAGGATGCTATTGGTACACCTTTCTGTGTAACGATAGATCACCAAACGATTGAGGACAATAGTGTCACAATTCGTTACCGGGATACGATGAATCAAGAACGGGTTGATATAAGCAAGCTTCAGGAGATAATAAGCCGGGAGATCAGTTATAAGAAGTTATTTGAAAAGCTGATGTGCTGATTAGCTGATGTGCTGATGAGGGAGGATCACATCATCACATCATCACATCACATCAACACATCATCACATCACATCAACACATCAACACATCAACGATGAAAGACAAACCTCAGATATTGATTACAAACGATGATGGCATTTATGCTAAAGGGTTAAACGAACTTATTGAGGTCTTACGTCTTTTCGGAAATATTATAGTAGTAGCTCCTGATAGTCCGAGATCAGGAATGTCGCACGCCATTACAATTGACAGTCCATTAAGGATTAATAAGCATCAGGACGTTGATGGACTTCTCGTCTATTCCTGTAACGGTACTCCGGTGGATTGCGTAAAACTGGCCTGTAATCAGCTGCTCCCGAAGCTTCCTGATTTTGTAATTTCCGGTATTAATCATGGTGCTAATACCTCGGTTTCTGTTCTTTATTCAGGAACTATGGGTGCTGCTCTTGAAGGATGTATTCATGGAATTCCATCAATTGGGTTCTCTCTTAATGATTACGATCCGGAGGCTGATTTTTCACGATCAAAGATGGTGGTTGCAAAAATATTTCAGAATATCGTCGAACACGGACTGCCTGAAGGTGTTTGCCTTAACGTGAACATCCCTAAAGGTGAGGTAAAAGGAATAAATTTTTGCCGCCAGACAAGAGGAAAGTGGATAGAAGAATTTGAAAGGCGCACTGATCCTCATGAACGTGAATACTTCTGGCTCAAAGGTTACTTCAACAATGCTGAAGTAGAAGCTATAGACACGGATGATTTTTCTCTTCTGAACGGATATGTATCCGTAGTTCCCGTAAGCACTGATCTAACTGCTTATACAGCATTCCCGGTAATGAAACATTGGAAATTCTGATGCAATGGCCATCTTAAATCAATCCGCTACACTAAACAAGTTGCTCCTTGGAATAGCCATAGGCTTGGTTTTGCCAGTAATTTCTTTCTTTCTTTATTTTCTGTATCGGATTCATGCTACATCGTTTTCTGATTATTTTAAATTTCTCATTGATTCAGGAAAGATTGTTCATGTAATGAGCCTTTCTGTTTTACCTAATCTGGCTCCATTCTTCTTTTTTGTAAACAGCAGCAGGTTCAAAACAGCAAGAGGAATACTTGGAGCAACAATACTGATAGCTATTTTGATTTTTGTAATCAAATTGATTTAAATCATCAAAAACTCTTAATTTCACGTAATTTATTTTTCAATTTAAGAGTAGGATAGATTACCTGATAAAAATCAAATGAAGTATTTTATTATTGCCGGTGAAGCTTCCGGGGATTTACATGCCTCTCACCTGATGGCTGAACTTAAGAAAAAAGACAGTCAGGCTGAGTTTTGCTACTTTGGCGGCGACCTGATGGCTGAACAAGGAGGAATCCTGTTGAAGCATTATCGTGAGATGGCTTTCATGGGTCTTTTTCCGGTGCTGTTTAATCTTCATAAAATAAGACGGAATTTCAATATTGCAGAAAATAAACTGCTTGATTTTAAACCCGATGTCCTTATTCTGGTAGATTACCCAGGCTTTAATCTGAGGATGGCTGCATTTGCAAAAGCCAATAATATCAGAGTTTTTTACTATATATCTCCAAAAATATGGGCCTGGAAAACCAAAAGGGTTTATAAGATAAAAAAGTATGTTGATGAAATGTTTACAATTTTCCCTTTTGAGACAGATTTTTATAACAAATATGGAGTTGAGGTTCATTATGTTGGGAATCCAACCGTAGATGAATTATCTGTTCGCCCAAACAGGGATCAAACATTCGGGGAATTTATCTTGAAGAATAATTTCTCCGAAAAACCCATTATTGCCTTGCTGGCAGGAAGCCGAAATGATGAGATCAATAGAATATTGCCGGTAATGGCTAAGGTTACGGATAGATTTCCTCAATTTCAGTATGTTATTGCAGGTGCGCCATCCCAGACCCAGGATCGTTACAGCAAAGCTTTAGAAAATTATAACATACCGGTTCTCTTTGGTCAGACTTATGATTTGTTGCAGCATTCTAAAGCAGCTCTGGTTGCTTCCGGAACTGCGACACTTGAAACTGCCGTTCTGAATGTTCCTCAGGTTGTGTGTTATCGCATAGAAGCAGGGAGGTTAGGCAGCTGGATAAAAGATAAGATTGTAAAAGTCCCTTTTATTTCATTGGTTAATCTGATAACACGGCGGGAAGTTGTTAAGGAATTATTCCAGGAGAATTGCACTCCTACAACGGTCGGTAATGAACTGGAATTGATTTTGACAAATGGTCAATACAAAGAAAATATGCTGAATGGCTATAAAGAAATGCGCGAAATATTGGGGAATGCAGGATGTGCAGAAAGAGCGGCTGAATTAATGATTAATGCCTTAATGATAAATGGTTAATAATTCTCTCATTAAATATTAACTAATTATCCATAGCTCTTAATCATTAACCATTAATTTTTAAGATGTTTAGTTTATTTAAAAAAGAAATCATTCAATTTTATGGGTCGTTGACCGGTTATCTGGTAGCAGCTGTTTTTTTGTTGTTAACAGGTTTGTTCCTATGGGTTTTTGGTGGAAATTATAATATACCCGATGGAGGTTATGCAACTCTGGATGGATTATTTGAATTAGCCCCCTGGATTTATCTTATTCTCATTCCTTCAGTTACCATGCGGACTTTCGCTGACGAAAAGCGTAATGGCACTCTCGAATTGCTTCTCACTCGTCCATTAACTGAATTTCAGCTGGTATCCGTTAAGTTTTTATCTTCATTGATTATTGTTCTGATTACATTACTGCCCACTCTGATTTATTTTCTTTCTGTTTTCTTTTTAGGGAATCCCGTGGGATCAATTGACAGCGGTGCAACATTGGGCAGTTACTTCGGTTTATTTTTTCTCGCTTTGATTTATCTCGCAATAGGAATTTTTACCTCCTCGCTGACTGAGAACCAGATTATCTCCTATATATTTGCTGTCTTTCTTTGTTTTACATTCTATTCGGGGTTTGATTTTATTGCTTCATTGCCTCTACCTTCCAGGATTTCAGATTTCCTGACCTTTCTATGTATAAATTCACATTATGAATCCATTAGCCGCGGTGTTCTGGATAGCCGTGATTTGGTTTATTTCTTGTTTATGGCAGGATTTTTCCTTATCCTGACAAAGATTGTTCTTGAATGGAAACGACAACCGTTGAAAAGATCAACTATTCATCTCGTGACTTATTGTACGGTTGCCATTATTATAATAGCTTTCTCGCAAAGCAGCTTTTTCAGGATTGATTTTACCAAAGAAAAAAGATATACCCTTTCTCCTCAGTCAAAGGAAGTTCTTCGGAAGGTAAATTCTCCTCTTGTAGCTGAAATATTCCTGGATGGTGATTTGCCTTCCGGCTTCAGGAAACTGGAATCTGCAGTCATCGAACACCTCCATGACATGAAGGTCTATTGTGATGAGCCGATAACCGTAAAAATTACGAATCCATATTCAGAAGTAAAGGCTTCCCGGCAGAATGAATATTTTCGGAATCTTATGCAGCGTGGAATTATTCCAACGAATGTTCGCATCAAAACAGAAGAAGGAATTACTACTGTTGTGTTAATTTAAAATTGACGGATAAAGTCTTTTAAGTTTGATGCGAGCCTGATCGTTTGTAAACTGCCAATTAATTTTAGCGGTTTTATTGTTTCTGTGATTTTTCCATGCTTCTACTTCTGATTTTATTTCCTCAATTGTTGGAATATGCCGGTTTAAACATTGTCCGTTGAGTACGTGAAGCTCGATTTCTGCCATATTTAGCCAACTCCCATGTTTTGGTGTAAAAATAAACTCAAACCTATCCCAGAGCCGTTTGGCTTCTTCTGGCACAAATGTTTCATAAAAAGCAGAGGCATCATGTGTTTTGAAATTATCCATGACCAATCTGATCTTTTTCGCAGTAGGGTGCATCTCATCGGCTATTCGCTTCATAAATTTGGCCCAGTCTTTTTTTGTTTTGTATTCCGTAATTTCAACCAGTCTTTTACCTTTTAACGGTTCATTTGCCATAAAAATATTGACCATTCCATGTCTGATGTATTCATAATCCAATCGGGCTTCCTGTCCAGGCTTGATCGGTGTTGAAGCAACTTCTTCGATCAACTGTTTTGGTGATTCATCCATACAAACAACCGGATAATCTTCATCGTACGGCAGCTTGTAAATATCCAGGACATATTCCATATTAGCTACAAATTCACTGCTTTGTCCCGGAGGAATAACCCAGCCCTTTACTTTCCAAGGCTTAAGTTCGTTTTTTTTAGAATCTTGCCAACTGTTACATGTGAGATATAATCAATATAGCTCAGTTCAACCATCTTGTCGGCCAAAAGCCTCAGCGACCATTTTGCAAATCCTTCAGGAGGCTCACTGCAACAGAGCGACACCAATTTTGCTTCAAGATCGCCATCCGCCTTTTTGGTGTAATTCTGTGGCGATGCCCGTCGTTCCAAAACACTATCAAAACCTTCTTCAATGAACTTTTTCTTGACTCGGTCAATGGTCCGTTCTCCAACCCGCAAAATCTTGCATATATCCATGTTCTTAATGTCGGCATCGGATGCGAACTTGCCTTTATCGCAATTCAATAAAATATACGCTGCACGAAAGGCCTGTGAAGTATGGCTCCCTTTATTGATTACTTTATTGAGCTCTTCAACTTCACTCTTGCTTAATTTAATTGTATAAAGTACCATGTGTTTTTCGGTAAAGCTACACAATTAAACCGTCATATCAAAATTAACTTAACACTACAAAGTTAATCTTTCCGGCAGTTGCATTAAGATCCGGGGATAAAGAGGTTGTGATCAATCTCCTTAAGAATAATGTTTTGCTCAGGGATGAGGAGAATTTTATTCATTCAATGGAGTTGATTGAATTTGAATTGGCAAAAGGACTCAGGCTCCTTTTCCAGCAGAAAAAGGAGAAAATTGCCTATCTTCAAGGTCATGGTGAGTTGGACGAAAATCATACTCTTGACATTAATCAATCTCTTGGTGAAAACTATACGGTAATCCGGATTACTTCAGATAGTTTATTTTCGACTTCTGATAGCATCAAAGCTCTCATCGTGGCTGCTCCTATTGAAAGGTTCACTGATAAAGACAAATTTGTTCTTGATCAGTACCTGATGAAGGGCGGCAGAATAATGTGGCTGATAGATCCTGTTAATGTGAGTCTCGACAGCCTATCCAATGGAATGTCTACTCTTGCTTTCCCCAGGGATTTAAATCTCAACGATCAGTTTTTTCACTATGGTGTAAGGATGAACACTGATTTGATTCAGGATGTCGAATGTTTGCAGATAAGAGTCAACACAGCTCTTGTCGGGCAACCTCCCAAATATTCAGTTGCACCGTGGTATTTTACCCCTCTTCTTCAGCCGGCGCAAAACAACGCTATTGGGAAAAATGTAAATCGTGTAATGGCTGAATTTGTCAGCTCGATTGATCTTCCTGGTGATACTGAAAAAGTTAAAAAAAGAGTTCTTCTGACTTCATCATCTTACGCAAGGATTAACAGAAGTCCAATGATCGTCAATCTTGCAATGATCGATGCACCACCTGCGAGAGATCTTTTTACCAGACAATTTGTTCCAACGGGGGTATTGTTGGAGGGGAAATTCTCCTCTGTCTTTAAAAACAGGATGATTGAGCAGATGGGATTGCCGGTACGATCTGCTCAGCCAATAAATGAAAGCAAAGAGACAAGGATGATGTTCTTTTCCAATGGCCGGCTTTTTTCAAATAAATTTAACCGGCAAGGAGATAAATTTAAAGTTATTCCTTCAGGTTTCGATCCCGTTTCAAATATTACCTTCGGTAATAAGGATTTTTTTATTAATGCAGTTAATTATCTTTGTGACGATTCAGGGCTGATGGAACTAAGGTCACGGACCATGCAAATCAGACTTCTTGATAAAGTAAGGCTCCGGGAGGAAATTCTGCTATGGCAGGTTATCAATGTTATAGCTCCGGTTTTACTTATTTTATTGGCTGGAATTATTTTTTGGTTTTATCGTCATCGAAGAGATTAATACTTTGGAACTTTGCAAAAAATGATCTTTTCCTATTGTAAAACAATTGAATCTTTGTAAATTCGTCACTTTGTGTAAAAGCAAATCTGAAGATTAATAAGTCAATAAAAACGAAATATAAATTTTTAATAGTAAATCTAACTAAAGCAATAATCCATGAGATTTGTCGTTTCAAGTACGGAATTACTGAAGCATCTTAATGCGATCAGCAGGGTAATCAGCAGTAAAAATACACTACCTATTCTCGATAACTTTTTATTTAAGCTCGAAGAGAATGTTTTAACCATTACTGCATCAGATCTGGAGACAACGCTTATCACTAAGGTTGATCTTGAAAACTCATCTGAAGATGGTTTGGTGGCCATTCAGGCAAAGATTCTGCTTGATACTTTAAAGGAATTTCCTGAACAGCCTTTGACTTTCAACATAGATCTTGAATCGATGAGTGTTGATATTCTTTCAGCAAACGGGAAATTCTCAATTACCGGTCAAAATGGTGAAGACTTTCCGGTTTTGCCAGCTTTAAATGAGAATAAACATTCTGTCGTCGTTTCTCATGATGTATTGTTGTCAGGAATCAACAAAACTCTCTTTGCAACAGCGGATGATGAACTGCGTCCTGTAATGAATGGTATTTTTATTGAACTCTCTCCGGAGGAGATGACTTTTGTTGCATCCGATGCTCATAAGCTTGTGCGATATAAACGTACAGATGTAAAGTCTGATGATCTTTCATCCTTCATCCTTCCGAAGAAGCCTGCATCTTTACTTAAGAATCTGCTTCCTCGCGAAGAGGCTGACGTTCAGCTTGAGTTTGATGATAAAAATGCTTTCTTTACTTTGAATGGTTTTAAAGTAATATGTCGGCTGGTTGAAGGGAAATATCCTGCTTATAATTCTGTCATACCAACCAACAATCCTAACGAACTGATAGCCGATCGAGTTGAATGTTATACAACATTGAAGCGGGTTTCTGTTTTTGCAAATCAGGCAAGCAATCTGGTCCGACTGAAATTAACACCCACCGAAATGATCGTTTCCGCTCAGGATATTGATTTTGCTATATCTGCAGTGGAAACAATTAAATGTGAATACACGGGTAACCCAATGGAAATTGGATTTAAATCAACATTCTTAGTTGAAATCCTTTCAAATTTATCATCTTCAGAGGTAAAAATTAAACTTTCAGATCCTTCAAGAGCCGGACTTTTGCTTCCGGTCGAAAAGGAGAATGAACATGAAGATATCCTCATGTTATTAATGCCAATGATGATAAATGCATAAAACAGTAAACAGTAAACAGTAAAAATCAGTGAACAGTGAGCGCCGTTTGCTGATTAATGTTACTCTTTAGTGTAATCCGTCCAAATTCGTTTAATTGTACTTTAATGAAATTGAATCTCAAAAATCCCCTTGTGTTTCTTGATCTTGAAACTACCGGGATCAATATTGCTTTAGACCGTATTGTTGAAATTGCTTTGTTGAAAATCCATCCTGACGGGAGGGAAGAGGAAAAGCATCAGCTTATCAATCCCGGAATTCCGATCCCCGCGGAAGCCTATTCCGTTCATGGCATTTCGGATGAGGATGTTAAAGATGCCCCTTCTTTTAAAGAAGTAGCAAAAATCTATGCTAAATTTATTGAAGGCTGTGATTTGGCAGGATTTAATTCCACAAGATTTGACATACCTCTTCTGACTGAAGAATTCCTGCGAGTTGGCCTTGACCTTGATCTCAAGAAGCATAAGTTTGTTGACGTTCAGGTGATTTATCACCGGATGGAGAAACGCACCCTTTCTGCCGCATATAAATTCTATTTGTCAAAAGATCTTGAAAATGCTCATAGTGCCATGGCTGATACAAGGGCTACCTATGAAGTACTTAAAGCTCAGCTTGATAAATATGATGGCATTGAATTCAATGAATTTGGCAAAAAAACTGTACCTGTACAAAATAATATAGAAGCCCTGGCCGGATTCTCCGCTTTTGATAAATGTGTTGATTTTGCCGGACGTATCGTATATGACGAGCACAATGTCGAGATTTTTAATTTTGGAAAACATAAAGGAAAGCCTGTTGAAAAAGTACTTAAGGAAGAACCTGGTTATTTTGCCTGGATGATGCAGGGAGAATTTCCGCTTTATACCAAGAAGATTTTGACTGCTATTAAGTTGCGGGAGCTTACCAAAAAGAATTGATCAATAGAAAAAGATCGGATTACATGTTTATTGTTATTGATTACTCATCTATTCAGAGGTTCGTGTAATTCGTTTAAATTCGTGAAATTTGTACAATGAAAATTATCTGTATAGGCCAGAATTATCTCAAGCATATTAAGGAACTTAATCATGCTGTTCCAGATGAACCGGTATTCTTCATGAAGCCTGACAGCGCTTTGTTGCTTTCAAAAAAAGACTTTTATAAACCTGGATTTTCGAATGACCTTCACTATGAGATCGAACTGGTTTTAAAAATCAATAAGCTGGGAAAGAGCATTGAAGAACGTTTTGCAAACCGCTATTATGATGAGATTGGATTGGGAATCGACTTTACAGCACGTGATGTTCAACGGGAACTTTCTAAAAAAGGGCTGCCCTGGGAGAAAGCAAAAGCGTTTGATTCATCCGCGGTTCTAGGTGATTTTATTCCAAAGGAACAACTGGGTGATTTAAATAATATTGATTTTTCTCTCAGAAAAAACGGAGAAATCGTTCAGCATGGCAACTCCAATGATATGCTATTCAAGTTTGATACCATTATTTCGCACGTATCGCAGTTTGTAACCCTTAAAATAGGCGATCTGATCTATACCGGAACCCCTTCAGGTGTCGGTCCTGTTCAGATCGGCGACTATCTTGAAGGCTTTATCGGCGACAAGAAGATATTGGAATGCCATGTAAAGTAAATAATGATTCTTCTTCGTGGCAGCATATCCGGTAAATAAAGTGAAGCTTCATTTACCGGATATTTTTTAGGTCTTCGATCCCATTTGCTCTTTATACTTTCTCCTTACATTTTTTTCATTTATTGAAGCATATTCAACTATATTAACTGAATATCTCCCCGGTACTCTCATAATATCTTCTTTGGTCTTTCTGCGGACTATCTGTTGACTTTCTGTTGACATTATGTTGAAAATACATTAAAAAGTCACTTTCAATTCTACCAATAGACCTTTTGAAGATCATCTCTGGTAATGCTTTTTTGTAGTGATCGTAAGTCCATTAATAAGTATGATACAGATCGAACGATTTTTTGGGTTCATTAAAAGCCCGGTTTTTTAACAGAATCATCAATTATAAGTATATTTGGAGGCGGTAATTAAACAAGGGCCTGAATACTATTTCTACCTGAGATCTCACTACAAATTCGATGAAATAAATGTTCGGATTTTCATTATGAGCTTGTGTCCGGATCTTGTGTATTCTTCGTGAAAATCAGTCTGTTTTGTTATCAGAAATTGTGGTAAATCCGATTAATGACTAAATATTTCCGTATGAAAAAAGATCAAATTATTATTTCGGGTACAGGTTGTGCACTGGCTGATTTTCTTTATACAGACATCCGGTTTGATAGTCCGGCATTTATGAAATATCGATCACTAAGTGCAGGAGATGGAGGGTTGACTCCTGGCAAACTTGTCTTTACTGAAGATCTTGAGACATTTGCCGGTGTTCCTTTTCCTCAAGTCATAGCAGAGATCACCGATAACAGCAACGCTGATTCTTTTAATATTGGCGGACCTGGGTTGGTATCCCTTATTCATGCTGCCCAAATGCTGGAAGATGAAAATGCAGTGGTCTGCTTTTATGGAGGAATAGGGAAAGATGAAACAGCACGAAAAATTTTATCACTGGTTCAAAAGACTCCGCTAAATATTTCCAATTACAACATCACCGGTGACAAAGCCTCGCCTTTCACGGATGTATTATCCGATCATACTTACGACAATGGTCATGGCGAGAGAACCTTTGTCAATAATATTGGAGCAGCCTGGGACTATTCTCCGGAATACCTGAACGAAGATTTCTTTAAATCCGATATTGTTTGTTTTGGCGGAACGGCTCTCGTTCCTCCGATTCATCAGAATCTTACTGGTCTTCTAAACAGGGCCAAACAAAATAACTGCATCACGATTGTCAACACGGTTTATGACTTTCTGAACGAGAAAAAATCACCCGGGGAGCGCTGGCCTCTTGTTGACAGCAACGAAGATTTCAAGCTGATTGACTTGCTGATTATGGACAAGGAAGAGGCCTTTAGAATCAGCGGAGAGCGTTCGCTTGATGCTTCTGCCGCTTTCTTTATGAAATCAGGAGTACCGTCTTTTGTTATTACCAATGGCGCTGAAAATGTTTTGGCATACTCAAATGGTGGATTTTTCCGCAGTCAGGATCTTGTATACCTGCCTGTATCGGGTAAGGTGAAAAATGATCTGAACTCATTAATCCGCAAAGATGGCGATACAACAGGCTGCGGAGATAATTTTGCAGGGGGAATGATCGCATCAGTGGCCAAACAATTGAGGAATTCTGAAAGGGGTGATTTTGACCTGATCGAAGCTTTATGCCTTGGGATCACATCCGGGGGGGTGGCTTGTTTTTACAAGGGTGGCACTTACTTTGAACAAACAAAGGGCGAGAAAACAAAACTTATCAAAACGTATTACGAAGATTATTTAATTCAGATAGGAAAAAATGAAACTTGGGAAGCAAAATAAAGCAGTTGTTCTTGGTGCGGGGAAAATAGGCCGTTCGTTTATTGGCCAGCTCCTCAGCCGCGGGGGATATGAAGTAGTTTTTGTTGACGCTGATCTTAAATTAATAGAGGAGCTCAACCGTCGCAATAATTATAATGTAATCATTAAAGCAGAGAAAGAGGAAATTCTGCACATTGAAAATGTCAGGGGCGTTTCAGTATTTGATGTGGAAAAAGCATCGGACGAAATAGCCGGCGCTTCGATTATGGCCGTCTGTGTAGGGCTGAACAATATACCTAAAGTCGTTCCGTTACTTTCAAAGGGATTGTTGAAGAGATATCAACAGGATAAGAATAATGCTCTTGACATTATACTGGCGGAGAATTTAAGGGATGCAGCTGATTTTTTCAGGGAAAGATTGATCGATAATCTTCCTGCAGACTATCCTCTGAATGATTTGGTGGGTTTGGTTGAAACAAGTATCGGGAAAATGGTTCCGATTATGAGACAGGAAGATCTTGAGGAAGATTTCCTCCAGGTATTTGCTGAAAAATACAATCAACTTATTCTTGATAAAAAGGCTTTCAAAAATGCTATACCTGCGATAGAGGGTTTAGCTCCAAAGGAAAATATGAAAGCCTGGGTTGACCGGAAGTTGTTTATTCATAATCTCGGGCATGCTGCCACCGCTTACCTTGGCTATTTGTACGATCCTTCCTTTACCTGTATTTATGAACCTTTGGCTGTTCCTGAAATCTATAAACAGGTAAGGGAGACGATGCTCCAGTCGGCGCAGATTTTAATGAAAAAGTATCCGGGCGAATTTACCCTGCAGGCGCTTACCGAGCATGTAGACGACCTTCTTTCAAGGTTTCAGAACAAATACCTTGGTGATACCATTTTCAGGGTGGGATGTGATTTATTCAGAAAGCTATCTGCACAGGATCGTTTAGCCGGGGCTATTCATCTTGCTCTTGAATTGAATCTTCCTTATGACAAGATAATGTTTGCTCTTGTTTGTGGCTGTCATTTCCGGGCAACGGATCAAAAAGGAGAGTTGCTGCCCAGGGATATAGAATTCAGTCATTTATATGAAAAGGGAATTCAGTCAATTCTGACTCAGGTTTGTGGATTCAACGAATTGAACAGCCAGGATCTTATTCTTGAAGCCGGGAAACTTGATAGGAATCTGAAACAGGAAACCTTCCGCAGCCAGCTGGCCACGTATTAATGCTGACGTTTTTTATGTAGTAAAATAACCTGAGATGGGTCTAAGCAATGGATAAGTTGATGCTTGTTTCTTGAGTATTAATTTTATTTTGATAACCTGATCTCTTAAAACAACACCTCAGTAGATGGGATTGATTTTACCCCTTACCAACCTTATTACCTAATTTAATCAGGTAATGAGGTTGATTTTTCTCCCTCGACCATTTCTACTAAGGTGTTTTCGACAGATTAGGTTACCCATTCATTAGGCTGAACTCACGTTAAAATAAGATTAAAAGAGGGTGTTCCGAAAGCTAAAAAAATAAACAAATCCAGAAAAGAGATTAGCAATTTTAGAAATCTTTATCCCTTGCCGTCAGCTTTAGCTGACGGTGTAAATTGCTTTTTTATTTGGCTTTAGCCACATTTCACTTAGCAAAAATGTGGCTAAAGCCAAATATTTTTTAGCCTTGTACCGTCAACTAAAGTTGACGGCAATGGATCGGAAACAGACTTTTTGGACATCCTTTTTTTTTATGCTCCATTCTTCGGTATTCAAGATGCAATTACCCTGATTATACGATCGTAGTTCGTAATTCGTAATTTCTCACATCAGCACATCAACCTATCAGCACATCGGCTGTGGCTTTCGCTTCCGATTTTAAGGCTTTCAATCTTCTGTTTGCCAGATATTTTCTGACCGGAATATCGTAAAGTTTCATAATAGCGTAGGCGAACCCGACCAGGAGAATTGTTCCAGCGATAACAACAAATGTTAACTCAGCAGGACTGGGTTTGTAAATGGTTAAATAGCTGCCAAACATCCAAATGGCTGCATAATGCGACATATAAAGCGGGTAGGATATTTGGCCCGAGAACTCGCAAAGTTTTCTTGATGCTGACGATAGGTTTGATCCGGCCCCTAATGAGACAAGTAACGGAAAATAGAACAATACAATGGTCAATTCTGTAATCCAGTTCGTTTTTAGAAAAGGAAAGAAGAATGCAAATGATAACAGTATGGCCAGACCGATGAACCCAAGCCGATTCTTTATAATCCAATTACAGCGGTAGATCAGCAGGCCTGCTAAAAATGAGTAGAAAACACGGGCGCCACCATGCCAGAAGTTGGCGCCTGTCCAACCGCCCAGGAGATTCCCGGCCCCAAATCCAACCGAACAGAGCAGGACAGCGGCAATAATCGCCAGAACAATCAAAATCCGGCGGCTAACTTTACAAAGTATGAACGCATAGAAAATATTGGCCACATATTCCCAAAATAAAGACCAGGAAGGAGCATTGAACCCGAATAAATTAAAAGAACGGTCAGACATTACCGGAAACGGAATCAGAAAGACTGAACACGCGAAAAGCAGAATTAGCCGGCCAGTGCTATAATCTCCCGAATGGCTTGAGAATGGATCGAACAGAAAACCCAACAGGCCTAAAAGTGCTCCCATAAACACCATCGGATGAAGTCTTATCAGCCTCGATTTGAAAAATTCCATAACACCCATTTCTCCAATGCGGTTGTCGTAAGCGTATCCTATAACAAATCCGGAAAGACAGAAGAAAAAGTCGACAGCTAAAAATCCGTGTCCAATGAAATTTATACTGGGATCGGTAAAAATCCATTCCATAAAGTGGAAAACTACAATAGCCAACGCAGCAATCCCTCTTAATCCATCAAGTATCTCGAAATGTTGACGGGTTTTCAGAACTGTGGAAGATATGTTTTTCATTATAAGTTAAAAGAAATTTCACGAATTAAGGACGAATTTACACGAATCATTGATCATTAACCATTGTCATTAACCATTATCTATTTACTGGTTTTGCATCTACTTCAATCCAGTCGAGCCTTGAACAGGCAATGCTTCCGCCTCCTGTCATAAGGTCGGTAAAACCGATTTCATCCACTTTAGACAAATCGGGATTGGGAACGACTCGTCCTTCTATAATTTTTTTAATGTCGAGAGCCCGCCAGTTAATTTCTGCAATATTAAATTCAAATATTTTCCAGTCTTTGGAAGGTCCTGCGAACTGATCACTGATCAGCCATTTCCCGTCTGCAAGTCTAAGGATGATATATAAGTTACGTAATCCGGCCTGTTCGGATCTCCACCTGATTTTGGCAAAACTGCTCAGATCTGCATAGGCTTTCTTGTTTTTCAGCGTGAATGCCCAGTTGCCCTGGCACAATCCCGACCAAACATAATAAGGATCATCTGCAGGTTTGTCATGATGGCTTTTCTTGATGCTGTCGCAGCCGGGGCCATATATTCCCATGATAAGATCGGGATTGGCGATGTGAGCCTGGGTAATGGGATAGGCGGCGGGTATTTCTTTGAAATCTTCACGGAAGAATAGGGAAGGCCTGTACTGGGAGAAACTTTTATCAGCAGAAAGAGATACAACAATTACAAAGAAAGTTTTTATTATCGTTCTGGTCAGTTTATTCATTATGGTTAATGGTTAATGATTTATGTCCCATCCTTCCATTCTTTCATTCTTTAATTCCTTCATTCTTTAATTCTTTAATTCTTTAATTCTTTAATGGTCAACTCCTGCTCTTTTATCTCGGCCCAATCGATCGGTGAAAGCTCCGCACCAACCACCCTGATCACTTTTGAAGCAAGAAGAGAGCCAAGGTAACCGCTCTTTTCGAGATCGTAGCCTTTTGCCAGGCCTGCAAGAAAACCTGCTGCAAAGTAATCGCCGGCACCGGTTGTGTCAATCACTTTGTCTCCAATGGCGGGAACATGAACTTTTTTACTGCCTTGCTGAATAAATGCGCCTTCTTTACCTATTTTAACCACAGCAATTTCACATCTTTTCGCAAGATTCTCCAAAGCCTTCTCAGGTGTTAATCCTGTAAAAGATTTTGCTTCTTCTTCATTGGCAAAAACAATATCCACGTAATTGTTTACCAGCTCATTTAGGGTATCCATATTAGCTTCAACTACATTGTAGCTGGCAAGGTCAAGCGCTATCTTCAGGCCTGCTGATTTAGCCATTCTGGCTGCGGCCATGATCAAAGGCTGGTTAAATACAAGGTATCCCTCAATAAGAAACAAATCGAATCCTTTGAAATATTCAGGGAAGAGATCTTCGGCAGTCATTTCGACTGCAGCGCCAAGATAAGTTGCAAAAGTACGTTCGCCATCCGGACTTATCAAACTGACAGCACACCCTGTGGGCAAATCTGCTTCTTTCAGAAAAGTGGTGATGCCGTTATTCTTCATGTTGGTTTTGAAAAGGAAGCCCAGTTCATCCTTACCAATCGACCCAATATAGCCGGTTGGAACATCCAATCCCGCAATTCCGTTAATAGCATTCGCTACCGATCCGCCGGTTGCAAGTTTATTGTTCAGGTGGGCTGTTTTCTGCAGGATTTTTGAAGAAAGATCCTTATCCACCAGTGTCATCCCACCTTTAGGAAGTTCCAGATCGTTTAAAATCTGGTCATCTTCAGGTAGAACCAGCATATCAACAAGTGCATTACCAATGCCTAAAATATTCAGGTAGCTCATTATTTCGGGAGATTTAAGGTTATAGTCATCACAATTTTAACCCAAAAGGGCGAAAAAAAAGGTCAGCTTTATGGCCAACCTTATATTTTGCTCCTCAGGTAGGACTTGAACCTACGACCTACGGATTAACAGTCCGCCGCTCTAACCAACTGAGCTACTAAGGAGTATTTTCTGCTTTAACTTCTCTTTGCTAAAGCGATGCAAAAATAGAAGTTTTTTCGTTAATCTGAAAAATATTTACCGAAATCTTGAAAAAAAATCTGGTGAAAAAAGAGGATCTAAACTTTAGTTTTTTATTTCAATTGATTCCAGTACTTTCCTCGCTGCTATCCTGCCGTTATTATCATCAACTCTGTAGATAACGAGGACTTGCCAGGCATTTAATCCTTTTACGAAAAGATTGTTAATGAACTCAGCCTCAAAATCTTTAATTTTAAAATTACCCTTTTGTTCAATTCCATGAATGTTTGAGACGAATATATTTCTTTCCTCATAATGAAAATCACTTACACCCTTTTGAGCTTTCATTTCATTCATTGCCCCATCAGCGCCGCCTTGTAGACTTGCTTCTCCAATAGCAGGTTTGTATCGGACGCTGCTCACACGGATTTGAAAACCTTGATTATTTGAGCTATGAGTACTATAATTATCAATCATTTCTTTTACATTGGCAGGTAATTCAACCTCATCTTTGATGAGCTTCTGAGGGGTAAGAACAGATAATCCGTAATCTCCATAAGCACCTCTGATCCATTCCTGTTTTAATGTTGTTTCATTGGTTTTCTCCGGTTCAGATCTGAATGCCTCAACAATTTTTTCTCCTGCAATCCGGCCAATAACGCTGAAAATAGCCAGTGAAACAGCAAAAATAAGCCAGTATTTCAGCCCTTTCTTTTCTGCCTTTTTAGAGTTTTTAACAGGTTCCTTCGGGATTTCTGATTCTGTGATACAAACCAGTCTTTTAAAATCTTCAAAGGTGGCCTCTTCAGAATAATGTGATTGCCACTCTCTGAAATTGTTAGCAAGCTTTTTGTTGCAACCCGTACAAAAAACCTGGTATTCAGTCTTTACTTCATTAAGTAATCCACAATTCTGGCATTTTAAATAGTACATAAGGTTTAATTAGATAATGAATCAGAAATATAATATTAGATGGCGAACTTAGTCCTATTTGCTGAATTTCCTGTCAAGCCATTTTAACCATTCTTTGCAAGCCTGTGGCCAGAACTCCTGATGTCCCTTGTTTACTGCCAAAGCAAAACCATGACCGCCTTCACTGTAGATGTGTAATTCTGCTGATATGTTATTTTTTCGCAGCGCCTGATAAAACATCAACGTATTCTCAACAGGTACACCTTTATCATCATCAGCATGGACAATGAAAGCTGGTGGCGTATCTTTGGTAACCTGAAGTTCATTGGAAAATTCGTTCTCCAGTTCCGGATTAGCTTCCTTTCCGATCAAATTGTCACGCGAACCCTTGTGCAAATAGGGTGGTTTGAAGGTAATAACAGGATACATGAGGATCATAAAGTCGGGGCGGCAGCTAATTTTATCAATGGAGTCTTTTACATCCGGATTGCCATAATCAAAATGGGTGCCCGCGGTTGAGGCCAGATGTCCTCCTGCAGAGGAGCCCATTACCCCAATTTTATTTGGATTAATGTTCCATTTTGCTGCATTAAAACGAGTGATTCTAATCGCCCTCTGAATATCCATCAGCGGGCTCTTGTAACGTATGACGTTGGATTTTGATACCGGCAACCTGTATTTAAGTACGATTCCAGCCACCCCTATGGTGTTGAGATACTTGGCGTAATCCAATCCTTCCCAATCATAGGCCAGTCCTGAATATCCTCCCCCGGGACAGATAATGAGGGCTTGTCCGGTAGCATTTCTCTTGGTTGGAAGAAAGACTCTGATATCAGGATTCTGAACAAGACTGTATCCCATATGTCCATTGTTTTCGGTATACTTTTCGATGTCATTGGATTTCTGTGAATTTGGAATTTCACCTTCCCATAAAGGAAGAGTGTATTCCTGAGAATAGGCACTCTGGAGAATAAAGGTCATAATTATTAAGAAAAGAGCAGATTTCATATCAGAAAATAGTTTGTTGGCTTGTAATATAAATTTTATGTTTGCATTAGGTTTTACCATGATTATTCCACGAAATTAATCAATAATATGGGAAAGAAAACCACGATAAAATAAAGATTTTTGCAATGGTGTTCCTTTTTATTCTGAAGTCATTTGTCCTCCAAAAAACAATTGAATCATAATATCAATATAACAGACGATGTATTGAGGCGTATTATGATTGACATTTCTTCGGTCCCAGGCTCAATAACAGCCATACACTATACCGAACATGGTACGAACAGGGTACGGCCCGGGTATGGACTTGGTGTTTTGTATTATTCAGCACATAATACAAGATTAAACGTTGGGATCCTACCTTAATATTAGATCATAATGTTTATCTTTTCTGCTCTTACGATGAGATTGTTTTGCTGAATTGTAAATGCAGATATTGCAGGATTAATGAATCGTCTTTATAATGGGATGAAAGAACAGTTTCTATTCCTTCATCCCATTAATATTTTCTTCTTTTAATTTTTACTACTTATTTTACTCCCGTATTAGTCTTAAGGATATCCCTGATTTCTGATAATAGCACCTGGTCTGGAGTGGGAGCAGCAGCAACAGCAGCAGGTTTTTTGTAAAATCTATTCATCACTTTAATCATCATGAATATGGCAAAAGCAATGATCAAAAAATCAATGATAACCTGGATAAAAGTACCGTAATTTAAAGTCACTGCTGGTGTGACCAATTTGCTGCCCTCCATGACGGCTGGTTTAAGCAGAACTTTCAAGCCGGTAAAATCCACTCCCCCGATCAACGTCCCAATAGGAGGCATTAATACATCGGCTACAAATGAAGAAACCACTCTGCCAAAGGCTGCACCAATGATGATACCGACAGCCATATCCATTACGTTTCCGCGCATGGCAAATTCTTTGAATTCCTGAAACATTTTCATAGTACAAAAGATTTTAATTGAAGGATAGAATTCTTAAAATTGTTAATAAATATACGTATAATATGATAATTATCAATGATTTTGAATCTATTTCTGGTAAATTGAGTGGATTTTTACACTTTGATGATTAGACCGGGGGTTTTATTCCTGTCTTCAGTCACATTGAAAATATTTAATTCTATGGGAGTCTCTCTTCTAAATGTTCATTTAAGAGCGTAGTAATAAAGCCTTTCTTCAACTTCCCAATCTTATCAACAGCCCTTCATCCTCCCCGATGTTAACTATATTTCCGGTTATCATACCTTCGAGTTCAGGGGAGGAGGCAATTTCTATTTTTCCTGAAAGCAGAAGATTTGACGTAAAATTAGCCTTTTGAATTTGCTGATTTGCAAAACCTGACTTATCCTAAAGTCTGAAAATCGATTTCTTTAACAAAGAATATAAAAGGCTTGTTCATTTCTACCGGTTCTTTTATGTGTCTTATTCTAAAGCCTGAGGAGCAAGAAGAATTCGGAGATGCAGCAGATTTTGCTGAAAACGGCCAATGGGGCGAATTGTTTTATAGTTATGGCTATTCCTGTTTGTCTTCGGTATTGAAATATATTTTGAAAGTACTTACGGGGTAGTATCAACGTTAATGATTGCAGGAGGCACGCAGGAAGTGTAGCGATGGTATGCACCAAAACAGGGCAGGGGGATATTTCATCCCCCTGCCTGCAAATTGAATTTTATATAAAAGGTTAGGTTTAAGAAGAAAGAACTTTTATTGCTTTAAAGAGATCGGGATTAAGCTTCTTGTCGTATTTGATGGCCCTGCTGAAAGGAACCAGCTGGATTTCATCGTTTACGATTCCTACCATCACGCTTTGCTGATCGTCGAGAAGGGCTTCCACGGAAGCGATCCCAAGACGGCTGGCAAGAATCCGGTCAGAGGCTGAAGGAGATCCCCCTCTTTGCACATGGCCCAGGACTGTAACTCTTACATCGTATTGGGGGAAATCGTTCTCGACCTGTTTTGCAATATGAAAGGCGCCTCCGGCTTTTTCGCCTTCAGCCACAAGAACGATGGACGAACTCTTGCTTTTCCGGAAACCGGACTGAATAAAATTTTCGAGCGCGGTGATATCTGTATCGGCTTCCGGGATTAATACCGCTTCGGCACCCGAGGCAATTCCGCCGTTTAAGGCAAGGTATCCGGCATCACGCCCCATCACTTCAATAAAGAATAGCCTTTCGTGCGCGGTGGCTGTATCACGTATTTTATCGACTGCTTCGATGATGGTATTCAAAGCTGTGTCATAACCTATGGTAAAATCAGTTCCATACAGATCATTGTCAATAGTTCCGGGGACTCCAACAATGGGGAAGCCAAATTCCTGGGAGAATATGCGGGCTCCGGTAAAGGTCCCGTCTCCGCCTATTACGACCAGAGCATCGATCTCTGCATTTTTAAGATTGTTATAAGCAAGTTCACGGCCTTCCCTGGTCATGAATTCCTTGCTTCTTGCAGTTTTAAGGATGGTACCGCCAAGCTGAATGATGCTGCTCACGTCACCGGTTCCCATGTTTCTGAAAGAATTTTCAATTAATCCACGATAGCCATGATAAATACCTACTACTTCACGGCCATAAAAAATGGAAGTACGGACAACGGCTCTCACGGCTGCGTTCATTCCCGGAGCATCGCCGCCCGAGGTGAGAACGCCTATTTTCCTAATAGGACTGTCGTTATAATCTTCAGGCATTGCAATTGTATTTTTTTTAATCATTAATTGAAATTTAATTCCGGTGTAAAGCTAAAAAATTTCTCTTTCCGATAGTTCTTTTATGTATAGAGCAACCTGTTCAAGCAGATTTTTCGGAGTGGAGGTGGCACCACATATACCTACTGAGGTGATATTTTTAATCCAGTTTGGATTAATTTCATTGATGGTTGAAATGAATTTGCTATTTGGGTTAACAGATTTACAGATATCATAAAGCATTTTGCCATTTGAGCTTTTTTCGCCGCTGACAAAGAGGATCAGATCAAAGCGGGAAGAGAATTTATGAATGGCCGGGATTCTGTGGGATACCTGGCGGCAGATGGTATCATGGATTTTTACCGGGACATCTTTTGCCCGGTTTTTTAGTTCAAGTGCAATCTGATGGAAACCTTCCAGGTCCTTGGTTGTTTGGGAATAAAGCTCGATGGGACGGGAAAAATCTATCTTTTCAAAATCATCAATTCCTTCAATTACCAAAGCTTGGCCATTTGTCTGGCCCACAAGACCGTTCACCTCGGCGTGGCCTCTTTTCCCATAAATGATAATCTGGTAATCCTTTCTCTCTTCTGACTGATATCCTTTCAGGATTCTTTGCTGAAGTCTCAGTACAACAGGACAGGTGGCATCAATCAGTTTAATGTTGTTATTTTTTGCATGTTCGTAAGTGGATGGCGGCTCTCCGTGTGCGCGCAGCAGAACGGTGGTATCTCTCATGGAGAAAAACTCTTCATGATTAATGGTGATCAATCCGGTTTTAGTTAGCCTGTCGATCTCCGCATTGTTATGGACGATATCTCCGAGACAGTATAGCTTCTCCTGTTTCAGAAGTGTTTCCTCAGCCTTATGAATAGCTTCAACCACTCCAAAACAAAATCCCGAATTATTATCTATTTCAATTACCATGGATACGAATTAACACAAATTGTTGACGAATTACATAGTTCGAATTACACGAATTTGTTACGAATTACACGAATGGTTTTCTGTCAGTATTTTCTTTACTTTTCCCAGAACCCAGCTGAGTTGTTCATCCCTTGTAAGATAACTGTTATCGAGCACAACAGCATCCTGTGCTTTACGCAAGGGGCTTATTTCGCGGTTTTCATCAATAAGATCACGACTGATGATATTGGCTTTTATTTCTTCAAAATTAACCATGATACCTTTAGCCGTTAGTTCGTCGTAACGGCGTTGTGCCCTGATCTCCGGAGAGGCAGTCATAAATATTTTGAGCTCTGCACCCGGAAAAACCACTGTTCCAATATCACGGCCATCCATTACAATGCCTTTTTCTTTTCCGATCTCTCTTTGGGAATTTACTAAAAATTGCCTCACTTCCTTAACCGCTGCAATATTGCTGACATTGTTAGAAACGGGTAATTCCCTGATTTCATTTTCAATATTTTCGCCGTTGAGAAAAGTGTCATTTCCAAGGGTTGCAGGATTATGCCTGAAAGAAATTCTGATTTGGTCCAGATTATCAATGAGCGCTTTTTTATTCAGATGATCATCGTTGATGAGATTGTTGCGAAGGCAATACAGGGTTACGGCCCTGTACATGGCTCCCGAATCGAGATAAAGGTAATTGAGCCTTGCAGCAACTTCTTTGGCTACAGTGCTCTTGCCACAAGAGGAATGTCCGTCAATTGCGATGATGATTTTATTGTTGTTCACCCGTAGATCTGATTAATAATTGAAACAAAGATAAAGAAAAATGTAGGGGTAACCGGCCGGTCGCCCCTACATTCGTTTTAAAATGTTTCCTTTTTCAGTTTTTCAACCACTTCATAGACGATCGGACAGATTTCTCTGTTTTTAAGGGTGAGATCAAGTATCTGATAAAAACGGCGACGGTCCGTATGGGGGTACTCCCTACAGGCTTTGGGTCGAACGTCATAGATCAAACAATATTTGTCAGGCATCAAAAATGGACATGGAGTTTCATTGAAAACGTAGCAATGATCTTCATCCAGATGAAGATACTTTGAGATAAAACCGACTGCCTTCATTTTCAGGAAACGGGCGATCCTTTCTATATCCTTTTCAGTGATCATGGGGCTGATAGAACTACAGCAATTGGCACACTGAAGGCAGTCAAAATCATCACAAACAGATTCATGAATCTGATGGACCGCATCGTCAAGTCCTTTTGGCTTCTTCCTTTTTAATCTTGTGAAAAAAGTCCTGGTTTCCTCCTGATTGCTCATCGCCAGGTCCTTAATGTTGTTTTTATCTGCCTCCATCCTGCTGTATTGAAATAAGATCAGCTACTCTCTTTTTCATCTTCACCTGTGCAACGAAAAGGCCTGCAATTACTATAAAAATACCAATGAATTTCCTCAGGTTCATCGGATCGCCGAGTATAAACCAGGCCAGTACCGCTGTCAATACCGGTATCATGTTAATGAACATGTTTGACCGGTTAATTCCAAGATATTTAAGGCTGTAGGTGAAAAGGATGAAGGCCATCACGGAAGCGAAAACAGCCAGTTTTATGATGGCCCAGAAAGCTGTTCCATCAAAGGCCGTATTAACAAACTGTTTGCTTTCAAAAAATAACCAGAAAGGGAGAAAATAAAAGATGGCGATGAAATTCTGGTATGTAACTATGGTTGGGGCATTGTATTTTTTGGCTAAACTCACGAGGACGGTTGTGTAGCCGATGGCAGAGGCCACAGCAAGGAATTCCAATGCAACCCCCAGGGGTGAGGCAGTGAAATTAAAGGAGGAGTCGAAAACTACAATAGCTACACCTAAAAAGGAAAGAATTATGCCGGCGAAATTGCGACCAGATAAAGATTCACCATGAAATCTGGAGGCTGCCAAAGGGGAGAAAAGCGGTATGGTGGAAATAATAATGGCTCCCATGGTACTGGAGATGTATTTTAATCCGTAACTTTCACCGACAAAGTATAAAAAAGGTTCAAAGAAGGCCAGCAGCAGAAAAGTAAGGTAATCCCGGGACTTTATCCGCATCAGTTGATTGCCAATCCTGGAATAAAGAAAAATGAAGGAAGCAGCAATGATCAGTCTGAAAAGAGTAGTAGTCAATGGTCCATAGGAAATATAGGCCACCTTTACCCAGACAAAGGAAAATGACCAGCAGATCATGGCTGAGATTACGGCTACATAGACTTTGAATTTAGAACTGAACATCTGTTGAAAATTTGCGTAAAAATAGGTTTAATTGACGAGTAATTGAAGGAGTCAGGTCGTCTGGATTTTCCTTTTTTGGTTATTTTCAGGCAGTGGATTGAGCATGATGGTTGAGGAAAATAATATAGCTATGATTATATATATAGATTAATGTTTTAAATTTGTCTATTCATAACAAAACTCTTTTTTAATGAAATCATTATTTTATTGGATACTTCTTATTACGTTGACTGTTTCCTGTAATTTTAAAAAGAAGGGAAGCTCTGTCCAGAAAGAAAATACACTTCCAAATTCTCATCTGGTGACTGTGACCGATGTGATACAAACGGGTAGTTATACCTATCTGAAATTAAAAGAGGGTGATAAAGAATACTGGGCCGCTGTAACAGCCATGGACGCGAAGGCCGGGCAGACCTATTATTATAATCAAAGTATGGAAATGAAAGACTTTAAAAGCAAGGAACTTAACAGGACTTTCAGCAGTATTTTCTTTATTGATAATTTCAGTGAGAAACCCCTCACGGCTAAAAAGCCTGAAACATTGAAGACTACCGGAAGGCAGATGGTTGAACGTGTGAGTGACTTGAAAATAAACCCTGCAGCAGGGGGCCTTACCATTTCTATATTGATGTCAAATAAGTCACAATACGACGGGAAAATTGTCCGGATCAGTGGGAAAGTGATAAAATTCAGCGCTGACATAATGAGTAAGAATTGGGTTCACCTGCAGGACGGGACAGAATCTTCCGGTGAATACGATCTGGTTATTACTACTAAAGAGGTGGTTAAAACAGGAGATGTCGTAACGTTTGAGGGCAAAATATTCCTGAATAAGGATTTTGGTTACGGATATAAATACGATGTTTTAATGGAGGATGCTAAGGTTATTGATGTAAAAAGCGGAATCTAATCTTCCTGTTTTTCCTGATTTTCTTTCAGAGAAAAGCTAAAAACACATCCTTTCCCCGGGGAATTTTCACTGGTAACCAGGACTTCTCCCCCGAGTTTTTCAACAATACGTTTAATAATTGAAAGACCAAGCCCATGGCCTTCATTATTTTTATTATCCAGTCTCTCAAAGTCATTAAATAATCTATTGAGCGATTCCGAAGGGAGCCCTTCTCCATTATCCTGGATCCAAAAACGGATATATGAGCCATTGATTTTATTATGCCCTATCCTGATTTCCGGGGGATTTCCACCATACTTTAATGCATTGCTTATCAGATTAAACCAGACTTCTTCAATCCATTGGGAATGGCCTAATACGGAAGGCCATGTTTCTGGTAATTTAATAGAAAAATGATTCTGTGAAGTGCAGCCGTTCAGTCTTTTTAAAGCCTCTTTGATAATACAAGACATTTCAAGAGGTACAGGTTTGATATCTTCTTTCCTGATTCTTGAAAGTAAAAGCAGCTCATCCACTATTTTATACATTTTAAGACCTTGCTCATGTACGATTTCAATTAATTCAAGAGCCTCATCTTTTTTATTGTCTTTCACGTCTTCCCTGATCAAATCTCTTAATCCAAGTAATCCACTAATCGGATTTTTTAGGTCATGGGCTACAGACCGCGCATAAGCATCCAGATCCAGAATGAGTTTTTCTTTTTCCTTTATTTCGCTGCGCAGTAGATTATTGGATTCGACTGCAGAATCCAATGCAATTTTTCTCTTTGTGATATCGTGAAGAATAAAGATCTTTCCAATGAGTTTTTTACTAAGAAGATTGACAGGACTGCACGTTACTTCAAAATATCTGGGTTCATTTTCTATTTTGATCACCGTCTCAGAGGTGGATCTTTCCTGAGTGCAATTGAAATCAGAAGGTATTATTTTGGATCTTATTAAATCAAATGATTGACCAATGAGTTGTTTTTGGTTTGTCTCCGATATTAAAGCTATAGCAGGATTAACATCGACTATTCTGTTAGCCATGTCGACCACGATAATACCGTCGCCCATATTATTAATAATCTGTTTTCGGGCAATGGGCAGGATATCCAGCATCCCTTGTCTGTAAATACCAATTGCTATAAAAATTCCGACAAAAATGAGAGAGATAGGAGTTAGATCTGCGTTAATAGGAGTAAGTTTAAAAATATAGAGCGTAGTGGCGGTAAATGGGAGTATAGTTGCCAGAATCAGGTAAATAATTTGATTTTTATAGATTTTATAAAATTTAATTGTGTCAATCAATAAAATGAGTACGGCTAAAATAGAGACCGAAAGCTCGTAAAAAACATAAATCCAGAACCATTTACCGTAATAATAAATACTTCCATTCAGATCAACCAATTCAATTTTTTCCCATACAAGATGATGGTATTGATTTGTTGTTGATAATCCTAAGGTAATCAGAGGTAACAGGAACAGGATAGCAATAATCCTCCTGCCTGGAAATTTTTCACTTCTGAAATAAGCAAGAGTGAATAATAAAAATAAAGGAGGAATAGCGGACGCTCCAAGGATAGCGAATTGGGACCAGAATATTTTTAAATTTATGGCAGTGGATGCATGCTCAAAACCATCAGCTATCGACCAGATCGCTGTGCAAAATTCAAACAGTATCAGATAAACAACTCCTTCAACATGCCTTCTCTTCCATAAAATAAGAATCAAAACCAATGCAAACAGACTCGGTAAAGACTGCAGGTAAAAAACTGAAGTAAATTGATAATCCATTTTTATCGGGTTAATCAGGGTCAAAAGTAATCATAAAATTATTTAAAGGATGAAAATATATAGAAAAAATTTATTTACTTAAGTAAAAATGTGATCACAACTCAGATGACTGTTGAGTGATATGCTCTTCTTCCATTTCTTTGAGCGTGAAACTAAAAATACATCCTTTCCCTGGGATATTCTCACTGGTAACCAAAACCTCCCCACCTAATTTTTCCATAATTCTTTTTATAATGGCAAGTCCTAATCCATGGCCTTCAACCTTCTTTTCATTAAGTCGCTCAAAATCCTGAAATACTTTATTGAATGAATCCTGAGGAAGTCCGTTCCCATTATCCTGTATCCAAAAGCGCCAGGTTTTAATATTGATTTTTTCTGCACCTAATCTTATCTTAGGTGGATTGCCGCCGTATTTGATTGCATTACTTATCAGATTAAACCAGACTTCTTCTATCCATTGAGGTTGCCCCGCCACCACAGGCCAGCAATCCGGCATTTCAATTGAAACATTACTGAGTTCTAAACATCCGTTTAATCTTTTTAGCGCTTCGTTGATGATAGGGGCCATATTCAATTTGACCGGACTGAGATCTTCTTTCCGGATTCTTGATAAAAGCAGTAATTCATCAACGATTGTATACATTTTTTGACCCTGTTCGTGCACAAGATCAACTAGTTCAAAGATTTCTTCGGTATTGTTTTTCTGAAGATCTTCTTTAATAATATCTCTCAAACCCAATAAGCCTGAAATCGGATTCTTCAAATCATGAGCTACAGAACGGGCATAAGCATCGAGATCAATGATCAGTTTTTCTTTTTCAGTTATTTCTTTGCGCAGAAGTTTATTGGATTCCACGGCTGAATCTAAAGCCTTTTTTCGTTTGGTAATGTCATGAAAAATAAGAATTCTTCCAATCAGTTTTTTATTGGAACGTGTAACAGGATTATTTCTGACTTCGAAATATTTTTCTTTTTCATCAAATTTAATTATTGTTTCAGATGTAATATCTGCAGCTGTTGAAGGTTCCGAGAGATGGAATAAAATGCCTTTTATCGTAACGAAAGACTTTCCGATTAATTGTTCCTGTGAATAACCTGTAATTTCAAGAAAGGCAGGATTTGCATCAATGATCCGGTCGGCCATATCAATTACCAGAACTCCATCTTCAAGATAATCTATAATTTGTTTTCTGGCTATTGGCATGATATCAATCATTCCCTGCCAAAAAATTCCTATTCCTACGCAAATTCCCGAAAAAATAAGCGCAATAGGGGTCAAATCAGCTTTGATGGGAATGAGTTTGAAGATATAGAGAATGCTTGATGTCAATGGTAAAAGAGAACCGACTATCAAAAATATAATCTGGTTTTTGTAAATTTTGTAGAATTTTAAGATGCTAAAAAGGAGTATAAATACAGATACAATTACTAAGGCGAATTCATAAAATATGAAAATCCAGAACCATTTGCCATAATGATAGACACTGTCATTTGTTTTTGGAAATAACTCCACATCTGACCAGATCAGGTGGTGGAAGGAATTTGTAAAAGCCAGAATAATGGTTATTGCCGGAATAGTAAAAGCCAGAAAAATGAACCGTTTATTAATATATTTATGGTGTTGGGTAAAAGAAAGTGTAAAAAGAAACAAAAAAACAGCTGTTGTAGTAGAACCTAAATTTCCCAGCTGAGACCAGAATATTTTAAGCGATAGGGTAGAGGCGGCATGTTCAAGAGCATCTGTCAGAGCCCATATAGAAGCTGCAGATTCCAAAAGAATGAGATAAATTACACCTTTGGTATGCCTTCTTTTCCAGAGAATATAAATCAATGAAATACCAAACAGGCACGGCAATGCTTGAAGCAGAAAAACCTCTGTAAATTGGTAGTTCATCATCCCATTATTTTTTCATAGTTCTGATTTGATCGGTTCCAAAAATAACTGTAAATATCAAGGTTTTGAAAAATGTGTTCTTTCGGAAAGAGAAAATAGGAATTTCTTTACATTACAGTCCTTTAGAAACAAAGCCATTGTATTTCAGAAAAAATTCTAAAAACATGTAAGCCTCTTCATTTGATTGAGGATTCGGGTTATGGTCAGGCCTATTGGTCATTGCTACACGATTGCTGAATCCAAGTAGACGATTAACAGCTATACTGTGGTTTAGAGGAATCCAGCGTTTTGGTGTATCTTCAGAACCGCCGGAAACAAGGAAAGGGCGTGGAGCCATCAGGGCATGTAATTCCTGAAGATTATATCCATCAGCTACAAGCTTAAGATAGAGCCCTTTTGAAGGATTTTGTTCAGTTATCATTCCTCTCTTGCGCCATGGCGGAGGATAGTAGCCCAAATACCAAGGTTCCCAATAATTAACTGCCTGACGCGATTCATCAAACACGATTCCGGGATCAGACCAAACCGCACAGGCAAATTTATCAAACAGACAAGAAGCAAACATAGCCCATTTACCTCCGTATGAATGTCCCATAATCCCTATCCTGGTTGAATCTACTTCCTGTATTCCTGAGACAACATACCAGGCATTTGCAGCAGCATAAGCCAGCATTGAAAGAGGTTGTACCGTTGCATTATCTATGGAAGGATAATACATTGAATAGGTCTTGGCTTTTGTGGTTTGTGTCGTTCCGATAGAAAGAGTGACAAATCCTCTTTTGGTCAATTGCAGGGCGAAGTCCCGATTTTCAGTTCCTTCCCCGATTGCCGTTTCAGGTTCATAAAATACAGTAATAACAGCAGGTTTTTTCCCTTTACCATCAGGAATTAACAGATAACCTTCCGTCTTCTCATCAGGTCTCCAGCTAAATCTGATGCGCTTTTTAGTATAATTTTCCTTGTGTGTAGTTTCTAAAATTTCAATATTCTGATTTTTAATCAGAGGGGGCCATTCTCCCATCATTCCATTCCATCTGGACAGGATCTCTTTCCTCCTTTCCTTCCAGTCCTCTGGTGTTTTTACTTCCCGGCCGTCATAAAATTTCAGGGGAGAACGGAAATCACCATAAACATTTGCTAGTTCGGGCGGAGGATTAAAAAAAGGACTTATTTTCCCCCATATTACCGTTTCCGGTTGTTCTGCCATCAGTAATTTTATGGTTAGTGCTGATAAAAAAACACAAAGAGTAATAATTTTTTTCATAATACTAACAGCTTAGGAGTTCTCGGCAAATTTAATAAAATACGGATAAATAGAATTGTTTTACAGTATTTTAAATAAACAAGACAAGCCAAACAAGGGTTAATCCTCCTCCCGGGACGAAGCAAATATTGATTCAATAAGGTCTTTGTATTTTGATTCAATAAATTTTCTTTTCAGTTTCAGTGTTTGGGATAATTCTCCCGATTGAGGGCTCCAGGAATCAGGAACTAACCTGAATCTTTTTATTTCTTCGTGCTGACCCAGGGTGTTGTTTATTTCTTTCACTTCCTTCTGAAAATAGGCCTGAACTTCCGGAAGAAGAATTAATTCGTTGTTATCGATAAAATGAATCCGCTTTTCGTAACACCAATCGTGAAGATATTCAAAATTGGGTGATATCAGGGCGCTGGCAAACTTTTCATGATCACCGATTACAATGACCTGATCGATTAAGATTGATTCCTTCAATTTATTCTCCAGCATTTGGGGAGCAATATATTTGCCACCCGTGAGTTTGAAAATTTCCTTTTTGCGGTCTGTTATTTTCAAATATTTTCCGTCCTCAAAGATGCCGACATCTCCGGTATGAAACCAACCATCCTGATCTATTGTTTCTGCAGTCAATTCGGGCTGATTATAATAACCCATCATCAGGTTAGGTCCCTTGGTCAGAATCTCACCATCTTCAGCGATTCTAACCTCTACACCCGGCAATACCGGTCCATTGGTGCCAATTTTCATCTCGCCGGTAATTAAATTCCCAACAGCCACTACGGGTGAAGTTTCGGTTAAGCCATATCCCTCGAGAACACTGATTCCGGCTGCCCCGAATACCCTGGCAATACGGGGCTGCAAAGCGGCTCCGCCTGATACGATGATCTTTAAATTACCACCTAAAGCTTCGCGCCATTTGGAATAAATTAACTGATCGGCAATCCACAATTTTAATTTAAAAACGAGACTCTTCCTAGTATTGTATTCAAAGCTCTTTCCAAGATCAACAGCCCAAAAGAATAGTTTCTTTTTTAAACCTTTTAGCTGCTTTCCCCTTGTCATTATTCCGTTATATACCCTTTCGAGCAAACGGGGTACCCCGCTGAAGATATGAGGATGTACTTCTTTAATGGCCGGCATAATCTGAGCAAGGGTTTCGACATAATAGATTCCAATTCCCTTGTACTGAAAATTGTAGTTTACCGATCGTTCAAATATATGACAAAGCGGAAGAAACGAAATGCAATGATGGGAAGGTCCGAAATCAAAATTATTAATGTGGGTGATAAAATTTGAAACCACGTTCCTGTGGGAGAGCATAACACCTTTGGGGATTCCTGTTGTACCGGAAGTGTAAATCATGGTTGCCATTTCTTCTTCACCAATCGAGTCTTTTATCAATTTTAAATCGGAAGAAAAATTCGTTTCATTTTCATTCCCGAGCTTATAGAGATCATTAATATTCAGTGCTCCGTTGACCGGATTAAATGTAAAGATCTGTTCAATCGAAGGGATTTCTTCAATCATGGGATAAAGCTTGCGATAGAGCTTTTCGTCCGAAACAAAAATGAATCTTGTACCTGAATGGTTGAAAATATACCTGTATTCCTCTTCACTGATGGTAGAGTAAACAGGTACGTGAACTGCCCCCGTCATTGAAAGAGCCATATCGGTTATACTCCACTCGGGCCTGTTCCCGCTGACCGTAGCTACACGATCTCCTTTTTTAAGTCCAAAGGAGAGAAGGCCCAATGCAAGAAGCTCAACGTTTCTATCATATTGTGAGGTGCTGAATTTAATCCATTCGTCGCCATACTTTCCGCAAATAGCATCCTCACGGGGATGATTTTTGAGACAATACTCAATAATATCAAATGTTCTTGAAACCTGCATGTTATTCTGTTTCTTAAATAGACCTATTCCGGCAGGTGTTCATCCTGCTCAATGATGTTACCCTTTTTTTTCGCAAAGAAAGCAATGATTCCTATAAATAGAAAAATAATTACAAGAACAAGCGGAAATTGCAATCCCTCACCACTGCCATAGGAGTGCAGACCGGAAAGGTAATAATTAACTCCAAGATAGGTCATCAAAACAGATATTAAACCGGCAACAGAACCCAGATTCACTGCGAACCAGCCTCTGAACCCAGGTATCCATCTCATGTGTGTTATAAATGAATAAACAAGAATGGTAATCAGTGACCATGTTTCTTTGGGGTCCCATCCCCAATAGCGTCCCCAGGATTCGTTAGCCCAGATGCCCCCGATAAAAGTTCCTATTGTCAGAAAATATAATCCGAGTATCAGGGAAGCCTGATTGATAGCTGTCATTCTTATGATGGTGTCACTGATTCGGCGGCGATTGTTCTGATTCTGAAAATCAGCAAGTAATAAGTTCAAAATCCCAATGACTGCGCTCACTCCGAGAAACCCGTAACTGGCCGTTATGATTGCCACATGAATGGTCAGCCAATAGGATTTCAATACAGGGACAAGATTTGTAATTTCAGGATTCAACCAGCTCATCTGCGCAACAAAAAGAGTTAATCCTGAAAGGATTGCAGCTGCTCCCAAAACCATTGGATTGCGGCGTGCGAATATCAATCCGGCAAACATACCTGCCCACGCAATGTATATCATGGATTCGTAACCGTTGCTCCATGGCATATGTTCAGAGATGTAGCCCCGGATTATTAATCCTGCGCAGTGAAGGATAAATCCTATAAAAAGTGCAGCAATTGTGATATTGATAGCTTTCTTCCGTAAGAGTTTTCCTGTAAATAAGGAATTAAAAAACAGGAACAACAGAATAAAACCAACTGTTGAATACCAGTAGGAAAGATCTTTGAAAATGTTTACATGATTGTAAATTATTTCCAGATTCCCTTTTGTTTTCCCTGGGATCAAATCTGAACCATATTTCTGCTGGTAATTTATGATTGAGGTTGTGATTGATCTGGCTTCTCCCGTATTGTTATTATTCAAGGATTCAAGAAATTTCCTGAAACTTGTCCTGATGAATACAGAATCGTTTGATATGGAGGAAGGGAGAGACGAGACCGGAGTGTACCATGTTCGGTCTTTGCTGTTATGAGGTGGAAAAATCCGGAATAAACTGCCATTATAAAGCTGATAGGCTACATTAAGCCTTTCATCCACTTTGATCACCGCATTATCGAATTTATTCCTTTGAGCAGGATTTTTGCTATAGGCTGTCTGAATTTCATGTGACAGTTTATACCCTCCCTGAGGATCGAAAAAATCGGCAAAAGATGCTTTATCTCCTTTGATTCCCAATTTATCTTCAAGCTCAGTCTCTGAGACAGCAATCATTGGAACCACTTGCCATTCATTTGGACGTGCAGCCATTCCAAGAATTACCTGTTCAGGTGTTTGTCCTGATATTTTTTCTGCCCGTGCCACTTTCATTAACACTTCATAGGAAAGAGTGCTGAATGGTTTGACACGTCCTTCGTGGCCCTGGACCCATATTTTTGAAAAAGCGGATGCTATATCACGGTGAATTTCAGTTGGAACTGCGGAATCAGCCTTGAAATTTCCAAAGAGGAGAAATAAAAACATTAAGGCTGAACCTGCAGAAACTTTTTTCATTAATCTGATAAAATAGCTTTTGGGATTAAAAATAGAAAGTATGATTCCAAGGAAAAGGAAGAAATATCCCATATAAGTGAAAAGTGTTCCCCAGGGATCATTATTAACCGAGAGAATGGTACCTTTTTCATCCGTATCATAAGAGGATTGATAAAAGCGATACCCCCTGTGTTTTAAAACATTATTCATAAAAATCCTTGAATCTTTCTGAACGCCCTTTTCCTTGTCTGTAAGAGTGACGAGACTTTCAAATGAAGAAGGACTATTTGAACCGGGATATCTTTCCAGAACGAAATCTTTAAGTGAAATGGTAAAAGGGAGGGTTGTTTCCCTGGGCCCGATCCATGAATTGATTTTTATTCCGTCCAGATTCCCAATAAAATGCGATTTCTTATTTCGCATGTCAACCCAAACAGTTATCAGCTCTGTTGAATTCTTATCTGAAACCTGAATTTTAACGGCTCCCTCACCTTGTTCTCCATCTCCCGGAACTGCGGTTACCCTGGCCGAAGGATAAAACTGTTTAATAAGAAATGCGGTATTTCTAACTTTATAAACTGTTTTTTCAATACATGTTACTGTTTTTCCGGGGGTATAGGTAATTCCTTCTCCTCCGCTCATATCGACAGTGAAAATGGTATCCCTGGAAATCATTCCCAACGAATCCCCCTTAAACGAAAATTCAACCTGTGCCTGAGCATTCAATCCCATGTTTGTCCCGTTGATATCTGTCACAGCGCCTGATTGAAGAATCTGGCTCTGCATCGCACCACCGACCGGATATACTATTTCAACAATAGAAAATCCATTTGCAGTAGCTTCAATACTTTCCTGTGCTTGTGGAAGGTAATCGACAGATTTAATCTGAATCTCTTTATCTCCTATATTTATTTTTTGATTGATCTGCTTCTTTGACATCGAAGAGACGAGAAATCCGGATACGACTTCCTTTTTCTCTCCATTGTATTCGGCATTAAACTGAAACCACGGTTCCTGGCTCTGCATAACAGAGGACGATTTGCCCTCCCGGATGTGCATCTCACCTTCTTTTCCAAAATATCTGGTGATCCCCGCGCCGATCAATATCAGGATAAAAGCCAGATGGAAAAAACCAAGTGTGAGTTTTTGCCTTTTGTATAATTTGAATTTAATTACATTGGCTACCAGATTTGCTGCCAGCAAAACCAATATTACCTCAAGCCACCATGAATTGTATACGATTGCCTTTGCAGCTTCACTTCCATAAGAATTTTCAATAAAAGTGGCGATTGCCAGAGCTACAGCAAAAACGAGAAGTAAAAAACCCGTGGCAGAAATGGAAAACAGTGATTGGAATAATTTTTTCATATAAAGATTGACATTAACCTCCTAAAATAAAAAAGAATGCTAATATAGATATAAAAACATATATGGACAATTGCTTAAGATTTCCCTCTATCTGTCAGTGTAAATAATGTCAAAATTATAATGTCTTATTTTTAGGCTGAAGGAGTTTAGACTTTAGGCTGAAGGAACATACTATTCTTCTTTTACCTTTGGCCTAAACACCTATAGCCTATAAGCCTCATACGACATTATTTAATTCCAATTATTTATCATTCTCAAATTTACATAAAAAAATTAAAATATCTGTTTTTTTCAGGATAGTCCGGAATCTTATTTGGACGGATTTCCGGATCGAATAGAAGAAGTAACTCAACAAAACCGAAGTTTTATGAATTCTGAATGGAAAAGAAAAAAATAAAAGGCCAACATTGAGATATTGGCCTTAAGAGATTTTATAGAATGATTTCTTTTGCTTTTTTTAATAAATCCGGAATTCCATCCGGCTCTTTACCTCCTGCAGTTGCATAAAAAGGCTGCCCTCCGCCGCTTCCGGCAACTTCTTTAGCCAGATCTCTGATAATGGAACCTGCATTATATTTTCTTTCTTTCACCAGATTATCCGAGATCATTACGTGGACATTGGCTTTTCCATCAATAGCAGCTGCAAGTACAAGGAAGAGATTGTCAACTTCCCCTTTCATCTGAAATGCTATATCTTTCAGCATGGATGAATTATTAATCTCTAATTGACGGGCAAGAAAATTAACTCCATTGATTGATTCAATCTGTGAAATAAGTTCCTTTTTGAGATTGACGGCACTGCCTTTTTCAAAAGTCTCAACCTGTTTTATCGCCGCAGAATACCTGGTTTGCAGTTCCGCTACAGAGGTTTTCAGATCCGAGGGATTATTTAAAAGAGAGGAGATTTCTTTTATTGTTTTAAGATTCTGCTCTACATATTCTTCTGCTTTTTCACCTGTGATTGCCTCAATACGTCTTACTCCTGCTGAGATAGAACCTTCTGAAATGATAATAAAAGAGCCAATCTGTCCAGTTGCTTCCAAATGCGTTCCACCGCAAAGTTCAATGGAATCACCGAATTTTATTACCCTGACAAGATCACCGTATTTTTCTCCAAAGAGGGCAATAGCGCCCATCTGTTGAGCTTCTTCAATGGGTACTTCACGACGCTCCTCCCTAGAAAGATTTTCCCGGATCAGTTGATTCACCCGATGTTGAACTTTCAAAAGTTCCTCATCGGTTACCTTTTTAAAGTGAGAAAAGTCAAAGCGGAGATAATCGGCATTCACGAGGGAGCCTTTCTGCTCAATGTGTGTACCGAGTATTTCTCTCAAAGCATGATCGAGCAGATGCGTTGCCGTATGATTGATGGCAATGTTTCTGCGCTGTGCCTTGTCCACCACAGCGGTAAAAAGGGCTGTAGGATCTGAAGGAAGTTTCTTGGAAAGGTGTACCGTGAGATTATTTTCCTTTACTGTATTGAAGATCTCAATCTTTTCTCCCTCTGATTCGATGTATCCTGTATCGCCGACCTGTCCTCCGGATTCAGCATAAAAAGGGGTAAAATCAAAAACGAACTGAAAGAACTCTCCCTTTTTGCCTTTTACTTTACGGTAACGGTTTATGTTGACACGCGTTTCCAGATGATCATATCCGATGAAACGTTCTTCCTCTGCATGATGCAATTCTATCCAGTCTCCGGTTTCCAGCTGGGAAGCATTGCGGGACCTGGTTTTTTGCTCCTCCATGGCTGTTTCAAATTCCTTGTGATTAACAGTAAGTCCTTGTTCGCGAAGAATAAGTTCTGTAAGGTCAAGAGGAAATCCAAAAGTGTCATATAACTCAAAAGCAATTTTGCCACTGATCTCTTTTACATTTTTCTTTTTAGATTCTTCAATGAGGCCGTCAAGCATCCGGATGCCCGTTTCAAGTGTCCTAAGGAATGAATCCTCTTCCTCCATAATGACTCTTTTAACGAGTTCATTTTGTTTGATTAATTCCGGAAAGGCATTCCCCATGTTATCAGCAAGTACATTGACAAGCTGATGTATGAAAGGTTTTCTGAAACCAAGGAAAGTATAGCCGTAGCGGACAGCCCGCCGCAGTATTCTCCTGATCACATATCCTCCCTTGTTATTGGAGGGTAGCTGCCCGTCAGTAATGGCAAAAGAGATTGCACGAAGGTGATCGGCGATCACGCGCATGGCAATATCCGATTTCTCGTCAGTGCCGTAAGGTTTGCCTGCCAGATATCCGATTCGCTGGATAATGGGTTGAAAAACATCGGTATCGTAATTTGACTGTTTTCCCTGAAGGACCATGCACAAACGTTCAAAACCCATTCCTGTGTCCACATGTTTGGCTGGAAGTTCCTCAAGCATTCCGTTTGCCTTCCGGTTGAACTGAATGAAAACAAGATTCCATATTTCAATTACCTGGGGATGACCGGAATTCACCATTTGCTTTCCGGGAATTTTTCTTCTCTCTTCTTCACTGCGGATGTCCACATGGATTTCGGAACAAGGCCCGCAGGGACCGGTATCCCCCATTTCCCAGAAATTATCTTTTTTGTTTCCAAGCAGAATACGATCTTCAGGAAGATATTTTTTCCAGAAATTAAATGCTTCCTGATCCATTGCGACACCATCTTTGTCATCACCCTCAAAAACGGTCACATAAATAATGTCAGTGGAAAGACCCATTTTATCCACCAGGAACTCCCATGCCCATTGAATGGCTTCTTTTTTAAAATAATCGCCGAACGACCAATTACCAAGCATTTCGAACATAGTATGATGGTAGGTGTCGTGACCGACCTCCTCCAGGTCATTATGTTTCCCCGAAACCCTCAGGCATTTCTGCGTATCGGCTATTCTGAGATTTTTTACCGGAGAATTTCCAAGAAAGATATCCTTGAACTGATTCATGCCTGCATTGGTAAACATCAGGGTCGGATCATTCTTTACCACCATCGGAGCCGAGGGTACAATTAAGTGATCTTTTGAAGCAAAAAAATCAAAAAAAGACTGGCGTATTTGTTTGGAATCCATAAATGACAAATGTTAAAAACTTTTAAAATGAATATAATGAGGGACTTTCATATACAAATAAGAACTAATTTCGCGAGTCCAATCATTAATGCTTGTCAAATAAAACATTGCAAAATTAGATTATTTCCCTAATTTTGGTCAGTGGCCAGGTAGAAAATAATTACGAATTACGAAATACGAATTAGGAATTAAGAGCTTTCATGTAAATTTGCCCCTTAATTTGTTAGATTAGCGCCAAAGAATTACGAATTGAGAAACCTTATTTTGTATTTTTAACCTTAGTAGGAATGGGTAAAACCAATTACAGATTCAATCCCGACACACTCAGTTTCGATAAAATCGAGCGCAGCATTATAAGCCTGGTAAAAAAGGTTTTAGGTTATCTTTCCACGGGGTTGGTTTCCGGAGTTATTTTCTTTTTTGTCTTTTTGCAATTCTTTGATTCTCCTGAAACGAAAAGACTTAAGAGAGAAAATCAGCAGTTAATGGCACAATATTCCCTGATGAATAAAGATATTGACAAAATTTCGAAGGTTCTGGAAGACATTCAGAACCGGGATGATAATATCTACAGGGTGATTTTTGAAGCGGAACCTATTCCCTCCACCGTACGTAAGGCTGGATTCGGAGGAGCTAACCGCTATTCAAAACTGGAAAATATGGATAATTCCGATCTTATTATCGGAACTGCAAAAAAGCTGGATATTCTTTCCCGACAGGTTTATGTGCAATCAAAATCCTATGACGAAGTGGTTAAAATGGCCCTCGGAAAGGAGAAAATGATTGCAAGCATGCCTTCCATTATGCCTGTCGCCAATAAAGACCTGAAACGTACAGCCTCCGGGTGGGGAATGAGAATCCATCCCATCTATAAAATCCTGCGTTTTCATTTCGGGATGGATTTTACGGCCTCTGTTGGTACCGATGTTTTCTCTACCGGTAGTGGTGTTGTTAAAAGCGCCGGGAAAGAGGTGGGCTATGGTAATTGTGTTGTAATCGATCACGGCTTTGGATATGAAACCTATTATGCCCACCTAAGCAAAATCAGGGTAAAAGAAGGGCAGAAAATTAACCGGGGAGACATAATAGGACTCGTAGGCAGTACCGGAACCTCCACAGCTCCCCATCTTCATTATGAAGTCTGTAAAGATGGGAAAAAAGTCAACCCACAGAATTATTACTTCCAGGATCTGACTCCTGCAGAATATGAAAAGATGATTGCCATCTCTTCCAATATGGGACAAAGCTTTGATTAAAATATACCTGACATGACTGTGAAAAAAGAAAAACCAGATAAACTTTATTACGGAATCGGGGAAGTCGCTGAATTGTTTGGTCTTGCTCCTTCCACCCTGCGTTTTTGGGAAAAAAATTTTACCACGATTAAGCCGTATAAGAATAAAAAGGGCGATCGCTTTTTTACTCGTGAAGACATCGACCACATCGCCCTTATCAATCATCTGGTCAAGGAAAAGGGAATGACATTAAAAGGAGCGAAGACTAAAATAAAGGAAAACCGGGCTGATGCAGAAAATAACTATGCAATTGTAAAAAAGCTGGAGGGTATCAAAGATTATCTGCTCAAAATAAAAGAAGAATTGTAACTTTAGGCTGTAGACTATAGGTTCTTATCCTTTAGCCTTAAGCCTACAACCTAAAGTCTAAAGTCTAAATTTCTTACTTCATGATTGTTGGAGATATAACAGGTTACCTTGAATCACTGGCTCCAGCCGGTTACCAGGAGTCATATGATAATGCCGGATTAATTACAGGCCGTCATGATTTGGCCATTGATTCTGCATTGATTACATTGGATGTCACAGAAGAAGTAATTGACGAAGCTATCAGTAAAGGGTGCCGGTTGATTATCTCACATCATCCCGTGTTGTTCAGACCCATTAAGCGCCTGACAGGAAATTCATACGTTGAACGCTGCCTGATTAAAGCAATAAAAAATGATATCGCGATTTTTGCTTCTCATACAAATCTTGATAATATTCTTGGCGGTGTTAATTCTAAAATAGGAGAGAAGATCGGTTTAAAAAATTTGAAAGTGCTCTCACCTTCCGGAGATTTGTTGGTAAAATTGGTCACCTTTATCCCACTGAATCATCTTGAAAAAGTACAGGATGCCATTTTTACTGCCGGAGCTGGTCATATCGGAAAATATGACCGGTGCAGTTACCAGGTTTCCGGCAACGGAACCTTCCGGGCGGATGCGGAGGCCAACCCTTATGTGGGAGAGAAGGGAGAATTTCATGTCGAAAAGGAAGTGCGTTTTGAAACCATTATCCCGGTTCATCTCAAGGATCGGGTTGTGAAGGCCATGATTGAGGCTCATCCTTATGAAGAAGTGGCTTATGATCTTTACCCTCTTCAGAATTCGATGCCTGGGGTGGGATCAGGGATGGTTGGTGAACTGGATGAACCGCAGGAAGAGTCATCCTTTTTATCCCGTTTGATGGAGATATTTGATTGTAAAGTGATCCGGCATACCCATCTGACGGGCAAACCCATCCTTAGAGTTGCTGTTTGCGGGGGGGCAGGAAGTTTCCTTCTCCCAAATGCCATAGCCGCTGGAGCGGATGTTTTTATCACTGCCGATTTAAAGTATCATGACTTTTTTGATTCTGAAAATAGAATTGTGATAGCCGATATCGGGCATTATGAAAGTGAGCAATTTACTAAGGATCTTTTTTATGAATTACTTATGAAAAAATTTCCTAAATTTGCAATCCGTTTATCGGGAATAAAAACTAATCCTATTTCGTACCTTATTAAGGGATAGTAATTATAAAATTTTTATTATATGCCAGCAGACGTTAATATTTCAACAGAAGGAAAAGAAGTTTCTGTTCAGGAGAAGCTGAAGATGTTGTTTGAACTTCAGACTGTTGTCTCAGAAATTGATAAAATAAACACCCTGCGTGGTGAGCTTCCCTTGGAAGTCCAGGATCTTGAAGACGAAATTGTCGGACTTAAGACCCGTATCACCAACTACAACGATGAAATTAAAAGCCTGAATGCGGCTATTGCTAATAAAAAACTCGAGATAAAGGATTCCAAAAACAAAATCGAGAAATATAAAGAACAGCAGGAAAACGTACGTAATAACCGTGAATTCGATTCTCTTTCAAAAGAAATGGAATTTCAGAGCCTGGAAATAGAACTATCTGAAAAACGGATTCGTGAGTTTACCAATGATATAAAAGTGAAGACAGAGCAGGTTGAGGCTTCTGCTGTATTACTGAAAGAACGTGAAGATGATCTCGTTCGCAAAAAGAAAGAGCTGGAAGAGATTACTTCTGAAACCGCTATTGAGGAAGATAAGTTGAAGGCAAAAGTTACAAAGATTGAAAGTATGATCGAAGAACGTTTGGTTATTGCTTTCAACCGGATTCGCAAGAATGCAAGGAATGGTCTTTCTGTTGTTACTGTTCAACGTGATGCCTGTGGCGGATGTTTTAATAAAATTCCACCTCAAAGACAACTGGACATTGCTTCCCGTAAAAAAATCATCGTCTGTGAATATTGCGGCAGAATCCTTGTGGATAAAGATATCATCACCCCTCTGGAAGAACTGAACGGAAACAATGAGGGATAATAAGAAACATCTCTAAAAAAAAGACGGCCTTCCAAGCCGTCTTTTTTTTGCCCCAAAGTTGATAAACCCGGAATCCCTTTTGGTAAAGAAAGATTCCTTTTTCAGTTCACAAAATCCTAAAATTCCTTTACTTTTTGTGTAAACCTATTTCAGGACGATACAGCGCAGATCCTTTCTTTGGAGGAGTTTGCTCGCTCTTTGTTCGCAGTTTGTTCGCTTAAATGCGAACAAAGAGCGAAGCATCCGGGAATAAGCTACGAACAAACTACGGGGAAGGTATGGCCCAAAAGCAGGGATCGGCGGTTCCCGAAAGAAAATTTATTGAATTAATAAATGGGTAGTAACGGTCCTTTTAAAATTTGGATTTCGGCCGCTTATTCCACGGTGACAGATTTAGCTAAATTCCTGGGCTGGTCCACATCGCGTCCAAGCGAAAGAGCAATATGGTAAGCAAACAATTGTAATGGAACTACGGAGAGCAGTGGTACAAGGGCATCCTGAACGGGAGGAATTTCGATTATTTCATCTGCTATATTGGTAATTTCTGTATCACCTTCCCTGATGAGGGCTATTACGATCCCGCCTCTTGCCTTTATTTCCATGATATTGGAAATCATTTTTCTGCGGTTTTCGGCATCGCAGGCAATGGCTACCACAGGGAAATTTTCATCGATCAGGGCAATAGGGCCATGTTTCATTTCAGATGCCGGGTAGCCTTCAGCGTGAATGTAAGAAATTTCTTTCAGTTTGAGCGCGCCTTCGAGAGCAATGGGGTAATTAAATCCGCGGCCAAGAAACAGGAAATGCTTATGATGAGAATATTTTTTAGCCAATTCTATCAGGTGTGGTTCACGTGAAATGATCGTCTTTATTTTGGACGGTATGGATTTAAGTCCGTCGATTAATTCTTCGGTTTTGAATTCCGGAAAATCACGGAATGGGATGCAGGCTGTTAATTGAATCAGGTTGACCATCTGAGCAGTGAAAGATTTGGTAGAGGCGACTCCGATTTCAGTTCCCGCTCTCAGGAGGATCGTGGCATCACTTTCTCTTGCCATGCCTGATTCAGCCACATTACAGAGGGAAAGGATGAATGCGCCTTTTCCTTTGGCGAGGCGAATCGCAGCCAACGTATCGGCAGTTTCTCCACTTTGGGATATCCCGATAACCAGATCGGAAGGAGATACAACCGGACAGCGGTATCTGAATTCGGCTGCATATTCAACAGAGACGGGAATGCGTAAATATTTTTCCAGCAGGTATTTTCCAACCAGTCCTGCATGATAAGATGTGCCGCAGGCAAGAATTATTATTCGATTAAAATGGGATGATCCCCTAAAAAAAGACGATAATTCTTTTGGAAAATTATCTTTCCCTGATTTCAGGATACCGGATATGATTTCAGGCTGTTCAATGATTTCCTTGTACATGTAGTGGGCATATCCTTCGAGACCAGCACCGGGAGAATCATTGCTCAACTCTTTATATTCAACCTGAAGTGGTACTCCATCACTGTTCATTAGGAGCGGTTCGGCATTACCGGAGATTACAAGAATGCTCTTGTTATCCATGATAAAGTAACGTTTTGCATATTTGGAAAGAGCGTGTGTGTCTGAAGAAAGGAACACTTCTCCTTCTGAAAATCCTGCCACCAGAGGAGACATCTGCCTGACAGCAAATATTTTGCCGGGTTCCTGTTCGTCCATTAAAACAAATGCATAGGCGCCCAGGAGAACTTTCATTACCTTTTTCAAGGCAGTCTTCACGGTAAGACCCTGAAAAATCACCAGGTAATCTATGTAATTGACCAGGACCTCTGAATCTGTTTCACCCTTGAAAACATAACCTTTGGTTCTAAGAAAACTACCTGTTTCTGCATAATTCTCCACTATCCCGTTATGCACAAGAACAAAGCGGCCTGACGAGGAGCAGTGAGGGTGGGCATTATCCTCACTTACTTTCCCATGGGTCGCCCACCTTGTATGGGCAATTCCAAGATGTCCGTGAAATTGTTCTCCTTTTGTTTTATCAACAAGGCATTGAACATGACCAATCGTTTTAAGAACAGTAACCGATCCGTTTAAAATGGCCACTCCCGCACTATCATATCCGCGATATTCCAGGGAGCGGAGTCCGTCGAGCAGAATATTCAAAGCTTCTTTGTTCCCAAGATATCCAAATATACCGCACATATTTTTAATTTTCAGAAGTTTCGGGTTGCATTATCTTCTCAATGGCAGAGATCATCTCTATCGCAAGGGCCTCTTTGGCGGACATATGAACCTGGATAGCCCGGACTTCTGCATGAGTTTCAAATTCACCCCTTACACATTCAAAATCAAGTTGCTGAACCATTTTATCTCCATCCACTCCAAAACCGGTTTTTTTGATCATCGAAAATTCTTTCTTGGCATCTTCATATAGCATTTTGTCGATTTCAAGAACAGCCTCTATCCATCTTTTCACAATTTCAATCATATCTTCCGGAGTAAAATCCTTCAAAGCTTTACCATAGAATTCCTCAAGAACATCAGCAGCCCAGGACCATTCGAAAGTGTAGTAATTTAAATGGATGGAGTGAAGGGAACTATTTATTTCCTCGAGAGAATGGAACTGATTCTGTTCAATAGTGGTCAGGAGCTGTTCAACTGCATCGGAGGGACATATCATTCCTGCAAGATCAAGCCAGCGGCAATCACTGCCCAGCGATGTTTCTTTACGCAAGGAATGGTGTATACCTTCAATTGAAAGTGTTTTTTTTCTTTTTAAGCGTGATATGAATGAATTTCCAAGAAATTTCCAGATAGCTTTTTCATAGATCGAGAATCCACGCTTCAAAGCATAATTTTTTATAATCATGCCCTGATATGAATAGATCTCAGCATTTTCACCGGAGGCTTTCAATAGTTCAAGCATAATTTTTCTCCCTTTGATCATCTTCTGAATCGTATAAGGGCTTAGAAGATTGAAATTGATCAGGTCCTGCAAATTAGGATCTTTACGGCGATCGCGCAAAGGCCATTTTTGGGAGTCACGGATCGTGCCAATGCTAATCAGGTTTATCCCCGGCACCAGGAAGCTTTTATTATCTTGTTCAATCAAGTAAGAAAAGGGAAAATCGGTCGTATCGGAATGGCTGTAATGACGTCCCATAACAAGATTAAACGCTCCGATCCGGGATGGCCAAAGAATGTAGGAGTCACTTGTGGTCTTTGTGCCTCGCTCCATTACTCCCTGATGGATCGGGCCCAATTTATAAAGATGATTGCTCTGGTTAGATCCGCTTCCGGCATTCATGAATGAAAATAGTCCGGCAATTAACAAAGACGATTTATGATGAGACACCGTAAAGGGACCTGCAAAAATAGAACAGGCTTCACCATGGAATCCCTGGCAGTTGGCAAAGAAAGCAGAATCGGTTGCAGAATAGTTTTTATCAAGGATGGTACCTTGTCCAACAAAACATCTGGAGATAAGAGAGGTGTCTGTGATTCTTGATCCCGAGCAGACAATGAAGTTTTCAAGGACTACCCCCTGGCCAATAAATACAGGATCTGACACTGAACTGTTTATGGTCCCGTCTTTGATTTTCGAGACTCCTTCCAGGGATGCATAGGGTCCAATCCTCACATTCCGTAACATTCCGCAGTTAATGATCTGGACGCCCGTGCTGATATCCCCCATATCATCAGAAATAAAAGCGGTATAATCAGAGATGAGCTTTTCGATCATTGACACCGCCGTGGTACGGTGCCTGTACAAGGCAAGGATATAGGCAAGTTGTGCGGAAAGATGATCATAAATTGGAATTTCCCTTCCTCCTGACTCATTAATGACTTTTAACCGGATGCCATTTCCAAAGGTGCATTTATTTTCAACTGCCAATTCCTTTAGTTGTGAATAATCACACGTTCTCCAATGTGATAATTGGCGATATAACTCTTTACATTATTGATAAGAGCATTATCAGCTACAATACAATTGTGAATATGGGCATTTTTTATTCCGGTTTTCATTCTCACTCCCCCATAGAGGGTTATTTCTTCATCAAAGCGCCCAATTTTGTTATATCCGGAGAAATGGACGTTTCTTACCTGATCGATAAGAAAATTTTCCACCACTTCAATTAAATTCCAATCTTCGCAAAAGCAACCCTGGATGATTAATTGTCCGATTTCTTCATTTGAAAGCTTCCGGTATTTTTTTTGCATCGTGTTTTTTGTATAGTTTGACAAATCAAGCTAAACTAAATTTGAAATACAAAGAATATTGATGGATTTAAACCTATCAATATCCGGAAACATTATTACAATAATTTCTAATAAATTGGAATAAAGTGGAGTATGACCTATCAAAAAATATTAGGTTCCCTATAGTTGTTGCAAAAAGGAAGTCAGATTAACCTGCTTTTCCAGACCTATTTTTTTTCGTAAACGTATCCTTTTGATTTCGGCGCTATCGGGAGTGATATTTATTAATCCGGCAATTTCCTTGGTGGAAAGGCCTAACCGGATATAGGCACAAATCCGCTGGTCTTTGGGGGTTAAAACAGGAAATTTTCCCTTCAGGCGCACAAAAAATCCCGGGTGAACTTTTTCAAAATGCAGTTTGAAATCATCCGGATTGAAACTCTGTCTACGAAGATGTTCGTTGATTTTCGAAAGCATTTCTGAAAGTTTCGTTTGTGTAGAGGGAGGAAGGGAATTACTGATCAGTGTGAGATTTTTTTTTATATACAGCAGGATTTCATTTTTACGGGCAATTTCTATTAGAGAGCCAATTAATTCACGGTCTTTACCTGCCAGTTCATCCCGGTATTTATTCTTTATTTTCATTTCCCAGATCTGCTTGTCTGACATCTCACTGATTTGTCCAAGAGCAGTCATCAGACGTGTAATATCCCGGATAGAACAGCGTTGTCCCAGATAACTGCCGATCCGGTCAAACATTCCCTTGGAATTTAACTCGCACCACCTTAATTGTTTTGTCCGGGTCAGGATCCTGAATTCTATCCCCTGGGATATGGTTGAAAAATTAAGAACGTTTTTGAAATATTGTTGAATGGAGATTTTGTCCTCCGGATAAATAATGTTGTTAAACAAATCAGGATCATTTAAGAATTCTTCTGCGGAAAAACCAGTCAGGTCATAACAGGATGGAGAGATCCAGTTGAAATCTCCTCCAGGATTCAGCCAAAAATCCCAGTCGTTTGAAAAATCCGATATAAGCTGGTATTTATCTTTTTCCATGCAAAGGTCCAGCTTTTCCTGTTGAAGAAGAATGTTTTCTCCTTTTAACTCTGAAATCTGTTTTTCAAGGCCCTGAATCCGGTCTTGAATAGAATGATCTGATTGACTTAACATGTCGGGTCACTTAAATTTGATCGGCAGAAGCGTTTTATGGTGCTGAAATTAATGAATTTTTCTCTTCCGGATTTATATATTTCAAGATTAATCCGGTCAAAACCTCTTTGTTAATTGGTTTTGATATGTAGTCTGTACATCCTGCATTCATTGCACTCACTTTATCATGTGACAAGACAAAAGCGGTTTGAGCAATAATTACTACATCTTTGTTAAACTTTCTTATTTCTATTGTGGCTTCATAGCCGTCCATTTCAGGCATTTGAACATCCATCAAAATAAGCTGGAGATCAGTATTTTCACGACAAGCAGCGATTGCTTCGATCCCTGTTTCTGCATAAATAATTTTACTGCAGAAGGATGCCATTAATTTTGTTAGCAACTTTGCCGATAGCTTATCATCTTCGGCGATTAAAACTTTCAGGTTCTTAAATTTTGTTACAGCTTCTTCACTTGTTGTTTTTTCTTTGTTTAAATGGTAATCTTTTGTTCCATCAAGGTCAGGGATCGTAAAATAAAACACAGATCCTACACCAACTTTACTTTTTACCCATATTTTTCCACCCATCATTTCGACGTAAGCTTTGGCAATAGCCAGACCTAGTCCGGTTCCTTCGAGTGCTTTTTTTCTGCCTATTTCCGTTTGCACAAACCGATTAAAAACAGCCATCTGCATATTGTCCGGAATGCCAATGCCATCATCTTTTACATAGAATTCAATGGTGCCGTTTCTTCTTTCGTATCCAACTTCAATGATACCTTCGTTGCTGTATTTAATGGAATTTTTAACCAGATTAATCAGCACTGCATAGAGTTTTTCGCCATCTGTTTTAACGATTGCGTCTTTGTGTGGTAATCCATTCTTCACTACAAGATTCATTCCTTTATTTTCAGTCTCGAGTTTGAAAAATTTACCGATGTACTCCATGTGGTCATTTAAATTGGTTTCGGCAATTTTCATTTCGACCATCCTTGCTTCAATTTTGGAAATTTCCACTATATCATTTATGATACTTAGAAGGCGTTCTCCGCTTTGCTCAATAATTCTGATATATTCATCTTTTTCTTCTCCTGAAAGTTTAGGCTCTTTTAGAAGCTCTGCAAACCCTATAATTCCATTCATGGGAGTACGGATCTCATGGCTCATGTTGGCAAGAAAAGCAGATTTGAGCCGGTCGCTTTCTTCGGCTTTCTCTTTTGCCTTGATCAATTCCTGCTCAGCCTTCATGCGATCGGTGATATCACTGACAATCAAAAGCGCTTTGCTGCTGCCGCTTTTAAGTAATCTTCCTTCAAAGAATTTTTTATCTTTGTTTATTTCGAGAGGATATTTAAATACCTGCATTTCCCCGGTCTGAAATAATGATTCCAGGTGGCGGTAGGTCAGTTCAGTTACTTCAGAAGGGAATATTTCTAAAATTTTTTTGCCCATAAAATCGCTCGGAGGCAGGTACAACTGGGAAGTTTTACCTGAGTTAAAATCCAAGAATCTTCCTTCTTCATCAAGAATAAACATCATGTCAGGATTTGCTTTCAGAAGGGCTTCATTACGTTCCTGACTTTCTAATAAATCATTTTCGATTTTATTGCGTTCAGTCACATCACGGACAACGAAAACAATTCTGGTTGGATTTCCCTGTGCATCCCTTATAAAATCAGTGTTAACTTCAATGTTGAAAATACTTCCGTCTTTTCGTAAACCATGATACTGACCTGGACCGGAATGTTGTCCTTGTAATTTTTGCTTGATAGTTTCCTTCGCTCTCTCATGATCTTCAGGAATGATAAAATCAATGAAGCTGTTGCTTGTCTCTTCTTCATTTTTCTCATAACCAAACATAGCAGCTGCTGCCTGTGATACGGTCAGGAATTTTCCTTCAAGGTCTGTTATCACAATAAGATCAGGAGAAGCTTTAAAAATCGTACGGTATAGTTCTTCACTTTCCCTTAACTCTTCTTCGGTTTTTTTTTGTTCAGTGATATCCTGAACCATGGTGTAAATTAAATTCTGACCATTGATTGACATGGGTCCGCTATATACTTTTACATCACGGATTTCTCCATTCGAAAGACGATGTTTAAATAGAAAATAACTTCTGTCTTCAGAAATGGAATTTTCCATTTCTGAAAAGACTTCCTGAAAAGTTAAGATATTTATGTCTGTTATTTTTTTTGTGATAAACTCATTGTGAGTCCAGCCATAATATTGGCAAGCTGCCGGATTTGCATCGACAATCTGAAGATTTTTTGCGTCGAAAAGTAATGTTGTAATCTGATTTGTCCGGAATAGGGAAAGATATCTTTGTTCTCTTTCGGATAACGCGTCTAATGCATTCTTGCGTTCGGTTATAATCTCTGTGTACAGGATTACTCCTCCGATGGATGAATCTGCGTCAAACCAGGGACGGAATTCCCAATGGATCCAATCTGTCTTTTCGTTTTCCTGTACATATGGATCGGCATCAGAACTCATAACTTCGCCCATTAATACCCTATCAAGTATATCATGCCATTTGTGTGGCAGATTGGGAAAAATAATGTAGTGATGTTTACCTATTATATCTTTTTCTTTAATTTGATAATCTTCCAGGTAGCGGTGACTTACATAAGTATAATTTAAATTTTTATCAAGCACGGCAATAGAACTCGTGTTATGCTCGATAATATAACTCATCAATTGGTGGGAATGTGACAGCGCATTTTCGGCCTCAATTCGTTTCTCTATTTCTGATTGAAGGATCCTGTTTTCTTTTTTGCTTTTAGCTAAAAAAAGAAGAGCTAAAAACAGGGATAGAAGCAAGATTAACGTTTCATTGAACAGGGAGAAAAAGTGATGGTTTAATAGTCCAAGACTCCATGTATAACTTAGTGAAATCACTCCGCCAATACCAATCAGGAATAAAATGAACTGGAAACTTATAGAAGGGACATATCTTTTTTTCATTAAAGTTTGATTTTTTCAAGGGCACAAAATATTAAAGAAAAAATTAAAATAAAACACATATGTAGATGGTGTCAGAATTTAGAATGATTAAAAGGGGAATGTGTGCAGATGATTTCAATAATTGTCCACTTAAGTAATAGGAAACGTAAAATGTCGTACTTTTTATAAAGAAATTAGTGTATTTCAGGGATCATTTTCTGCCACCAAAGCACGAAAACACAAAAGTACACCAAATTATAAGTCAGGCATTTAATCTTTAGTGGATCTTGGTGACTTGGGGTTTTGGTGGCATTATTTTTTGGATGATCATTATAATTGTTAATACGACATTTAATTAATCTCATAACTTAGTTCACCTGATATGGAAGGATTTGCAACAGACGCTGATCAGCGGGTATTTTAATAAGTGACGCAGATTATAAATACGCTTGTTATTAAAAAGCGTGGTATAATGAAAAAATAGCAGTAATAAGACTTATTCCCAGGTGAAGGACTTGGAAAATAATGGATCAAGCCGTATCTCTGAGGAAAGATGCTTAAACTATTCGGAAAAAATGAGATATTTTTAGATTTTGCAGAAATGCATGGGTAAATAACGGCGATTCATTTCCTGTATAAATACCAGATGGCCAACAATTACTAAAGTTTCCCCCATTTCCCCTTTTCCCCCATTCCCTCATTTACTAAGTATATGAAATGAAATAACGTCGTATTTTAGATTGATGAATTTTATTAAGAGACTGTTTAAATTTAGTTCTTTTGGGATTTTAAGTAGTTCAACCCCTTCGGGGTTGAGGTCTTATATGTCACATTTTCCGTGGGTTGCCCCCACGGTTATTCATATTAAACCCTTTCAGGGTATAAAGCATATTTAAGTCCGAAGGACTTGAATATGAATAACCTCCGGTGTAACCGGAGGCACTGAAATACATACAATACAGAACCCCGAAGTGGGTTCAACTTTGTTAAAAAGAAATTTAAACAGTTTCTTCTATGTTGTAATCCAAATTCTGAGAGCATTATTTTTTGGCTATTTTATTTTGTTTATTTTTCAAATATTTCGTTTACAGAACATTAACTTTGCAATTAGTAAAGAGGAAGAGGACGCAGGCTCTACTGGGGAGCAACCTGTCAGCAATACTCTTTACGGATACACTGTATAAGGGGAGGTTTTCGGGCCTTCCTTTTACTTATACAGGAATCCAAATATGGCTAAGGAAAACCCAATGTTCTTCTCTTAGCCAATGCCGATAAAAGTCCTATAAAAACAATCTTCTATAAGTGGACAAAATGCCACATTTCCCTGTTTCAGTTTTTATAAGTAAAGTGCCGCATTCTAAATAAGCAGACTGGCTGCAAGAAACTGTCAGCGGTCACCTTGATATATTGATTGTTTTTAAGGATTCATTTAACAACTCCTGATACATATTCTTTTTTGTTTTTAAGTACATAATACATCCGGTTCAATACTTTTCTTGCAATTCGGATAATTGCCTTGTTTGGTTCCATCCGCCTGACATAGACATTAAAGCTCATTGCAAGGGCTGGATCAAGCCGGGCTGCAAACCAGGAACTCTCGATTAACGATTTGCGCAAGGCTGTCTGTCCTCGAAAGGTCATATCCCCGTTATTTTCCTTGTTCCCGCTAGAATGCCTGTTGGGGATCAAGCCTACAAACCCGGCAAAATGATCTGCGTTTTCAAATCGTTCTATATTTTCTATTTCGGTCAAAAAAGTGATGGCCGTAACAAAACCAACACCAGGGATGCTCCGCAATAATTCCATTCTGGTTGCATATTTTTCGCTACGGGACAAAGCCCTGATTTTTCGTAAAACTTCCAGCAGAAGTTTCCTTTGCCCGTCGGCTTCTTGTACCAATATTTTCAACGTTTGAGTTCCGGATTCGTGTTGAAGAGAAACCTGATTGAGCCATTTCATAAATCGTCTGGACCAGTGGGTTCCCGATTTCTCAAATTCAGCAGGAATAGATATCCCATAAAAGTGCAAAAACGATTTTATCCGCTGTTTGAACCGAACCATATCTTTTACCAAAGTTGCCCGCAGCCGTATCAAAGACCGGTCTTCCAATGTTGACGAATCGGGGACATAAATGGCCTTTAAATCCCCAGCGCGTAATGACCGGGCAAGTTTCCGGCTGTCTGTCGGGTCATCCTTTTGCAAATGTTCCTTTTGTGTCGTGGGAACATCTGCCGGATTGATAACGATATTATTTATTCCCATTGCCTTCAGTTTGTAGTGAGTCCAAAAACCACTGAAACCCGCTTCATAAACTGAATGGTAATCGCCGCCAGGAAAATTACAATTCAAATAGTTCGACAACACTTCTGCACTCGCAGGTTGTGTAAATGTCTTATGTAACAGTTTTTCAGTTAAAATTGATACTGTCCAGCTTTTCAAATGAACATCAATACCTACAAATAAGCTTTGACCTTCGAAATTTAATTCCGTTCTTTGTGTTTGCATAAGTCATTGAGTTTTATTGTTTAATCCGAAAATCAAAAATAATACTCTTCTGGCTTATGCTACTCTCGCCAAAGATCAATTACAAACATAGGGACTAAAAAATGAATTCCATTTTGTTATATTATGTAAGTTCTCTTTAAAAAAGCCGGGACGAACCTGGTACGAGCCGAATACGGACTTAATACGAGGAGAGTCCATGTGAAATTCAGCTATATTATTGTTAAGCAAAAAAGATTGTAAAATACGGCATCAATTTATTCTCATTACTTAAGTAAAAGAAAAATGATCAACCCCAACTTTTTGTCTTGATTCAAAATAATTGAAAAAAGGAGAGGCAGAATTATTAAAATCCTGCCTCTATATGAAATGAAATATTTTGTCACCATGATCCTCCGGCGCCGCCGCCTCCGAAACTTCCGCCACCGAAGCCTCCGAAGTCTCCACCGGAACCGCCACCGAAGCCTCCTCTTCCTCCTGAAAAGTCACTCCATGAACCGCCTCCACGGCCGCCAAGCATATTCATCAACAGGAGGGTGCTCCAGAAACTGGAGTGTGTTCCGATGGAATGTTGATCTCTATTTCCCCGGTTGAAGAAAAAGATGATTACAAGAATCAGAATAATTATCCCTAATCCACCGATTCCGGGACTCTTTTTTCCCACAGCCTTCTTATATTGATCGGCCGTGTACTCCCCGGCCGTTAAAGCGATCAGCACACTGGTTCCCCGATCGAGACCCGAATAGTAATCTCCCTGACGAAAGGCGGGAAGAATCTCGTTATTGATAACAGTCTCATTTGCTATGGCATCGGGAACTGCACCTTCCAGTCCGTAACCTACAGCCACAAAAACTTCACCTTTGGATTCACTGGTTTTTGGCTTCACCAATATCAGGATTCCATTATTTTTACCTTTTTGGCCAATACCCCATTTTTCACCAAGACGGAAAGCATAATCCGCTTTATCGTATCCTTTCAGATCATTTATTGTTACGATTGCGATCTGTGTGGATGTTTTTTCATTGAATTGATCCAGCTTATTCTCAAGAGCGTTCCTTTGATCCGGGGCAAGGATTCCTGCAAAATCATTCACAAGTCTTGGAGGTTCGGGGCGTACAGGAAATTCTTCCTGAGCGAGAAGATTTTGAACCAGAAAGATTGCAAATAGAAATATGAATATTTTGGGGAAGGGGAATTTATGTTTATTTGTCATTCTTATTTACCGTATGAGATTTCATCACTAAGCTCGTTTACATCATTTTCCTGATAAGGGAAGTACTGTTTCAGATGATTGCCTGCCATTTCAATTCCTTCGATAAGACCCTGTGCAAAATCACCCTTTCTGAAATAATCAAGAACAGTTTCTTTGGTGGTCTCCCAAAAATCTTCGGGAACTACTGAATTAATGCCAGCATCACCGATAATGGCGAATTTGTGATCTTTAACCGACATATAAAACAGAACGCCATTTCTCTCTTTGGTCTTGTGAAGTGACAGTGTTTTAAAAACATGCGCTGCCCGGTCGAGTACCTCAGATTTACACGTGCTTTCGATATGAACACGTATTTCACCACTGGTTTGTTTTTCAGCGTTTTCGATTGCCTTAGCAATCCGCTTTTCATTTTCCTTACTGAGAAATTCAGCCGGTTTCATTATTTTTTATTTAAAATTGTACGGTAGGAGCTTTTTCAGAACCTTTTTCTGCCTCAAAATATGCCTTCTTTTCAAAGCCTTTAAAAGATGCGATAAAATTTTGAGGGAATTTCCTGATGTATGTATTATAAATCTGGGCCGTACCATTGAATTTTTGGCGCTCCACGGTAATTCTGTTTTCTGTCCCTTCAAGCTGAGCCTGCAGATTCAGAAAATTTTCATTTGCCTTAAGATCAGGATATTTCTCAACCACCACCATTAATCTTGACAAAGCGGAAGATAATCCACCCTGGGCCTGCTGAAACTGCTGTATTGCTTCAGGGGTGAGTTTTGTGGGATCTATATTTACAGAAGTAGCTTTGGCACGTGCTTCAACCACATCGGTTAATGTTTGTTTTTCATGAGCGGCATATCCTTTTACTGTATTGACCAGGTTGGGGATCAGGTCTGCCCTTCGTTGATACACGTTCTCAACCTGGGACCATTGGGAAGATACCCCTTCATCCATTTCAACCATTTTGTTGTTGACAGAAACACCCCATTGAAACATTGCGAAGATCAATAAGAGAATAATGGCCAGAGCGACTAAACCTGTTCTTTTCATTTTTAAATATTTACTTATTAATAGAGAAATAAAAAATTAAGATTCCAAACCTTCAAATTTACAAAAGATATGCCAATACTGAAAAGGGAAATATATTCAGACAGAATGTCCTGAAAGAGGTTGTTTAGATTTTTTTCAAGAGAACTGCGGCCTGAGCCGAAATACCTTCCTCGCGTCCTTCAAAGCCAAGGCCCTCTGTAGTAGTTGCCTTAATACTAACCTCATCGGGGAGAATTTCCAGTATTCGTGCTATAATTTCCTCCATCATGGGGATGTAATTCATCAGTTTCGGGCGTTGGGCTGCCACTGTGGCATCAATATTTACGACCCGGAATCCTTTCTCTTTTATTTTCAGATACGTTTGTTCAAGGAGAATTTTGCTGTCAATGTTTTTAAAATCCGGAGATGTATCCGGAAAATGATAGCCAATATCCCTTAATTTAGCTGCACCCAATAAGGCGTCACAAAGGGCGTGAAGCAGTACATCCCCGTCGGAATGAGCCAGTATTCCCCGGTCGTGAGGAATTTCAATTCCTCCTATCCAAATCCGGCTTCCTTCTGTAAAACGGTGTACATCGTAACCATATCCAACCCGGTAGCTCATTTTTTTAAATATTTATTTATACTTTTCCGGTACAAAGAAAAAAATAATTTAGGAATTTTATTTTGTTAAAATAAAACTTGCAATGAATGATATAAAATTCGTATTTTACTAAAGTTCAATGTAAAAAGATTATTTTTATAGCACGATTCAAATCTAATTGGAATTAAGGAAAAGAAATTGCCATATAGAAGTAAAAATATTTTAAGATGCAGTAAAAAAATCTTAAAAAAAGAGGAATTAAATTAAAATTGTTTCAGAAGAATTCACTTATATTTGTGTGCTTTGCAAAGATGGAAAATTTAATGTTGATCCTATGAAGCTTAATATTATTATCTTTTTAGCCCTGGGACTGGCTGTGTTGTCTTCCTGCAACACGATAAAAGGAAAGAAGAGTGGAAAATCATCTGCTACAGGTTGGTCATATAATAATCCCAAAAACGGTGGGTTTGAATATAAATCGGGTTACCACCAGAATGCTGGTCCTGGTCTGGTGTACATCCAGGGAGGCACTTTTTCCATGGGAAGAGTGGAACAGGATGTGATGTATGACGGGAACAATACTCCCCGCCGAGTCACCGTGGCATCCTTTTACATGGATGAAACTGAAGTACGCAACGTCGACTGGAGGGAATACCTTTATTGGCTGAGGAGAGTATATCCTGTCAGCAATGAGATTTACCAGGCTGCTCTTCCTGATACCCTGGTATGGCGCGATGAACTATCCTACAATGAACCTTACCTGGAAAATTATCTGCGTCATGCAGCCTATTCTGAATATCCTGTGGTTGGAGTTAGCTGGATTCAGGCCGACAGATACTGTAAGTGGCGTACCGACAGGGTGAATGAAGGAATTCTGGTCGAAAACAAGAAACTGGAAAATGATCTTACCTTGCAAAATGATAAGGTATTTTCTACTGATTCCTACATGAACGGGTTATTTGAAGGAAAAGCAGGAAGCAGACCTATCAAGAATTTAAGTAAGGATGGAGGTACACGACCTGTCAATATGTCGGATGGTATTATTCTGCCAAGGTACAGGCTCCCAACACAGGCTGAATGGGAGTACGCCGCTCTTGGATTAATAGGAGTCACTGACGAAGAAGTCGTATCTGACCGAAGGATCTATCCCTGGGATGGAAATCAAATCAGAAATGGCAACAAGAAGAAACGTGGAGAAATGATGGCCAATGGAGTAAGGGGCCGGGGAGACTACATGGGAACAGCCGGTTACCTGAATGATAAATTTGAAATTTCTGCACCTGTTAAGTCTTTCGAACCCAATAACTATGGTCTGTATTGTATGGCAGGGAATGTAAACGAGTGGGTCCAGGATATTTATCGTCCTAATTCCTCGTATGATGTCAATGAATTTCAACCTCTTCGAGGAAATGTTTATACAAATTACCGCAAGGATCAAAGCGGGAAATTGATTAAAGATAAATATGGTGATCTTGTCAGGGATACCGTGGCCAATTTTACTAATTTCAAAGATGGCGACCTTCAGTCACGCATTGAAGAATCAGAAGACTGGACGAATGACAGCACCGTATTGACAATCAATAAAATGTATTCTTCCTCTATCGGGAGTACTGCCCCTCGTATTTCTGATCACTCAAGAATTTATAAAGGTGGGAGTTGGAAGGACCGCCCTTACTGGTTTGGTCCGGGAACTTTGCGTTACATGGATGAAAGGAAATCGGCCAACGACCTTGGTTTCCGTTGTGCTATGACCCATCTGGGTGATTCGAATACGAAATAGAAATCTAAATAATATTGAAAAAACCTCATTTTAAGAAATGAGGTTTTTTATTTTATTATCAAACATTATGTCCATCACTGAATTATATAGTCTACTCAAAAGACATCCAAGGGTAATCACCGACAGTAGGCTTATTGAAAAAGATTGTCTTTTTTTTGCTCTTAAAGGTGAAAATTTTAATGGGAATACATTCGCCACTTCCGCATTGGAGAAAGGAGCTGCCTTTTCGATTATTGATGAACCAGAATATCAAACTGACAGCCGTTGTATCCTTGTGGAGAATGTTCTTGCTGCTTTGCAGGAACTTTCAAGGTATCATCGTCAGCAGTTGGGAATACCAATTATTGCAATTACAGGTACAAATGGTAAAACCACCACAAAAGAACTTGTATCAGCTGTGCTTTCACAAAAATTCAGAGTCACTTACACCCAGGGAAATCTGAATAATCATATTGGCGTTCCACTTACGTTATTATCCATGGATTCTTCAACTGAAATGGGAATAGTTGAGATGGGAGCCAATCATCCGGGGGAAATTGAGATATTATGCTCGATTGCGTTACCGAATTATGGTTTAATAACCAATGTCGGCAGAGCGCATCTTGAGGGATTCGGTTCCTTTGAAGGAGTGAAAAAAACGAAAGCAGAACTTTACCGGTATCTTGAAAGTCATAATGGAAAAATATTTGTTAATTCTTCCAATCCGGATCTGATGGAGATGTCAGGAGATGTTCCGGGAATATTTTACAAAACAACAAAAGACGGGGAAGGTCTCGAGGGGGAACTTCTAAACTCAGCTCCTTACATGGCTTTCAGAGCCAGATTTGCTAAAGGCTGGCTGTATTTCAAAACCAACCTGATCGGTAATTATAATTTGGAAAATGCTTTGGCTTCACTTTGTGCAGGAAATTATTTCGGGGTCGATCCTTTAAAGATGCAAAAGGCTATTGAAGGGTACAGGCCCACTAACAACCGCTCCCAGTATATACGCACTGCAAAAAACAGAGTTCTCATGGACGCTTATAATGCTAATCCAACCAGTATGTCTGTGGCTTTGAGCAGTTTCAATAAATTAAATGATTCTTCTAAAGCTGTAATGCTGGGAGATATGTTTGAATTGGGTGATTCATCTCCTGAGGAACACCAGAAAATTGTTGATTTGGTGAAATTCATGAATTTTACCCTTGTCTTTCTTGCGGGGACACAGTTTTCAAAATGCAATATTCCCGAAAACTTTCATGTATTTGAAAATGGTATTTTATTGAAAGAATATCTGCAAAATAATCCTCCGGAAGGACATTTTATTCTTATTAAGGGATCGAGGGGAATGAAACTTGAGACTCTGCTCGAATTTTTATAATAGACTTAAGGCTGATATGCGGATATACCCCCTTTTTATTCCCTAGAGACTTAAGCCTACCAGCCTACAGCCTCATCGTTGTTTTTACTCCTTTATTGATTAAGTTTGCATTTCGAAATTTCTAATTGTCCTGATGGGGGTAGAAGATAATAATTACAAAGATAAGCTGACAAATCCCGTTTTTAAAACATAGGGGAGATATCCGATGCTGAAGGTTTGGAGACTTACGTTGTAGGAGGATTCGTAAGAGATTTACTTTTGGAACGAAAGCGGGAAGTGTTTGATGTAGATATAATTACCGTAGGAAGCGGGATAAGTCTTGCCCGAAAAGTAGCTGCTTCCCTTAATCCTAAATTAAAAGTGACTGTTTTTAAAAATTTTGGAACAGCCATGTTTAATTATAAAGGTATAGATTTTGAATTCGTTGGTGCGAGAAGGGAATCCTATCGTCAGGATAGCAGAAAGCCAATTGTCGAGGATGGAACACTTGAAGACGATCAGAGGAGACGTGATTTTACTATCAATGTCCTTGCTATCAGTCTTAACAGGGACGGTTTTGGGGAATTACTGGATACTTTCAACGGAGTAGAGGATCTTCATAAGAAATTAATAAGAACTCCCCTGGATCCTGAGATAACCTTTTCGGATGATCCCCTTAGAATGCTCAGGGCTATACGATTTGCGACCCAGTTGGATTTCCGGATTGAGCCAGGCACGTTTAGGGCTATTGCAAGTCAAAAGTCACGGATTGAAATAGTATCAAAGGAAAGAATTACGGATGAGATAAATAAAATTATTTTATCTCCGGTGCCTTCTATGGGTTTTAAATTACTTGATAAAACAGGATTACTGGCTATTATTCTTCCTGAGATACAAAATCTCAAGGGACGTGAGGTTCGCAATGGCATCGGTCACAAGGATAATTTTTATCACACCCTTGAAGTTCTCGACCGTATTTCTAGAAACACGGATGATCTCTGGCTTCGCTGGGCTGCGTTGCTTCACGACATTGCCAAGCCTATGGCCAAGAGGTTCGACGAAAAGTTAGGATGGACTTTTCATGCTCATAACTTTATTGGAGAAAAACTGATCCCTTCTCTTTTCAGCCGGTTGAAACTTCCGCTGAATGAAAAGATGAAATACGTGCAAAAGTTGGTTTCCCTTCATATGCGTCCCATTGTCCTTTCGGAAGAAGTCGTGACGGATTCTGCTGTCAGAAGGCTGTTGTTTGATGCAGGTGATGATATTGATGATTTAATGTTGCTGTGTGAGGCCGATATAACCTCAAAAAATCCTGAAAAGGTTAATCTCTTTCATTCCAATTTTCAGTTAGTTAGAGAAAAGCTGAAGGATATAGAAAGCCGTGATGCACTTCGGAACTTTCAGCCTCCTGTAACCGGTGAAATAATTATGGAGACATTTGGATTACCTCCCGGGAAGGAAATCGGGATTATAAAATCAGCCATAAAAGAAGCTATTCTGGAAGGTGAAATTCATAATAATTTCGAAGAAGCTTACGATTTTATGCTAAAAAAGGCCAATGAACTGGGGCTGACACCAAAAAATAAGAAGTAGGAATTACGAATTACGAATTACGAAGAGGGTTTATGGTTCAGTCTATACTGATCGGCTTTTATGAGAATACAAAAATTCATAATTTCTAATTAACGTTGCCATTTTCCTCTTCTTCAAGCTGATGCTCATAATTCGCTAATATCCATTTAATCACCCAATAGCTGATTAGCACCAATATGGGCCAGGCAAGCAGCCAAAGAAACTGTAAAAAATAGTTCATTTCAATTCATTTAATATAGATGACTTTCGGTTTCTCCTGAAATTTCCTCCTCAGTTATTTTCTTATTATTTATCGGTTTCATCGCCATGTAAATATAGGCCAGGATGAAAGGGAAAAGCAGCGAAACATAGCTCATTGTTGCAAGGGTAAATTTTGATGAGGAACTGTTCTGGATGTTCAATGATGATTGTATCTCGTAATTGGAGGGATAGAAATTGGTATTGTTGTATCCTGCAATGATAAACAAAGAAAAGACAGTTAAAATTGTTCCTGCGCCCGAAAACCATATTCCTTTCGAACTGGTTTTAGTCAATCCGATAATAAATCCCCAGATTACGGCAATTACTCCCAAAAGAAACAGTACAAGAACAATTGGCATTTGAATAAAATTGTGAAAGTATTTACAGGGTTCTATAAAGACTTTCATCGTTTCGGGATTATATGCTGAACCATCCTGTGTCAAAAGATGAATCGAAAAGATCAAAAAGAATATAAGAAAGAGACCAAAATTATAAAGGAGATGTTTTTTTGATTGGGCCCATAAATTTTGGCTTTCAATAGTGTTTATAATGTATAACAGCCCAAGGACCCTCGAAAGGAAAAGTACTGAAAAGCCCAGTGACAAATTATAAATATTGGCAAGTGCTTCGAGGCCCCTTGCCTGATTATGCCAGTTGACCACCTTAAGATTGCTGATGGAAAAATCTGAGCCATTAAAGAAAGTCGCTACCACTATTCCGATTAAAAAAGGGCCCACCAGACCATTGATAAAAAGGAAAGCATCGAATGTTCTTCTTCCGAGAAAATTATGAGGCTTTCTTCTGTATTCATAAGAGACGGCCTGAATAATAAAGCTGAATAAAATGATGATCCATACCCAGAAAGCTCCGCTGAAGCTTGTAGAATAGAAAAGGGGAAAAGAGGCAAAAAAAGCTGCACCAAAAGTGACAAGAGTAGTAAATGTAGCCTCCCATTTGCGTCCCAGGGTATTAATGATCATGTTACGTTCATTCGGGGATTTGCCTAACTGATAAATTAGCGATTGGCCTCCCTGAACAAACATTAGGAAGACAAGTACCGCTGCAAGCATCGACATGATGGTCCACCAATAATGCTGAAGGGTGAGAAAACTAAACAATTCAAACATGATGAGCCTCCTCTTCTTTAGGTCCTGTTTTTATTTGCCCCGTCATTATTCTGATTTCTGCAATAAGCAGAGTCGTAAAAAGTATGGCAAAAAGCCAAAAAGTAATGATTACTGATTGAGAACTGATTTGCGAAACCGCAGCAAAAGTGGGTAATAAATCCTGTACAACCCATGGCTGTCTTCCCATTTCTGCTACCGTCCAACCTGCCATTTGAGAGAGATAGACCAAAGGAATGGTGATGATGGCTAATATTAAAAGCCATCTTTGTTTCATCAGAGTTCCCCTCATCAGATAATAAAAAGAAAGAAAAAAGAAGATCAGAAACCAGCTTCCCAAAATTACCATTAAGTGAAAACTATAGAAAACCAAAGGAATGTGGGGTATAAGCTGATTGACATCAGTGATATAACCGTATCCGAAATATTTAAAATAATTATCCTGGAAATCTTTTGAAGTAAATTTTTCTCTTAGCTGCGCAGCTTCTTCTTTTTGATTGTCATCAAGAGCTTTTTTATAGTTATGCAATGTCTCAATGGCCAGTTTGCCTCGTGCCATCTTTTCTGATGCAGGGATGATATTTTCTTTTTCATTGCCATACAAAAGATCTTTTACTCCCGGGACAAAGGCATCTGCATCATAATGTATCATGTAGGATAACGCATTCGGAATATAAATGCGAAACAGAAATTTATTTAGCCTGTTTGATTCGGGTTCTTTTTGGGAAGAAAGCAAACCCATGACCATCAGTCCTGCACCCTTTTTTCCTTCATATAAACCTTCCATGGAAGCCAGTTTCATTGGTTGAAGCAGAGCTACCTGTCTCGCTGAATTGTCTCCGGTGGTGACAAGGACCAATGAACTGATGAATCCAAATACAGAGGCAACCAGGATACTCTTCTTTGCAAAAACTACATCCCTCTTTTTGAGAAGGAACCAGGCGGAGATTCCAATAAGGAAGATTCCTGAGAGTACGAAACCTGAGGAGAGAGTATGAATGAATTTGGTCATTGCCATTGGAGAAAGGAAAACGTCCCAAAAGTTCAGCATTTCGCTCCTGGCAGAATCCGGGTTAAAATGCATCCCTACCGGATTCTGCATCCAGGCATTTGCTACAAGAATCCATATAGCCGAAAGAGATGCCCCAATTGCCACCAACCAGGTGGATACCAGATGAAATTTTCTGCTTACTTTATCCCATCCAAAGAACATTACGGCAATAAATGTTGATTCAAGAAAAAAAGCCATAATCCCTTCAATGGCAAGGGGCGCTCCGAAGATGTCTCCTACAAACCAGGAATAATAAGCCCAGTTTGTTCCGAATTCAAATTCAAGAATGATGCCTGTTGCGATGCCGATAGCGAAATTAATCCCGAAAATCTTCATCCAGAATTTGGTGATTTTTTTCCATTCAGCGCTTCCGGTTTTATAATAAATAGTCTCCATGATAGCCAGGATATAGGTGATCCCCAGCGTTAACGGAACGAAAAGCCAGTGATACATCGCTGTCAGGGCGAATTGTCCTCTTGACCAATCGACTAAGGATAAATCTACCATTCCATTCATAAATATCTATTTTGATCCGGTGAGTACTTCCAGTACATGATGGCTTCGATCTTTATCTGTCCTGAAGTTTTTATTAAGAAGATCAGGGAAAAAGAATAATTTGAGGATAAAAAACAGGATAAATATTTTAATCATAATAATAGCCCATAAATATCTTCCTGTCCGGCTCATGCAAGATCCCCTGAAGCCTTGAAGATAAAACATGAAAACATCTTTTATCAAACTTTTTCCTTCTCTTTTGAACCTTCCTGAATTAAACATCGGCACAATTTTAATGCAATATACTATTTTTTGTTAAAAAAGCCGAAGACCTGGCTGGTTTTGTTAACCTGTCAGGTCTTTAGATCTAAGTTATTATTCAACTTTTCTTCTTATTGAGTTTATTATTTTTTCAGACCATATGTTTCTTCTTTACCCCGGTCATGGCTTTTATTCTCAAAATTATTTTCCAGCTGCGACGGATCGCTCATTTGTTGAAATCCGCTCTGGTATTCTGTAATTATTCGTATCTCCTTCGTATCGGGTGAAGAAAGTGCAGATAAAAATTGATCCTGCTGCGAAAAAAGAAAAGCAAAAACCTTTCGATCGTTGAAGATTAAAGGTGAGAGATTGGAAGACAGGAATGAAAATGATCGTTTTGTATCATTAAATCATCCATTAAATTTTAAGGACTCTATCTTTTCCCTGATTTCATTCGTCAAGTTCAGCTTTGAATTTTTATTGAAATCATAAAAGACAATAATATCCTGAACTTCAGCGGCAGTTTCATCATTTTCATTAAGAACTCTATGCTGAATACTGAAACTCGAATTTTTAATCCAATCGATTTTGGATAAGACAGTGACTTCCCCGGGATAAAAAAGAGGTTTGCGAAATTGCGAGTTTAGCGAAGCGAGGATCGGACCTGTTTTTTCCTCTGCCTGCAATTGCATCAATCCAATCTTTTCAATCAGATGAACCCGCGCGGACTGGATATATTTTAAAATCGCCAGATTATTTACATGCCCGAGCATATCAATTTCACTCCAATCAATCCGGAGCACAAGTTTATGTTGAAAATCGTTCATTTATTGGGTTTTAGACTTTAGACTTAGACTTTAGACTTTAGGCTTTAGGCTTAAGAGAAGTGGAACTTATGAAATAACTAAATAATAAACTGTTTAAATTTCTTTTTAACAAAGTTGAACCCACTTCGGGGTTCTGTATTGTATGTATTTCAGTGCCTCCGGTTACACCGGAGGTTATTCATATTCAAGTCCTTCGGACTTAAATATGCTTTATACCCTGAAAGGGTTTAATATGAATAACCGTGGGGGTAACCCACGGAAAATGTGACATATAAGACCTCAACCCCGAAGGGGCTGAACTACTTAAAATCCCAAAAGAACTAAATTTAAACAGTCTCAACAAATTTAAATAGAAAAAAGCTGAAATGAATCTTTCCTTAGGCCTAAAGGCCTTAAACCTAAAGCCTGCTTTCTCACACAAATTGTTCAAGCAACTGTATCCTCTTTTTAATTGGAGGATGAGTTGAGAAAAGATTGTTGAACGAGAAACCTGTTTCTTCAGGCGAGGGATTATCGATGAAAAGCTGCGCCACATCACGGCTCTGAACAGCTTCAATTAAAGGATCCTGATCTATTTTTCTTAACGCGCTGGCAAGAGCATAGGGTTTTTTGGTCAGTTCCGCGGCTCCTGCATCGGCCATGTATTCGCGCGATCTGGAGATGCCAAACCGAAGAAGTATGGCAATAAAATAGCAAACCGCCGCAATCGCAATTGCAATAAGGATCACAGGCAGATTACTTTTCTCTCTTCGGCGCGAATAGGCTCCGAACTGAAGGCTTCTGAAGGCCATTTGTGCAACAAAAGCAAAAATTCCAACAAAAATGATGGAGATGACCAGTAATCTCACATCGCGGTTGCGGATGTGTGTGAGTTCATGGGCAATAACTCCTTCCAGCTCCTCATCATCGAGTTTGTTAATGATGCCGCGGGAGAGAGAAATGGAAAAAGACCTCTCATTTATTCCGCTTGCAAACGCGTTGAGGGAATCGTCTTCGATGACAAAGATTTTCGGAGTGCTCATCCCTGTTTGTATGCAAAGATTTTCGACCAGATTATACACTCTTTTGTTTTCTTTTCGTTCGAGCGGCCTTGATCCGGTAGCATATCTGATCAGAGAGGTGTGGAAAAACCATGCGATCAGGAACCATATTCCTACCAGAATTAAAACGGCAGGAATGGTCCTGGTAAAATAATTATTTACAACCTGAATGTCCTCTTGCCGGTTAACAAAATACAGAAATGCATAAACCATTCCCAATAAAACCAAGGGGAAAGCCACAATCAACAGAAAACTGTTGATGTTATTTTTATGAATTTGTGATTGAATACCGACGTAAGGCATAAGAAGAATTAAGAATTAAGAATTGAAAATATCATCTTCGATAACCTAATCTTTTAAAAAACACCTCAGTAGAGGGATTGATTTTACCCCTCCACCGACCTAATTACCTGATTAAATTAGGTAATTAGGTAAATTTTTCTCTACCGGCCATTTCTACTGAGGTGTTTTCGACAAATTAGGTTATCCATTTCTTAAATTGAACGTTTAATGAAAAAAGCTTTATACATAATTGGCTACAATACAAAGTCAACTTTCCAAGTTTCCTTATTTTTCACCCTTAATTCGCATTAAGAATTAACCTTAGTAGCTGCGATTCGTGAAAATTCGTCCTCAATTCGTGAAATTAGAAGTTATGAAATCAGAAATTGATTTTTGGCGGTTCTTCCATTTCGACGCGCCTCTCACCAAGATCGAACAGTACTTCGCGTTTGAAACCAAAATTGCCGGCAATCATGTTGGCCGGGAAGGTCTCGATACTGTTGTTGTATTCCGTGGTAGCCGCATTGAAAAATCTGCGTGAGGCAGCAAGTTTGTTTTCAATATCGCTTAATTCTTCCTGTAACTGAAGAAAGTTCTGATTTGCTTTTAAATCGGGATAAGCTTCCACGGCGACTTTCAAGCCCTGCAGAGCCTGTGTCAGCTGAGTTTCTGTTCTTATCTTATCATCAATGGAAGTAGCATTGATGGCCGCACTCCTGGCTTCAGTAATCCGGGTGAGAAGTTCTCTTTCGTGTGTGGCATAGCCTTTTACGCTTTCCACCAATTGAGGCACCAAGTCATGGCGCTGGCGCAGCTGAACGTCGATATCTGCAAAAGCATTCTGGCGCCTGTTGCGTAACCTGACTATCCGGTTATATATTCCAATTAACCAGAATATAAGAAGGACGACAACAACAACTACAATTATTAGAGACATAATACTGAATATTTGGTTAATATTGGCATAAAATTACGCTTTTATGTTTATTCGTTTACAATAAAAGCATAAAAATTAAATATAAATTAAAACCATTTTGGGGCGCTGAATCTGAGGGGCATTAAAACAGCGAATAAGCATCTGTGTTCTTTTTTTAAAAAAGAATAATCAAAAAGCAGGTTAAGCTTTTTGATTATTTCAAAATAGGAATTGATTCATCAATCTTCTCCTCTAATGGGGAACGGTGGTCTTTGTCTTTCTTTTTGTGACCGGAGCTTTTACTTCTTTTTCAGCTTGCAGGGTTTCCACTGCAGGCGCATGAGGTGGCATTGATTTCTTAATCTTTCTGGGCCGGCTGACTCCATAAGAGCCTTCGATTATTTTACCTCTTTTTGATTTCTTATCTCCTTTTCCCATAATTGTTTTTATAAAGTTCTTTCATCCGGTTTTCCGCATAAAAGTGGATGTATTACTCTCAAATATAGCGATTTTAATCATGTATACCAATACTTTTTGGGTTAATTCCGGATAAATATTTTGCGTCATGTTTAAATCACAATCCGAATTCTTCTCTTCCCATTATCATCCTATTATTTATTGTATTTTGTCTGTACAGTTATTGTACACTAATTGTACTATAATTGTACAGTCAGTGTACAGTCAGTGTACAGTCAGTGCACAGCAAGTGTACAGACAATAGGGACTTAATACAGTCCAAAGGAGGATCAGGTAAAATGAAAATTCCGGGATTTCTTGGGGTGTTTTTAGATTTTTGCAAAACCCGGCGGTTTATATCGTGTATTTAGCCGGCGCTAATCCATATCTTCCAATTCAAATATTTCATTTACAGTGATTTTGAAAAGCCGGGAAAGCTTTAGGGCTAAAGTAGTGGAGGGAACATATTTTCCTATTTCGATTGAATTGATGGTTTGCCTTGAAACCCCTATTTTTTCAGCAAGTTCCGATTGAGTGATATTTAATTTGGCACGTTCGACTTTTATGGTATTTTTCATTACATATTTTTTTTCATCGAGTAAAATTGATAAATGTAACTAACCAATGTAAATAAAATTATCGCTTGTCCTTTAACTTCCTGAATATGACCATTCACAAAACAACCTATAAAAGGTATTATTATTACAACAATTATTCCAAATACAAAAGCTTTTGCTATTGATTGTAATCGAATTAACGTGATTAATTCATCCTCAATTTTTTCCTTTGCCATAGAGTAAAGCAACAATCCAATAATGAAAATATCAAAAAAAACTACGTAATAAGCATCCTTATAATTTCCAATCCTATAGAATTCAAACTTTTCCCAATAGTGAGCCAAAGGGATTAAAATAATGTAGTCAAATAAAACGAAACCTATGCCTATTTTTTTGAAATAGTTAGGAAGAAGCCAAAAATGTGGCTGATGTTTTTGCAGATTTTCCATTACATTCTGAGCTTTTTAAATGTAAAAATTGAATGATAGGCCAAAAGCGATAATAGAATTATAGCTAAATCCGGAACATCAACGTCCCTGTTATCGATCATAAATATTATTAATGGAAGCATAACTGTAAAAAGAACACTGAAAATCAATGCATATGCTGCGGATTGTAACCTGATCAACATTAATAGCTCATCTTCTATTTTCTCTTTGGCAAAGGTGAAAAGCAAAAAACCGAGAATAATTACATCCAAAAGGACTTTTGCACGGATACTATTGTACTTTCCAAGATCTACTTTGTAAGTAATAGAAATAATGATTAAGCCAAGTAATATTACACCCCTTCCTATCAATTTAAATGAATGAGGAAGCAGTCGAATCTGTGGCTGATGATGTATTTGTTTTTCCATTTTAATAAGATTAGTGTGTTTTGCAATAAGACAAATATACTTTACTTTTTGCTAAGTGCAATAGATTTTTAAATATATTTTGCTCTCTCACGTATGGGGTACAGGAAAACTGATAAGAATGGTTTTTAGCAGGGATAATTAAAAACTATCCTGCCTTTAAGATTACCGGTCAGGGGCCGGGAATGCTATTCCCCGGTCTTTCTCTTTGAATTTAGATGGGCAGATTCAGGTTAATCATTGTTTAACCGATGAATCAGCCGGTTCAGCCTGCTTCATTGAAAAGGCTATTCTCTTTCTCTGAAGATCTACTTCAAGAACTTTAACCTTTACGTGCTGATGCAGCTTCACCTCCTGCGAAGGATCGCTGACGAAGCGATTAGCCATTTCACTGATGTGAACCAATCCGTCCTGCTTCACGCCTACATCGACAAACACCCCGAAGCGTGTAATATTTGAAATGATCCCGGGCAAGACCATTCCTACCCGCAGGTCATTCATTGAGAAAACGTCCTGTGAAAACTCAAATACCTTAATGCCGGTGCGTGGATCTGGCGCTGGTTTGGCCAGTTCTGAAAGGATATCTTTTAAAGTCGGAAGGCCTACTTCTTCATTGAGATAGGTGGCGGGATCAATCTCTGCAATCAAATTCTGCCGGCCAACCAATTCAGCCACATCAACGCCTTTGTCCTTTGCTATCTTTTCCACCAAAGCATACCTTTCAGGGTGTACAGCTGAAGTATCCAGCGGATTTGCAGCTCCCGGGATGCGGAGGAACCCTGCGCACTGCTCGAAAGCCTTGGGCCCAAGCCGTGGAACTTTCTTTAATTCATTGCGGGAGGCAAAGGGCCCGTTTTCTTTCCTGTATTCAATAACATTCTGGGCAAGCACCGGCCCCAAACCCGACACGAAATTCAACAGGTGACTGCTGGCTGTGTTAAGATTTACCCCAACAAGGTTTACGCATGATTCTACCACTGTGTCAAGTTCTTTCTGCAATTGTTTCTGATCCACATCATGCTGGTACTGTCCCACACCAATGGATTTGGCCTCTATTTTAACAAGTTCTGCCAAAGGGTCCATCAGCCGGCGGCCGATGGAAACAGATCCCCGTACCGTGACATCGTATTGCGGGAATTCATCGCGGGCCACTTTTGAGGCCGAATAGATGGAAGCTCCGTCCTCACTGACGACAAATACCTGTATGTCCCGGTCAAATTTCATTTTCTTAATAAAAGCCTCTGTTTCCCTGCTTGCAGTGCCATCGCCTATTGCAATGGCTTCAATTTTATAAGTTTCGATCAGGGAGGATATTTTTCGCATGGATTGGCCGACCTCACTTTGAGGAGGATGAGGGTAGATCGTCTCATTGTGAAGCAGGTTCCCCTGTGCATCAAGACACACCACCTTACAACCTGTGCGATAGCCCGGATCAAGGGCTAAAACTCTCTTCTGACCTAAAGGCGGAGCAAGCAGCAACTGCCGCAGGTTTTCAGCAAAGACCTTAATTGCTTCCCTGTCTGCCTGTTCTTTGGATGATCCAAGGAATTCTGTTTCTATGGCAGGGGCCAGTAATCTTTTGTAACTGTCTTTTATGGCCAGCGAAACCTGAAAAGAGCTTTCATTATGGCCTTTTACAAAGTAGTTTTCGAGGTTTGATATGGATTTCTCCTCATCAGGTGTGATCGTTAACTTCAGGAATCCCTCCTTTTCACCGCGTCGCATGGCCAGGATACGATGAGAAGGACAGCGCTTCAGAGGTTCGCTGTAATCGAAGTAATCCTTGTATTTTATTCCTTCTTCTTCCTTACCTTTTACCACTTTTGAAATGACAACAGCTTCACGGCTGAAATTTTTTCTGACAATATTTCTCGCCGTCTGATTTTCGTTGATCGTTTCTGCTATAATATCCCTTGCCCCGGCCAATGCAGCGGAGGTATCGGGCACATCATCCGTAATGAACCCCAGCGCTTTATTCTCAGGATCAGCTTCATATTGTTTCATCAGGATCTTTGCCAGGGGCTCAAGTCCCCTTTCCCTTGCAATCATAGCCTTGGTACGGCGTTTGGGCTTGTACGGCAGATAAATATCTTCCAGCAGATTCAGATCAAAACAATTTTCAATCTGGCTCTTCAGTTCGGGAGTTAACTGTTCCTGTTCATCAATGGTCTTCAGAATTGTTGTCTTACGCTTATCCAGTTCCTCAAATTTTTCCTTTTCCTTTTTAATGGAGGCGATTGCAACTTCGTCCAGGCTCCCTGTGGCTTCCTTTCTGTATCGTGATAAAAAAGGGATTGTTGCCCCCTCTTCAAGCAGAGCTATTGTGTTGGATACCTGCTTGAGGGTAATGCCGAGTTTATCGGCAATAATCTGATGATAATTCTGAATTGTCATAAGTGCAAATATAGGAAGAATGGGAGGTTTTTGAATATTGCAAATGAAATTAGAACATGGATGTTTTTAGACTGTAGGCTTTAGGAAGCTCTTAGGTATTTGTAACTGCCGGATAAAATAAATTCACGGACAGATTAATCCCCTCGCTCCCATAATTTATAATAGGATTGGTTTGCGAATCTTCACGTTTGCATCCAAAGCAGATTTGAAACAGCAGCAGAAAGAATCCTGTCGCTTTACACATTACAAAATATAAAATTTCCCATTTATTCCTTGTATTACTTCGAGGGATCATATTCCCAAATCTCCTGGTGATTATTTGCAGTTACATAAGCTTTACCATCTATAACTACTGCAACTTCACCATCAGCTCCTTTTGAGGGAAGATCGGCGATTCTGCTCCATTTGTTAACCGTCGGATCAAATTGACGAATCCATGTTTTTTTATTTGAATGAAACTCTAATGCATGTTATGAAGATGCTTACGGCAGGGACTGAAGAGAACAAGAGGCCGAATTCTGTTTCCCGGGGTGCAAATCCCTGTCAGTTGTTTGCTATTGAGTGCATGGGTATTGCCACACATCGAACAACCGTACCGCCGTTATATTCTTTACTTTGCCGTCAGGGTAATAGCTATAGCTGATGGTTTACCGCATCATCATATCAACAAATCACAGCACATTTCGTATTTTTGTAACTTTAAGACCTCCGGAGTTTATTCCATGATGAAAAGATTCTCGCTTAATGGTTCTCAAACGGAAAATAAAATCCCTGATAAGGAGCTTAGAGGCCTGAAGGTAGTCTTCAGATCGCTCCGTTACAAAAATTTCAGGCTCTTCTTTGGCGGCCAAAGCATATCCCTTATTGGCACCTGGATTCAGCAGACTGCAATGCCCTGGTTGGTCTACGATGTGACTCATTCCATTTTTCTGCTTGGAGTTATTGCCTTTACAGGACAAATTCCTACCCTTATTTTATCCTCTTTTGCCGGAGTCATCACTGACAGGAAAAACCGCTACCATATATTAATAGTCACACAGGTGCTTGCCATGATTCAGGCGCTTATTCTCGCGTTAATACTTTATTACGGGCATATCCAGGTCTGGCATATCGTTCTGCTGGCTGTTTTTCTTGGGTGTATTAATTCCTTTGATGTCCCTGCAAGGCAATCTTTTATGGTTGAAATGGTGGAAGATAAAAGAGATCTTGGGAATGCCATTGCCCTGAACTCTACCATGGTCAACGGAGCCCGTTTGATAGGACCCTCCATTGCAGGAGTATTGATTGCAACCGTGGGTGAAGGTCTATGTTTTTTAATCAATGGACTGAGTTACATTGTTGTGATAGCTTCTTTACTCAGCATGAAAATCATTCCAAGGAAAATAGAAAAAACAGACGGAGCAAGTTTTGGAAAGGAGTTAAAGGAGGGATTTTCATATGCTTTTGGTTTTACTCCAATAAAATTTATTATTTTGCTTCTTGCTTTAATCAGTTTGGCTGGGCTGCCCTATGCTGTACTGATGCCGGTTTATGCCAGGGAAATTCTGCATGGCGATTCACATACTTTTGGTTTTCTTATGGGGGCTACAGGATTTGGTGCCATGTCGGGTGCAATTTACCTGGCTTCGAGGAGGAGTGTTCCCGGTCTTGAACATCTGATTCCAATTGCAGCGGCTCTTTTTGGAGTCAGTCTGATTGCCATTTCCGTTTCACGCATCTTCATCATATCAATGCTTCTGATGGTGATTACAGGAATCGGAATGATGATGGGATTGGCTTCGAGCAATACCATCCTGCAAACAATCGTCGATGACAACAAACGGGGAAGGGTAATGAGCATTTATACAATGGCTTTCATGGGCACCGCTCCTTTCGGGAGCCTTATAGCCGGTGGCCTTGCCTCAATGACAAGCGTCCCGGTTACTCTTGCTTTAGGGGGGACATCCTGCATTATTGGAGCCTTGATCTTTACATTCAATCTTCCCCGTCTGAATCCGAAAATAAATGCAGCCTATGAAAAAATTGGAATTATCAAACATAAAGAGAGGATAGATCAGGTTTAGAAGAGAGCAATAATGTTGTTAAAAATTAAACAGTTACATAATTTTCTGTGGAAGGATTCCGTTAAAGATTAAATTATTGAATAAATTGGGGAGATATTAAAATCATTTTTTCATATATTTGAAGATATTTTAGAATCATTTAACTAAGCCTTATGGGACTACTGGAAGATAAACTTTTAAAATATGATATTCCGCAGAAGTTAATCAAAGCCGGGCTTTATCCTTATTTCCGCGAAATAGAATCAGATCAGGACACTGAGGTGATGATCCATGGAAAAAAAGTCTTAATGTTTGGGTCCAACAGCTATCTTGGACTTACCAATCATCCTAAAATCAAGGAAGCTGCCAAAAAAGCAATAGATAAATACGGAACCGGTTGTGCAGGTTCACGTTTCCTCAACGGAACTTTGGATATTCATGTCGAGCTTGAGAGAAGGCTGGCAAAACTGGTAAAAAAGGAATCTGTGGTCTGCTTCAGTACCGGATTCCAGGTTAATTTTGGGGTCGTTTCCATCTTAGCCGGACGAAGTGACTACCTGATTCTTGACGAACTTGATCATGCCTCCATCATAGAGGGAAGCCGTCTGTCGTTTTCAAAAGTGATGAAATTCGCTCATAATGACATGAAATCGCTGGAGAGCAAATTGAAATTGTGCAATCCGGAATCTGTAAAACTTATTGTCGCTGATGGAATTTTTTCAATGGAGGGAGATATCATCAACTTGCCCGAAGTGGTGAGACTGTCGAATAAATACAATGCCTCCATCATGATTGATGACGCCCATTCGCTGGGTGTGCTGAGTCCTGATGGTGCCGGTACTGCAGCCTATTTCGGTCTTTCGGACAAAGTAAATCTGATCATGGGGACTTTCTCCAAATCTTTTGCTTCTTTAGGAGGATTTATTGCTGGCGATGAATCAGTGATCAATTACATAAAACATAACTCACGCTCCCTGTTATTTAGTGCGAGCATGACTCCTGCCTCTGTTGCTACGGTATTATGTGCTCTCGACATAATGGAAAGTGAACCTGAAAGAATTGAATATCTGTGGAAAATTACAAGGTATGCAAATGACAGGTTCAAGTCTTTAGGATTTGATACCGGCAAATCGGAATCTCCTATCATTCCTCTTTTTATTCGTGATGATATAAAAGCCTTGCAGATGGCTCAGAATCTTCTGAAAGATGGGGTGTTTGTCAATCCTGTTGTTTCTCCCGGCGTTCCGAAAGAAGACAGTCTGATCAGGTTTTCACTGATGGCAACCCATACGGTCAAACAGATCGATGTCGCGATCGATAAAATCGACAAATGTGCTGGTGAATTGGGGATTATCAAACTTGAAAAGGCTCTTCATTATTAGCATTTAATAATATTAAGTATTTTTGGTTTTAAACAGTACCGGGAAATTTAAATTTTTCCTCGGATAAGTGTATTATGCAAAAAGTTGTCTTGATAACAGGAATTTCTTCCGGATTTGGTAAAGCTATATCAGAGCGTCTGTCCCGTGAAAATTATTCAATCTATGGTATCTGCAGAAAACCTGTTGAAAGAGAAAATGGGATCAATGTCATAAAAGCAGATGTAACCGATCAATCATCTTTAAGCTCTGCTGTTCAGGAGATTCTTAAAAGAGAAAAACGTATTGATATCTTGATAAACAATGCCGGAATGGGCATTGCAGGACCGATTGAATTCTCTTCACAGGAAGATATCCGGCTTCAAATAGGGACTAATTTTATTGGAACGGTCAATATGATCCAGGCTGTTCTACCTGTTATGCGGGCACAGAAACAAGGTGTTATCCTGAATATCAGTTCTATCGGGGGCATAATGGGATTGCCATATCAGGGATTTTATTCTGCAAGTAAGTTTGCTGTTGAGGGGTTGAGTGAAAGCCTGCGGATGGAACTAAAGCCTTATCATATTAAAGTTGTTGTTGTCAGGCCGGGTGATTTTTTTACTCATTTTACCTCTAACCGGAAGATCGTTGACGGAATAACAGATAAGAATCCTTATGAATCGCAATTCAGGAAAACACTTGCCATCATTGAAACTGATGAAAAAGGAGGACTGAATCCCGATTATTTGGCAAATAAGATTAAAAAAATTCTTGGGAAAAGAAATCCGAGACATCAATATACCATTGCATCGCCAGACCAAAAGTTGGCAGTTGTGCTTAAAAGGTTATTGCCAGGAGCATTGTTTTCTCAAATTCTTCAGTCTCATTACGGGATTAAATAATTCCCAAATTCATCCCTGAACTGACAATCTAAATTCCAATTTTAATCTATTCGGTTATATTATAGACCGGGACTATTTGTGATTCAGATATTCCTGTTTTGATCCTTGTGTCTCCGTATATTACTGCTGAAGAAAGAGATCCTTGGCGTTGGTGATTTGCTCCGATTTGCCCATTATATAAGCAATATCACCTGTCAGAAACATGGTTTTGGAATTAGGATGTTCGATTAATTTATCTTCTCTTTTAATGGCTATTAATGTCACTCCAAATTTATTCCTTAATTTGGAATCAAGCAGCGATTTACCTTCCAGTAATGAACCCTGGTGTATTTTTAAGGCCACAATTTCAATATTTGGAATTTCCTTTAAAATGTTATATTTCCCATTATCTTTTTTGTCATAGAAGATACCATAACGATCATCCCGGACGCGTGCTATTATTCTTTCAATTTCTTCGTAAGGAAGCAGTAATTTAGTGAGGATTCGTTCAAACAGGCTGATGGCAGTCTCAAATTCCTCTGGTATGACTTCGTTTGCTCCGATGCGATACAATTCCTCGATATCTTCCACGTGCTTCGTCCTTACCAGAATAAAAGCATGCTTGTTCAGTTGTCGGACTTTGTCTACAATAGCCATTGATACGATTAAATCACCCACAGAAATAAGGATGACTTTAGCCAATTCCACATGTGCTTTATGTAAGATGGGCGTATTGATCGCGTCCCCGTACAGAATCGTTTCACCCTTTTCTTGTCTTTTGCGTACAATGGCAGGATCGAAAACTATCGAGATGTATGGAATTTTCAAATATTTAGTCATCACCGCGATGTTCAATGCCCTTGAATCTTTCCCAATCAATACGACATGATTATGCAATTCCGGAATCTCAATTTGTTTTAAAGGGAACAGACCTTCTCTCATCAGTTTAGGTATTGGCAATTTTAGCAATTTCCTTGCAAGGGGATTTCCGGCCTGGATCAGAAAGGGAGAAACAGACATCGAAATGATGGCTACAGCAAGAAACAATTGATAATAATGTCTGGAAAGTATCTGGTAGTCTAATCCGGATTTGGCTAAAATAAAGGAAAATTCGCCCACCTGACTCAGTGCAATACCAACCATGACTGTTCCCTGAAAAGTATGACCAAGGAGAAAAGCAGTAAAACCTCCGACTATTGATTTAATAAGAATTAAAACAATAACAGTAAAGATGACAACGGTTAAATTCTGGTATACAAAGTTCAGATCAAGCAGCATCCCCACTGAAACAAAGAAAAAACTGGTGAAAGTGTCCCTGAATGGAATAAGGTTTCCGAATGCATTGTGACTGTATTCCGATTCGGAGATCATTAATCCGGCCAGAAATGCCCCGAAAGCAAGTGTTATGCCGAAAGTTGATGTGAGAAGGGCCACCGAGAGGCAGATCAGAAGAATGCTCATCAGGAATAATTCCTGATTCCTTGTCATGGCAATCCAATGGAGCATTTTTGGAACAAGCCATCTGTTGCCTACATAAACAACCGTGATGATCAATATAGTCTGGATTCCTAAAATTACCAGATCATAATTTAAACTGCTTGATTTTCCTCCAAAAAGCGGCAGAAAGAGAAGAAGCGGAATTAATAATAAATCCTGGAAAATTAATATTCCAACGACCGTTCGTCCATAATTGGAGGTTATCTCTGACCTTTGTTGTAAAACTTTTAAGACAACGGCAGTACTGCTTAAGGCTGTGAGAAACCCGATGAAAAAAGCTGCCTTCCAATCCATATCGTAGCCTTTAGCAATCAGCATGCTGATAAAAACAGTCATGCTGATTTGAAGTAAACCTCCTATAAAGACGATGCGCCTTATTCTTAGTAAATGCTTAAGACTGAATTCCATTCCGATGGTAAACATCAGGATCACTACTCCGAGTTCGGCCATTAAGTCAATCTCGTGAGGAGAGCGGATGAGGTTTAAAAGAAAAGGCCCGGCAACGATTCCTGTTATCAGATAACCAACAAGCGTGGGAATTTTAATCTTGGTAAACAGAAAATTTACAAGAGTGGACAGGGAAAATATAATCAGAACATCTTTTAAAACAACGAAATTCATGAGCACAGGAAAAGGTTATTATCTAAAAACGGGCTATTGAGTTATCAGCCTGACCGCAATTTAAAAATTATGTGCCATAAATTTTCTTAAAATGAATTTTATTTTCGGATTTATTTCAGAAATACAAACCATTCTTTTGAATATAAGTTGAAATTTTCAGGCTTTTTTTCGTCTGAAGATTAATGTTACCAATTTCATTTAATTGCATTACTTTTGGTGCCATTATAGTAATCCCAACTTTATATTATTTATGGAAAAAATTTTAATAACCGGGGCTACAGGCAATGTGGGTTTATCAACTCTTAAATTGCTGGATAGCAGAAATTATCCTGGTATTGAGGTTGTTGCTGCAGTCCGTGATATAGACCGGGCAATGAAAATAAATAAAACCAGTTCATGTTCATATTGCCAGTTTGAATTTGATGAACCGAAAACTTATGCAAAGGCCTTGAAAGGAGTCTCTAAATTAGTATTGATAAGGCCTAATCAGGTTTCAGATGTATCCAGATATATTTTCCCTTTCCTTACGAAAGCTGAAAAAATGGGAGTCAAGCACATTATATTCGTTTCTATCATAGGAGCTGAACGAAACAGGATTTATGCCAATCACCGGACGGAGAATCATATAAAAAAAATGAGCATACCTTCCACTATATTAAGGGCATCGCTTTACATGCAGAATTTTATCACGTTGCATCAGCATGATATTCAAGTGCATGACAGAGTAAATATTCCGGCAGGTACAGGAGTAATGAATTACATTGATGCACGTGATGTGGCCGAGGTACTGGTTGAAGTTTTGATGAATCCCGGACATGAGAATAAGGCTTATGAATTGACGGGACCAGAGCCAAAGGATTTCTATCAGATTGCAAAACTTTTTTCCAATGAATTAGGAAGAGAGATCAAGTATACACGTCCATCGGTTATTAAATTTGTAAGGCAAAAATTGGTAGATAAGAAAAACATGCTCAAGGTGATCACCTTATCTTTACTTTATAATGCGGCCCGTGGAGGTAAGATGAATTACAAAACAGATGTGGTTTATGAACTGACAGGACATGAGCCCAGAAGTCTGGAAAACTTCATTCACGAGTACAGGAATTATTGGGAAAGGTAAGTGAAGAGATTGGAGTGATGTGAAGACCTGATTAAAATAAATTAATATGATAAAATCCCGGCGTGAATTTGTAAAAATAGGTTCTGCTGCCGCCGCGGGAACTATTATCTCTAATAATAATGTATTTGCCGGCAATTCATCAAAAGAGAGGATCAAACCTCTTTGTGTTTTCACCAAATGTCTGCAATTTATCGATTTTGAAGAACTGGGAGAAACCTTGGCATTCGCGGGTTTTGAAGGCGCTGATCTGCCGGTGAGGCCAGGGGGTTCGATAGCGCCGGATCGAATCAAAACGGAGCTTCCCAAAGCCATAGAGGCCTTAAAGAAAAGCGGGATAACAGTACCTATGATCGTTACCTCCATTAACAATCCCGATGATCCTTTGACAGAAAGGGTTCTTGGTGCCGTATCCGAGGCTGGGATTAAGTATTATCGAACCGGATACCTCGATTACGATCCAACTAAAACAATACAGGAGAATCTGGATAACCATAAAAGAACATTTGTCAGACTGGAAGATTTAAACCGTAAATATAATCTTCACGGAGCATATCAAAATCATTCCGGGGTCCGGGTCGGAGGGCCAGTCTGGGACTTATACTGGCTTGTAAGGGATTGTGATCCTGCTTTTCTGGGTATTCAATACGATTTTTGCCATGCGATTTGTGAAGGAAGCATTTCATGGCCACTTGGAATGAAGTTGCTTGCGCCATGGATTAAAACCATTGATATAAAAGATTTTCTCTGGAGCAAAGTGAATGATAAATGGAAAATTACATATGTCCCTCTGGGGGAAGGAATGGTGGATTTTGATGATTGCCTGAAGCAATATATAAAATATAATATTTCGGGGCCGATCTCTGTTCATTTTGAATATGATCTTGGTGGAGCAGAATCAGGGAAAACAAATCCTAACATGAGTAGGAGGGAAATAGCCGGTCATCTGAAGAATGATTGTCATTGGTTTTCAGAAAAACTTAAATCACATAAGATTATCTGAATTCCGGAAATGGAATTGTGTGAATGGAAGAAGGGTCCGGAAATAAAAAGAGCAGTTCAAAACTGCTCTTTTTATTTCTTCCTATTATCTCTTCTTGTTGTCTTTTACAGGCCCTTTATTGGAATCTTTAATTTTTGTCCCGGCATCAGACCTCTTGAATCCTTTATCTGGTTTAATGCAATGATGTCGCGATGAGAAACACCCGAGAACTGTTTGGCTATAGTATAAAGGCTGTCACCACTTCTGACGGTGTAATAGGTAAACTCATTATCCTCATTAATGGAATTGCCGGCTGATTTTGTTATTTGAGGAATGGTATCCGTATTATCCACCTTTTCATTATCGGCAAGAATCTTTTCTTTTTGGCCGGAAGTACTGGTGAGAAGTTGTTTTGCCGATGCATCTTTTTTATCTGAAACATAGATTGCAAGTTCTTGTCCAATTTTGATTTTATTATGATGGATGTTATTCCATTTAATAAGGCTGGTCACCGTGATGTGATTCTTTTTAGCTATACTGGCCATGTTATCTCCCTTTTGAACGGTATAGATAATTTTTTTCTTACCATTTACAGCCAGAAGCGGATTGTTCTCTGCAGGAAGGGCCAGTTCATTATTCGGGAAATATTTATCCCTGTTGAATGCATATATCTGAGCTTGCTCATCTATAAAGGAGGAAATTTTCTCTTGGGGCAAATTCAGAGTAAAGGGTTTGTCATTTTTGGCCGGTATGATGTCATTTTTATATTGCGGATTGAGCTGGCGCAATTCCTCAATTGGGATCTTTAATACAGAAGCTATCTGCTCAAAATGGAAATAGGAATTAAGTTTAAGCGTATCGGTTATGATATTAAAGGATGGTCTGGAAGCCTTGAGATTATGATCGTTGGCGTAATTCATCACATAAGTGGCTGCAATAAAAGTCGGTATATACCCACGCGTTTCTTTTGGGAGATACTTATATATTTCCCAGTAATTCTGTTTCCCGCCTGAACGTCTGATTGCTTTATTAACGTTACCAGGACCGCAGTTATAAGCAGCCAAAGCCACATGCCAGTCTCCATAGATGGAATAGAGATCACTCAGATAACGTGCTGCAGCTTCGGTGGATTTGACCGGATCAAAGCGTTCGTCAATAAATGAAGAAATCTCAAGATTGTAAAGTTTTGCAGTACCAAACATAAATTGCCATAATCCGGATGCTTTTACCCTTGAAATGGCTTTCGGATTAAGTGCAGATTCTATGACGGGGAGGTATTTTAATTCAAGTGGCAGATTATATTTAGCCAGGACTTCTTCAAATAATGGGAAATAGTAATCTGCAAGTCCCATCATGATGGAGACCAGTCCCGGACGTTTTTGAGTATAAAAGCCAATAAGATTTTTGACTGTTTGATTAAAAGGAAGAGGAATGAAAGAATCTAAATTTCTTAAGCGACTGATATAAACCGAGTCAGTTAGTAAAGAATTAAAAGAATTGGGTTGAGAGGCTGTTTTCAGGCTATCAACTTTAAAAGCATTCTTTACGTACCATGTATTTACTAATGAATCGAGATTATCCGAAATTTCATGATCAAGATTTTTATCATCCAGTGAATCTGGTAAATAAATAGGTACAGCCTTTTTGTTTACCACATTGTTATTTGTCATTTGTAATACTCTCTGATGATACTGGGCTTTGACATTAAGGCCAAGTACACATACAAATAATACTATAAGGAGGAATCCATTTTTTCCAGTCATAAGTTCTACTTTAAAAATTAACAGCCAAGTTCATTCCCATAATCGTATTCCGGCCTCCTAAATCGATGGGGGCAGGTTGGACCTTTAAGGTCAGATCGTCACTAATATCGAAGTCAAAGAGATTTGCATCTACGCTGGCATCGATAATACTCAGTATATGAAGGGCAGCAATGGCTATTATCGTTAAATCCCTGTTTCTTCTGAAGAAGTCTTTTCCGCCTTTCAGGGATGTCACGGCATAGCTGAAATGCGAAGGGTTATCCAGATTAATCGAAGGATTTTTTATAAAATCAATAAGATACTGTTTCTCTGCAGCAGGCATATTCGCGGTGCTTGTATAAGGAGCAATCGTGCGGTAAGCCTGGGCATAATCATTATAATTGTTATTATTCCAGCCAAAAATATAAATTAATCCGACATATCCACCATATACGATGGGAAGTTTCCAGTATTTTTTATTATATATCTGACCCAGACCTGGAAATAAAGCTGCATAAAGGGAGGCTTTTTTTGGTGAGATTTTATGAGTTTCAGCAGGAGTGGGTTCTTTAATACTATCATTTTGAACGGACTGAGCAGCTGACTTAAAAGAATAAGTCAAAAGGGCAACAGAAAGCACAAGTCCGGCAATGATGTTTTTCAAAATATAAGATTTAGAGTTAATTATGAATGCAATTTATCAAAAATCCCGATAATTCTCTCCAATTCCTTGGAATCATTGAATGGAATTTCGATTTTCCCCTTACAAAACTCATTTATTTTAAAGCCGATGTTTGCATTGAAGTACTTATTCAAATGATTTTTCAAATCACTGTACTCTGCCGGAAAAGGAACTGTTTTTTTCTGATGATTGATTTCTTCCCCATCTGCATTGATTTTCCTGACAATCTCTTCAGTTTTTCTGACCGAGAAATCATATTTAACCACCTGGCGATAGACCATGACCTGCGTTTCCGCATCCGTGATGTTGACCAAGGCGCGTGCATGCCCCATTGTAATCTCCTGTTCACGGATTGCTTTCTGGATCACGGCTGGTAAACGGAGAAGGCGCAAATAATTGGAAATGGTTGAGCGCTTTTTACCCACCTTATCGCTCAGTAATTCCTGAGTCAGCTTACATTCTTCAATCAGGCGCTGATAGCTTAAGGCTACTTCAATGGCATCCAGATCCTCACGCTGGATATTTTCCACCAGTGCCATTTCAAGCATTGTTTCATCGCCTGCTTCACGGATAAAACAAGGAACTTTTGTTAATCCTGCCATCCTGGCTGCCCTGAACCGGCGTTCGCCGGCAATGATCTGGTATTTATTCGCCCCCGATTTTCTTAGCGTAATGGGCTGAATGATACCTAATTCTTTAATGGAAGAAGCCAATTCCTTTAACGCTTCTTCATCAAAATTTATTCGCGGCTGATAAGGATTCGCCTCTATTTCTTCAATAGGAACTTCATTTGAAACGGGTAGATTGATGGCCGATTCACCTTCTTCAATTAATGCTCCAAGTCCTCTTCCAAGGGCGTTGCGTTTTATCATGGGAAAAATATTTGATTATTATTCAGCTACTTCTTTGTGATCTAATTTAGTCATGTTGTTTTTTTGTAATAACTCCCTTGCAAGATTCAGATAAGCCTGGGCTCCTTTTGAACTGACATCATAAGAAAGCGCCGGAACACCAAAACTGGGAGCTTCTGATAAACGAATGTTACGGGAGATGATGGTTTCGAAAACCATTTCATTGAAATGATGCTTCACTTCTTCCAACACCTGGTTGGAAAGATTCAGCCGTGCATCGTACATGGTGAGTAGAAAACCTTCAATCTGAAGTTCCGGGTTCAGCCTGCTCTGGATGATTTTAATGGTATTCAGCAGTTTCCCCAATCCTTCAAGGGCAAAATATTCACATTGCACAGGAATGATCACGGAATCGGAAGCGGTCAGGGCATTTACCGTTATCAGACCAAGGGAAGGGGAGCAGTCGATCAGAATAATATCGTAATTCTGTTGGACTTTCTCAATGACTTGTTTTAAGACCTTCTCTCTGTTTGGCAGATTAAGCATTTCAATTTCAGCTCCCACCAAATCTATATGGGAAGGAAGGAGATCGAAGTTGGGAATACTGGTATTTAAAATAATGCTTCTCGGATCCACATCATCGACTACACATTCATAGATACTTGTTTTGACATTACGAACGTCAAACCCCACTCCGGATGTGGCATTGGCCTGAGGATCAGCATCTATCAGTAAAACGCGATATTCCAAAACAGCAAGGCTGGCAGCCAGATTTATGGCTGATGTAGTTTTACCTACGCCTCCTTTTTGGTTTGCAATTGAAATTACCTTTGCCATTCAAAATTGATTTAAAATGTCGGGTCCAAAATTAATATATAAATTTTATCGTCTTTCTTTAATTGAAAAGATGGAATAAATCTATTGTTGAAAAATCAGACTTATTAACAAAAATTTTCATTTGTAATTCTCTAAAACATAGAAAATGAGTTTGGTATGGAATAATATTCTTTGATTGCCAGTTGATAATTTTTAAGAATTTTTAAATTTTATTGTTTTTTAAGACGTTGGGTTTAAATTTCTTAAAATGAACTCAATTCATACCTGAAATTATAATTTTTCTCACCTTTATACTTGGTCAAAGATTCGGATTCCATTGGCATATTTTTTACAATAGTATTTTAATAAAGGAGTGCCCCGATTCACATTGGATCTACATCTACTGATATTATAATGCTCTTATTTCGTGATTTAACCTCACCAATAATTTCCTGCATTTGTCGTTTGGCGCTGACTACAGAAGCTTCGCGTTCAATCTTTAACCAGATATTTTTAATATATAGTGATTTGATGCGGTTTATTACCGGCGATTCAGGTCCAAGAACACGTCTTCCGAATCTGATTCTCAATTCATTTGAAAGCTCCTCTGAAATCTTGTTCAGTTCAGACGGATCACGATGTTTGAGAATTATTGCAATGATACGAAAAAAAGGAGGATATTTAAACTGCTTTCTCTCGGAGAGCTGTTCGTTGTACATGGCTTCGTAATCATTGCCGATTACTTCTTGGATTATTGTATTCTCAGGATCAAAGGTCTGAATGATCACTTTCCCTTGTTTGTATTTTCTTCCTGCGCGTCCTGCAACCTGGGCCAGGAGCTGGTAACTCCGTTCGAAAGCCCTGAAATCAGGATGATTCAAAAGATTGTCGGCGTTCAGAATGCCAACCAGACTAACGTTCTTAAAATCGAGTCCTTTTGTTATCATCTGGGTACCGATCAGGATATCGATCGACCCGCTGTCAAAAGCTCCGGTTATTCTTTCAAACGCAGTCTTTGAACGGGTTGTATCCAGATCCACTCTTTCAACTCTGGCTTCCGGAAACAACATCGTAATATCTTCTTCCACTTTTTCTGTACCAAAACCTTTGGTTGAAATCTCTTTACTGCCGCAATCCGAACAGTGATCCGGATTATTAATGGAATATCCGCAATAATGGCAAATCAGGGAATTGTTGTGTTTATGAAAGGTCAGGCTCACATCGCAGTTATGGCACTTTGGTATCCAACCACAGGACTTGCATTGAATAAAGGGTGAAAAACCGCGCCTGTTTTGAAAGAGAATGATCTGCTCCTTATTTTGGAGCGCCTTATTCATTTCATCAAATAACAGTGGTGTCAGCTGCGACTTCATCTGTTTCCTGTGATAGGCCTCTTTCAGATTTGCTGTCATAATCAGCGGCATTTCAATTTTGGAATATCTCTCATCCAGGCTGACATAGCCGTATTTGTCTGACTTTGCATTAAAATAGGATTCCAATGAAGGCGTGGCGGTGCCGAGCAAAACAGGGATCTTATTCAAATGACCAAGTACAATGGCAGCATCACGGGCATGATAACGGGGAGCCGGATCATACTGCTTGAAACTGGTATCATGTTCTTCATCAGCGATAATTAGTCCCAATTTGCGGAAAGGCAGAAACAAGGCTGATCTTGCTCCGATGATCAGCTGATAGGATGAATTCTCCTGTGTGTTATAATTCAGTATCTTATTCCAGATTTCGACTCTTTCCTGATCATTTAATTTCGAATGATAAATACCCACTTTATTTCCGAAAACTAAACTAAGACGGGCAATGATTTGAGTAGTCAATCCGATTTCCGGCAGAAGATAAAGAACCTGTTTTCCCTGATCAAGATGCTCTTTAATAAGTTTGATGTAAATCTCTGTTTTGCCGCTCGAGGTTACTCCGTGAAGCAATGTAACGGGCTTGCTTTTAAAAAATTTTTTGATCAGCAAAAAAGCCTTTTCCTGGGCTTCACTTAATTCGGATACGGATTTCTGTAAACCGGAATATTCCGTCATCCTGTCCACTTGTTTTTCGGTGATCGTCAGAAAATCCTTTTTGATCAAAGTATTTAATACCGCGAGACTATATCCATTTGACTGAAGAAATTCCTTTTTCTGTATCTCTCTTTTAGGCCCATTCTCAAATATTTCCGATTCGTCAATCACTTTGGTAAGAATCTCCAGTTGTTTGGGAATCTTTTTCAATGAGTCAAGGGCGATGAGGAGGGATCTTTCAGTAGATATTTTTGGCGATAGCTGAATCAGGGATATTGTTTTGGGTTTATAACTTTCCTTCATATTTTCTTCGATTCTCACGGCGCCTTTCTGCAGGAGATCTTTCAAAATACAGATGGAACTTTTCTTCAGAAGAGAGTTATTTAGCTCCAAGATGGATAGATTTTTTTTTTCACAAATATGCTCCAGGAGCAGCTGTTCCCTCGGTGAGAGCCGGTTATCCAAAGATTCGGTATATCCAGAATTATAAATCACACGGGTTTCGCTTTCCAGTTTTAGCCCGGAAGGAAGAGCCGCTTTCAGTACTTCCCCGATTGAAGATTGATAATAATTGGCCATCCAATCCCAGAATTCAAAACTTTCAGGAGGTACAACAGGAGAAAAATCCAATAAATATTCGATGTCTTTAATCTGATATCCCTCCGGTTTGCAGGAATGGATCTTATGAACGAGGGCTGAATAAAACTTTTTGACTCCAAATTGGACAATCACCCTGCATCCGGGGATTACTTTATCCTTCAGTTCCTCCGGAATACTGTAGGTAAAATAACCCGTCAGGGGCAAAGGAAGAATTACATCTGCATATTGTATAGCCAATTGATCCATCCAAATTGAGTTAGTATCTGCAAAATTATTCTTTTAATGAAGGATATGGCTTAATTTCAAAATGATTTCGATAAAATATAACGTGGAAATTTATTGCTTCACAATTATTGCAGTTCGTATCAATCTTTCTCTAATGATCGGCAAATTTATTGCCTTCCAGTTTTAATCAGATAATTAGAAATCCCTGAATTTTGTTGAAGAAGTATATCTCAGTTAATCGATTCTAATTTTGGCCCGTCCTGATTTTTGTTTACAGATTTTTTATTTTAAAATATCACAGTCCCCAAAAATTTACAATGAACAATGTGAGCCTGAAGCTTTATTGGGCAAAACTGAAGGGGTTCGATCCCCCTTTCAGTTTTAAAATTTACAATGGTGTCTTGTCCTGAAACAGGTTTACGCAAAAAGTAGATTAATTTTAGGATTGGGAATAGAGAAGTAAACGGTTATACGGGCGAATTTAAACTGGAATCAGTTCAAGTGTCAGCGAAATATATATAATTACAGGGATTTTGGAATCTTGTTTATTCAGCGCTCTTTTTCTGATTGCGGATCTCAGGACGTGGGCTATTATTTTTTCTGTTTCTGATATAATCCGCTACTTTCTGAGGTACTAATTCGTCTATTGATTCGGCATTCAGTAATTTTTTTCTGATTTCAGTTGCTGAGATATCCCAAAGGGGGGCATCGATAATCTGGACATTGGGTTTGTTCTTAAATTCTTCAATGGAGTAGCCGGGACGTGGATAAACGATTATTCCGAATTTTTCGACAATTTCATCAAAGTGATACCAGCGATTGGTGATAGCGAGATTATCTCCCCCAAGCAATAATGAAAAATTGTGCTGCGGAAAATCGGATTTAAGACTTTTAAGCGTATTGATCGTGTAGTGGGGCTGGGGCAGGTGAAATTCATAATCACTGGCCTTCATCCGGGGTTGATTTTCAATGGCTAATTTAAGCATATGCAGACGTTCGTTTTCAGGCCAAAGATCAGTGGTTTTTTTCAAGGGATTTTGTGGGGAGACCAGAAACCATAATTCATCTACGCCGGTTTTATCCATTACGCTTCGGGCGATCGAAAGATGTCCGTTGTGAATTGGATTGAAGGAACCGGAATAGATGGCTATTTTCATTTTGCTGATTTCATTGTACGAATTTCACGAATTAAGGACGAATTTACACGAACTGCGTCACTAAGGTTTAATAATATAAAATAAGGTTTTCATAACCTCCCTCTTTTCTGACAAAAATAAATGACTACAAATGACTAATTCTTAATTCTTTCATTCGTCTCAAGGAAGGCTTTGACTTTTTCTTCGGCCTCTTTCAAAGCATCTTCAAGTTTATCGTTTATGATGATTGTATCGAATAAAGGTGCATAACTCATTTCCTTTTCAGCTTTCTCAACCCTGCACTTAATTACCTCCGGTCCGTCAGTGGATCTCAGGATCAGCCGGTTCTGCAATTCGGAAATGGAAGGGGGTTCAACAAAAACTGCAAGGGCTTTATTTCCATAGAATTTTTTGATGTTGTATCCTCCGATTACGTCCACGTCGAAAAGAATGTTCTGCCCGCTTTTGCAAATTCTTTCAACCTCGCTTTTGAGTGTTCCATAAAAACTTCCCGGATAGACCTCTTCCCATTCCAGGAACTCATTGTTCGCTATTTTATTTTTGAATTCCTCAACGGATAAAAAATAATATTCACGGCCGTTGATCTCCAGCCCGCGGGGTTTACGCGTGGTGGCTGAAATGGAAAACCCGAAATTGAATCCGCAGTTTAACAGATGTTTAACGATTGTTGTTTTTCCTGCTCCCGAAGGGGCGGAGAATATGATTAGTTTACCTTCCATTATTACGAATTGACACGAATTATTGACGAATTACACGAACTCCTTAATCATGCGCTGAGCTTAAAGAACATTCAGCAACTGCTCTTTGATTTTTTCAAGTGCATCTTTCATCTGAATGACCAGCTTCTGGATTTCTGTGTGGTTGGCTTTGGATCCAAGTGTATTGATCTCCCGGCCGATCTCCTGGGCTATGAATCCAAGTTTTTTACCAACAGGTTCTTCAAGATTTAATGTTTCCAGGAAATAAGAACAGTGATTGCTGAGTCTTACTTTCTCTTCATTAAAATCAAGCTTTTCAAGATAAAAGATCATTTCCTGTTCAAGACGGTTGTGGTCAATTGATTCGGGTTCCCCCAGGTCCTTCAGCCCTTCCAGTATTTTAGTCCTGACACGTGCGACTCTTTCCTGTTCGTACTGGCTAACCTGCATTAGCAAGGAAGTGATGAAATTAATATTGAGCACGATGTCGGTATAGAGTGAAAGTCCTTCCTGCAGACGAAAGCTGTCCAACCTCGATAACGCTTCGCGAATGGCATTTAGGATTTTCTTCCATTCCGATTCATCGAGTTCTTCACGTTCCGTTTTTACCACTTCGGGAAGACCCATGACAACCTGGAGGGTCCTCTCATCGGTTTTAAGCCCCAGTTCTGTGCTTATAGCGGATAGCTGACTGTAATAGTTCCTGACAACAGCACTGTTTATGCCTGCGTTGCTTTCGATCCCAAGGGACTCGGCAAAAAATATGAAATCAACCTTGCCGCGGATCAGTTTATCGGATATCTCCTTTCTTATTTCCATATCCTTCTCCCGATAAATGCCGGGGAGACGTGTATTCAATTCCAATTGCTTGCTATTGAGGGATTTTATCTCAATCGTTAATTTTTTCAGGGCAAGCTCGCATTCGGCTTTGCCGTAACCCGTCATTGATCTGATCATCTGGTATATTTTGTGACAAATTTAAGCTTTATATACCATAATATATATTGGCCGAATCAGAAATTTAAAATGGCTTAATTCTTCAGGATTTTAGATTTCGGATTGGAAGAGTTACCTTTGAGATGAGTAATATTATTAGACTTCGAATTGAAAAAGGAACTCAATATACCAGTATCTCCTGTAACGGCCAATGATTCAGACAAGCTGAAAGATTTTATTTCAGAAAATCTTAAAATAGAGAAATCGCGTATCAATGGGATTCTGATCAGAAGACGCTCCATCGATGCCCGTAAATCCAATATACTCATTAATCTTGGATTAACGGTTTTTATCGATGAGGAAATGCCTGAATTTCAGAAACCTGTCTTTTCTTATCCTGCTGTTTCAAATAAACCGCCCATTATTATTGTGGGAGCGGGTCCTGCAGGTTTATTTGCGGCTTTGCGTTTGATAGAACTTGGATATAAGCCCATCATCGTGGAGCGAGGAAAACCTGTAAGCGAAAGGAAGAGAGATATTGTCGCCATTCACCGGGATCATCTCATCAATCCGGATTCCAATTATGGATTTGGAGAAGGAGGAGCAGGAACATTCTCGGATGGAAAACTTTTTACCCGATCAAAGAAAAGAGGAGATGTGAATAAAATTCTTGAGGTCCTGCATTTTCACGGCGCCCAGGATGAAATCCTGATAGAGGCTCATCCACACATTGGCACCAATGTTTTACCGCGCGTGATCACATCCATTCGTGAGAGTATCCTTGGTTCGGGCGGTGAAATTCATTTTAATTCACGGGTTACAGATCTGATTATTAAAAATGGTGAAGCTTCAGGGGTTATATTAAAAGATGGGAGTTCTCTTGAAGGTAAAGCAGTTGTACTTGCAACAGGCCATTCAGCGCGTGATATTTACTATATGCTGGACAGGAGGGGTATTAGTCTGGAAGCAAAGTCTTTTGCAGTTGGCGTGAGGGTTGAACATCCGCAGGAATTAATAAATTGGATTCAATATCACGGTTCAAAACAAGGTAATTATCTTCCTCCGGCGATCTATTCTTTTGTTGAACAGGTACAGGGGAGGGGCGTTTATTCGTTCTGCATGTGCCCCGGAGGAGTGGTCGTCCCGGCGTCAACAGCTCCCGGTGAACTGGTGGTTAATGGAATGTCCTCTTCGGAAAGAGGGGGACTGTTTGCGAACTCGGGGATGGTTGTTGAGATTCACACGGATGATCTTCCGGGCGAGTTTTTGAAATTTGGTAAGTTTGCAGGACTGGAATTTCAGGCTGAGGTCGAAAAAGAATGTTTTCTGCGGGCCGGAAATACCCAGTTTGCTCCCGCTCAACGGCTGGACGATTTTGTTAACAGCAGGATATCATCTGATTTGCCCAAAAGCTCCTATCGTCCGGGTCTTGTTTCTTCCGCCCTTCATCAATGGCTGCCCGGGATTATCGGACCCAGGTTACAGGAAGGATTCCGATTGATAGGAAAAAAAGCAAAGGGATTTATCACCAATGAAGCCATTATCCTTGGGGTGGAGTCCAGAACATCCTCCCCGGTGCGTATTTCAAGAAATCCGGAGACCCTTGGGCATATTCAGATTAAAGGTCTTTTCCCTTGCGGTGAAGGAGCTGGTTATGCAGGAGGAATTGTTTCTTCAGCCATTGACGGGGAGAGGGTTGCGGAAATGATTGCGAAGATGTGGTGATGTGCTGATTTGTTGCTGATTTGCGCTAATTTCCTTTTATTAAAAATCTTGTTGAAAATCCAGTCCATCAAATCAGCTAATCAAAACATCTAATCACCACATCAACCTTCTTCTGAATTCAGCAGAAATTATTGAAGCGGCAACAGCTACATTAAGGGATTCAGATCCATTGCCTGAATTCGGAAAACGCGGAATGCTTAGTTCCTCATCAATTAAATCTTCTGTTTCTTTGGAAATACCTTTCCCTTCGTTACCCATGATTACGATACACCTGGAAGAAAGATCAGTCCGATAAATGTTTTTCCCTTCCATAAAAGTGCCGTAGATACTGATATTTTTTTCTCTTGCAACGGATAAGAATTCTTTCAGATTAAGATAGTGAACCTTTACCCTTGCAATGGCACCCATTGTGGATTGTACTGTTTTGGAATTGTATAAATCAACTGTATCTTCTGAACAGATTATATTTTTTATGCCAAACCAATCAGCGGTTCTGACAATGGTTCCAAGATTTCCGGGATCCTGTACTGATTCGAGCACAAGAGTGAGATCATTGATTATTTCATCCCAGTCAAGAATTATTTCCGGGATTTTGAAAAGAGCAATAATGTCAGGAGTGGATTTCAGAGAACTGATTTTTTCAAGTTCATTCTTCTCTGCAATTGAAATCAGTTTATTGTCTGTATCAATAAGCTCAGCTGCTTTTTCAGCTGTACAGAAAATTTCAAAAGGATGAAGTTTAGAACAGAGTAAATCACCTACGATCTTACTTCCTTCTGCAACAAACAGCCCTTCGGCGGATCTGTTTTTTTTCAGATCAAGAGAACGGATCAGCTTTATTTTGTTTTTTGATAGCATGCGAATTCAAGAATTATACCTAATTTCATGAATAATCAAAATTAATCGAATTTTCATCTTATGTTTTTTTATTTCGGATATAATTGCCGAATTTCACAAAAATTTTATTCAGAAATTTTTCTTTTGCTTAATACTAAAAATCAGAAAAGAAATCAGGGTTGAAAAGAAATTATAAATATTGCTCCTTCATATCCGGAATGGTCACTTTTATCATTCTGTTTATTTCCTGTCAACCAACTAAATATGTTTCTGAAGATGCTTTTCTTTTAACCAAAACAAAGATATCTGTTGACGAAAAAGCGATCAATAAGAAGGAGATGAAACTTTATATGAAGCAAAAGCCAAATGCCAGGATTCTTGGCTTCTGGAGGTTTCATCTCTGGCTGTACAATCTTTCAAGTAAAGACAAAGAAAAAGGTTGGTTGAAACGCATCGGTGAGGCCCCCGTTATTTATAGTCCTTTTCTTACTGAAAAGACGAGAGAGGAATTTTTCAAGTATATGCAGAACAGGGGATTTTACCAGGCAAAGGTACGGGATACGGTTATTTTTAAAAAGAATAAGAAAGCGGAGGTTTACTATTCGATACAAGCCAATCAGCCGACCCTGGTCAATTCTTTTCAGACAACTATTCTTGATGATTCGGTCAGGGCTGTGCTCCCAAAAGATTCAGTTAAAAATCTTGTTCCCGGAGAGAGTCGTTTTGACACCGATGTATTGGCTGGAAAGAGTAAACATGTGATCCGGTATCTTCAGAATAATGGCTTTTACAAGTTTGACAAGAGTGAAATATATTTCGAGGCGGATACTTTCACAACAAAGAGGAAAGTTGATCTTAAGATGATCATTGATAAAGAAAATGTCTCAACTGATCCAAATGTAGAAAAATTGAAGGATCACGAACGTTATATTTTACGCAATTTTTATTACTATACGGATCAGGTCTATTTGCGGCAACAAACCCTTGGAGGGCAGAAAGACAGTGCCATGGTCCCTCAGGATACTTTTAGAACAGGCAATCATTATTTTATCTATAGAGGTCAGATGAGGTTTAAGCCTTCAATGCTGATTAATTCGAATCATATCGCCGATCAGAGGTATTACAATATTGGTTTGGTAGAGCGTACCTATAATGAACTTTTTTCATTAAGATTATTTAAAGCAATTAATATCCGGTTTGTTGAAATAAATAAAACGGATTCCCTTGGAAATCCCACTCTTGACTGCATAATCCATCTTACTCCATCCATGCGACAGGCCTACACTTTTTCTGTTGAAGGAACTAATTCTCTTGGTAAATTAGGTATTGCCGGGAATCTGGGTTATCAACACAAGAATCTGTTCAAAGGAGGGGAGATTTTTGATGTTACGCTTTTAGGTGCGACAGAAAAACAGACCTACGGGGATTCGACCTTTCATTCATTTGAAGCGGGGATAGATACAAAACTTACCATTCCAAAATTTCTTGCTCCGCTTAAGTCGAGAAAACTGTTCCAATATTCCACGCCACAAACTTTAACCGATCTATCGTATAATTATCAAAGACGACCCGATTATAACCGTACCATTCTTAGGGCCAGTTTTGGTTATCAATGGAAATCATCGGAATATGTAACTCACCGTTTCAATATTCTTGATCTGAATATGGTAAAGATGTCCAATGATTTGGCCTTTGTATCAAGGATTGAAAATTTATACATCCGCAGCTCCTATACAGACCATTCTATTTCATCTTGGAATTACAGCTATACCTGGAATACACAAAATCTACAGAAAGGGAGCGAATATAAATTTCTTCGAATAAATGTGGAGACGGCAGGTAATTTGCTGTACGGCTTTAATAAGATGTTTAACAGGACTTTAGATTCATTAAGCGGCCGTAAATACCTTTTTCTCAGGACTCCTTTTGCCCAATATATTAAAACAGATGTAGAGTACAGAAAAGGAATTCTGATTAACAAATACAACACAGTTGCATTCCGCGGATTTGGAGGGATCATTGTCCCGTACGGAAATTCTGATCAGGTACCTTTTGAAAGAAAATATTTTACCGGCGGGGCCAACGGGATAAGAGCCTGGTCCGTACAAACCCTTGGTCCCGGTTCTTACAGGTTAAGCCCCAATGAGTTTCCCAATCAATCTGGAGATATTAAGCTTGAAGCCAATGCCGAGTATCGTTTTGCTATGGTGGGAAATTTTGAAGGAGCATTTTTTCTTGACACAGGGAACATTTGGTCATTAAAAGACAACCGACCTGGTACAGAATTTAAATTGGACCGATTTTATAAGCAGATAGCAGTTGGTACGGGTATGGGAGTTCGTTATGATTTTTCTTATGTAATCCTGAGGGTCGATTTAGGAATAAAATTGCATGATCCTTCACTTGACGATGGGAAAAAATGGATTCCCTTTAATTCATTATTAGACAAGGATAATTACAATATTGCTTTTGCGACTGGTTATCCTTTCTAATTTAAAGGATTGGCTGCTGCGTAAAATAGGTAATTAGGTGAACTGAGAAGGATTAATTTTGAAATTTTTACATAAATGATAATCTTTAATTATTTTTGTGGAATAACACTAAAATACTATGCGGCCTTATATACTTTCTGAAACAAATTGGAAATCAGTAAAAGACACAGAATATCAGCTTGCTATACTTCCCTGGGGAGCGACCGAAGCACACAACTACCATCTCCCATACTCAACTGACAACATATTAGCTTACAGGATAGCTGAAGAATCTGCAAGAATTGCATGGGAATGCGGCGGAAAGGTTATCGTTCTTCCAACAATTCCTTATGGAGTCAACACCGGTCAAAAGGACATCAATCTGGATATGAATCTGAATCCAAGTACACAGATGGCGATTTTGAAAGATTTGATTACCGTTCTTGACCGACAGGGAGTTCATAAGCTGGTTATTATGAACGGACATGGAGGGAATGATTTTAAACAGATGATCAGGGAACTGAATCTTATTTTTCCTGATATGTTTATATGTCAGTGCCATTGGTTTAAAATTCCCGGAAGGGAGAAGTTCTTTGAGGATCTGGGTGAGCATGCAGGGGAAGATGAGACAAGTCTGATGCAGTATCTTTTCCCGGACCTTACCCTTCCTTTGTCTTCAGCCGGTAACGGACGGGCGCGCAAGTTCAGCATTTCTGCCTTTGGAGAAGGATGGGCCTGGTCCGAGCGCAGGTGGTCGGAAGTAACTAATGATACCGGGGTAGGTAATCCTGCATTGGCTAACGAAGAAAAAGGGAAGGCTTTTTTTCAATTCATTACTGAGAAGATCGGAGCATTTCTTTTTGAGTTGGCAATCGTATTACCTGAAGAAATTTATAAAGATCCTGATTGAGAAAGTCAGGTAAACCTTACATGAAGGTTATTATGGTGATGAAAGTGTTTAACATCGATCAGTCCTTTTATGTTAACTGATTTACTAAAAGAATAATATAAACAAACCAGCTAAAACTCTGTAACTAAATTTAAACGAATAAAAACCCATGGGAAATAACTCACAAGCTATTAGTATAGGGGCTGTCGGACGAAGCTCTCAAACGTATATTATTGTAACCGCTTTTCTTTCACTTTTGGCCATTGTTGGATTTGCCTTATACGGGCCGCCATTTTTCTTTGATTTTATGACTAAGGAATTCGGTTGGTCACGGACGGTTGTGACATCCGGAAACGCACTGGCTAAATTTCTTGTTGGTCCTCTTTTCGGTTTTATTGCGGGGTATCTGATTGACCGTTATGGACCGCGGATGATGCTGATGGCGGGTGCTCTGATGGGAGGAATAGCCTTGATTGGATTAGGATTTACCAGCTCACTGTGGATGTTTTATTTCTTCTACCTGTTTAATGCACTCGGTTATGTATTCGGCGGTCCCCTTCCTTGTCAGGTTTTGATTTCACGTTGGTTTGATAAAAACAGGGGAAAAGCCATGGGCATTGCTTACCTTGGGATCGGAATCGGGGGTGCTTTTTCCTGGGATATTTCAAACATAATGGCCAGTAATTTTGGATGGCATAATGCTCTGATCGGATTAGGAATTCTTGTTATATTAATCGCATTTCCTTTCTCCTTCTTTATTAAGGACCCTAAACCAAAATCCGTAGCAAAGGCAAAATCGGAAGATATGGTTCCGATGAAAAGTATTCTTAAAAATCGAAATTTCTATCTGCTTGCTTTCGGAAGTATGTGTTCTATAGCTGCTGTCGGAGGGATAGTCCAACATTTTAAACTTTACATGGTCGACCATAGCTATACCCAGACCCAGGCTGCTCATTTATGGAGGTTTGTTTTGCTGTCAAGCCTTGTAGGCAGGGTCTTAATGGGTACACTTGCTGATATTATCCGCAGGAAATACGTGATGATTCTCATTTACCTGCTTGTGGCAACTGCTATTCCTCTCTTGCTGGTTCCCGATTTTCCAGGACGGATTTACATTTTTGTGGTAATTTTTGGCATTGGGCTTGGGGGTGATTATATGATCATACCACTGATGGCAGGTGACCTGTTTGGCATAAAAGCATTGGGCAGAACCATGGGAATCATTTTGGTTTCAATGACACAATTACAGAATCGGCTTTCCCAATGTTAGTAGGTAAATTATACGATTTAACAGGTAATTATACAATTGGTTTCAGCGTGCTGATCTGCATGGCCTTAATAGGCACCATTATAGTTTCATTTTTGCCGGGCGCCAAAATGAAGATGAAACCGGACAATGCTTTCGAACATTAGATACTGGTAAGGAATTTTTACGACATAACGGCAATATATTTTACAATAGATATTTTATAGCTGATTTAGCTGATTGAATATCAAACCGGAGGATTTAAAGGAGAAGCTTGATGATTTCTGGCAGATATCAGGGGAGAAGATACTGAGCATTGAAGCGGAGTATGATTTGGCAGCGGGAGCGCCGGTTTTCACGGTGATGGAAAGTATACAACCCGTGGGTGGACCGAATGGACACAGGGATTTCAATACGGTTCAGCAATACTGCAGTTTGATGCAACAGGCGATGAATCTTTTTGAAAATTGGGAAGGAAAATACCGTAAAAAAAATGGCTCCCCATATTTCCCATTCAGGCGTGCATGATCATGGGTTCAATAATGTGAGTACTTATGGTAATCTGCTTCGGTTGATTAAAGAAGGAAAAATCCAGGGATCAGAGTGGGAAAAGAACTTTTATGAGCTGGCTTTAAAGGCTTCGGCGCGCTGTCCAGGCAAACCGGTGGAGCAGGATAAAAGAGGGTGGTTATATCTATTCTTTTAATGGTCCACATTCTTTGTTTGTTGATGCGATCAGATCCGTTCGCATTGTAATGCTGTCTCATGCACTTGGACATTATCTTCCGGGCGAAAATGATTTGCATTTTTCGCTTTTCGAAAGAGGTATCAATCATTTACTGACCACTGCAAAATATTCAGTTTATTACGGTGAAGGACGAGACAATTACGATGAATGGGGACGTACGGCCCATGAGTCTGTCTTTAATATGAATGACGGAAATTATCGCTGCCCGAATTCACAACAAGGCTATACAGGTTTGTCAACCTGGACCAGAGGATTAGCCTGGGCTATGCTTGGTTTTTCCGAAGAGCTTGAATTTCTTGATAATTTTGAAGAGGAGGAGTTTGAATACTTTGGCGGTAAACAATCAGTCATTGATAAGTTACTCAGGGCTGCAGAAGCAACCTGTGATTTTTATATTGAAAATACTCCTACCGACGGAATACCATACTGGGATACCGGCGCTCCGGGACTCGCCAATATGGATGATTATCTTCTGAGACAGGCTGATCCTTATAATGAGAATGAGCCGGTGGACAGTTCTGCCGCTGCGATTGCAGTACAGGGATTATTGAGATTAGGAGATTATCTTCACGGAAAAGGAAGAGGAGAGGAAGGTTCAAGATTCTGGCAGGCTGGATTGACAACCTTTTCCCGGTTGCTTGGAGTCCCTTATCTGTCTGTTGATTCCGCTCATCAGGGACTTTTACTTCATTCCATTTATCATCATCCCAATGGCTGGGATAACATACCCAAAGGTTATAAGGTTCCCTGCAACGAATCAGGTATGTGGGGTGATTATCATATCCGTGAATCTGCATTGTATCTGCAAAGAGTGATTAATCAGGAGAGATACTATACCTTTTTTAATGGCATTATTTAATCAGACCCGCGATAGCATTCGTATTCATTTGAAAATTTGTGAGATTTGAATAATGATTTCTGAATTAAAAGATTTAAAAAGACTTTGTGTGCATACTCAAACGACTAAACCCTGGAGTATTGAGGAGTGTATCAGAAATTATTCATCCAAAGGAATTCAGGGGATTACTATCTGGCGTGATGTTCTTGAGAACAAGAATCTTTCAGAAATAAAAAAACAATTGAATGATTCTAACCTCGAAGTGGTTTCTCTGTGCAGAGGAGGCTTTTTCCCATCGGTATTGACTGAGAAAAGGGTTTTGGCCATTGATGACAATCTGTTGGCTATCGAACAGGCTGCCGCAGTAGGGGCTCCTCTAATCGTGCTGGTTTGCGGTGCAGACCACCGGCAGTCACTGGAAAAATCAAGGGACCAGATCAAGGAAGGAATAATCAAAATATTGCCATGTGCCAGGGCTGCAGGAGTTAAACTGGCGATAGAACCTTTACATCCGATGTATGCTGGGGACCGTTCTGCTGTAAATACCATGAAGCAGGCCAACGACATGGCTGCTGAAATAAATTCAGCGTGGGTGGGTGTGGCACTCGATGTTTATCATCTCTGGTGGGATCCCTCTTTAAAAGAGGAGATAAATCGCTGTGCGACCCAGAACCATTTATTTGCTTTCCATGTTTGTGACTGGCATGTTCCTATGAACGATTTTCTTAATGACCGGGGACTAATGGGGGAAGGTTGTATCAATATCCGTGAAATTCGTTCATGGGTTGAGGCTGCGGGTTTTAATGGCTATATTGAAGTTGAGATATTCTCAAACAAATATTGGGCTACTGATCAAATGGATTACCTGGAGAAAATTAAAAGGGCTTATCTAAAACTTGTCTGAACCACGGTTAAGCAGATGCAGCAGATTAAAGTCAGAACAATCAGCTCAACCCTTTAATCCTGGTTCAGACGAAATTCATATATAATGAAATCAGAACTTACGATTCATAAGATCGGAATTATCATGAACGGGGTGACTGGTAGAATGGGTACCAATCAGCATCTGATGCGCTCGATTGTCTCGATCATCAATCAGGGTGGGGTCCAGGTCTCACCAACTGAGTTTATTATGCCTGATCCGGTATTGGTTGGCCGTGATGTCGTAAAATTGGAAAAACTTTCCAAAATGTCAGGAGTTGAAAAGTGGACTACTGACCTTGATCTGGTAATGAACGACCCTTATTATCAGATTTACTTTGATGCTCAGACTACGGGGAGACGCGCTGATTGTGTCAAAAAAGCTGCCAAAGCAGGGAAACATGTATATTGTGAAAAACCGATTGCCGTCGATACAGCTACGGCATTGGAGCTGTATAAAGTTTGTAGGGATGCGGGAGTAAAGAATGGAGTTATACAAGATAAACTCTGGCTGCCGGGCCTGCTGAAACTCAAAAGATTGATGGAAAATGATTTCTTCGGAAAGATTCTTTCAGTGCGTGGCGAATTCGGATATTGGGTTTTTGAAGGATTTACCGTTCCTTCACAGCGACCAAGCTGGAATTACCGTAAGGAGGATGACGGAGGTATCATAATTGATATGCTTTGTCACTGGAGATATTTACTGGATAATCTTTTTGGAAATGTAAAGGCTCTGACATGCAGAGGAGTGATACACATCCCTGAAAGAGTTGATGAACAGGGCCGGATTTATAAATGTACTGCTGAAGATGCCGCTTTTGCCACTTTTGAACTGGACGGCGGTGTGATTGCTCAGTTCAATTCTTCATGGGTTACACGGGTACGGCGCGATGATCTGCTGACTATTCATGTGGATGGCACCAAAGGGTCGGCTGTTGCAGGATTACGCGAATGCTGGACACAGCATTATGGGAACACTCCAAAGCCTGTATGGAATCCTGATATAGCTCAGCCGATCAATTTCTTTGAAGGATGGTCAAAGGTTCCCGAGCAGGAATTTTATGACAATGCCTTTAAAGCCGAATGGGAGCTGTTCCTTAGACATGTGGTAAAGGACGAACCTTTCCGGTGGACCTTACTGGAAGGAGCCAAAGGTGTTCAGCTCGCAGAAAAAGGTCTTGAAAGTTGGAAAAAAAAGTGTTGGGTAGATGTACCTGAGATTGGGGAACTGTGAACAGTAAAATGTAAACGGTGGTCTGAGGTCAGATCATCACAATTTCACAAAAATCCTGAACCTTATTCATCTTATTCCGGATTGGTTTAAGTATAAACAATAAGATAATGAAACCAGTAGTATTAATAACAGGTGGCTCACGGGGTATTGGTCTTGGTATTGCAACCGAACTGGCAAAAGCAGGTTTTAATCTGGCCGTTAATGGCATACGGGATGAAGCCTCGGTTGGAGCATCTCTTAATATTTTAAAATCTTTTGGTGGAGAGGTTGTTTATGTGCAGGGTGACGTTTCTGTAAAGGACGACCGAGATCGGATGATCAGCCAGGTGATTTCTCATTTCGGTCAGCTGAATATCCTCGTGAACAATGCCGGTGTTGCTCCCCGCGAACGCAGGGACATTCTTGAAGCTACGGAGGAATCTTTTGCGTACGTTGTAAACATTAACCTTAAAGGTCCGTATTTCCTTACTCAGCTTGTCGCCAATCATATGGTAAGTCTTAAACAGAAAGATCACAACCTGTTTTGTTGTATTATTAACGTTTCGTCTGTGTCAGCGAGTGTAGTATCTACCAATCGGGGGGAATATTGCATCTCTAAGGCAGGAATCGCTATGGCAACCAAACTGTGGGCTGCAAGGCTTGGTGAATTTGATATCCAGGTATATGAAATTCAACCCGGTGTAATAAAGACAGACATGACTGCAGGAGTAGAGGAAAAATATGATAATCTGTTTAAACAGGGAATGGCTGTCCAAAAGCGTTGGGGGACTCCTGAAGATATTGGTAAGGTTGCACTCTCCATGTGCCTTGGGAATCTGCCGTATTCAACCGGACAGGTGGTGAAGGTCGATGGCGGAATGACGATTGTCAGGTTATAATTTTCAACTCTCTTAAAAATCAGATGTTTTCTTTTGCATATTCTGAAGGAAAGAAAGCAAAACAAAACAGATTATTGCAGCTGCAACACCATAAAATGAAAAAGTGATAACAAGGAAAAGAGTGATGATCAAAAAAATGATTCTGATTTTATTATCCTTCCAGAGAATGTTTTTAAATTTAAGTGAAAACATGGGAATCTCTGAAACTAAAAGATAAGATAGCAAAAAAGTGAGAAAAAGAAGAGTTTTGGTGCTGAGAATGAAGTGATCAAATGCTTCATATTCACCATAATTCTGAATCAATGCAAGTGCCGAGATGAAAATAGCATTGGCTGGAGTCGGCAAACCGATGAATGAACTTGTCTGACGTGTGTCGTTGTTGAATTTTGCAAGTCTTAATGCGGAAAAAACCGGTATGAGTAATGAAATGGAGAGAACCATATACTGACCAATGGAATACTCCTGATGAAGATTTTGACCTGCAAAACTATTTTGCAGCAAAACGTACATAATCATGCCTGGCGCTAATCCAAATGTTATCACATCCGCCAATGAATCCAGATCTTTACCAATGGCAGAATATGCCTTTAAAGCACGGGCTGCCATACCATCAAAAAAATCAAAGAATGCTCCTGCAAGAATAAGAAAAACAGATACCGTCAATTGGCCATTTAAGGCAAAAATCACGGCCAGGCATCCTGAAACGATGTTAAGACAGGTAATAAAGTTAGGTATGTGTTTGCGTAGAGCCACTAATTGATTAAGAATTAAAAATTAAAAGGAAGTTCCTGGGCAATGGACTGTTCTTTTTTCTTTTCGGAAATTACCGGCAATTGTGCTAAAATTGTTTGGCTTCCCAATACATTTTGGCATAATTGCACATTAACTTTTGTCCCAATAGGTAAAAACAAATCAACTCGTGACCCAAATCTAATGAATCCCAGTTGATTATTTTGCGTTACCTCCTGGTTCTCCTTAGGATAAGTCACAATACGTTTTGCAACCGCACCTGCTATTTGTCGAACCAATATTTCAGTACCGTTTTTCATTTTGATTACCGTTGAAGCCCTTTCGTTATCGGTTGAGGATTTAGGAAGATAGGCAGCCATAAATTTTCCGCTATGATGTTTGACATACCGAACAATTCCGGGAACAGGAATCCAGTTCACATGAACATTGTAAACAGACATAAAAACAGAAATCTGAAGCCGCTGATCATGAAAATATTCGTTTTCTTCAGTTTCTTCAATCGCAACTATTGTACCATCAGCCGGGGATAAAATGCAATCCGGTTTAAGTTTAATCTCCCGCCTGGGGAATCGGAAAAACCGGATGGACATGAAAAATAATGACGTGGTAATCAAAAACATAAAGAACATGAAGACGATCTCGCCAGTTAAACTAACCGCAAAGTTGGTAACTAACCAAATGATAAAAACAAATATTAGTACTGTTGTGCCCTCTTTGTGTATTCTCATAATCATCATCTGCAATGTGTGCGAAATTAATAATTTTCAGGGAAGAATTTGCAGAATGAAGAAAATCATGGGTGATACCAGTAATAAACTATCAAAACGATCCAGCAATCCACCATGACCAGGCATAAATTGTCCTGAATCTTTTACCCCCACACTTCTCTTGATCATCGATTCCACCAAATCTCCTGTTGTCCCTGCAATGACTGTAATAACCGAAAGCAAGATAAGCGATGAAAGGCTGTATTGAGTAAAAACCAATGACAATAACCAGGCTGCGATCATTCCCGCGAAAAGCCCTCCTGCAAAGCCTTCCCACGATTTCTTTGGCGAAATTCTTTCAAATAATCTATTCCGGCCAAATTTGCATCCGAATAAATAGGCTCCGGAATCACTGCTCCAGATAAACACAAAAATACTTATGAGTAAAGTGTAGTTGTATATTGTTTCAGGTGAATTTTGCTTAAATACAAAATAATTCAGCATTGAAAACGGAACTGAAACGTAAAGGTTTCCAAGAACAGTGATGGCTATATTTCCCAAAGGATTTTCTTTCTTCCGGTATAGTTCATTTACCAGAAAGAAAAGCATCATCGGCACCAGAAGAAAATACCCTTTGAAAGAAATTGCATCAATATTGAACAGGTAGGAAAGGATAAAAAGGACTCCCCCAGATAACAGACCTGGGATGATCTGTGGAGAAAATCCAGCCATTCTTGTTAGCTGATAAAATTCTTTCAAAGTAAAAATGGAAAGAACCAGAAAGAGCAATCCAAAGGTGTAAGGACCCAAAAAAATGGCTCCTGTTAAGACGATCACGAACAGGATGCCCCAGATTGTACGTTTCCCGAGATCTTTCAATGTTCACCTGATTTTAATTGTTCAAGAATAAGTTCTGCCTTCTGTTGGTCTTTTTCATTTACATATAATTCAATATCACCGAAAGTCTGATAAACAGAATCTTTGCGATTAAGAACAACTGCATGAACGTTATTCCCTTCCAGTAATTCTTTAGCTATTTCCGCTTTGTATTCCTCACCTGTAGAATAGATGAGCCTCCAATCTTTTTCCATTGAAAAGCAGAAGTTTTCAGATTTTTATTTCAGAATCTGTTGGTAAATTATTGTTTTTTTGTCTTTAATAAATCATCTTCTTTTTTCTTTGCCCATGGTCTTGGTCCAAAGATGCCTTCGAGATCCTCGCCAAAAATTACTTCACGTTCCAATAAAAGTTCAGCTAATTGTTTGTGACCTTCTGCATGTTCTGTGAGAATCTTTTTGGCCCTGATGTAGGATTTGTCAATAATATCTTTGATTTCAGAATCAATTAATTCAGCAGTTTTTTCACTGTAAGGTTTATTGAAACTGAAGTCGCTTTGTCCGGTTGAGTCATAATAACTGACATTCCCGACCTTTTCGCTCATCCCAAAATAACAAACCATGGCAAACGAGGTCTTTGTGACTTTTTCCAAATCATTCTGTGCCCCGGAAGAAATGGTAGAAAAAATTAATTCTTCAGCCGCCCGGCCACCCAGTGCTGCGCATATTTCATCCAACATTTGTTCACGGGTTGTAATGGAACGCTCTTCGGGAAGATACCATGCGGCTCCAAGGGCTTTACCACGGGGAACAATTGTTACTTTTACCAAAGGATGAGCATATTCAAGCAACCAGCTTACCGCAGCGTGACCAGCCTCGTGATAAGCAATGGTATACTTTTCATTGATCGAAATAATCTTATTTTTCTTCTCAAGTCCTCCGACGATTCGGTCCACAGCATCAAGAAAGTCTTGTTTGCCGACTTTATCCCTCTGTCTTCGGGCGGCTATCAGGGCTGCTTCGTTACAAACATTGGCAATATCAGCACCGGAAAATCCAGGCGTTTGTTTTGCCAAAAATTCAACATTCACATCATCGCCTAACACCAAAGGCCTGAGATGAACCTGGAAAATTTCGTTTCTTTCAATAATATCAGGCAATTCAACATGTATCTGGCGGTCAAAACGTCCGGCGCGCATGAGTGCACGGTCCAGAATATCGGCCCTGTTGGTAGCTCCCAGAATAATGACGCCCGAATTGGTATCAAAACCATCCATTTCAGTCAATAACTGGTTCAGCGTGTTTTCGCGTTCGTCGTTTGATCCCATATTGGGATTACGGCCTCTGGCCCGTCCTATTGCATCAATTTCATCAATAAAAACAATACAGGGGGCTTTCTCTTTCGCCTGTTTGAATAAGTCACGTACACGCGATGCTCCGACCCCAACAAACATTTCGACGAAATCGGATCCTGACATCGAAAAGAAAGGCACATTGGCTTCTCCTGCAACAGCCTTGGCCAGCAAAGTTTTGCCGGTACCCGGAGGTCCGACCAACAGTGCACCTTTGGGAATTTTACCTCCTAATTTGGTATATCGCTCCGGATTTTTAAGAAATTCAACAATCTCCTCAATTTCCTGTTTCGCTTCTGCCAATCCGGCTACTTCTTTAAAGGTTGTACTGACCCTTGATTCTTTATCAAAAACTTTGGCCTGTGATTTTCCTACATTAAAAATATTACCTGATCCACCGGCGCCGCGGCTCATCCTTCGGAAGATAAGGAACCATACTGCCACAAGAATTAAGACAGGCAGGATCCATCCGAGAATTTCCGTGAAATAATTCTGTCGTGTTTCATAGGTCAGCGGAACCGGGGGAACATTAAACTCTTTTTGAGCCTTTTCCAGATTGGATTCAAACACATCCACTGAACCTATGGTAAAGAAAAAATGCGGACCCGTTTTCGCGGGAGAACCGAATCCCTGTTCAAGTTTGCTTTTATATTTTTCATAGGCAGTTTCTTTTAAGTAGATGTCAGCCTGTGATTTATTAATAACAACAATCTTGTCAATATCCCCGTTTTTTAACATTGTATTTTTAACCTCCTGCCAGTTGGTTTCAATGGGGGCTCCACCTGTTGAGAAGTATTGAATCGCAAAAAAAGCCAGTAATAAGATGCCATAGATGTAAATAGGATTAAACTTCGGAGTCATTTTATTCCCATTTCCCGTTGGCTTTTTACCGTTTTTTGTATTAAAGGGCTCGTTAATGTTCTTATTTTCTTTTTCAGCCATAATATTTTTAAATACTTGAATCTATTAAATAAATTTTCCCGTCGGCCCATAAACTTTCAAGATCATATAAACGGCGAAATGGCTCCTGGAAAATGGGTACCATGATATTGGCGTAATCCAGTAAAATCCATTGAGCATTTTTATAACCATCACTATGCCATACAGGTTCATTTTGTAACTCCAGAACCGTCTCTTCCACCGAATTCGCGATGGCTTCTACGTGAGTGCTGGAATTGCCATGACATATGATAAAATTATCACATTCAGTGTAGTTAAGTATTTTAAGATCAATGTTTACAATCTCAAGCCCTTTTTTACGTTTTATGCCTTCCACGATTGCATCGATCAAATCACTACTTTGAACGGATTCACTAATCATATATAAATTAAATTGCAAAGATAATCGTTTTGTTCGATAGTTTAAAATTGTATTTTGTGTAAGCTTTTGAATTTTAAATTTTTACTTTTACTTTTTATCTGACAACATTCGATTACCACAAAAATGATACCTAAAATAGGGTCCTATATTGAAAGAATTGAGGAACTTGACTCGACAAACAGTTATGCTTCCTCACTGTTACTTGAGCAGCATCCTCCCGAAGGTTCAGTAATACTGGCCCGGAAACAAAAAAAAGGCAGAGGCCAGTCTACGAACAAATGGGAGAGTGAAGATGATAAAAATCTGACTTTCAGTATTATTCTTTACCCTTCTTTTGTTAATGTAGTCAAACAATTTGAAATTTCAAAGACCATTTCTCTGGGTGTCGTGGATTTTTTAAAACTTCATACCAATCAGGTTTCAATCAAATGGCCCAATGATATTTATGCCGGTAAAAATAAAATTGCCGGTATTTTGATGGAATACTCCATTCATAGAAATCAGATCTCTTCCTGTATTACAGGAATAGGCTTAAATATTAACCAAAAAGAGTTTTTCAGCAAGGCCCCCAATCCTGTTTCTTTGACTCAGCTTACGGGGAAAACATATAACCTGGAAGATTGTCTTTCCGAATTATTAAACAAGATCGATTCCAGATACAGGGAGCTCATTGAAGGAGGCTTTTTAAAGATTGACGAAGCATACGAACGGCTCCTTTATCAAAAAGATACATGGGCCTTTTATTCCATGAAAGGGAATGTATTTGAAGGTAAAATCACGGGCGTTGACGAATATGGCTTACTGAAGATAGAAACCAGGGAACAGGGGATCCTCAAATTTGATTACAAGGAAGTGAGTTTCCTGTCCTGAATTTCTTCTAAACTGAGTCGCAGTTTGTTCGTGCTTTGTGGATATACGCAATGAGAATAAATTGATGCCGTAGTTTACAATCTCTTGTTATTTAACAATAATTTATTCAGATTTCACATAGGCTTTCCTCGTATCAAGTCCGTATTCGGTTCGTACCAGGTTCGCCCCGGCTTTTTTAAAGAGAATTTACATAATATAATAAAATGGAATTCATTTTTAAAATAAAATTCGGCAATCTAAAATACGACGTTATTTCATTTCATGTATTTAATCGAATGAAGCAGAAATAAACTGCGTATAAAGACCGGACTAAAGAATTCTGAGCGGAAATATTTCGGAGATTTAAGACATTTGAATCAGCCTATTCATACGGGATGATGGTCAGCGCGTCTGCAACTTTGTTTACTCCCTCTTTGAGATGTTTATTTACCATCATTTTAATCATGGGACTCATATCGGCATGAAGAGTAAGTCTGATTTTGCAGCTGTCCTGGTCAATAGGCAGGAATTGAAGCCAGCAATTAAAATTAATTGGAAGTGATTCATCTCCCTCGAGCTTTATCAATTTATTGGGTTCGCGTTCTGTTACGCGGATTCCAACCCGGCCAATGGGATTGATGGAAAAGCTGCATTCATCTTCATTTGCCTTGAAATTCTCAAATTTAAAATCTGGAGCATTAGGAACCTGTTCCTTCACTTTTTTCATTTTTTCAGGATCCATAAGATTGTTAAGGTTATTCAGATTGGAAAGCTTGTCATATACTTTCTCAATAGAGTAATTGATGACCTTAACATCACTGATATATTTTTCTGTTCCCATTGTCCCAACTTAAATTATTTAATATTTCAACGTTTCAGATTTGATGAATCCAAAGCGAATTAACACCTATTGTTTTTCGATGTTGAAGTCCTAATCAAAAAACTTGCAATACTGATTTCCGAATCTCTACTCGCTTTTTCTTTACTTTCCCCAACTTTCCGGATTTTTTCTCCAATTACCCAGACTTGTTAGTTGAGCATCATTAATCTCCCCTTCTTCATGAGCGATCTTTAGCAAGGTGTTATAATCGCTCAAAGTCGTAAGCTCAATCCCTGCTTCCTCGAAATTTCTTGCAGCCTGTGGAAAATTATAGGTGAAAATGGCCAGCATACCTAATACCTCTGCTCCATAATTCCTTACTGCCACTGCTGCAGCCAGAGAGCTTGATCCTGTCGATACAAGATCTTCAATGATTACTACTTTAGCACCTGGCTGAAGATCTCCTTCAATCAGGTTTTCCAAACCATGTCCTTTCGGTTTGGAACGTATATAAATAAATGGAAGATTTAAAGCCTCAGCGACCAAAACTCCGTGAGCAATAGCTCCGGTTGCAACTCCAGCGATAACTTCAGCATCAGGATATTTTTCCCTGGCGAGTTTTGTAAACTGCCGACATATGAATTTCCGCGTTTCGGGGAAAGACAAAACTTTGCGGTTATCGCAGTATATAGGGGCCTTCCAGCCTGATGCCCATGTAAATGGAGCCTCCGGTTGTATTTTAATGGTATCTATCGCTAAAAGCTGTTTCGCTACTTCAAATTGCATATCTTCCATGAATATTCGATCTGTTTATTTTATATACAAAAGTAATAAGAGATTAAATACGGAAGCATAAAAATGGTAAGTCTTTTTGAAGGAGTTTAGCCTTAAGCCTTAAGGAGGGTGAGCAGCCTTAAGCCTTAATTTATTTTCTGAACCTTGAATCCCTGAACATTTTTAAAAACATGGGTTCAAATTCATGCGAGGGAGGGGGGGGCCGGCGAAAGGATAAGTTTTCCGTCAGAATCCAGGAGATAAAAGACAGGGACGATTTCTGCATTATAACTTTCAATCAACTGTTTGTTTTTCGAACCGTTAAGCAGATCCCACACGTATCCTTTTTCTTTCCAAAGGCTGACAGTACCTTCAAAATTATCATCAACTGAGATGGAAACCACACTTAGTACCTGTCTTAATTTTTTCTCTATTGAAACGAGTGAATCCAATTCTGCCATGCATTCTTTGCTGTTGTTTCTGAAAAAATTCAGGTAAACGAATTTACCGTGGTATTTTTCAAGGGTAATCGTCTCTTTTCTTGAATTGGTTAATTTAATGGATGGCGCCTTCCCTTTGATGGCCAGTTTTGTTAACCTGTTTCTGACTGTGGTCACAATGGGTTTTAAATCAGATGAAACAGTATTTTGAGATTGATCAATGGCTTGAATGATTTTCTCTTTATTAAATCCGCCTGTATAATATCCATCATAGAGGCCTTTCAAAACAACGAGCTCTGCTATTTCCCTGTTATAATTCTGTTTCTCAAAATAAGATACCAATCCAGTAAAATCTCCATGATTCACTAAAGTGGAAAGGTTCTTATTTTTGTAATTCATGGATTGTTTTCTGAGATAATCGTTAAAAATCATTCGAAAAACTTTCTGATAAACGGGATGGTTCAACTTCACGGGTTCTTTCCTGAAGTATTTTTCAATAACATGTTCAGCCTTTCCCGGATTCACTGAATTTTCAAGATCAGCATAATAATACTTCCTCAGCGTGTTGAAATAATTATTTGAATGAGAAGAATGTTTCTGTTCAAGCCGTTCCATTATTTGATCAGCTGTTTCTTTGGAAAGATTTTTGTAAAGAACAGAAGTATTTCTGATCACTTCATTGTTGTAGTCGGTAACAAAGGATCTGACCAAAGAATTCAGGTCATTTTGATCTCCATTTGTCAATCCCAACCAGTATAAAGAAGGCTCAAAATAGGGGCTCTTTGACTCTATTGCACTTTTGGGAGAGAAGGGAGGGAGAGTAACAAGATATTCTTTTCCCGGTTCGGCTACAATCGTACCGGTATATTTTTCAAGATCAGTATAAATTTCATTTGTCTGTTTCAGATAAAAAGAAAGGGAAAAGGAGCCATCTGCCCCGACTTTCGTCGAAGCAAGTTCATCCTTCTGATGAACAACAGGTTCTGTATAGGTATAAAAAGAAATTAATTTACCTGCATAATCAGGAGCCTTTCCCTTGATAGAGATGTTTTGAGCCCCTGCAATAAGAGGAATCAAAAAACAAATGAAGATTATAGATTTCCTTGTCATCACCACCTCCACTGTTCACCGTTTACTCTTCACTTTCTTCCTCTCTTCTTGCTTCAAAAAATTCCGAGAGTTCAATGCCGGTAGGAAGGAAAATACTGGCATCGCCCCTGTGTCTGAGTATATCTCTTACGATGGTTGAGGTGATGGCTGTGTATTCCGGAGAGGTCAGCAGGAAAATAGTTTCAATTTCAGGATACATCCTCTTATTAATTTGGGCAATTGCGCGTTCATATTCAAAATCTGATGCAGTGCGTAAGCCGCGTAAGATGTATTGGGCATGAACCTTTTTGCAGTAATCAACGGTCAATCCTTCGAATTTTCCAACCTTAACCTTTGGTTCATCTTCAAAAACCCGTTTGATCCATTCCTTGCGCTTTGAAATCGGATAATAAGCTCTTTTGTTGGAATTATAGCCAATCATGATGATGATTTCATCGAACATCGACAGGGCGCGCCTTACAATGGATTCATGGCCGATGGTAAACGGATCAAAGGAACCCGGGAATACAGCAACTTTTTCCATAACGGAGATATTAATCTTGCAAAGCTATATTTTTAATTTCACGAATTTATTACGAATTTCACGAATGTAGTTTATGTAGTGATTATTTGTTCAATATTTTATTGGGCTGGTTGCGTGAAATCAGTACTTTCGATTCACAATAAATTTGGAAATTTGGATATTATGAAAAATAACCTTCCCGTTTTATGTGTTATGATTATTTGTCTGCTGACAATTTATAAAGGCTCAGCGCAGAATGTTTATCAGCCGGAATGGGAATCGCTTGACTCTCATAAAATCCCTGCGTGGTATGATGATGCAAAAATCGGATTGAGTATGCATTGGGGCGTTTACGCTGTACCTGCCTGGGCACCGCGAGAAAAAGGAATATCTTATGCAGAGTGGTATGGTTACCGGATGAAGGATAAAAATAATCCCACTTACAGTTATCATCGTGAAAGATACGGAGAGGATTTTACTTATGATCAGTTTATCCCTTTGTGGAAGGCTGAATCCTACAATCCGGCTGAATGGGCCAGGTTTGCAAAAGAAATGGGAGCAAAATACATGTTCATTACCTCCAAACATCACGATGGATTTTGCTTATGGCCCAGTAAATATACTGATCGCAATTCAATGAAAATGGGACCCCACAAGGACATTCTGGGCGCTTATTTCGAAGCTGCCCGAAAAGAAGGATTAAAAGTTGGCCTGTATTATTCCCTTTATGAATGGTATAATCCTCTGTACACAGGGGAACAAATCCCCTACGCCGGTTTAAAAAAGGTAAATAATTATGTGGATGATTTTATGATCCCGCAAATCCGCGAATTGATTGATCTTTACCATCCTGATTTCTTCTACTTTGACGGAGAATGGGATCATCCGGAATCATTCTGGAAAATGAAGGGAACGGTGGCTTATTTTTATAATCAGGCAGACAAAAGAAACCAGGAAGTCTTTGTAAACGATCGTTTCGGGAAAGGGGAGCGCGGCAAACACGGCGATTTGTTTAATGTGGAATACGATTACGGGAAAGGAACAGAAGGTCTTCTCACTCATAAATGGTCGTATTGGCAGGGAATTGCCAAGACATTTGGCTACAATGCAGATACCGATCAGGAGGATTGTTTGTCGCCAAAAGAATTTATAGACAAAGTTGTGAACGGTGTCAGCCACAACGGAAATTTCGACATTAATGCAGGTCCTGATCCTGCAGGGAAAATCCCGGAATATGAGCAGCATCCTCTGTTAAAGCTTGGCGAATGGCTAAACGTAAATGGTGAAGCAATCTATGGAACCAGAATCTGGAGCACTCAACAGGAAAATGATGCACGTTTCACGGCGAAAGGGGATTACGTATATGCTGTCTTTCTGAAGTGGCAGGGTGAGGATTTTAAGTTAAAAACAGTGAAACCCGTTGCAGGTTCATCGATTACCATGCTCGGTGTAAAGGGGAATTTAAAATGGGACTGGAATGAATCAGAAGGATTAATAATCAAATACCCGAAGCAAAAGGAGAGGCCAAGCTCCTGCAGTTATGCATGGGCGTTTAAGATCAAAGTGAAGTGATGTGCATAGTGCTTAATATCAAAAAATGAAACGAATTGGAATTATTGGGGGTTTAGGCCCAGAAGCGACGGTTGATTATTACAAGGAAATCATCAACTCTTTTAAAAGTAATAGTAGCGATTTAAACTATCCCGAAATTATCGTGTATAGTGTAAATATGTCTGAATTCATTGGATTGATGAGAGAGAAAAAATATGAATCGGCCACAACTTATTTGTTGGGAAAAATTGAAAATCTGAAGCGGGCAGGAGCCGATTTTGCAGTTTTGAGTGCCAATACGCCCCACCAGATGTTTGATGAGTTAAGAGAAAAATCTACCATCCCACTGATTAGTATTGTTGAGGCAACCTGTTTAGAAGCAAAAAAAAGAGGGTTAAAGCGCTCAGGATTATTTGGTACTGGATTTACAATGGAAGCATCCTTTTATCCGGATGTATTTAATAAGCATGGGATAGAAGTGGTTATGCCTGAAAAAGAAGACAGAGAGTTGATTAATTATAAGCTATTCACTGAAATTGAATTGGGCATTTTTAAAGACGATACACGCGAAATGTTAATCGGAATTATAGAAAAGATGGTCAGAGAACAACGCATCGACTCTTTGATTTTGGGATGCACTGAGTTCCCATTAATTCTGGATCATGAAAGCTATGCGGGTATACCAGCGTTGAATACAACCAAAATTCATGTAGAATCAATTGTAAACTATTGCAAATAATTAATCACCAACCATTTTCCAGTACATTACCTAATTATTTCTCTTTTTTTAATTCCTTGTACAAATTAACCGTTTTATCCTTATCGGTGAAATTTAGATAGACCGGCCTTTCATGCAAAGATCTAATCAATATATAAGGCGGATTACCGGCATGTACGAAAAGTTTTACGTTGCTTTTATCTTTCAACCTGAAATTCCCCTTGAGTGTTTTTCCCAGTGCATAACCGTTTGTCCTCAGACTAATACCAGGTAAATGTGAAACGGTGTCAACCTGAATAATCTCATTTATGGGAATGGTAAGACTATAAAGTGATCTTATTTTCAATTCTTTGTTATCAATTCTTGCTTTTGGTTCTCGTTGACCTAAGATTATAACAGAGAGAACAAACAGTAAAATAAGAGGAATAATGATTAAATTCCGGTTAATTCTTCTCTTCTTTACTTGTGATATCGTTTCATCAACCACATTACTTCCTATTTTCTCCTGAATTAACTCACTTATTTCATCAGGTTGATCCGTTCCAATTCTTACAACTGAATCCCTGTTGTAAAAATGGAGATCAATCGCTTTGGTTCCTGAAACATTATACAGTGTACCATTTTTTAACCACCTTATTCCAAAGCCAAGTATCCACTTGTTTGTAACGGGATAGCAGGCTTTAATATCTTCTATTTTGTATGATTTGCTAACAATCCCAATCCCCATTTTAAAAGAAACCGATTTGTCATTTACTGTAATTGTAAGTTTATACATCAGCAAAAATAAAAAGAGCAGAACCAGGAAAGCCGGCAGAATAAAAATAGCATCCGGATCGGATAATACGCCCGTTTTGCCGAGTATATAAGTGAAAAACAGGACTAATGGGAGCAGAATAATTAAGGAAGTCTTCCCGAATTGGGTGTAGGTTTTAGTATTCATTTAGTATTCATTAATTTGAGTTTGATGTTAATTTAATGCATCACTCCACGGTTTCACCCAAAAACCGGCAATTTGATTCGAGTCGTTTAGAATTACCCTGATTTCCAGTTTTTGGGAACTTTTGTCAAAATCGGCTTTCAACCTTAGAATTTTAAACGATGGATTACTTTTGGGAATCCATGTTTCAGCATAATCAGCTGACGAAAAATCTCCGAAATTATCTTTCAGCGCTTTGTAGCCTGCTTCCTGATTACTCTCGGTTAGCTGTTTTTTTACAGCTTCCGTCGCTTCATCTTTAAATTGATAGGAAGCCCCGTTCTTTTGAGCAGTAAAGTAATCAATAACAAATTTTTTAGCTATCTCTTTCTTTTCAGATGGTACTTCTGTTTCCTTTAATTTTTCATAAGCCTGTCCAAAAGAATTGAAAGAAAGAAAAAAACTAAATAATACTAAGCCAATGGTATTCATCTATGTATTAATTTAATTGATTTTATCACGACGGCACTATAGTCATTGTCTGCGATTTGGATCGCATCTTAATTCAGCATATCAGACCAAGGTCTTATCCAAAAACCGGCAATTTTATCTTCACCATTTAATATTATCCGGATTTCTAATTTCCTATTGCTCTTATCAAAATCGCCTTTGAAACGATAAATTTTAAAATTAGCATTGTTCTTTTGAATCCACGTCTCAGCATATTCAAGTGACTTAAAATCTCCGGAATTGTCTTTAATTTGTTTGTAGGCTGCTTTTTGGTTTTCTGCCGTAAGTGAATTTTTAATAATATCCACTGCTTCATCTTTAAATTGATAATAGGCTCCATTTCTTTGAGCTGTCAGATAGTTAGTTGCGAATTTTTTAGCAATCTCTATTTTCGCGGGAATAACATCTGAATCTTTTAACTTTTCATATCCCTGAGCGTAAGAGTTTAAACAGGATAAAATACAAATGCTAAAAAGTAAGGTGATCGTTTTCATAATACAAGTTTTAAGTTAAATAATGAAGCGTCAATTTTGTTAATACTTCTGATAGGACAATACAAGCGATAAATGACATGGTCAAGGTCTCATTTTTGACATTACATGAGACTTTGTAAGCATTAAATGATAAAGCAACAGACCATATCAGAGAGAAGATGTAGATTATTATTACAGAATACATTGTTACAGAAAAAACAACAAAGCTTTGAAAAAACGGGATTGTTCTTATTGTTGGAGTAATCAGTAGAGGAATTCTTGAAATTAAAATAGTGCCGAATATATCAATTAGCCTGATTTTTGATTTGGAAAATAATATTCCTGCGATATATAAAATCAATGATACCAGGATCCAACTTGATAAATTCTCGACTAAAAATATCCAAAAATCTGAATCTTTTGCGAAATTGATGTTGAATAGTCCAGTGAAATGTGTTCCGGTAAAATAGGCAAGCCAAGAAGTTCCAAGCAACAGAGGGAATCCAATAAAGAAGGATTCTTTTCCTGCAATAAATATAAAAGGATTAGTTAGCAGACTTCTTTTCATCTTTTTCAAGTTTATTTATCCGCTCAATCAATTCATCAAGAATATTCCGGACTGTCGGATAACTCAATTTCAAATTCTGGGCCATAATTTTCAGGCTTCCACTTGATTTAATAAAATCTATAATGAATTTTTGGTCATCTGCATTTAATTGTGCAAGTATTGGCAATGTATAAATTCCGGCTACTTCAGTTTCGCAGTTTTCACAATGCAAAAGCTTAACTTTTAATTGCGCTTCACAACTTGGACATTTTAAAGGCAGTTTTTTATTCATTTAAATTGTTTTTTACAAAAATAAATAAATAATCAATATTATCAAATAAGTAATAAATAATATTTAAATCAAAATACATTTAATTGATTTTAATGACATTTTTGAATTGCTAAAAACTGCCCTTAAGTCTTGCGAAAACAAAAGTTAAGTCCTGGTTAATGTCATCCTTGGACCAAAATCTTGCTATTTGTGATGTAAACGTCAATTCAAGATTTTCTTTTAAAGATATACTTATGGTCGGGTTCACAAAAAACAACTTATTCTCAAAATTAGTAATTCCTGCCAGAGATCCGTTAATCAGGGGCGTAAAAGGATAAGAAAGCGAGCCAAACATGGAATAACCTGACAAGAAAAGATTCTTCGTATTAATATTGCTGCTGTTCAACTGATCCAATGATAATATATTTCCCGATTTTTCATTTCCATTATAAAAGGCTTCAAACTGAAGGAACAAGGAATTTTTCAGGGTATAATCATATCCTACAGATGCCAAAAAGACTCCAGTAGTGTCGCTGAAATTCTTTTTAGGCTTAAAAAAGCTTGCTTCTCCTCTGAATCCACCTTTTAAAATTTGTCCCGACCAGCCTGTTCCCACAACAAAATCCTGCTCATCGGTAATACCGCCTAAAAACTGAATATCGTAGTTCAGTTTATTGAATCTGTAAAGCCCGGCGATTGTTGCTTTATTCTGTCGATCCAGTTTGGCAGCTAATTCAAATGCTGAGGTCGGATTGAGAAAATACTGCACTCTTACCGCATCGCTACCCGGTTTTTCCTCGTAATCAAAATCAAAATAGGAGTATGTATTGAAGATATCATTCGGATTCCAGACAAAGGTCTGACCCCAGTTGATACGCTGACGCCCCGTTGTAACCTGCAACTTCTCATTTGTATATTGAAACCATAGCCTGTCAATAGCCGTGTTAAAGAGAAAAGATCTTTCATCAAAAATATTCCTGGTGAGATTAAGAATTCCCCGGTCTGTTTCGAAAGTTTTATTGTAACCTGGAAATTTCGTCAGCATGTCACCATAGAAAAAACGGTTTCTCAGTTCCAGTGAAGCCGTAAAGGAAGGCGAGGGGAGCCATTTAAAGTTAAGCCGGTTATGGATAAGGTTCGCTGTTGTCCATTCACTCCGAATATCCTGAAAGAGAATGGTCTGCAGATCTTTCACATAGCCGTTGATGATGAATTTATTGTTTGTGATTGAATCCTGGGAATAAGAAGAGGCACCAGAAACAGTAATAAGTAATATTACCAAAATGGCGGTAGAGACGCGATTAATCCCGTCTCTACAAAGTAACCCCCCATTAACCTTATTCATACGCTTTGATCTTTCATAATATCCGATAACACCTTCCCATCCTCGATGGTGACAATTCTTTTGGCTCTTTTTACGACCCTTGCATCATGTGTTGAAAAAATAAAGGTGATATTTTCCTCTTTATTTAGCTTCTCCATGATATCCAGCAGGTTCTCTGTTGACTTTGAATCAAGATTTGCTGTTGGTTCGTCTGCAAGGATAAACTTTGGTTTAGACGCAAGGGCCCGTGCGACAGCCACCCTTTGCTGCTGTCCTCCTGATAATTTATTAGGCCTGCTGTTTGTTTTTTCTGTCAGACCTACTGCATCGATCAATTCCGAAGTCCGCTTTTCCCGTGTTTCCTTCGGAAGTCCCTGCAAAAACATCACAAATTCGATATTTTCTTTCACGGTGAGTACCGGGATCAGATTAAACGACTGAAAAACAAAGCCGATATTTTTCATTCTGAACTCTGTCTTCTTTGATCCGCTTAGCGCTGAAATATTGATTCCATCAATCATTACATTCCCTTCGGTCGGATCGTCCAGACCTCCTATGATATTTAGCAGCGTTGTTTTCCCGGAACCTGAAGGCCCTACGATAGATGCAAATTCGCCCTGCTCAAATTGAAGATCGATCCCATTCAGCGCCTGAACAGGCATGCTTTCCTTATCGTATGTTTTTCTTATTCCCTGTACTTCTAAAATATTCATTTTAATTACGAATTACGAATTAACACATCAACACATCACTCTGCTCTCGTTGCCTCAGCTGGATTTAGTTTTACCGCTTTGATGGCAGGATAAATAGCTGAAATAATTCCCATCAGAATGACCATTATCCCTGTAAAAACAACCAGTTTAAGATTGACAACCGGGTAAATTAAAGAAGAATATCCAAAGCTTGAATAAACATCTTTCCAGAAATATAGATCAAGTCCTACTCTCTGAAGATGCTTGCAAATGACGAATCCGGCCCCAATACCCAGCAACCCCCCAGTAACAGATAAATAAAGCGTCTCAAGCATGACCATCCCAAAAACCTTTAACCTGCTCATCCCTATGGCCATCAGCATTCCCAGCTCGTGTACCCGCTCAAGTACCACCATCAGCATCGTATTGATAATTCCGAAACAAAGCGCCAGAAGAATGATGATAATGATCACCGCCATGTATTGATCCATCGCGCTCACCAGGTATCCGGCTTCGGGGCTGAGTTCCATCCAATCTTTAATCTCAAGATTGGGGAAATCGTCTTTTAATTGTTTTTTGACTTCGGCTTCTTTCCCGTTCTTATCAAGCAAAACAGCTATCTCATGGGCTTCTTTTCCTTCAAGTCCTGTCAGCCTCGCCAGATCATCATACCTTACAAATATGCTGGATTCATCAAACAGATCATTGTCGGTCTTGTAAATACCGGCTATTCTGAAAGCGCCGCTGATAATATTCATATGCACATCCTGCACCGTAATAATGATCTTTTTGTGAACTGAAACCTTCAGCTTTTCGGCCAGCTTTTGTCCGATTACTACCGGATTTTTGTCAATACCTTCAAAATACTTCCCTTCAACGATCTTCGTGTAAATGTTTGTCACCTTTTTTTCTTCGCCCGGAAGAATTCCAAAGATTTTAACACCGGTATTGGTTTCTGCTGAAGCAGCCAAAGAGGTTATGACCAGTCTCTTTGAAACTGCTGCAACGTCTTTCGTCTTTTCTAGAATGGGGATAATACTGTCTGCATTTTCGATTCTCAGTGAAAAATCATTATTCTCCTTAAATCCGTTTTGATGAATCTGGATGTGCGATATCTCCGTTCTTATGATTGTTTTGATACGGTCCTCTACCATCCCGTTTGTAAAAGCCATGATAAAAATCCCGGCAAATACACCCAGTGTAACAGCAATTATTACGACAAAGCTTCGTAATTTATTGCGCCAAACATTTTTCCACGATAGCGACCAAAGCATATGAATTAATTACGAATTAAGAATTAAGAATGAGGCTTTAGGCTATAGACTTTAGGCTTTAGGAAAACGGCTCATTGTCTCGGCGTTCAGCTTAGGACTTCAGTCTAAAGTCTAAAGTCTAAAGCCTTCAGTCTAAAGTCCTCCTCCTCTTAAAGCCTTCATTATTTTCATTTTACGTATATAAATCACGGGATATATTCCGATTATCAGGGCGAAAACAAGGATTATTAAGGCTTGAGTCCAGAAAACAGAGGGCATCATTGAAAAAAACATGGCCGGTTCAAATCCCATCTCCTGCATCATCTCGCCGGCCTGTCCTGTCAGGGGTATCGGATTAAGCAAGAAGTAGGAGAGAACCGGAATACTGATAATAATCCCCGTTAATACCCCAAGCATGCCGATAAATACAGTTTCAAGGATCACGATCGAAATAAGCTTGTATTTCCTCATCCCTACCGCCAGCACTACGCCAAATTCCCGCCTCCGCTCGGCAACCATCATCATGACTGTTCCCAACATCCCGAAAGCGATAATCATGTAAAGAATTCCTTTGGTAATGACTCCCTGGGCCCGGTCGCTCTCTATCTGCTTTAAAAGCATCTGGTTCATTTCCTGCCAGTCCATAACTTCTGTGTCCCCGTCAATTGATTGAGCCAGTTTATCTTTTGCCGGAATCACTTCTTCCTCGTCATGTACCATAATCACGAGCGAAGTCAGAAGATCAGGGGCCGAATAAAAATCCTGGCAGGTTTTAATGTCCATGCAGATCATCATCCGGTCCAGTTCAGGGGACGGATATTTAACGATCCCTCTGACCGGAAATTTTCCCGCCGCACTTGCCCCATGATATCCCTGACCAATCAAGACCAGGGTATCGTTGATCCCCAACTTTAAAAACCTGGCCAGACCGCTTGCAAGCAGCACCCCGTCATCACCTTTTTTAAGAAAATTTCCCTCCTTTATCTTGGCCGTGATGTTGGTGATACTGTCTTCCTTTTGGGGATTGATCCCCATCACCATCACCCCTTTGGTCACATCTTCCGATGACGCCAGCGAAAAGGATTCCAGGTCTTGGGGCATACACCGTGATTTCAGGAACACTTTTTAGTTTGGCGCCCATGGTACTGTCAAATGAAAAGGAGTTATTGATGATTTTATCCTCCCAATATCCTTTTTTATGAATCTGAATATATCCTGAATAGGAGTTGACAATGGCTGTAATGTATTGAGAATAGGAGCCTTCCTGCATCGAACTCATGATGGTGGAAAGCAGAACGCCAAAGAACACAGAGGCCGTTGTGATCAGCGTCCTCCGTTTATTGCGCCATATATTCCGCCATGCAAGAGTAAGATAATACTTCATTGGAAATTACGAATTACGAATTACGAATTACGAATTACGAATTACGAATTACGAATTACGAATTACGAATCAGCACATCAGCACATCAGCACATTCTTTCATTCTTTAATTCCTTCATTCCTTCATTATATTTATCTCGTCGTTTGACTCACCTTCCTCATATTCTGCTGCGAGAAGAAATCATCCCTGACCGGTTTGTCAAACAAGAGGCTCTTTGTCTCAAGAACTGTTTTGTTATTCTTATTCTCCATGGGCACAATTTCCAGCTTGACCGGAATTTCCCTGTCTCCCATGCGTTTGATATTACTGGCATTCATTACGTTGATCAGTTTTAGGTCTTCGTCGTAATACTCTACTTTCCAGGTGTCAAACCCCTTCGTAGTAATCCAGACTATTACTTTTCCCCAGGTGACTGCTGCCTCAGGATGCGGTATCAGTTCTATTTTGTAACAGTTCTGATCCCTTACCGATTCCTGCCCGAGGAGTTTATGTTCGTAATCAGTTACGATCGAGGATTCTCTCACGAGGTCGTCGTTGGTGAAATCGGAGCCCATCCAGGACTGCATCATCATGGATGGAGGAATTTTGATCATCTTATCGATCGAGGGAACCCAATTCCACATATCGGTTTTTATTTTAAGAAATACCTGCCCCTTGTCTTTGGCCGGTGAGGTGATCAGGATCAGTGAATAGGCGCTCCCCTTGGCCCAGCTTTTCATCGTGATGGATCTGGTCCAGGTTGGCCGGATGATGGTCATGGTCATTTCTCCCTGGCTGGTAAGACCCCGGCTTTTGTCATCGGCTTTTTTGATGATCTCCTTTGCGGAAAGATTCTGGGCGCTTATTTCATTCCAGTTGGTAAAGACAAAAAGTAAAATCAAAATTGCTGCAGATCTTAACATTTTGATAGTTTTTATGAATTCTGAATTCATATGTTTCGGGCAGGCTTAAGGCTGAAGACTTAAGGCTCGCCCGCTTAAGTCTCCACTTCTGTCTTCAGTCTTAGGCCTTACGTCTTAAGTCTTACGTCTTAAACCTTATAAATTAAATGTAAATTTATCAAACCTTTCCTGATTCGCCAAATAGTTTCTGTTTCGTAATTTTTATCTAACAGAATAGGGTCTGCCGGTGGCGAAAAAACAAACCTGGCTGCCCAATATCCAAAAAAAAGCAGAGGAATTAACCCGGATTATGGAAGCTGCTCGGACCGAATCTGAGATCTTTAAATTCACTTTTCCCCACTAAAGCTAAATAGCATGGACCGGTAATAGGGCGTCTGCCAGGAGACGGTACGGCTGCCGATAAATAAAAAACAGGTCTATGTTGATCTGTCTAAAGGACCTGGTCGCTAAACCATGGCATCGGGGAAATGACATTTTGGAACGGATTACCAGAACAACATCTTACCTGCGTTTTTCTAAAAAGAGACTAAAACGCGCGTTTTTTAAGGTCCTTTTTTGTTCATATTTTACTCGTTTTAATTAAAAAAATAGCAATACTTTAAGCTAACGTTCAGATATAGAGACGAATAAAAATATTTAAAATATTAGTACTATGTCTTGCATAGTACAGTGTAATGTTTGTATATTTGTAATACATACATCAAGGTAAAAAATAGTATTATGAAAAAGCAAATAAATAAATTGAAACTGGCAGCACTGAGCATGGGATTTCTATTCCTGTTTTCTTGCACGGGTGATGTAACCGGAGGTTCTGCTTTTCAAAACACTTCCGTTTTAAATGAGTCTCTTGAGAAAGTCGGAGAAAATCCGGGAGCTGAGGTTGGAAGCATTCGTGCCGGAGAGATACTGCAAGGGTCTGTAATTCCTTTTTTCTTTGGAACAGTGGATGCTACTCTCCGATAAGAGATGTAAAGGCAGAATTGAAAATTTTAAAAAAATGAAAAAATGAATCTCGAAAATACAAAAGCGCAGATGAGGAAAGGGATCCTGGAATATTGTATCCTGCTGACGCTTTCCAGGAAACCCGCCTATGCTTCGGATATTATCTCTGTCATGAAAGCTGCAGAGATGATCGTGGTGGAAGGAACGTTGTATCCCTTGCTGACCCGGCTCAAGAATGGACGGTTACCTGGGTTATAAATGGGAGGAATCTCAGCAGGGCCCGCCACGCAAATATTATGAACTTACCGATTCAGGGAGACTTTTTCTTAACGAGCTTGAGTCCTCCTGGAAAGAATTGGTTGAAGCAATAAATCACTTAAGAAATAATGATAACTTATAAAATCCCCGCAAAATGAAAAAGACGTTTACCATTAATATCAGCGGAAGAGTTTTTCACATCGATGATGATGCTCATGAAAAGCTTAGCCATTACCTTAACCAACTGAACCGTTATTTTGGCAATGACCCTGATGCAAAAGAAATTGTTCAGGACATTGAATCACGTATTTCTGAACTCTTTTCAGAGAAAATGAAGAGCGGGGGAGAAGTAATTACCCTTGAACATGTGGAGGAGGTAATCGCTGTCATGGGGATGCCCGAAGCGATTTCAGATACCAAACTGGAAGATGAAGAGAAACGGGAAAGGGTTACCTATATCCGCAACCGCAAGCTTTACCGGGATCCGGATAATAAGGTACTTGGCGGAGTATGCAGTGGTCTTGGGGCCTATTTTAACCTTGATCCGGTTGTGGTCCGGATTATCTTTATCCTGCTTGTGATTCTCGGAGCCGGATCATTTCTGCTGGTCTATATTATTTTGTGGATTGTGGTTCCCAAGGCAAGGAATACAGCCGAGCGCCTGGGAGATGAAAGGAGAGGAGGTAAATATTTCCAATATCTCAAAATCGATCAAAGAGGAATTTCAGGATGTGAAGCAAAATTACCATAGTTTCAGGCAATCCAGAGGCCGTGACGGCAATCAATGAAGTCGGAAATGTTTTGGTGTCTCTTATTAAAGCCATTCTGAAAGTTGCTATTGTACTGATTGGCGCCGTTTTCGTTGTGATTAGTATTATTGTTTTGATTTCCCTGATATTGTCATTTTTTGTCACCGGGGCTGTTGTTGGATTTTTGCCATGGTCGGGAGCATTTCCAAATTATATTGGCATGTTTATGAACGGGATATTCTTTCCTGGTTTTCAATTGGCCTGACTCTTGTTCTGGGTATTCCGCTGATTATGCTGGCTTACCTGGGGCTTAAGCTGATTTTCAGATTTAAGTCTCCGAATAATGCAGTAGGGCTCTCACTTCTGGCTGTATGGATCGTCGGATTGATTGTTATGATCGCATCGGCTGTTTCGGGATTCAGCGGTTTCAAGGATGTATCGACCAATACCCGGCAGGAGATCATCGCCACACCTTCTGATACCCTTTACCTGAAGCTGGGTAAGGATGAATTTTCAGATTACCTGGATGATAATATCAAGCTGGGGAATGTCAGAATCGCCAACATGAATGATAAACCTTTTTTTGTCGGGGGTGTAGGAATCACCGACATGAATGATAAACCTTTTCTTGTCGGAACTCCTGAACTGGATATACAGAGAAGTGAAAGCAACAGCTGGGGATTAGTCATCAAGTCCAAATCCAGGGGTCATGATCAGGAGTCAGCACAAAGAAACTCCAGGGAAATCCGTTACAATGTTGATCAAAAAGACTCCCTGATTACATTTCAACCCTGGTACTACGTGATTCCGGGCCAAACGTCCTGGCATCATCAGCAGGTTCAGATCACGCTGAAAGTTCCGGAGGGCAAAACGATCTATCTCAATCAGGATATGACCAAAATTCTTCATGATATTGCAAATACTTCAAATACCTGGGACGGTGATATGGTTGGGAAGGTACTGGACCATGAAACCGGAGGGGCTGGAAGAAGCAAAGAAGAAATGATGAGAATGAATGGTTAATGACCATTTTTAGAAAAGCGTTTGTGTAAAATCGTCTTTTAATTCGTGAAATTCGCTTCGTGAAAATTCGTTACAATTCGTGTAATTAGAATAGCCAGGGTTTAATGACGCGGTTTAAGATGGATTCGCCCTGAAAGTAAGAAAGAACGATACCATAATTTGTTACAGGGGTGCCGGAGGCCTCCAGATCGCGGAGGCGGGCAGCCATTTTTTGCGAAGAAATCATGCAGCCGCCGCAGTGAATGACGAGCCGGTAGTTTTTTAGATTCCTCTTCATTTGACAGATCTCTTCCGAAGCTATGTTCTATGACGATACCCGGATGCATTTTTTCCAGCAATCTGGGTATCTGAATTGTTCCAATGTCCTCTTTGATGCGTGAATGGTTACAGGCTTCGGCAATCAGGACTCTGTCGCCCCGGCGCAGAGAATTTATTTTTCTTACTCCCTCGACAAATGTGCTTAAACGTCCTCTGCTCATGTAGTTTGATCATCATGACCGAAAAGGTAGTCAAAGCTGTTTCGGCGGGTGCCCAATCCTTCAGGATATCTATGGCCTGGGAGTCGGTAATGATCGCTCTGGGTGGTTTATTGAAATTATTAATAAACTGATCCCAGCGGTTTGCGTTCAGCTTTATCTCCGGCTCGGGCCCTGGAAAGATTCATCCTGTAACTGACAGGGAAAGCCCATTTGCGGGTAATGTATTCCTCAGCCATCGACTGGGGGCGAAGGAATCTTCCTGAGGGGGTTTCTTCATCCATCGGAATGTTGAGGATGTAAAACTCTTCTTTTTCTATAAATGGTAGCAGCTCCACCTCGGAATTCCTTGGGATGTAATTTTTTAATATGAAATCAAGGATTTCCTTTCTGTTCTCCATATCAATGACCCTGGAGATAATTTTTTTGAAATACTTTAATTCCGGTAAAGCGGACTCCACTCTTTCAATTTTTCGGAGATGTTCTTTCCTGAAAAGATTGTAAACCACAAGCATTTGCTTGTCAAGATCCCTTGCCTCGTTAATAATCAGGTATTCGTGTTCAAAATCGGTAGTATCTGGATTTATGATTAAAACGACAAGATCACATTCTTTCAAGGCGGCTGTTACTTTTTGCCTTTTCTTCTCCCCCAATTCATCGGATTCATCGAAACCTGCAGTATCCATAAGTTTAACGGGGCCAAGTCCATGTATTTCCATCAGGGTAATTTTGGTATCGGCTGTTGTGCCCGGTGAGGAATCCACAATAGAGGTTTCCTGTTGAGTGATCAGATTCATCAGGGAGCTTTTCCCTGAATTCATCTTGCCAAAAATTCCGATTATATCCCTTTCTGTCATGGTTATTAAAGGTTTGCTCTAAATTACAAATAGCAATTGAATATTAAGAATTCTTCCTGAGGAATTTTATCTTACTTTTGTGAATCTTTATATTTTTAAAAATTGATTCTCTCTGAATGGCAGAGGTAAAAACAAAATTAATCGATAAAATTGATCATCCTGAAGATCTTAGGAAGTTAAAGGAGGATGAATTGCCTCAGGTCTGTGATGAATTAAGGGAATTGATCATCCGCGAAGCTGCATCAAATCCCGGACATTTCGGGGCGAGTCTTGGAGTGGTCGAACTGACTGTAGCATTACATTATATTTACAATACTCCTTATGACAAACTGATCTGGGATGTGGGTCATCAGGCCTACGGGCATAAGATCCTCACCGGAAGAAGGAAGATTTTTAATACGAAACAGGCTTTACAAAGGGATCAGCGGATTTTCCCAAGATCGATGAAAGTGAATATTGATTCCTTTGGTGTAGGTCATTTCCTCCACTTCCATTTCGGCTGCTTTGGGAATGGCTATTGCATCGAAACTAAAGGGGGAAAAGGACAGGAAGATAGTTGGAAGTGATCGGGGATGGTTCAATGACCTGCGGTCTGGCATTTGAAGGGTTGAATAATGCGGGTCCCTCCAATGCGGATCTTCTGATTATCCTTAACGATAATAACATGTCCATTGACCCCAATGTAGGTGGATTGAGCCGTTATTTTGTCCATATGCAGACCTCCAGGACTTACAACCGATTGAAATCAAAGATCTGGCGTATCCTTGGAAACCTTGATAAATTCGGACCAATGGCCAGGGCTATTCTTCAACGGCACCAGCAGGCTTTAAAAGCAGTGATGTTCCGTGAAAGTAATCTTTTTGAATCCTTTGGCTTTCGTTATTTTGGACCGGTTGATGGTCATAATATAAAAGAGCTCACAAAAATTTTAAAGGATTTAAAGGAAATTCCCGGGCCTAAGGTGCTTCATATTCTTACTAAAAAAGGCAAAGGTTTTTCGCCTGCAGAGAAAGATGCTACCAAATGGCATTCAGCTCCCGGGAAGTTTGATATTAAAACCGGCGAATTAATTCCTGAACCAGAGAAAGGGGTTAAGCTGACAAAGTATCAGCACGTCTTTGGAAAGACCATTATCGAGCTGGCCGGATGAATGAAAAATAGTTGCCATTACTCCCGCCATGCCTACAGGGTGCTCACTGAACTGGATGATGGAAGTGTATCCTGAACGTACTTTTGATGTAGGGATTGCGGAATCACACGCAGTAACTTTTGCTGCAGGTCTTGCTGTTGCTGGTCTGACGCCTTTTGTCAATATCTATTCTACGTTTATGCAGCGGTCATACGATCAGATTATTCATGATGTCGCGCTGCAGAATCTGAATGTGGTATTTTGCCTTGACCGGGCCGGACTTGTAGGCGCCGACGGAGCTACTCACCATGGTTTGTTTGATCTTGCTTATTTGCGGAATATTCCCAATATGATTGTTTCGGCACCAATGAATGAGATTGAACTCAGGAATCTGATGTATACTGCCCAATTGCCGGGGAAAGGACCTTTCAGTATCAGGTATCCAAGAGGTAACGGAGTCATGGTGGAATGGAAGAATGAATTTGAGGAGATTCCTGTTGGTAAGGGCAGGCAAATTAGCGAAGGGAAAGATCTTGTTGTTTTATCTATCGGACATCCGGGAAACTTTGTAGTGGAAGCCGGGAAGGTGTTGAAAAATGAAGGAATATCATTTTCCCATTATGATATGCGTTTTGTGTCTCCAATCGATAAGGATATTCTGAATGAAGTGGCCGAACGGTTTGATAAAGTTATTACTATCGAAGATGGGATTATTGAAGGAGGTTTCGGCAGTGCCGTGATTGAATATCTTTCAATCACTGGTAAAAATATAAAATTTCAAAGACTTGGAATTCCAAAGAGGTTTGTGGAACATGGCTCTCAAACGGAACTTCACAGGGAATGTGGATTCGATGTTGAAGGAATCTGCAATGCAGTGAGAAAAATGATGTGTTGATGTGCTGATGTGTCGATTAGGTGACCTGGCAATGTGTAGGTTTGCCTAAGTACTGATAAAAAAGTGGGATGAAATGAACTAATTCAATCTAATCAATTCATAAGATATCACATCAACACATTATTACATCAACATCAATTTTTTAATTAATATCCATTGTATTATTTATTTTTATACTTTTGCAGTCTTGAAAAGAAGAGATCAGTATGAATTATCTTTCAAATTATAATATTCAGTTTTCTGGTCTTAGCGAGGGAATTCATTTTTTCGACTTTTCAGCGGATAAATTGTTCTTTGCCTGTTTCGAAGAGAGTGAAATTGAGGAAGGAGACATTCAAATCCAAGTTGAATTGGAAAAGAGATCCACTTACCTAAGATTGAATTTTATTCTTAAAGGGGAAGTTGAATTGATCTGTGACCGTTGTCTTGAGAAGTATTTTCAGAATATACAGGGCAATTACCCGATGTTTGTTAAATTTACCGACGTTTTTGCAGAAGATAATGATGAAGTCATCTATCTTCAGTCGGGTGATCATCAGGTAAATGTGGCAAAGTTAATATATGAATTTATTGTTCTAAGTATTCCGATCAGGCACGTACATCCTGATGACGAAGAGGGAAATAGTTTATGTGATCCGGAAATGCTGAAGAAAATTGAGGAATATAAGATCCGGGAGAGCGAAGAAAATAAAATAGTTGATCCACGGTGGAACGATTTGAGGAAAATAATTGGTAATAACTAAAGAATATAAAAAATGGCACATCCAAAACACAAACATTCCAGTACGAGAAGAGATAAACGCAGAACTCATGATAAGGCAGTTCCGGCTACTTTGGCAACTTGTTCCAACTGTGGAGCAACAGTTAAATATCACACTGTTTGTCAGGAATGCGGATACTACAGAGGGAAACTGGCTATTGAAAAAGCTGTAGCAGTATAAGGTTTTAGACTTTAGACTTTAGGTAAGCATAGTTCGTTAGCCTTTTGGCTCCATTCAAAGACTATAGTTAAGAATTAAAATCCCGAAAGGGATTTTTTTTTGAGGTCTGTCGAGCCCTTTATCCTTTATTTACTAAACATTTCTTATTTTTAAGCCTTTAAAATTTAGAGTTTATGGGTAAACCTGTAATAAATGAGGTTAAGGCGTTAAACACCTTTGCTCAGGATACAAAGCTTATTGGAAATATCGAATCAAAAGGTGATTTGAGGATCGATGGTCAATTGGAAGGATCAATAAATTGTCTTGGGAGAGTCGTAATCGGCCCCGAGGCCCACATTACAGGAACCATTTCCTGCAACAATGCTGAAATTTTTGGCAATATTGAAGGGGATGTAATCGTGTCTGATTTATTATCACTGAAAGGCAGTTCTGTTATCTCGGGTAATTTGACCATGGGCAAATTATCTGTCGAACCGGGGGCCATATTTAATGGTCAGTGTAGTATGACTTCCATTGAAGTAGATAAACTGGATATGTAATAATTACGAATTACGAATTACGAATTACGAATTACGAATTATTCTCCTGTCGTCTTGTTAACTCTTGCTCTTGTTAATTCCATATAAATGAAAATCATAGACATTTTTAAAGATTCAAAAAAGACCCTTTTTTCCTTTGAGTTGCTTCCTCCCTTAAAAGGCCAGAATGCAGATAAACTTTACCAGACTATTGAGGAATTACTCGAATTCAAACCACAATACATTAACCTTACCACACATCGGGATGAGGTTGAGTTCCGTGAACTTCCCAATGGATTAATAGAAAAAAGAATCGTTAGAAAACGTCCGGGAACTGTTGCGATTTCTGCTTCCATTCAGCATCGTTATAATGTTCCTGTGGTTCCACATCTGGTCTGCGGAGGTTTTACGAAAGAAGAAACAGAAAACATGTTACTGGACCTTCATTTCTTAGGCATTAACAATGTTCTGGCTTTAAGGGGAGATGGATTGAAGTTTGAAAATACTTTCACTCCCGAGCCCGATGGCCACAGACATGCTAAGGAATTGGTTGAACAAATAGTCAATTTAAGGAATGGCCGATATCTTGATCCTGAATTGAAAAATAACACGCCGCTTGATTTCTGCATAGGGGTGGCCGGGGTATCCTGAAAAACATGCTGAAGCCCCCAATGGACTCATTGATTTAAAACATTTAAAGGAAAAGATTGATGCAGGGGCCGATTACATCGTTACCCAGATGTTTTTTGATAACGAAGTTTATTACCGTTTTGTCGACCGGTGCCGTGAAGCAGGTATTACTGTTCCCATCATTCCCGGGCTTAAGCCTCTTTCTTTAATAAATCAGGTCACTGTCCTGCCTAAAATATTTAAAATTGATATCCCGGAGGCATTTGCAGCGGAGGTTCGCAAATGCAAAAATAATGATGAAGCACGACAGGTTGGTACTGAGTGGGCTATCATGCAGGCCCGCGATTTGATTAAACACAATGTGCCTTGTCTGCATATCTATACTTATGGAATTTCAGACAATACAAAACAGATTGCCAAAGCGGTATTCTGAAAATTAGACTTTAGGCTTTAGGCTGAAGGGGAAGTCAAATTTCATAAAGTTTATTAAGACTGCACGACTTACTACCAAAATGTCGCCGCTGTGTGGCTAATCTTTCAGGGTATTGCTGATCGTGTCGATTCATCTATAATCGTACCAACCCTTCGGGTTTAGAATCAGAAAAGGGAATTTTGTCGTACACCCAATGAAATGCTAATTTCTGACAATTAAAATAGAAAAGCCCCCATAAAATAAAATGGAGGCTTTTTTATTCTTCCTGACGCCTGACGCCAGCCTAAAGTCTAAAGTCTATAGCCTAAAGCCTTTCTTCTAAATTCTGAAAGCACGTTTTACTTCATCTACATAGTCCAGTTTTTCCCATGTAAATAATTCGACTTCCTTTTCTATGTCTCCGAAATAGGGAGAAGAATATTTCTTGATTACCGTACGGGGTACCCTGCCCATGTGTCCGTAGGCTGCTGTTTCCTCATAAATTGGATTGCGGAGTTTGAGCCTTTTCTCAATGGCATAAGGCCTTAAGTCAAATAATTGTGTAAGTTTTTCTGCAATCTCGCCATCAGTCAGTTTTACTTTGGCCGTACCGTATGTATTGACGTAAATGTTTACCGGTTTAGCTACCCCGATGGCATAAGCCAGTTGTACAAGAACTTCACTGGCTACCCCTGCGGCCACAACATTCTTGGCTATGTGTCTTGCAGCGTATGCGGCAGAACGGTCAACTTTTGACGGGTCTTTTCCCGAGAATGCTCCACCGCCATGGGCTCCTTTTCCACCATAGGTATCGACGATAATCTTTCTTCCGGTCAGGCCGGTATCTCCATGAGGACCTCCAATGACAAATTTCCCGGTAGGATTAACGTACAGGATATAATCGTTTTTAAACAATTCCTGAATGTGTGCAGGCAATTTGGCGACAACCGCCGGGATCAGGTACTGCTGAACATCTTCCTTGATTTTTTCAACCATCATGGTGTCCGCCTGCTCCTGTGTAAACTTTGAATTTACATTGGGTACGATAAACTCATCATGTTGGGTCGAAATGACGATGGTATGTACCTTTAATGGCTTGTTATTGTCATCGTATTCAATGGTAACCTGTGATTTGGAATCGGGTCTCAGGTAAGTCATTACTTCACCCTTGCGCCTGATGGCCGCAAGTTTCTTAAGCAACATGTGTGCAAGATCCAATGACAATGGCATGTAGTTCTCTGTTTCGCTGGATGCATATCCAAACATCATGCCCTGGTCGCCCGCACCCTGATTCTCGCGATCGGTTTTGTCACAACACCGCGATTGATATCCGGAGATTGTTCATGCAGGGCGGTCAGCACACCACAGGAATCTCCGTCAAACTGGTACTCTGCTTTGGTATAGCCAATCTTGTTAATCACCCTTCTGGCTACCCTCGCCGCACGTCAAACGTAGGTTTGTGATTTAATTTCCCCGGCCAGTACAACCTGTCCCGGTTGTTACCAGAGTTTCGCATGCTACCTTTGAATTTGGATCCCAGGCAAGAAACTCATCCAATACGGCATCTGAAATCTGATCGGCTACTTTGTCAGGATGCCCTTCTGACACTGATTCTGAAGTAAATAGATATCCCATAATAAAAGTTTATTTCTGATCGGAACTTATCCGGTCGATTAGTAATTAAAATTTTATGAGGATACTTGATTGAAAGGAATAACGTGCAAACATTGCTTTAGCATTTTTTTTTCCGTGGTTGCAATCAATCAAATTTATCCACCTTTTACCCCCCGCAAATATAAAGCCTTTATTTAAAAAAGGGAAAAGAAAAGGGATAAAAATTATTTTCACCCCTTAAGAACATCAGATTTAAGTATTTTTTTCAGTAAAGTTTATGATTACTTCACCATTTCAAGAAACACATTTTCAAGGCTTGATTCCTGCTTTGTAAGGGTCAGAATAGTGTATCCGTTTGTTACCGCAAAATCAAAAAACTGCAGGACGGAGATCTGTATTGCAGTATATTATATGCTTAAAATCTGTTATTGATTTTACTTCTTTGAGGCCCTGAATCGCTCTCAATTCTTCGGGATTTACCTTTTGCAGAAATTCAACCAATACAGGAATTAAATCCAGGGAAGAAATGGCTTTAATTCCTTCAGCAGTATCATCGGCAATGATTTTCCCTCCATTGATAATGATAATCCGGTCACAGATGGCTTCAGCTTCCTGCATGATGTGGGTGGAAAAGCATTACCGTTTTGTTGGTACTGATATTTTTAATGAGCTGCCTTATTTCAACAATCTGTGAAGGATCCAATCCCGAAGTAGGTTCGTCTAAGATTAGTACTGAAGGATCGTGAATTAATGCCTGTGCAATCCCAACCCGCTGTCTGTATCCTTTGGAAAGAACTCCGATCTTTTTATGCTTTTCTTTGGAAAGACCGGTCAGTTCAATAATTTCAGAAACCCTGTTTTTTAAATTACTGAGGTGATAAATACCTCCGACAAATTCAAGATACTCCTTAATATACAGATCGGTATACAATGGATTACTCTCCGGCAAATAACCTATCTGTCTTCTTCCCGCGAGGGTATTCCCCGCATTTTGGACATTATTAATCCAAACTTCACCTTCATCCTGATGAAGAAACCCCGTAACAATCTTCATCATGGTCGATTTTCCGGCTCCGTTGGGCCCCAGAATTCCAACAATCTGTCCTGAATCAATGGAAAATGATATTTTATCCAGTGCTCTTTGAGGACCATACAGCTTTGAAATCCCATTTAACTTTACAGCCATCCGCAATTTTTTCAGCAAATTTAAATTATAATCATGGAAGTTTGACCACTGCAAATAATTATCTGTTCCATTACTGAATTTCTGATAATTACAATTGTCGGCATTAAGTATTATTAATTTGAAAAATAAGAATAAATTTGCCGAGGCTTAAGCTGGATATTGTTGCTCGTAATGAAAAATCAAAATTTTAATTATATTGAATCTCTTTTAGAATATAAAAGACAGGATACTGCCCTTGTTAAGATTGGCAATATCATGCTTGGTGGCGAAAATCCCATCAGGATTCAGTCCATGACCGATACAGATACTAAAGATACAGAAGCTACCGTTAATCAAATTATACGTATCATTGATGCCGGAGCTGATTTTGTGCGTGTTTCCGTGCAGGGAATCAGGGAAGCCGAAAACCTTAAAAAACATTCGCGCAGAGCTTGATCGAAGAGGTTATTCCAATCCCTTGTGTGCGGATGTGCAGTTTAATCCTGCCGCTGCCGATATTGCCATCAAATATGTAAAAAAAGTCAGAATCAATCCCGGAAACTTCTATGATAAAAGGGCCAAGTTTGAAAAATTGACTTATACTGATGAGGAATACCGGGATGAGCTGAAAAAGATTGAAGATCGTTTCATTCCTTTCATCCGGGAATGCAAGGCAAGGGGTACCGCCTTGCGCATTGGAGCCAATCAGGGGTCACTTTCTGACCGTATCATGAGCCGTTACGGGGATACTCCTGCAGGGATCGTGGAATCTGTCATGGAATTTTTACGGATCTGTAAAAAGGAAGAATATCATAACATCGTTATATCCATCAAATCCAGTAACACCAGGATCATGGTTTTATACCGTCCGTCTGATGAATTACCGCATGAGGCTCGAGGATATGAACTATCCTTTTCACATTGGGGTTACCGAAGCAGGAGAGGGCGAAGACGGCCGGATTAAATCAGCTGTCGGTTCCGGAGTTCTATTGGCAGATGGAATTGGCGATACCATCCGTATTTCATTGACAGAGGATCCTGCTGCTGAAATACCTTTTGCAAGGAAGCTTGTGGATCATTTCAAAGGGATGGAAGCCCATGCGCCCATTACAGCGCCCCTTGTGGCCCGTACCAATCCATTTGAATACGAGCGGCGCTCCAATCGAAATGTTAATGATATCGGCGGGAAAAAGGCTGCCGTAGTCATTGCCAGCCTCAATAATTATACCCGGGAGGAAGTCAGGGTACTGAATTCGGGTTCCGAGCCGGAATATTATTATGACGGGAGAAGAATACTTGACCGCCACGGGAAGAAATATCCCCATTCTCTCGCTTGAAGACTATCTTTACAATGATCTTTATTCCAGTCAGATGCGCTTTGTAAGGGTAAGCAAGAAAAGGTATGATTTATTCAAAACGGAAAATCCGGAGATCATTGAAAAACTGAAAAGGGAACGAAAGGTGATCCTGATCATGGAAACGGATAACATCAACTGTTTCGCTGAAATGCGCGCCTTTTTCATGGAACTGGATGCTCATATTTGCAAAAAACCCGGTCATTCTTCACCGGAGTTATAAGGAAGATCATTATGAGGACCTTCTGATCAAAGCCTCCATTGATTTAGGCGGATTGCTCATTGATGGTTACGGTGATGGAATTCTGATTTCCAATGAAGGCCAGATAGGTTACAATGATTTGAAGAACCTGTCTTTTGGCATCTTACAGGCAAGCCGCATGCGGGTAACCAAAACCGAATTCGTTTCCTGCCCCGGATGTGGAAGAACGCTTTTTGATCTTCATGATACTGTTTGTGAAATTAAAAAGAACTTCAGTCATTTGAAGAACCTGAAAATTGGAGTAATGGGCTGTGTCGTAAACGGACCTGGTGAAATGGGAGATGTTGACTATGGTTTTGTAGGCGCCGGTAAAGACAAAATCAACCTGTATAAAGGCCAAAAGCTGATCAAAAGACAGGTTGAAACCTCCAAAGCCGTGGAAGAGCTTAAAAAAGCTGATCATGGAATATGGTGAATGGAAAGATCCTGCCTAAGCTGATGGGCTGTTACGATGAAATGCGATGTGCTGTTGTGTTGAGGTCTTAATGCCTCTTAAGATTCAGTGGGTGAAGCCTGTAGCTTCATTATTTTAACATATTATTTCCCTACTTTCCTACTCCCTACTTTCATGAATTTTGCCGGATTTTTCAAAAGAGAATTAAAAAGTAGCATTTAGCTTCTCCTCTAACCCCTTATCAATAAAACCTTACAGGATGTGTCGAAAAAACATTCTGTAAGGGAAAAAAATAGGTTGTAATTTAAGATGCTATAATAAGAAAGGACTTTAAAAGAAGTCGCTGTCTGTAACAGGGCCGTGTGATTCCTCCCTGGCTGCATTTCCGCAATCCAGGTTCTTATTGAAACCTTCAGGCATTTCAAAATCTGGTATCCTGGGTATAGTTGAGTGTCCGGTCACGATAAACACTGTTCATAAAAATATCCGTAAACGGGTAAGGCCATGTTGGCGCCCCTGTCCCATATTCAGTCCTTCAAAGTGTATGCTCCTTAGTTCGCCGCCGGTCCATACTCCGGTAACCAGCTCAGGGGTAACTCCCATGAACCAACCGTCTGATTGATTCTGCGTTGTCCCGGTTTTCCCCTGCTATATCGGCCATTAAATTTCCGTATAACAATCCTTGTCTTCGCAGGACGCTGACTGGTGCCTTCATTAACGACCCCTTCCATCAGGTTCAGCATCAGATAAGCAGTAGAAGGGTCAATTGCATCGTGCTGTTCCGAAGAGAAACGTGAAAGTACATTGCCATTTCTATCCTCAATTCGGGTGACCATAATTGGTTTTGTATAAACTCCCTTGTTCGCAAATGTCCCGTAAGCTCCCACCATCTCAAAGACTGAAACGTCGGAAGTGCCCAAAAACATAGATGGCACTGCATCGATCGGAGTGGTGATGCCCATCTTCCGCATCATGTTCTTCATGGCTTCCGGGTTAAACTGTTTCATAATCCAGGCAGAAATCTGGTTTACTGAATTTGCTAATCCCCATTTAAGAGTAACCATCCTTCCGTCGTAATCCGTATGCCCTGAATTTTTTGCGGTCCACGTTCTTCCGTCAGGAAGATAAAAAGTCTGCTCAACATTAGGGACCAGGGTACACGGAGAAAATCCGTTTTGCATGGCCAGGGTGTAAAGAAATGGCTTGACTGTTGATCCAACCTGGCGCTTGCCAAGTTTCACCATGTCATACATGAAGTATTTATAATTTGCCCCTCCTACCCATGCTTTTACGTAACCTGTTTTGTTTTCCATGGTCATCATCGCTGACCTTAAAAATCCAAGTGTATATTTAATTGAATCCAGGGGAGTCATTGTTGTGTCAATGTCGCCGCGCCATGAAAAAACAGTCATTTCTGCAGGTTTCCCAAATTGGCGTTTGATCTCCTCAAAATTCATTCTCTGTTCTCTTAGTGAACGGTAACGGTCACTTTGTTTAATGGAAAAATCCATCAGGCTCTGTACCTCCGAATCTGACATTGAATTCGGGAATGGCGGATTTCTCAGTATCTTGATCCGTTGATTGAATACCGGTTGAATCTCAAGACTCAGGTGTTTTTTTACAGCTTCCTCCGCATAACTCTGCATTCGGCTGTCGATGGTGGAATAAATCTTCAACCCATCCGAATAAATATTATAATGAGAACCATCAGGTTTGGGATTCTTTACAACCCATCCATACAGGGGATTGGTTTCCCATTCGGTTGAATCCTCTTTGAATTGTTCACTTTGCCAGCCTGCATATTTTTCTTTCACAGGTTTTTGAGCTGTAAGGGCCATCCTTAAATATTCGGTGAAATAAGTGCCGGGGCTGGATTTATAATCTTCCTTATGATAGTTGAGATTGATCGGTTTTGATTTTAACGACTGGTATTGCGCGTTGGTCAGATAACCATATTTTCGCATCTGGTCCAGCACTACATTGCGTCGTTGAATGGCCAGAGCCGGTCTTCTCAGGGGATTGTATAAAGAGGGATTCTTGGCCATTCCAATCAGGGTGGCAGCCTGTTCCGGTTCCAGTTTATCGGGAGTCACTCCAAAATAAATTTCCGAAGCAGATTTTATCCCAACTGCGAGATTGAGAAAATCAAATTTATTAAGATACATGCTGAGAATTTCTTCTTTGGTGAAATTCCGCTCCAGTTTAAAACCGCGATGATCCACTCCCGGAATTTCCGTAAGGCCAGATCCAGCTTCGTATCCATTTCCTCTCTCGGGAAAAGCATTTTGGCCAGCTGCTGACTGATTGTGCTTCCTCCTCCTGAACTCTGGTTTCCTGTTACCACACACCTCCCAAAACCCGGAATAAAACCTTTAAGATCTACCCCGGAGTGATTATAGAACCTTTTGTCTTCAGTAGATACAAGGGCAACGACCACATTCTTGCTTATGTTTTCATAAGGAACATACGTGCGGTTTTCCTTATAAAAATATTTGCGCATCACTACACTGTCGGCTGTATATACTTCCGAGGCCAGTGACGTTTCAATATTTTCAAGTTCATCCAGGGTGGGCATAAAGCCCAGTTTCCCCGTTGGCAATGAGTGAAAACAGAATAATGATTCCTAAGATCCCGGTGCCGAAAATGATCCAGAAAATCTTTACGTATTTCTTATATGTGGCTTCTGTAGTGGTCATATATCCTGAAATTTAAGCATGCAAATTTAACGGAATCCATTCAAAAATATTAGTGATCTGGTATTATTTAATGAAGTCTTGTACTAATAAGTAATGTCAGGAATATGATGTCGTATTTTTAGGCTGAAGGAGTTTAGACTTCAGGCTGAAGGACCATAATATTTCCCTTTGACCTAAACACATATAGCCTATAAGCCTCATAGACATTATTTTATTCCAATTACTTAATTAATAAGCTCTTACAAAGATGTTGCCACTGCGTGGCTTATATTTGCCATTCTATTTATTCCTGCAAAGGTTTCGCTGCTATGAAGCTTTCCTCTCAGTAACGCAGTTGTGGTATCTTATATATTTTCAGTCCGTAGCGACCGTTCGTGTAAATTCGTCATTAATTCGTGAAATTTCGCAAATCAAGAAGATATTCAATGATCTTTTTATCAGGATCAAATGGAGCTACATCATTTAAGCCGAGCGAATCAATGGCGCTCCTTATAATTTCTTCGTCGGGAACATGAACCGGAAGATTCTGCATCTCTCTGTAATAAGCTCCTGCTTCAAGCATAGCCTCCAACGGTACCAGTCCGATTAATTCTGATCCGGTCACATCCGCCCCTCTTTCCATTGCTTTTTTCTTAACCTCCTCAAACGCTTTATGCATGGGAGTTATGTGCATGTCCATCAGGTTCATTGAAACCTGCGCTATTCCATATTCCTGGATGTGCCAGCCTATGGCTCTGACTTTTTCCAATCCTCCGGGATGACGAAGAGGTTCTCCCTTTTCATTCCTGAGTACTTTACCTGAGTCGGGATCCTTTTTCAAATTTAAATTTGCCAAGTTCCCGCACATCTGCTGCGATGGATTTGGCTAATTCTACCGAAGAGGTATTTAGATTCACGTTGTAGGCAATCAGAAAATTACGCGCTCCTATGATGGTGGCTCCGGAAGTGGCATTAAACTCGACGGGTCCGAAATCAGGCTGCCACTCAGCCCTTTCCATTTTTTCTTTTAGACCTTCATATTCTCCCGAACGGCAATGAGCCAGACTCCTTCTGACTTCAGAAAAAGCGGCGTACTCATAACAGTACACCGGGATGTTTAACTCATTTCCAACGCGTCGCGCCAGATCGTGCGCCAGTTCGACCGTCTCCTCCATGGTCACACCCCGGATTGGAATCAGTGGACATACGTCCGTAGCCCCCCCCCCCCCCCCCCCGATTCTGGGATGTTCCCCCGCATGGTAACGCATGTCAATCAGCTCTGAGGCACGCTGTATGCCCAGAAAGGCTGCTTCAACCACCTGCGAAGGTTCTCCCGCAAAGGTGACGACAGTCCGGTTGGCCCCCGGTCCCCTGTCTACATTCAATAACCTCACGCCTTCAACACTTTCAATGGCGTCAGTTATCTGACCTATCACAGACAGATTTCTTCCTTCTGAAAAATTAGGAACACATTCAATTAATTTTTCCATCTGATTCAATATCTCCTGCAAGGTTCATCGGTATTTCTGATACCTTTTCTGAATTTTAAAGATATAAAAATTACGGTTATTGATAAGTTAAAAAGGAATAAAATAGTGAAAAACCCAATGAACAAGTGAATCCCTTCATTCCTTCATTCTTTAATCCCTTCATTAAATTTAGTAGTCCGATCTCTTCACCGGCATGGAAGCCGAATCGATAAACCAGTGTAATTCTCCTTTGGGATGGATATGAGCTGCGGGAAATATTTCAGCGCCTTTATGGTGATGAATGATCTGGCTCAGAACGGTCGACTTGGCTTTGCCGGTGACCAGGAAAGCGATTTTCCAGGAACTGTTTAATAATTTACCTGTAAAGGTTATTCTGACCTGTGATGTAATGGGGTGCATCGAAATTTCAACAAGTCGGTCGGTTTCAAACAGGTGAAGCTGTCCGGGGAAAATGGAAGCCGTATGACCGTCCGTCCCCAATCCTAAAAGGATCAGGTCAAAAAGAGGAATCTGATTTCGCATTGGGAGCAGTGACCTGATCTCTGCTTCATATCTTTTAACCTCTTCCAGGGAATCGGCTTCCCCCCTGATGCGGTGAATATGATGCTCAGGGATTTTTATCCTCGAAAAAAGCAGGTCATTTGCAAGCTTGAAATTACTTTCAGGACTATCCGGGGAAACCATCCGCTCATCGCTCCACCAGAAATGAATCTTCCCCCATGGAATAAGTTTCCGGTATTTTTCAGCCAGCAGCTGATACAAAAGAGAAGGAGTCTCGCCTCCTGATAAGGCAATGTGATATACATTCTGCGTGTGGTCATCAATCCATAACAACAACCGTTCGGCGAAAACTTCGGCCAATTCCTCCGGGGATATTCCTGTATGGATTAATTCAATCATAGCAGATCTGGTATAGTCTGTTTTTATAAATCAATAATTATACCAATTGAAATCCGGTAAAGTTATTTTTTTATTTATTTAAATCTTCATTTATAATTCACAATAAAGACCGTCATCGGTAAGGTTTTTACAGGGATAGCGCCAGGCCTGGTCACCTTCCATAAGCAGATCGGCTTCCACCGGGCCCCAGGTGCCGGCCGGATATCCGTAAAGCGGAACGGAGGGATCGTTTTGCCAGGTGTCAAGGATCGGTTGAATAAAACTCCAGGCAGCCTCAACGGTATCGCCCCGGGAATAAAGTGTGGCATCGCCCCTCATGCAATCCAGCAGTAACCGTTCATAGGCGCTCGGCAGCTTTATGTCGGCCAGGCTTGAATAATGAAAATCAATGTTTACCGGCTTTACTTTGAATCCCGAACCAGGTTCTTTCATCCCGATCTTTAGAAGAATGCCCTCGTCAGGTTGGATCCGGAGAATCAGCTGATTGGCTGAATGGTGATCGAATGCGCTTTCATCAAAAAGGTGATGGGGGGTGGGTTTGAATTCGATTACGATCTCGGTGACGGAAGTCGGCAACCTTTTCCCCGTCCGGATGTAGAAAGGCACGCCTGCCCACCGCCAGTTGTCAATGTAAAATTTTAAAGCAGCATAGGTTTCGGTGTGTGAATCGCTGTCGACATTCTGTTCTTCCCGGTAAGCTGCCACAGGCTTCCCCTGGATTTTTGAGGCAGTGTACTGTCCCCGAATCACCTGCTTCGGAACTTCCTCGGCTTTGATGGGTCGCAGGGATTGAAAAACTTTCATCTTTTCGTGCCGGATGGCATCTGCGTCAAGTATTACCGGAGGTTCCATGGCAATAAGAGCCACCATTTGCAGCAGATGATTTTGAACCATGTCGCGCAGTGCACCGGCCTGTTCATAGTACCCTCCGCGATTTTCAATGCCAAGAGTTTCTACCGCTGTGACTTCCACGCGTTGCACAAAATTGCGGTTCCAGACTGGTTCGAATATGCCGTTGGCAAATCTTGTTACCATCAGATTCTGTACCGTTTCTTTCCCCAGGTAATGATCGATGCGGTAGATCTGGTCTTCATGGAAGTTTCTCAAAAGATTGCTGTTTAGTTTCTTTGCGCTTTCAAGTCCTGATCCAAAAGGTTTTTCAATAATCAATCGCCTGAAACCGTCTTTTGTAGAATTAAGTCCCACTTTCGCGAGCATGGCTGGTATAACCTGATCAAGATTTGGCGGAGTGGATAAATAGAACAGGTAATTTGGCGGAATATTTAAAGAGGTACTGAGTTCTTCAAGACGGACTTTTAAGTTTTCATAGCTGTCCGAAGAAAGGGTGTCCATTGGCTGATAATAAATCTTACTCAGAAATTCATCTGTTTGATTTGCATCTTCCTTCAGATTTTCTTTCATCCCGTCACGGAATTCATCATCCGAATATTCGGTACGGCTTGCACCAACGATGGCAAAGTGCGGGGGCAGCAGTTTATCCCTGGAAAGCTGGTATAAGGCGGGAATCAGCTTTCTTCTGGTCAGATCTCCCGATGCTCCGAATATGACTACAATGTGGGATTCAGGTACGATCATTTCTAATTTTATTAATGAATATAATTTACGAAATTAAGGCGGGATAGTTTGTATAAATTTCAATTATTCATATCCTGATTTTCTTGTCAAATGTTGTCATTTATGGTCATTTGATTGTCAATAATTGTTTTTTACTGCACAATGACTATTAATGACCATTAATGACTACTGATGACTATTCATGACTATTAATGACTATTAATGACAAGGTCACTAAACGGGTGGGCAACCTGCCGGATACTCCAATTTGATGCATCTCTCTGTTTTCAGAATCTCGAAGAACGATTGTTCGATGTCTTGCAAAATGTAGTAAAATAAGACATTATATTTTAACCGTTACTTCAAAGCCTAAAGGCGTGTACGACAAAATTCCCTTTTTTCTGAATTAGGCAGCTTTGAAGGAATTACTGCAAATACGGTCATCAGCCAAAAACCTTATTTACAATTGATTATTTAACCTTAGTAACAAAGTAACAAACATATGACCAGACTTTATTACCTTATTTTTGGATGTATCGTTTGACCTATGTTCTCCTGATATTAGTAGTAATCTTAAGTAGGTACAAAAAACAAAATTAATAATGTAATAAGGTCTGGTTATTTATTCACATCCACTGTTACTAAGGTTGGGAATAAAGGCAAATAAGGTTAGTTGTTGTCCCATGTTTTTCAATAGGGGAATTTTGTCGTACACCCGCCTAAAGCCTAAACTCCTTCAGTCTAAAATACGACATTATATTCATGGCATTACTTAATCAACGTGAGTTCGATCTATGTAATGGATAGCCTAATCTGTCGAAAACACCTAAGTAGTCGTTAAGCATTAAAATCCAGCCTCGCACAAATAACAGACACATTCAACCCCTTCGGGGCTGGGGGTGTACAGACCATCATACACCCCCAACTTCATTGGGGGTTATTCACATTTACTCCCTTCGGGCAATGTCATTAAGTTAAGGATTTTAATATGCTGGTTTGTAATTTGCATAAGTTTTGTGTTTGGATTTAGACTGCTTATTTTTAATAATTCTCGGGAATGATCGGTTAATTCTTATAGGGATCTGATCTTTTATAAAATGGTTGTTTAGAAGTTGAAGGATGTCTGCTGGTTCGTGTATAATGAATAAGCTTACGAGATGTATCTTCAATTTTCCATATGATTTGTTTCGATTTACTTTCATTGGGTATTTCCTTTTACACTGCATATTTTCAATGGTTTGCTGAGCTTCCTTTATAAGAATAGAGTGCAAGTTGGTGATGAAAACTGTTGCATAGAAATCCTGCAATACCGAATATTGGGTAAGACCACTGAAGGATTCAAGCTGCAAGATATTTTTCTGAACCGAGATATTGGTTTCGACGCCCCATCGTCTAAAGTATAGTTCTTTAAACTCAGAATTTGAATGACCTTCTTCTTCCCATAAATTTGTCATCAACACTTCAACAGAATTATCTAACTCTACCCTTACCAGCCTCACTTTCAAAAGAGTGTCCCGATTGACAATATATCCGCTTTTGTAAAGTCCTTTGATAGCGGCAGGGGTAGTTCTAAGATAGACCACATCACTTTGAGCTCCGCTTTTTATAAAAGTTCGAATGATATTTTGTGTTTCCTTGGCCCTTATGACAAATTTAATTTCCTTCTCCTGCCACAAGTGCAAGGCAGCCATTTTGAAATTGCAAAAGTTCCGATCATAAATCATCACCATATCCTCCTCCAGGCAATCAATGGCAGAATAAGCCATGTTTAATTCCCCAAAGCGATAAGGGGCAATTTTCGCATGTAATATTAGTTCATTCAATACGTCGTAACAGTAATAAGCTTTGGCTTGAACAAACGTTCCTATCTGATTGCTCTGTCCTCCAAAATATTCTTCAAGAGCGGGTTTATTTATCAGACTTATGTTGGACCCGTCTGCAGCCACTAAACGATAACCTTTCCATCGCTTCACGTTTGACTCATAATAATGGTAAAATAGTTTAGACAAAAACTTGTTCCACACTTCAAAAAAGAAGGAATCGAGTTTCATTCTTTGTTGCGAAAATGCGCTCACAGTGCAGCTTGTGTTAAGGTTTATCTCCTCAAAAAAATTGTCTATTTCAAAGCTGAGGGTTTTCTTACATAATTTGGCAATCAATAGAACTAAACGATTAAAAGGTAGTTTTCTTTCCCTTGTAAAAGCATTTTTTTGAGTAGCAAACTTTTCTAAAATATCAGGAGATTCGTTTACAATTGAAAGAAACGCCTTTAACTCTTCAATAATTTTTACATTTGCATCTAACATGGGGACTTAGGATTTAATTTTTGTGTTGCAACTTCAAAATTAAGATCTTTGTCCTCTGTTTTTTATCAATTAATCCTTAACTTAATGACATTGCCCTTCGGGAGAAGGTCTTAGTCTTGAAAACCAAACTGTCTCCCTCTGCCCGAAGGGCTAAATGTAAATAACCTCCGGTGGAGCCGGAGGCAGGAAATGCATCCTCTCCCCTCAGCCCCGCAGGGGTTGAATGTGTGATCTACAGCATAACCGGGGGATGTTACATAAGAGAAAATGGTAATACAACTCGTCCCAACCTTATTACCTGATTTTTGTTTTTCAATTTATCCGACCGAATTAGGTTAATTAGGTAGAATATCTGAGGGTATTCAATTTTTTCTACTTAGGTGTTTTCCACCAGATTAGTTACTGAAACAAAATTAGCACTCAACCAACCAGGCATTACTTTATCTATTGTTTAGATCGAACTCACGTTAATCAGCATATTTTAATAATAAATTTTTATTTATGAGCGTATTGCACTTGACAGTGTACTATGAAACATAGTAACTTGTATTATCGTTCAAATTATTGTTTAAGAGTGGTCAAATTATTATTAATTTAAAATTATTGTCAATGAGAAAGTTAATGTTTCTTAAGATTTTTATCTTATTGGCTGTTTTCCCGGGGTGGCTTTTTGCCCAGATCCAGGAGATTCAGTTGGAACCAGTAGAAATTGAGGTTACTTTGGATAAAGTACCCCCGGCTGTAAAAGCGGCAGTTGTTAATGATTTTGGCGAGGAGCACCAACCCGTGGTTTGGGCTAATTCTCACAGTAAATTCAGCACCTATGGATGGGAACAAGATGTCAACCCGGATAATATGGATATAAATTATTACACGATCCATACCCATAAATCAAATGGCAGTTATTTAGAGGCTGTATATACTCCTGACGGAAAACTTCAACGATCAAGGGAAGAAATTAAAAATTTTGTGCCTCCCCAGGCAATCATGGCAAGTCTTGCAAAAAGCGACTATAAGGACTGGAAAATAAACAAAAATGTTCTTGTAATAAAAGCGGTTGAAGGAAAAGCGACTAAAGAACATTATGCTTTTAAATTGGAAAAGGGAAAAGATAAGAAAACCGTTTATTTTGATAAGGATGGCAACATGCTGATGAATAAGCCCAAATGATAGTTTTTTTAATAAAAAGAGCCATTGGATCATATTCGTCCAATGGCTTTTCTATTTAACGTGAGTTCGATCTAAGTAATGGATAACCTAATCTGTCAAAAACACCTCAGTAGAAATGGTCGAGAGAGAAAAATCGACCTCATTACCTGATTAAATCAGGTAATGAGGTCGGTGAAAAGGTAAAATCAATCCCATCTACTAAGGTGTCTTTTTTTAGATTAGGTTATCGAAAACAACATTAGCGCTCAAACAATCACGCATTACCTTATCCATTACTCAGATCGAACTCACGTTATTTGGGATGATTTAAAATTTTCCTGCAAATAAATTGGATTATTGCTTCGTCCTGTTTAATGTTTTTCCTGAATCCCTTTTGAAGGGCAAACATCTTAAGGACTGTTATAGCTGCTTCGTCTCCCTTGTCCCCTAACCTGCCTCCTGACCTGCGATTTGTTCTTTTGTTGATAGGGTATGAAATATTTAATCGGTAAGAGAGAGTCCGGCTTACCGAAGTTTATTTTTTATTTCAGTAATTCTTAAAAGGTTTGCTAAACCGCGCCAGCGAAGGTGAATTATACTTTTATTTGAATGTGTGTATTCCGCTGCAACAGGAATTGCCTCAAAATTCTTCCGCCTAGCGCTTGCGGTATTGTAGAAAACAGGATTCCCTCAAACCCGGATAGATTTTTCCCTTTTTGCGGTAAAGGCGCAAAACTAAAAGACTTTTAATAATTCAATGACGAATTTTTTATCGTGGTAGTCTGTTTACTCTTCACAATTTATTCCCAAACCATGATACTATAATTCTTTTTTATTATGTTTGTCTGTATCTAAAAACAATGATCACCAAAAGCTTGCTGACCAAAAATAAAACCTGCTTAATGACCATCGATCAATACATCCAGAATATCAACGCTGCACACCACGGTGGCGGATCAGTTTACATCAACGACAATCAATATTTTGCCGACGTCCCCCTCTCAGCCTGGAACTTCTACATCGGCGGCTATCAACCCGCCCAAAAATGGCTCAAAGACCGCAAAGGTCGTACCCTCTGCTTTGAAGACATCCTCCATTACCAAAAAATCATCGTCGCGTTAGCGGAGACAGGAAGAATAATGAGTGAAATAGACAACGTTGAAATTGAATAAAATAGATATTAATGAAGAAAAATTATTTGTATTCTTTGATTGCTGGAATTAGTACTTCTGTAATTGGTTCATTTATTTATGATTTATGGAAATCAAAGCCTTTTTTATCAACGTTAGGTGAAATTGTTAAAGCAATATGGAATTTTATTGCATTAATACTGAATTATGAAGTAAAAGTATGGTGGTTTTTGATGGCTATTTTTATTCTTATAGGGATAATTTATTTGATTCTTAAATTTAATGCAGAGGTAAATAGTATTCCAAAATTTACTGATTACAAAGAAGATCGGTTTAAAAATTGGAGGTGGACTTGGGATTGGAAATTAAACAAAAGAACTAATAAATGGAATGTTACAGATTTAACACCATATTGTCCAAAATGCGAAACAATTTTATTGGATAACTCAACAATGTTTGACTCGATATATGAATGTCCAAATTGCGATTTCAGTACTGGTAGATATAATCAACCTTCTGAAAATATCCGCCATATAGAAGCATTAATAATCGATAAATCGAATAAAATATGAATAAACTAATTCTAATTGGCAATGGCTTTGATTTAGCTCATGGTTTAAAAACGAGTTACTATGATTTTTTACTATGGTATCTGAAAAATTCTCTTAACAAATTACACAGTAGAATCGAGTATGAAGATGAACTCATAATCTTGAAAAGCAACCAAATGCATTCAGGATTTGATCTTAAGTCGCCAGATCAATTCAAAGATTATCTGAAGCATTTTAATATTAGGTGTCAACACAAAAATAAATTTTTAGAAAATTTAATTGAACAAACAATTCAATATAGATGGGTAGATATAGAAAATCAATACTATTTGTCTTTAATTAAGATTTATAAAATACTTGAAAAAAATAATGTCGAAAATTCGGATTTTGTAAATAGTAAACTAAGAGAATTAAACGATTCTTTTGATCCAATTAGAATAAAACTTGAAGAGTATTTAAAAACAATGAACAATAAATTAAACTCTGAAAATCCTGAAATCTCTGGACATTTAAATCATGATTTAAATACTGGATATGACACAAAAAAAAGTGACGAAAATCTATTTCTAAATTTTAATTATACATCAACCATTGAACTGTACAAAGGTAATTTCTTTCATGATACTCAATTTCAGGTTAATCATATACATGGCAGATTAAATGATATAAATAATCCAATCATTTTCGGATATGGGGACGAAAAGGATGTCTATTTTGAAAAAATAGAGAGGCTAAACAATAACGAATTTTTAAAGAATATAAAATCTTTCAATTATTTAAAAGCAAGAAACTACCAGAATTTTTTAAGGTTTATCGAATCCAATCCATATGATGTTTGCATTATGGGACATTCATGTGGACTATCTGATAGAATTTTGCTACAAACTATATTTGAGCATCCTAATTGTCGATATATTAAAATCTTCTATTATCAGAAATCGAAAGATGAGAATGATTTCACAGAAAAGACACAAGAAATATCAAGACATTTTAGCGATAAAAAGAAGATGAGGGAAAAAATAATCAATTTTCAGGATTGTGTTCCATTAACAACTTATCAAACAAAAGAGGTGGACGCTTTTAACAGCAATTGACCAATTTTTAATAAAAAGGGATCAAGATCTCAAATGAGAATAGATGAAAAGTATTTAGATATTATTGATAGAGAAGGTGATTATAACTTAATTTATTCTGAAACTTTCAGGACTGAGTTAGGGATAAGGGCCATCGGGTCAACATATCATGATCATTCTGCTGACAGTACTACATTCGATACTATTTTTCAAATAAAGGATAATATTGAGTATAGATTATTTTCTGCAGCACATCAATATCTTATATTTCTAAGAGAAATGGGGTTGGCTGAAAAGTACTTGCAAAAACAATACACAGAGAATCCAAGATATGTTGACCAGAACACTTTTCCGGGTAATCCTTTTTTTGACAAAGTAGAAACTGAATTGTCTTCTATTTTTGACAGTATTATCTTCCATTTATCTTCTGTGTTTGACTATCTAAGTCATATATATGTTTTATGTATTTCCCAAACAAAGAGAACACCCTCTATTGGACCAAATTAAGCAAAAAAGTTAGAGGTGATTGGAAAGGTAAGTATGAATTTTGCTCAGCTTTCGATCAGGTCGACAGGAGATTTGTTGGTCACTTGTATAACTACCGTTCAAGATTACTACACAATAAAAGAGATAAACACGAATTTTCAGGCTTTCTAAAATCCCACAATTTTGAAGTTAGATTATTGATTTCTTGTTCAGACGTTTCTCTTAAACATTTTTCACTGATTTCTGAGGAAAACATCGAAAACAAAATCATTACATTGTGCTATTTATCTTCGTGGTTGATAAAACGTACATTCATAGAAATTGAGAGTATATTGGATTCGATAAAAATTGATTTTGAAAAAGATTCAAAATATTTTGAGAAATTGGGGAAGAAAATAGCTAAAAATGAACTTGCATTTGCAAGTTTTAATCAAAAATCAAAATCACTTGAACCTGCCTCAAGCTTGCTTTGGAAAAAATATAAGAAAATTTAAGACGAATATATAGTTATTAAATTATCATTCAACTAAAATAAAAAAAATAATTATGAAAGTTTGTCCAATAACTGAATTGCCCACTAAAGATTTTATTGATGCTGGTGATGTATATCAATACTACATAGAGTATGAGAATGAAGAATTTCAAATTACTATAGGTTATACTTTTAAACAATTCAGTAAAACTGACTATTTTATTAATAACAGGCACTTCTTTGCTGGATCAATCTTAACTTATCAATTATTAGATGAAGAGAAAAATGGTATTAAAAAGTTTTCGCTCGGTCGTAATTGGAAAGAAAAACTTGCAAAAATTAATTACCCTAAAACTCCTAAAGACAAGCTTGATAATTTATTAAAAACTTTATATAAATACCAAAATTATGATGGAGAAACAGTTGATATCTATAACCAGGTACAAAAGCCAGCTTTTTGGTATAAACATTTTTTAAAAAATGATTTTGAGTGTTATTATTATTTTAAACTTCTCCAGTCTCAAGAATTTATTGACATAGATTATGCCCCACCTTCAATATCCGAAATCCACAACATTCCAAATGAATATCAATTCACTTTGAAGGGTTTGAATTATTACCTTGAAATTCTGGAATCCGGTCGTTTATCTAATAAATGTTTTGTTGCAATGTCTTTTAGTAAAGAAATGGTATATATCAGAGAGGCAATTCGTGAAGCAATAAAAAATACAGGTTATGATACCGTCTTAGTAGATGAGCTACATATTGATAGCGATACCACAATCAATGATAAGATTATTGCCGAGTTAAAGGGAGCCAAATTTTGCATAGCGGATTTCACGGAACAAAAAGGTGGAGTCTATTTTGAAAGTGGGTTTGCTTTAGGACAAGGAAAACCTGTTATTTATTGTTGTGCCGAAGCTGATTTTAAAGATTCTCATTTTGACACAAAACATTTTGCGCATATCTTATACAAAGAGCCTTCAGAGTTGAAAGAAGCTTTGATAAATAAAATAAATGCCTGGATAAAATAGATGTAATGGAGGAAATACAAGAGTTTACCGGAATTTGGTATTTACCTGACAAGCAAGATAATCCTGTTGCAGGAATGTTACATTACAATAAAAAAGAAAAAATTCTTTTGGAGCTTATTGGAAGTCTGTTTCATGAAGATAATCCAGTAAAAGTATTTTTTGATGATGAATCTGATTACCAACCAATCATTTATGGAGAATCTTCAGATGGAAAAAAAATGACACTGGTAAACTGCAATAAAGGGGCACAATCTTATAATTTTTCCAGCAGATTCCCTTTGACAAGTTTTAATTGCCAATATATTATTGTAGGTACACATTTAATAGATAAAAATCAAAGATGCTTCAACAGAATCAACGTTATAATCCCTGAACTGTCACAATGGATTTATCCTTCTTTAATTGAGAAAAAGATTTTTTTTGATAATGAAAAGCTATCAAAATATGAAATAAATATTCCACTTGAGCAAAAAATCCTCAAAGAAGTTGAGTTAAATGATCATTTCAAATTGATATTAAAAAGTGGTTGTAATTTTAAAGAAAGCAATGATCAGAGAGATTTGAAAGTCAACCAATATACTTATTTCCAAGTGGAGACTATAGACGAAAAAAGTGCTTTTCCCGATTTTCTTGAACAGGCATATCTTTTCATTCATTTTTTATCGTTAGCCTCTTTAACTGCTCAATCCCCTACAGAGATTTATTTATTTAATAATGATGATTTTCAAGCTTTTAATAATGAAAAGCATTTCAATGCTATTGAAATATTATCCATAAATCGGTTTGAAGAATCAAATAAAGAAAAAGCAATCCTCTTATTCAGATATAATAAAATAGAAAACGAATTTCCTGAAATTATCAAAAAATGGTATTCTCTGAGCAAAGAATTGGCTCCAATCAGGAATCATTTATTAAATAGTATTCAAAAGAAGACAACATTTACAAGCCTGGATTTTTTAATCGTTGTTCAAGCTTTAGAAGGATACCATACAAGATTTGTGAAATTTCAAAAAAAAGGTAGAATATATTTAAGAGAACGATTAGAACATTTAATTCAATTATATTCTCCGGAAATTCAAAAAATAAAAGATATCGATTTTAATATTCAAAAAGTTGTAGATTCAAGAGATTATTTCTCACATTTTTTCCCAAGAAGTGAAAAGACTAACATAGTGGATGGTTTGGAATTATTTGAATTGACAAAAAAATTGAAGCTGTTACTTATTTGTTGCGTTCTTGATTTAGTAGGTTTCAGTAAGCAAAAAATAAACGAAATAGTAAAATCTAATCCGAATTTGTAAAATATTAAGGAGCTATAAGACTCCCTCGCTAGCGCGAATCTTATGATTCGTGCTTATGTCAAATAGTTCTAATCGACTTACTTAATAACTCCATTGAAAATGGAGTTATTAGAAGACTTGTTGATCTTATCTCAACAAATGTGCTTGTATCTGCTTCATCTTTAAATCTGCTTAATCCCGGTTCAGATAATTGCATTTAACCACAGCCATGAAATGATTTCTTTTGCCAAATCAACCAGCCATGATAATAATTCTTTGATCGGTGTTTCAAATATTGCACCGAGAGCTAATGATACAAACTGATCGGTGAAAAATTTTCCTGTCTTTTTAATAATAACGTAGAGATTGGAGGCCGCCTTGTTCTTCTTCGAGTATGTAACTCTCCGTTTTCTACAACTCTTTTTCTTCGAAAGCTTCTTTTTTGTCATACCTTGGGCATTAAAAAATTTTGCTTTCGAGGTGCGCTGCCTCGCGCTGCGAAACTGGAAAATCCATTCGAAAAACGAAAGGACAAATTTTATAAGGTATATTTCCAGTGTAGTTTTATTTTAAAAGAATGTCAATCATCATAAATTGGAGTAGAAGTATCTCAATAATTGAAAGGAATACAGCGGTATGAAATTCCTTATTAAAACCAATATGATTTGAACCAATCAAAAGAGTGGGAGTGGAGGCCTAACACCGGGGAACATATTTATTTTAAACTTTTAAGAGCAATGCGTTCAGACTCTACTAAACGTGATAGAGTAAATCTTACAACATGTAATACAGTAAATCTTACAACATGTAATACAGTAAATCTTACCTAACATGATACAGTAGCTTAAATAGATTTTACTAAAAATGATACAACGCATCTTACTAAAAATAATACAGCAGTTTTTACTAAACATGATACAGCAAATTTTACTAATTTTGTTACGTAAAAAATAAATTGAAATGGCGACTCCATCAGAAAAATTGGCAAAATCACTGGAAGTATTAAGAACTTTTCAAAATGGAAAAGGGATCGCAGTTATAAAAGCGGATCAATTAATGCGGTCGCATAAAGATCGATTACTTAAAAATGGCTTTATAAGAGAGGTATTAAAGGGATGGTATATATCATCACGTCCGAATGAAAAGCCTGGTGATACAACTTCATGGTATATGTCTTTCTGGTCTTTTGCTTCCATTTATATCAATGCAAGGTTCGAAAATGAATGGTGTTTATCTCCGGAACAATCATTATCGCTTCACAGTGGAAATTTTACAGTACCTGGCCAGCTAATTGTCCGATCTCCAAAGGCAAATAACAATAATATTATGCTTTTGCACGGCACCTCCTTTTTTGATCTCAAGCTTAATATTCCAGGTAATGAAGACAGGATACAGATGAATGGACTTCAACTATATTCTTTATATGAAGGATTAATTACGGTTAATGCAGACTTTTTTTCCCGTCAACCAACAGACGCCAGAACCTGCCTTTCGATGATCAATAATGCTTCCGAATTATTGAGAAAACTTCTTGAAGGCGGTAAAAGCGTAGTCGCAGGGCGTTTGGCTGGAGCATTTCGAAATGTGGGAAATAACAAAATTGCAGATGAAATTTTGGGTACCATGAAAAGTGCCGGATATGATGTAAGAGAAGCAGACCCCTTTAATGAGAAAATACCAATAGTTCTAAATAGTCGACAGATTTCTCCTTATGCAAATCGAATTAAGCTTATGTGGTATCAATTTCGACAAACTGTTATCGATAACTTTCCGGGAGCAAACGAATTACCTTACGATGTTAACAACTATCTTCAATCGGTTGAAGATAGATATACTGAGGATGCCTATCATTCACTATCTATTGAAGGTTACAGTGTCAATACAAATTTAATAGAGAGGGTTCGCAGCGGCAACTGGGATCCTCAAAAAAATGAAGATGATAAAAAAGAAATTAATGCAATGGCCGCCAGGGGTTATTATCAAGCATTTCAAGCAGTAAAACAAAGTATAAAGTCTATCCTTGAAGGTAAAAATCCAGGTGAAGTTGTAGATGATGATATTAGTACCTGGTACCGTGAATTATTTGCACCAAGTGTAACAGCAGGGTTATTAAAAGCATCGGACCTGGCAGGCTATAGAAATGGACAAGTCTATATACAAGGATCTATGCATACTCCACTAAATCCTGCTGCTGTTAGAGATACCATGCCAACTTTATTTGATTTGTTGAAAGATGAAAAAGAACCCTGTGTAAGGGCAGTGCTCGGACATTTTATTCTGGTCTATATTCATCCGTATATGGATGGGAATGGTAGGATAGGTCGTTTCTTGTTTAATACAATGCTGGCATCAGGCGGTTATCCTTGGACAATTATTCCTATTGGTAAAAGAGATGAGTATATGTCAGCGCTTGAAAAAGCATCGGTTGGACAAGACATAACAGACTTTTCAAGTTTTTTAAGCAATTTAGTGAAAAACCAAACAAATTCTCGTTTAGATACTGAATGATAGATCTCTTCCACCTGGGAAGATGATGTTTTTAAAACTTTCCTCGAATACATACGTTCACCTTTTAAATTATAATGCCATGAAATCACATTATTCAATATTATCGGCTGTTGTTCGTCCTGAAATCCAGGAGAAAATCAGCATTGGATTGTTGTTGGTATCGGAGGGGGAACTATTTTTTTCAATATCCAAACACAAGCTTTCGGCTGTCAAATCATTGATCGATCATTCTCTTTACAGGTTTTTGAATGAAACAATAAGACAAATTGAATCATCGGTTTCCTTGGAGAATTCAGATAAAAAATCCCTGTTTCAAAACTCAGAGCCTTCAATGCCATTTAGTTTAGGTTATTTATCCTACATGAATCGCTACAGCAACAATTTGATCAATTTTTCTGCTCCTGTTGAAATAGAATTGCCTGCAAATGCAGAATTGTTCAATTTCTTGTTTAAAAAATACATTGATTCAACAGGATATGTGGAAAAGAAAACTAAATCTGTTGAAAGAGTAAAAGAGGAGTTTTATCCTGACGTTAAAAATTACTACAACATAGAAAAAGATATTACTCCCATTGATCTTCCTAAATTGCCAATGTCGGTCAATATCGATTTCATCGGGAAAAACGAAATTCCGGTATTTGGTCAAATCATTGATTTTGAAAGGCCTGTTTACAACATCCGGCAGGATGTCGCCGAATTGGATTTTTTAATGCATGCTTATGAAGAGGGGAAATTCTGCAGTTTCCTTATCTGCAATGAACCCGATAGTGCTGCTTATCCCAGAAGTCACGAAGCATGGGCTGATTTACGCAAGTGGAATAAAACAATCAATGTCCCGTTGGAGGAAATCGAAAAGGTAAAGGAGTACGCCGAAGCGCATGGTGTGGAACCCTTATTCAAATAGAACAAAAGACGCATTGGTAATGAAACTGGCGAAATAAGGTAAAATAAGATAAGGAGAAGAGGACTATGACTTTTCTCTACTTAGGTGAATATGGTATAAACAGCAACCTTATTCACCTTAGTAGAAAAGGGTTCCGCCCCCGCCCCCCAACCTTATTCACCTTCTATAGTATTCTTCTTTATTAGTTTCAATGGAAATTTATGCCAAAAATTACACCAATGTTATTGTTAAGGTGCTAAATAGTTTATTATCATCATGAACGAGAAGGATTTCAGAAAAAAGATCGCCTCTTTAACAGCAAATGACTGGAAACCCTTGATTGACCTGATTGCTAAAATTGAAAAAAAGCAGGAATTCGGTAAATTGGTTTTTCCGGGAAGGGATGAAAACGGAGATCAACATATCCCTTATTGGTCTTCTGGTGAGATTGTTTCTGAATTTGAAAGGATTGTCTACGATATACCTGTCGTTTTTAGCTTTGACTGGCCCTCATGGAAAAAAGGAAGGATGATGTTGGATGATATAGCGTTTGATTTCGATACCATAGATATGGTGTCCAAATGTAAATTGATTACGATGATTGTCAGGCGTGACCATTTCAGTGAGGGGGTACTGATTAGTGCATTCGAATCAGGATTGATCCTGAAGATATTAAAATCGATGCAAAAAGTGCTTAACCGGAAATTTGGGGAACCTTTGTAAATAAAGGAATAAGGTGGCAGAGTGCCGAACTTTATTTCAATGCCGCTATTGCAGATTTTTAGTCTATTCTCTGCTTTCTGAATACACCCCCTTCTCCGAGAATCTCCAGGCTCTCCGCGCTAAAATTATTTTACGCCGGTTTTCCAGCCCCAGACTAAAATAAGCTCGTTCAGGGATTGATAGTACATATCAAAGGAGAGCGATCCGTTTTCTGACAGATAATCCGCGGAAAAAGAACAGGGTTGAGAGATCGGATTATTGAGGGAAATACGGATTTGATTTAAATAGGAAACGCTGTGATCGGGAACCATTTTAAAAACCACTTCTTTTGAGCACCAGTGGATCAGGAGTTTTTTGTTGGAATATCCTCCGTCCTCCCTGCATGCTTCCAGTTCTTCCTGATTCAGGATGCGGGTAGCGACTTTTTCGGCAGACCGCGATTCGAGTTCTATATCGATCCCGGGGATTTCCTTTTCGTGCAGAAGGACGGCTGCATATCCTTTGGTGTGGGAGATGCTGATGTTTAAAGAATGATCTTCCAGGAAAGGCCTGCCATCCTGGTGATAGCCTATTCGTGCAGGCTTGTCCAGGAGTTGTTTCAGCAGGGCCCGGATGGCTAACCATTCCTTTCTCCGCTGGGAGGCTTTGAAAGATGCAAAGGTTTGAAAATCCGTTTCGGACAGTCCGGCCAAGGAAAGAAGTTCCTCCTCTTCCTCCGTGATTTTCCAAAGCCCTAACCGGGCGTTTCCATATTTTTCTGAATAGATAATGGCCATTATTTACTGTTTTTCCATTCGGTAGATTCAACTAATTGCATTACATCCTGTGAAAGAAAGTTGATAACCGGCCGCAGACTGTCTGCATTGGGCACTTCTTTAATGTAGAGAGCTCCCCTCAGAAAGTTTGACACACTATCGGTAAGATAAAACTGCATGGGCGAGGCAGCATCTCCCTTGATGGTATACAAGGTGCCATAGACCTTTTTGGCCCTGTTGACAAAAATCTGTTCTTCGATGGAACTGGCTTTTTCAGTATGCTTGTAAGCCAGGGTCCGGGAGAATTCGCTATGTGCCGCAAGGTTATTCTTTAACCTGATATAACTGATGTGGATCTGAGCGTGATTTCCGGGAATCTGAATGGTAATCCAATCGGGCTGATCAAGGTTTAAAGAATCTGCTTCAGCATAACTGTATGCCGGTATTTTAAATGTATAAGGCTCTTTCGTTGGCAAGTCTTTATAGCTTTTTTCGGGAAAAGCGATGCGGAAATAACCTCTTGGACGGGGAGTGTATTCACGATGGCAACATACAAACAACATCATGACCGGTAGTAAACTTAAAAAGAAAAATGAAGGTATATTTTTGTTATTCATGTTGTGATCAGATGTCTTTACTTTCTTCGTGAAACATTTGTGTCAAATTTTGAGGAACATTGTGAGCTGATTTTTCTGGTCACAATGTTGCACTAAGTCATTCTCAAAGTTACACAAAGTTGGTGTCCCTAAAATAACATCAATTCTTATTTATTAATACTGTTAAGATGCACCATAACCGCTTTTTCTTCGCCTATGAAGCGAACGAAGAGCGAACAAACGGACATTAATTTCAATTTTTAATCCTTAATTCTTATAAGGTGATAAGGTCGCTTTGTTGTCGTTCTTATATGGCTACTGAGGTTAAAGAATAACACAAATAAGGGTTTAAAAACTTCCTTTTTTCACTATTAATCATTGACCATTAACCATTAATTCTTAATTTTTTTATTCCTCTAAAACCATGATGACCCTTATTTTGTTGATCCGGCGAAAGTCCGCTTCTTCGACCTCGAAGGTAAAATTTTTATATTTAATTTTATCATGGACCTTGGGTATTTCCTTTGTCATTTCAAGAATCAGACCGGCCAAAGTCTCTGCATCCCCTTTAATTTCATCAAAAACCGTATCTTCAGTTCCTGCGGCTTTATAGAAATCATTTAATAAAGTGTTTCCTTCAAAAATATATTCGTTTTCTGCTATGCGGGTAAAATATCGGTTTTCTTCATCAAATTCGTCGGTAATATCACCAACGATCTCTTCCAGGATATCTTCAAGCGTTACCAAACCGGAAGTCCCGCCGTATTCATCCACCACCACAGCCAGATGGACCTGCGATTTCTGGAATTCTTCAAGCAATTCATCTATTTTCTTTGATTCCGGAATAAAAAAGGGGGGTCTCATCAGAGACTGCCACCGGAATAATTTGGGTTTATCCAGATGGGGAAGCAAATCCTTGATGTATAATATTCCCCTTACATCGTCCAGGGTATCCTGGTAAACCGGAATTCTTGAATAGCCTGATTTCCGGATGATGTTGAGAACCTCGTCAAAACCTGAATGTACTTCTATACTGATCACATTCATCCTGGGACGCATTATTTCATTCACAGTTTTAGTCCCGAATTTTGCGATTCCCTCCAGGATATTTTTCTCATCGTAATACTCATCTTTATCCGTCAGAGCCCTGGAAATCTCTTCGATGGAAAGATTCTTTTGATATTTATTCAAACGCTTTGACAGGAATGAAGTTGAGCTGACTAAAAGTAAATTGACAGGCTGGGTGATCTTCGTTAGAATGTAAATAAGACGGGAAAATCTGACTGCATATTTTTTGGGAGTATGAACAGCAATGACCCTTGGTATTATTTCTGTAAACAGGAGCAAAACGGTAAAAAGAACAACCAGGTAAAGAAAAAGAAGAAAAGGATGATTTGAGAAGTCAAATATTTGATTGAAAAGATAAGCGGAGAGGATGACAATGACAATGTTAAAGAAAGTATTGCCTACCAGGATGGCCGAGAGCAGATGCTCCGGTTTTGCGAGCAAATGAGATATTAAATGGGGAGATTTTGGCTTTCTTTTTTTTATTTCCTCAATGTCTTTTGGTTCAAGAGAAAAGAAAGCTGCCTCGGACCCCGAAATCAATGCTGATGTGATCAGTAAAAGGAGTAAAATAACGAAACCTGTAAGGAATCCAGGGTTAAAATGACCTGCTTCTGTATTCCTTACAAGGCTCCCGAAATAAGAAACCGAATCTGGATTCAATAGATATTATTTAATTATTCAAAACGGCAAATCGTCTTCTCCGTTGCCATTGTTGGTATACGAACTGATATCTGTCTGAGGTTCTTTTACTTCGGCAGCAGGCTGGAAAGTCTTGTTGTTTTCCGTCTGGGCACCCTCATTCTTTTTGCCAAGAAGCTGGAGCGTATCGGCATATATTTCGGTGATGTATTTTTTATTTCCATCCTGCTCATACGACCTTGTCTTGATTTTGCCCTCAATATATAACTGAGTTCCTTTTTTCACATAATTTTCAGCGATGGTTGCTAATTTTCTCCAGCACACGATGTTGTGCCATTCGGTGTTCTCAACTCTCTCCCCACTTTTGTTTGTGTACGATTCCGAGGTCGCCAGAGTAAAATTGGCCACTGAGGTGTCGCTGTCAAGGTGCCTTACTTCAGGATCTTTACCTACATGCCCGACCAGGATGACTTTATTTATTGACATAGTATAAGAATTTGATTATGATGGGAAATATACAAATTATAGAACAGGATTACAACTCTCCAAAGGTAAATAAATTAATTCAAATACTTTTTTTTAATTGTTTTAAAAGGTAATTATTCAAAGGTTTGGGAAATGGGAAGGATGTCATTTCCTCTATGGGGATCAGAACATAACCTGGTTCGGAAACCGGTTCATTCAGAGTGATGTTTATAAAACGGATGAATAATTTCTGATGTGAAAGAAGATGGGTGATTTTCGGGGCGACGGATTTGATGACCGGATCCCTGTTTTTAAAGATTTCCAGGAAGCGGGAGGATAAAATCACTTCTTTTTCATCAAGGTCAAGATCTGTTTCAATCAGAGGAAACTGGTAAAGATTTTTCCAGATATCCTTTTCTGCTCGTTTCTGAAGATAGAACCCATCCCTATACCTTATAAACAGGTAATTAAAAAATCTGTTTCGTTGAGGCGCTTTTTTGGATTTTACAGGTAAATTTTCAATCTGCCGGTTTTTCAAAGCGAAGCATTTAGTTTCAAAAGGACAATCAGAGCAGATTGGATTCAAAGGCTTGCATTGCAAGGCTCCGAAATCCATGATGGCTTCATTGTAGGGGCCGGGATCTTCCCGGTCGAGGAGAGAAGCAGCCAGTTGGGAGAACTCTTTTTTGCCCGCAGCGGTATCGATGGGGGTTGAGATTCCGAATATTCTGGATAACACCCGGTAAACATTTCCGTCGATAACGGCGTGTGGCAATCCAAAGGAAATGGAAGCCACAGCAGACGCGGTGTAGTCCCCGACGCCCTTTAGTTTCCTGATCTGATCAAAGGAATCGGGGAATTTGCCATTGAATTGCAGCATGATCTGACGGGCTGCTTTATGCAGGTTTCGTGCCCTTGAATAATAGCCAAGTCCTTGCCAGACAAGAAGAACATCCTCTTCGGAAGCTTCGGCTAAGGTCTTTATGTCAGGGAAACGTTCCAGAAAATGAAAATACCACGGGATGCCCTGTTCAATTCGGGTTTGCTGGAGAATGATTTCTGAAACCCAGATGAAATAGGGATTATTGCTTTTTCTCCAGGGAAGATTCCTCCTGTTTTGTTGAAACCAAGTACTCAGTGTTTTATGAAATTGAGTCATGCGTATGCCTTTTGGGAAAATAAAATACAAAAAGAACAAAAAATATTGATTTGTATGTGGTTAGTTAAATCAAAAGATATATATTTGTGAACCAAAATTGAAGTAAAAAGTTGAATCATTTAAACTTATAGCAATGACAAAAGCAGACATCGTTAATGAGATTTCGAAAAACACTGGAATAGAGAAAATAACAGTTCAAAAAGCAGTAGAAGCATTTATGGATTCAGTATCCGGATCTCTTGCTGAAGGAAAGAACGTATACCTTCGCGGTTTTGGGAGCTTTATCGTTAAAAAACGCGCTGAAAAGACGGCCCGCAACATTTCACGGAACACAACGATCATCATTCCTTCACATGTTATTCCCTCATTCAAACCAGCCAAAACTTTCGTTGGCCGTGTCAAGAACAACAACATAAAATAATTAATTTTTTATAATCATGCCGAGCGGAAAAAAGAGAAAAAGAGGTAAAATGGCTACCCACAAACGTAAAAAACGTTTGCGGAAGAATCGTCACAAGAAGAAGAAATAAACTTCTGTGACAATAAAAAATATTGAACCTAAAGTGCCTATGGTACTTTAGGTTTGTTTTATTTGTTAGTATTTATTGATTAGAAACAGAGTAAAGACCGTGAGTAATGAATTAGTAATTAATGTATCGCCCTCACATGTAGAAATCGCTTTACTCGAAAACAAAAAACTTGTAGAATTAAACAAAGAAAGCAATGACCTTAAATTCGGCGTTGGAGATATTTACCTTGCAAAGGTAAAAAAAATCATGCCGGGGTTAAATGCAGCCTTTGTGGATGTAGGCTACGAGAAAGATGCTTTCCTTCACTATCTTGATTTGGGACCGCAGTTTCAGACTCTGAATAAATTTCTGAAAGAGGTTAAAAAGAGTCGCTCGGGATCTGTTCTTAAGATCCAGCCAGAACAGGATATCATAAAAGAGGGGAAAATAACCGATGTATTGAAGAGCGGTCAGAATGTTCTGGTGCAGATTGCCAAAGAACCTATTTCAACGAAAGGACCGCGTTTAACCTCAGAAATATCGGTTGCAGGAAGGAATATGGTTTTAATACCTTTCAGCAACAAGATTTCTGTATCACAAAAGATTGAATCGGCTGAAGAGAAGAGCCGGTTAAAAAAATTAGTCCAGAGCATATGCCCTAAAAATTACGGGGTCATTGTCAGGACCGCGGCGGAAGGAAAACGAGTGGCCGAATTGGACCAGGAATTAAGACGTCTGGTAGCCAAATACGAGAATGCAGTGATGAAACTGGAAAAGCTTACTGCTCCTTCCTTGGTTTTAAGAGAACTGGATCGCACAATTGCTATGATCAGGGATTTATATAATCCCGAATTTGAAAACATCTATGTTAACGAACCGGAGATCGCCGCAGAAATAAAAGAATACGTCGGAACAATTGATCCTGAAAAGAAAAAGGTCGTCAAGTTTTACAATGGTAAAATTTCCATCTGGGAACATTTCGGGATTGATAAACAAATCAAAGCATCTTTCGGTAAGACTGTCTCCTTCAGGAGCGGCGCCTACCTGATCATTGAACACACGGAGGCATTTCATGTCATTGATGTGAACAGTGGGAACAGATCCAAGACCGGGGATCAGGAATCAAATGCACTCGAGGTGAATTTAGCCGCGGCAGAAGAAGTAGCCAGGCAGCTGCGCCTCAGGGACATGGGAGGAATTATCGTTATCGATTTCATTGATATGCATGGTAACGAAAACCGGCAAAAAGTTTTCGAGAGAATGAAGGAAGTCATGGCTTCCGACAGAACAAAGCACAACATTCTGCCCTTAAGCAAATTCTGTCTGATGCAGATAACGCGTCAGCGGGTACGGCAGGAGATGGCCATTGAGACAGCTGAAATGTGTCCTGTTTGTAAGGGTTCCGGGAAGGTAACTCCCACTTTATTGTTTATTGAAGAAATTGAACAGAAAGTGAGATACATCTTTGAGGACCTTCATAAGAAGGCGCTGACCATTCAACTGCATCCTTTTGTTGGGGCATTTGTCACCAGAGGATTGTTCTCAAAGGCTTTCAGATGGAAATGGAAGTATCACAGGGGGCTGAAAATTGAAGAGGTTAACTCAATGAGTTTCCTTGATTCGAAGTTCTTCGATGAAAACAGAGAAGAAATTATCTTTTAAGCTTAAAAGGCTCATGTATCGGACATGAGCCTTTTTTTATTAGCTTTGGATCTGAATTATTTTCCATAGTCTGAAATGGTATGAAAAAATATCTGTTTTTATTCTTTGCTCTTCTTCATCTTCAATCATTGCTGATGGCTCAGATCATTTCTCCCGTTAAATGGAGTTTTGAACAGAAGCAGATTAGCAGCAATGAAATTGAACTCATTTTTAAGGGCCATATCGATAAAGGCTGGCACCTTTATTCCATCAATCTTCCGGATGGCGGACCAATAAAAACAACATTTCATTTCGAAACAGACAGCACTAAAGTCCAGCTGCAGGGAGGAATTGCTGCCATAACTAAGCCAATCAAAGAGCATGATAAGATCTTTGATATGGATTTGGAGTTTTTTAATGATCAGGCCGTCTTTTCACAGAAAGTAAAAGTGAATTCCAGACCTGTTATCATCAAAGGAACAATTGAATACCAAACCTGTAATGATGAAACCTGTACCTTAAATGAATCGGACTTTTCTTTTACGATCAACGGGGCTGAAGCGGCCGTATCGGAGAAAGTCCCACTGGCACAGGATTCAATAAAAGTCCAGCCCCCTCTGTTGGAGACCGGCATTCACCATAACCTTGGATGGTTTTTGATCTTTAGTTTTCTTGCGGGTTTGGCGGCCATACTTACCCCTTGTGTTTTTCCCATGATCCCGATGACCGTCTCTTTTTTTTTGTCCAGCAACAAATCCAAACTGATGGCCAGGGTTCAAGCCCTTGTTTATGGAGGTTCCATCATTTTAATTTATACCGTGATCGGGACCATTGTAGCGCTGACCTTTGGGGCTGATTTTGCGAACTTCCTCAGTACTCACTGGATTCCCAACATCTTGTTTTTTGTTATTTTCGTCATCTTTGCCTTCTCTTTCTTTGGCGCCTTTGAAATTATTCTTCCCTCAAACTGGGTTAACAAAAGTGATAAAGCTGCTGATAAAGGCGGAGTTGGCGGCGCTTTTTTCATGGCGCTGACTTTGGTCCTGGTTTCTTTTAGCTGTACAGGACCGATTGTAGGCGCTATTCTTGTCGAATCAGCCGGAGGTATGGTGCTTAAGCCTGTCGTTGGAATGCTTGGTTTTTCTCTGGCTTTTGCACTCCCTTTTACTTTATTCGCCCTTTTCCCCCAATGGCTGACAAGACTCCCTAAATCAGGGGGCTGGCTGAATTCGGTAAAGGTTTTTCTTGGTTTCATAGAACTTGCCCTTGGACTTAAGTTTCTCAGTGTGGCTGATCAAACTTATCACTGGGGAATACTGGACCGCGATATCTATATCGCTTTCTGGATTGTCATCTTTACCTTATTGGGATTTTATTTCCTGGGCAGGCTGAAATTCGCCTATGACAGTGATGTCAAACATGTGACGGTTTCCAGGTTAATGCTGGCGCTCTTAACCTTCACTTTTGTTGTTTATCTGATACCGGGAATGTTTGGCGCACCTCTTAAAGCAATTTCAGGTTATCTCCCCCCCATGACATCGCATGACTTTGATTTGCACCGGATCATAAGGGATGAGATAAGAATGAATAAATCAGCTCAGTTTTTAACGGGGAAAACGGATTCTATTACCGGATGTGAGAAATCCAAATATTCTGAATTCCTCGAGCTGCCTCATGGTCTGGACGGGTATTTTGATTTTGAACAGGGACTGGCTTGTGCAAAGGCTCAGAATAAACCTGTCTTCATTGATTTTACGGGACACGGGTGCGTAAACTGCCGCGAAATGGAAGCCAATGTATGGTCTGATCCAAGGGTGCTTAAAAAGCTTCAGAATGACTTTGTTATTATTGCTTTATACGTGGATGATAAAACAGATCTTCCACAAAGTGAATGGGTTACTTCCACCGTAGATCAGAGGGTAAAAAAGACTCTTGGAAAGAAATATGCCGATTTCCAGATTGCCCGATTTGGCGTAAACGCGCAGCCTTATTATGTGCTGCTCGATCTGGATCAGTCGCTTTTAACAAAACCTACTGCAAGGGATCTTAATCCTGATCATTTTATAGAATTTCTTGATAAAGGTATTGCCGAGTACAAAAAAAGGCATAATTTATTAAACAGGTCATAGCCAAACAGGTGTTTTATTACCAAAATATCGCCGCTAAGCGGCTTAAAACTGATCTTTCCTTTTGTCTACCATAATACCGCCGTTATACGGCTAAACAGCCGCACAGCGGCGACATTATGGTAGTTGAAATGCAACATCATTTGATTCAGCCGTGTAACGGCGACATTATGGTTTTAATCTTAATAAACTGCCAAAATATCGCTACCAAAATCTCGCCATTATTCCTCAATATTCATGACAATGAAACTTTAACACATACTTCTCTGTTTCAAACTTAAAGTAGTTTCAATGTTGCGACGCTCTTTCAACCGATCTGGAACATTGAAACTCTTTGAATCTTTGTAACTCAAAATGTGATGGGAAAATCGAACGTACTTTTCTGGAATGTTGATACACAGGTTGATTTCATTGAACCAACAGGAAAACTATACGCTCCCGGTGCAGAAAATATCAGGCCCATCCTGAAAGAGATCAAAGAATATGCAAAACGAAAAGGCATTAGGGTTATCAATACCTGTGATTTTCACAATGCTGATTCTCCGGAGCTGTCATTAAATCCTGATTACATCACTTCATTCCCTGAGCATTGCATGGCAGGTACTCCCGGGGCTGAATATATTAGCGAAACAAAGCCTGAGAATCCGTTCGTCATCGACTGGTCGGCAGATAAGAGTATTATGACACTGCTCGAAAAAGAGAATCCCCGCAATATTGTAATCCGCAAAGATGTATTTGATGTGTTTGCAGGGAATCCATATACGGATCAGATTTTGCAAATGATAGCTCCTGAAAAGGTCTTTGTGTATGGGGTGACGACCAATGTCTGTGTCGATCAGGTGGTAATGGGACTTTCCGAAAGAAGCTATAAAGTGTATGTCTTTCAGGATGCCATAAAAGAACTCCCGAAGATTCCTCTGCCTTTTGATAAATGGCGAAGTTGCAGTGTCGAAATGATTAATTTTCAGAAAGTTAATCAATACATTTAATTCGAGAAACTTCCATCTGACCAATTCAAATAATAATAAGGTTGGAGGAAGGGATGGGTGTAACTTTTTTTTACTAAGGTTAACAAGGTCTGATTATTACGATATGTTTTTTCCTAACCTTATTGACCTTAGTAGAGAGAACATGCAAACAAAACCCTCAACCTTATTAACCTTATTTTAAAACATGTCGTTAGTTTCCATTCGCACGTTTTAAATCGTGAAAGTCTGTTCGCCGTTAACCGTTCACTACACCTCAGCTGACAGGATATTCGTTCGATACATCGGTCAAAACCTCATACCCTGTTTCTGTGACAAGAATGGTATGCTCATATTGAGCAGACAGCTTATTATCGACTGTTCTGGCTGTCCATCCATCAATAGGATCCACTTTTACGCGTGGTTTCCCCTCGTTAATCATTGGTTCAATGGTAAATATCATCCCTGGTTTAAGCCGGGGTCCGCTATTTTTGGGAGCAGCGTGGTCAACCTGAGGCTCCTCATGAAAATCAACTCCTACGCCATGCCCGCAATATTCATAGACCACACTGAATCCCTGGGCCGTGGCGTAACGTGAGATAAAGAAACCAATATTCCCCAGGTAATTTCCCGGTTTTACCTGCTGAATCCCGAGATCAAGGCAATGTTTGGTGGCCTTAACCAGTTTGTCGGCAGTTTCTGAAATTTCCCCTACGGTGAACATTTTGCTGGTGTCGCCATAATAACCGTTCAGGATCGTTGTAATATCGATATTAAGAATATCGCCATTCTTTAAAATAGTATCGTGAGATGGGATCCCGTGACAGACCACATTGTTGGGAGAAATGCAGCATGATTTTGGATAACCGTTGTAATTCATGGTAGCTGATATCGCGCCATGATCTTCAATAAACTTGCTGATCAATGAATCAAGATATTCGGTATTTACTCCTTCTTTGACAAATTCTTCAATATATAGCAAAGTTTCACCGGCCAGTTTTGAACTTTTCCGGATTCCCTCAATCTGTTCTGCATTCTTGATAATAATACTCATCTGTTTTTATTAAATCAGGTAAAATTGGGCAAAAAAACACTAAATACAAAATAACGTCATGTTTATTTAATTGTTCAGAAAAGGAAGTGAAAGATAATCAAGACCTGAGCAAAGAAAGAATTTTTCCCGTTTTATCCATTAAAGGCAGACTTCCATCAATCCAATGGATGTTGAAACCCTCCCGTTCCATCTTACGGAACCAGGTCATTTGCCGTTTGGCAAACTGATGGATGGCAATATTTAACTGGTCTGTCATTTCTTCATAAGTAATCTTCCCTGTTACGTAAAGGGTGAGGTATTTATATTCCAGGCCGTAATAAATCAGCTCTTCCGGCTTTAAACCCTGTTCAAGCAATCCTTTCACTTCATCTGCCATCCCATTCTCAAGACGTTGATTCAATCTTGAAGTAATCCGGCGTCTGCGGGTTTCCCTGTCAACATGAATGCCAATAATCAGGCTGTTGATGGAAGGAAAGGCAAATACCGTTTCAGGATTGGCGATACGGTATTCTTCTATCTCAATCGCCCTGATGGCCCTCTTTTTATTTTCAATATCACTGGTATTATTGATCTTCTTGTAGGAGCTTAGTAATTCAGTTAATTGTTCAAGGGTTAGCTCATGAAGTTCTTCCCTTCTTTTTTCGTTTACCGGTACCTGGATCAGTTGGTATCCTTTCAAAACAGCCTCGAGATACATCCCGCTTCCCCCGCACATGACAGGGAATTTCTCACGTTCTTTCAGGTTGAGGAATACTTTTAAAAAGTCTTTTTGATACTGATAAACGTTGTACTGATACCCTGCCTCTGCGATATCAATCAGATGGTAGGGAACCTGTCCGGCCTCTGTCTGATATTCATTCAAATCCTTACCGGTACCCAAATCCATTCCGCGGTAGACTTGCCTGGAGTCAGCCGAAATGATCTCTCCCTCTGTTTTAAGAGCAAGATCCACAGCTACTTCTGTCTTTCCTGAAGCGGTAGGCCCCAGGATGACGGCCATATCGTACTTAAATTCCTTCATTGCAAGTTCTAAGGCTATAAAGTTTCAAAGTTACAAAAGTTTCAAAGTTACAAATCTAAGGGGTAAATCTTGAAAACTTGATAACTTGGATGTGATAATTGAGTTCCGAATCCAAATCCGCAAGAACTTAGAAACAATACTTTATTTTCCTTTATTTCCAACCTTAGTAAAGGTGAATATAATAATTTATGCGAATTAAGAGTTGAAAATATCATCTTCGATAACCTAATCTTTTAAAAAACACCTCAGTAGACGGATTGATTTTACCCCTCCACCGACCTAATTACCTGATTAAATTAGGTAATTAGGTAAATTTTTCTCTACCGGCCATTTCTACTGAGGTGTTTTCAACAGATTAGGTTATCCATTTCTTATTTTGAACGTTTAATGAAAAAAGCTTTATACATAATTGGCTACAATACAATGTCAACTTTCCAAGTTTCATTATTTTCCAACCCTTAATTCGCATAATTAACCGAACTTTATTCCATTAACGTGAGTTCGATCTATGCAGCAAATAAAATTCCAGGGATAAAGTAATTCCTGGTTGTCTGATTACTTATACCGGTGATTTTGATAACCTAATCCATCGAAAAACACCTTGGTAGCAATGGGAATATCCCCTATAATCTAACCTTATAACCTAATTTTAGTTATCAAAATGTGACTATTATCAATCAATTCATCATCAAAACATCGATTCTCAAAATGAATATGTCATTCTCCGGTTTTTAAAATCCTGAAAAGAGGATAGTTTTAGCTAAATTTGCAAAATAAAGAAAAGAATTAAGCAGGAAAACGATGTCACTTCAGCAAAATATCAATATCAAGAACAAGCGGGCCAGCTTCGATTACGAGTTTATCGATAAATTTGTTGCCGGGCTTGTGTTGATGGGAACTGAAATAAAATCCATCCGGGCCGGAAAAGTGAGCATGAATGATTCTTACTGCTATTTCATTGAAAACGAATTGTACGTTAAAAATCTCAGCATCTCTGAATACGAGTATGGCACGCGTTATAATCATGAAGTCAGGCGGGAACGAAAATGTCTTCTCAGCCGTCGCGAACTCAACAAACTGGATCGTAAAGTAAAGGAATCAGGGCTTACCATTGTTCCCGTCCGACTCTTTGTCAATGACAAAGGATTGGCCAAGCTCGAGATTGCACTGGCGAGGGGTAAAGCCAATTACGACAAGCGTCAGAGCCTCAAAGAAAAAGATGCCAGGCGAGAGATGGACCGCGAACACAAATAAAACAAAAAAGAGCGATGCATCTTTGAACAGCTGTTTTCATCGTAAAGTAGTTCTCTGAGGGGTAATAAGCCTTCGATTGAAAAGATAGTACCCTCCTTTTATAGAAACTTCCCACACCAAAATTGAATGCCTGCCGGAATATACCAACGCTATATTGTCTGTGCATTTATTGTGCACAAACTGTGCATCTGTTGTGCTATTTATGCACAGCAAGTGCACAGCAAATGCACAGCAAATGCACAGCAAGTGCACAGTAAACACGACGCAGTTATAGCGCAATCATGAACCAATCAGGAACAAGACTGTAACAGGGTAAAAGGATAAATCGCTGAAAAACTACCGGGCTACTTTTTCAAGTCGTTTTAACATGGAGAACATAAACGTGGCTGAAAGCAGTGTGCAGACAATAAAAAATGACCAAAGCTGCCAGACTTCCAGTTTTTCATAGAAAAGAGCGCCGATAAACAGCAGTTGGTTGCCAATAGCTGTTGCGGCAAGCCATCCGCCCTGCATGGTCCCTTTGTATTTTGGAGGAGCCACTTTCGACACAAAGGAAATGCCCATCGGACTGAGAAACAGTTCTGCAATAGTGAGTATAAAATAAGTGGAGATGAGCAGATAGGGCGATACAAGCTGGTCGTTTGGAACAGGATTACCCGCCAGGCCGGTTTGAGAAGGCAATCCAAACGACCCGATGGCCATGACCAGGAACGCTGTGGCTGCCAATATCATTCCTATTCCGATCTTACGGGGAGACGAGGGCTCAAAACCTTTCTTATTCATCCAGGAGAATGCGGCAACGGCCAATGGCGTCAGCGCTACAATAAAGAAAGGGTTCATGTGCTGGAACAATTCCGGGCCGAATAAATTATCATGAGGCATACTGTTTAGTTTGTAGGAGGAGAGATAGACAAGGAGCATGGTTCCGACAGCGCCAATAAGACGTTGATTGCCTGTTGATTTTTTTCTCACCAGAAAATAGATGCTCCAAATGGTGCCAAATATGGGAAGCAATGTCCATAAATCGAACCAGAAAAAGGTTCCGGGCCCTACGATGCGCTGCGTATAATCGCGGGCAAAGAAGGTAAGGGTCAGCCCGTTTTGATGGAAAGACATCCAGAAGAAAATTACCACACCAAACACAAGAAACAGGGCCGTCAGCCGCTCTTTTACCTCCGCTTTCGGCATTTCTGCCACCTTCACAGGTTCCCCGTTTGTATCTTTATGCTGTATCAGGCTGAAACCTGGTTTAAGCATTTTGTTGAACGAGAAATAAACAACCAGTGAAACAAGCATCATCAGGGAGGCAAATCCAAATGCGTAATTATAGCCCGTAGAAAAAGCCAGAATATAGTTGTCGGCAAAAGTTTGAACATTGAAATCAGCGGGGAGAACTCCACCAACATAGGCCTGATTTGCAATCGATGTCAGTTTTTCAGCGGCACCCTCAACTCCGTTTTTTACATTCCAGCATAAGGAGGGGAACTCTGCCTTGTCGACAAAATTGGAGAGACCGAGTACATATTTTTTGAGGCTTATCACTACCGTTGGAGCAAACAGGGCGCCTATGTTAATCCCCATGTAGAATATCGAAAATGCGGAGTCTCTTTTGCTTTGGTATTTTGGGTCATCGTAAAGATTTCCAACCACTGCCTGGAGATTTCCTTTGAACATCCCGTTACCAAAAGCGATGACAAAAAGCCCGGTGCAGGCCTGGATCAAACCAAAAGTTGTGGACGCAGTAGGTATAGCAATTAAAACATATCCAACAGCCATGGTGACAATGCCAAAAGTGATGGTTCGTTTTAAGCCGGCCATTCTGTCGGCAACAATCCCGCCTACCAAAGCCAGAGCATAAATGGAAGCGTAAAAAACAGAGTAAATTACCCCTGCCTTTGCCCCGGTCAGTCCAAACTTGGCCTGCAGGAATAAAACCAAGATAGCCATCATGGTATAAAAACCGAACCTTTCACCCATGTTGGTGAAAAAAGCGACTAACAGGCCTTTGGGATGTCCTTTAAGCATAAATCAGGTTTTTAAACGTTTAGTTAATGAATGATTGGAACAAATATAACAAAAATAAAAGTTCTACTATAGGTTAAGCGCTTCCGGATTCATCCGGTTTCCTCTAAAACTGGCTAGTTCAATAAATTCTCCATTGAAACGATAATATAATGTTGTTTGTGGGCTAATGACACAACGTCTTAAATTCTTTTTCTTATCTGACCAGCGATATAAAAAGGGATTGATGGCAATTGAGTCAATTACTTCCTCAAAATATCTATCCACCTTCGAAGCAGTTTCAATTCCAAAGTTTTCAATGACATAATCAAGGATTTCTTCATATTCGGTATATGCGCGTATTGAGTAACGGACTTGATAGGGCATCTTTTAAAAATTAAATCTTTCTTTAATTTTTGTTCTTACCTGATCGCGGGTTAACAATTCACCACGGTCCAACTGATCCAATCCTTCATTAATGGCCTTTTTATCCGTTTTACTGATCTTATCCCACCAATCAGCCCTTTCTTTTTGTATATTTTCAACCTTACGCAGAATCTCCTCTTCCTGCATGGATGAAATCCAATTGATAAGATTCAATTTCCTGTTTTCTAAATTCATAAATTTCCTTTTTACAAATTTAAAGATTTATATTCATAGTTGAACCCTATAAAAACCGAACCTTTCAGCCATGTTGGTGAAAAAAGCGACTAACAGGCCTTTGGGATGTCCTTTAAGCATTTTTATTTGATTAGTGTGATTGTTTACAAAGATAAAAAAAAGTGGAAAGGTTTTAATTCATCTGCAAAATTCTTGTTGTTTCAAAAAACAGTGGTGAAAGGTATAGTCTTTCTATTTTTTACTATTGAGGTTGCAAATTTAATGCTTATAATTACCGCAGAGCACGGGTAATTTACTCGAATGCGTGTGCTTTCCAGTTCTCAATTGTCAATCCCGGGATTCGGCTAAAGTGATTTTCATTATTTGTAACTAAAATCATATCATTTTCTATTGCGATTCCGGCAATAAATAAATCGATATCATCAATTGTTTTTCCGTCCTGTCTTAATGTTGAATATAATTCAGATGAAATTCTTGCGGATTTTTCAGTCATCGGAACAATAAGATTGCCACTAATAAATTCATCAAATATCATTAGCTGCTTTAATGCATTTTTTGCTAATAAACCGCTTATGATCTCATAATATGTAATCAAGCTGATCTCAATCAAATCAAACTGATCTAAATATTTTTCAAAATTCTCAACAACAATTTTGTCTCCTTTGAAATAATAGGAAAGAATATCTGTATCAATAAGCGCCCTATTCATTATTTCTTCTGTTGCTCCTTTGACGTTTTTCAATCAAATGGTCAGTAAATTCCTTTAATATAGAATCGTCAATGTTTTCCCATGCACCGGCAAATGATAATGCCAATGATTTATTGTTCCGGCTTTGCTCCAGCTTAGATACGAAATCATCCAATTCTTCCAGCTTATCCGAAGGAATCCGATATATTTTTTTTAATATTTGCTGCCGCTTTTGGGTATCTGTAATCATTCCTATTGCATTTTTTCAAATTTAACCAAAATTATTGAAATTATTCAAGAAGAGTAGAAATTGATCCCTTTGGAGGAATCACATGGGAAAATGGATTTGATTTTTGTCCAAATTTCTTGCGGGATTTATCACAAGAAAAAGTTAGTCTTTTAGCTTTGACAGTACCTCCCGTTATTTTTTTTCCCTTTTGCAAATCTCTAAATCTTTTTAACTATTTTTGATAGAGATAACCATTCTATATGAAGCTTTTCACTACCGCACAGATTGCTTTGCTCGATCGTTATACAATCGAAAAAGAACCCATTTCCGACATTGATCTGATGGAAAGGGCTTCCGTGCAGATGGCCTATTGGATTATGAAAAAATTCAATGCCAATTACAAAATTGCTGTGTTTGCAGGGCCTGGCAATAACGGGGGAGATGCAATTGTTGTAGCAAGATTATTAGCCGGACAGAATTATGAGATCCGTTTATTCATTCCCGAACTTGGGAAAGGATTATCCGCCTCGGCAGCAATCAATCTGAAAAGGCTGGAAGAACAGGGATTGGTCAAGATTTCACGTCTCTTGGAAACAGATTTTTTGCCTGATCTTAGCTCTTTCAACTTGTTAATTGATGGGTTGTACGGATCAGGGTTAACGCGGCCTCTTTCGGGATTTTCCTCCATCCTTGTGCGATATATTAACAATTCGGGGCTCAAGATTATCGCTATCGATATTCCTTCAGGGTTAATGGGAGAGGATAATTCTCAAAACAATTATGATTCCATCATTAAAGCTGATTATACACTCACTCTTCAGTTTCCTAAACTGTCATTTTTCTTTAAGGAAAATGATCCCTGTGTAGGTAAATGGGAAGTTTTGCCTATTGGACTGCATCCCCGGGGAATAGAAGAAGCTGAAACGAAATGGCACTTTATTGAAAGGGAAACGGCCTTTTCAATAAGAAAAGAAAGAAATAAGTTTTCTCACAAAGGAACCTACGGTCATGCCTTGCTTATTTCTGGAAGCTATGGCAAAATCGGGGCAGCTGTTTTAGCTGCCAAAGGGTGTTTGAGATCGGGCCCGGGGCTTGTCACAGTCCATCTTCCCAAATCCGGGGTGCAAATCATGCAGACGGCCTTGGCGGAGGCCATGGTTGATGCTGATCAATCGGAAGATGTGATCACACAAATACCCTCTCCGGAGGCTTATGCAGCCATCGGAATAGGTCCCGGCATCGGTAAAGCGCCTGAAACACAATCGGCTTTATTCAAATTGCTGCACCAAAGTAAAAAACCTTTGGTCATTGATGCCGACGGGTTGAATATTCTATCCATGAATCCCGAATGGATCAAACAGCTTCCGGAAGAATCTATTTTAACACCGCATCCATTGGAATTTGCAAGATTAAAAGAAAAGGCATCCACAAGTTTTGAGCTTTTGAATAGAGCGCTTGAATTCGCAAAGGAGAACAGGGTTTATGTTGTACTTAAAGGTGCATATACGGCCATAACATGCCCTGACGGGAGCTGTTGGTTTAACAGTACGGGAAATCCGGGAATGGCAACAGGAGGGAGCGGAGATGTGCTGACGGGGATACTCACCGGATTGCTTGCCCAGGGTTACTCTCCGTTAGAGACCTGTATCCTGGGAGTTTATATTCATGGTTTAAGTGCGGACCTGCTTGTTTCGTCTATGTCAATGGAATCGCTGCTGGCAGGTGATATTGCTGATAACCTGGGTCGGGCTTTTGCTACCTTTGATAAAAAGGAATAATTTGATTATTCCCTTCTATCCATAATCTAATCAATATTAAATAATTGGCTCAATGACGAACAGTGTGGGTGGTAGGTATCTTTTTTAAGAAAGAATAAATTAAATGAAAATGTGCCAGGTTAGGATGAACCTTATTTTTTATTTGACTAACCTTAGTAAAAAGGAATACCACCGTGGTTTGACCTTATTAAACAATCTGTATATCAATAAGGTAATAAGGTTGAGTTTTCTCCTCACTATCCATTTCTACTAAGGTTTTTCCTTGGGAATAAGGTTTTTCATAAACATAGACTTACTTGATTGACAGATATAGGTTTGTACTTTGTTGCTTTAACACCCACAGAAAACGTCATAGAGCCTCAAAAGGAAATGGAACCAAAACAATTGCATTCTTAATCTCTGATTGAACTGCCATCGGTTAAAGAATAGATATCTTCGGCTTCATCTTTTAACCTGAGCTCGATCTAAGCAATGAATAAGACAGTGCTTGATTGTTTGAGCGTTAATGTTGTCTTCGATAACCTAATCTTTAAAAAACACCTTAGATGGGATTAATTTTACGCTTTCACTAACCTAATTACCTGATTAAATTAGGTAATTAGGTTGGTTTTTCTCCCTCGACCATGACTACTGAGGTGTTTTCGGCAGATTAGGTTATCTATTCCTTAGATCGAACTCACGTTTTTAAAAAATCGAATGCTGGATTTGAGGAAATTGAATCTACCCATAATTTTTCTTCATCTTTATCATACTCTTTTTCATCAACAAGGATGATAATCCGGACATTGCTATCCTTTTTGTTCAAAGGATAGCTAATTCTCAAGTGTCCTTGTTTATCAGTCCTCGTGCTGATCTCTATTGCTTTCATTTAGTCGCTAATTGAGTTTTAATCCGCAATAGCGTTCTTTATTTATCTCTTAACATCCACATAAAAACATCCCGGATTAAATTGTGTCCTCACCTCCTGCAATGTTAAAAAAGTATTTTTATGAACTGAAAGCAAAAGCAAAGTAAGGGCGTAAGGTTATAAATTTTATATTTGTCTCAATGAAAAATGGATAAAAATCTTTTTTTCTAAGCAAAGAACTAAAACAGTAAAAACAATGAAATCAACAAGTCTCTTATATCTGTTCATCTTCCTGATGGCCGGAAATCTTTTGGCAGGAACAAAGGATGATAAAAAGAAGATTGAAACAACCGGAGGTCCGTTTGCAGGAGGGGTTGTGTACTCGTTACCGCGTACCGGGGTAAGGATCTTTGTGGAAGCATCGCAGGAAAAATTCTTTCATGGTCCCTATTACGAATATGCCCAGAAATATTTAGGAGTTAGAAATGCTCCCTCCAATGATGGGGAAAACTGGACTATTACCGGAGTAAAACTGGAAACATTCGGAGAACCCGATCCTGCAGAGATGCACAAAGCCGCTGGCGCTGTGGCTTCCATGTTAAGCCTCACGGAAGAAGGTGTTCTGGTTGGGGTTAACAGTGAAACCAAAGTAGACAAGCATAAAGTATTCTCATCCGAATTCACAAATGATATAGCTGTTCCCAAACAGGTCTGGTCTGATTTATCCATGCATTCTTTTCTTTCTGAAAAAGACAGTTCCCGCCGGTCAGGAGATAAATTTAAATCTTTCGAGGAAAAAGCGGCTGAAGCGGCTCATGACATTTTAAAACTGAGGAAAAGAAAAGCTCAGGTCCTGGCTGCCAAATATGATAAGCTGCCGCCGGATGGGAAAGCATACCAGGTCATGGTAGACGAACTTGATAAGATCATCGGTGAATATACAGCTCTTTTTATCGGGAAATCCTTCAAGGCAAAGCACTCCTATACTTTTGACGTAATTCCTGACGGGAAAGGAGCAAAAGGACTCGTGGCTTTCCGTTTTTCGCCATCGGCTGGAATTTTGCCGGAAAACAATGTCTCAGGGAAACCCATCGTGCTCGATCTGGACCCCAATACTGATCTGACACGCAATGGTTCTCAATCGGCCGCACAGGGTGAAGCTTCCACTTCAGGAGTCTATTACCGGATTCCGGGATTAGCCATAGCGCGGCTTTTGAACGGAAGTGATGTTCTTGCTCAGGCACGCCTCGCGATTGCCCAGTTTGGTGTTGTTACTCCTCTACCCGATGCATTACTGAACGGAGAATACAAGATAATGATTCACCCAACAACCGGGGCTATTCAAAGAATAGGCGAATAGTTCTTCATGAATTACTACAAAATAAAAGCAGGCGGAATTTTCCGCCTGCTTTTATTTTGAATGGAATGAGGGTGTCCCCAAAGCTAAAACACAATAAACAAATTCATCTGTTTTTTTAGCCTTGTACCGTCAACTAAAGTTGATGGCAATGGATCGGAAACAGACTTTTGGGACATCCTCATGATTCGGTGGCATAACTTAAAAAAAGGGGTCTATGACGAACAGTGTGGGTGGTAGGTATCTTTTTTAAGAAAGAATAAATTAACCTGAGCTCGATCTAAGCAATGAATAAGACAGTGCTTGATTGTTTGAGCGTTAATGTTGTCTTCGATAACCTAATCTTTAAAAAAACACCTTAGATGGGATTAATTTTACGCTTTCACTAACCTAATTACCTGATTAAATTAGGTTATTAGGTTGGTTTTTCTCCCTCGACCATGACTACTGAGGTGTTTTCGACAGATTAGGTTATCTATTCCTTAGATCGAACTCACGTTAAATTAAATGAAAATGTGCCAGGTTAGGATGAACCTTATTTTTTATTTGACTAACCTTAGTAAAAAGGAATACCACTGTGGTTTGACCTTATTAAACAATCTGTATATCAATAAGGTAATAAGGTTGAGCTTCCCTCTCACTATCCATTTCTACTAAGGTTTTTCCTTGGGAATAAGGTTTTTCATAAACATAGACTTACTTGATTGACAGATATAGGTTTGTACTTTGTTACTTTAACACCCACACAAAACGTCATAGAGCCAAAAAAAGAGCAGCCACGATGACTGCTCTTTTCAGAATTATATTTCAGTAAGAATTATTTCTTGCGAAGCTCAACGTGTGGGTTGTCTCCGTAAATAATGCTTGCGATATCGCCGTCATTCAGGATAGAAAGACGAGCGGCTTCCATAACGAGCTCATTGACATAGCTGTTGGCAGGTGTGGCAATGATTCCCTTGGTATCAACTTCCTGAATCATCTCTCTTCTTTTTGCAAGAGAATCTGCTTCGGAAAGACCCTGTACTTCGTTCTCAATCCGCTGAGCCATTTTGATGGTAGCGGCAACGGATTCGAACCCATAACCTACAGGCTGATAACCGGGACCTTCCCACGGAATGACCCGGTAGAAGTCAGGACTAACATAATTGAATTTAGAGCCTCCACAGCCGATCCCGTCGAGATAGGAGTGTTCAACTCCGCGGAACTGGTCGTCATGTTTTACCATACCCGACTGTCCATCGCCTTCAAAGAACATTTCAAGGTTCTGTTCGTTGCTTCCGGCGCCTGCATCAGGATAACCAAGACCATCGGTTACGGAAAGGATTGCTCCATTTTCAAAGCGGACTCTTCCGTTGGCCCACATGTAACCTTCATTGCCGTTCGGGAATTTCCCTTTAATCCCAGAAACGCTAACCTCAACAGGTTTCAATCCGGTGATAAAGCAAACAAGATCAACATAATGGCAACCTACATATACAAACGGGTCGGTCTTATCACAGGTAAACCAGTTTTGGAAATTGGAGGACCGGTATAAATAAGGTTCGATCATTTTGGCTTCACCAACGACGAATTCACCGAATTGTCCTAATTCATAGCCTCGCTTGGCCATTAAAGAACGGCGGTCGAAACGTTTGTGGTATTCCACGCCGATGAATAATCCCTTTTCGAGAGCGATTTTTTCAATTTCTACCGTTTGTTCGTATTTCAGCACCAAAGGTTTTACACATAAGATGTGCTGGTTGTTTTTCAGGGCTTCCATGACGACCGTATAATGAAGCTGATCGGGCATGGCCACTACCACAACCTGTCTCGGTTTCATTTTGGAGATCACTTCCCTGAAAAGATCCGGATATTTATTGGCAGCCGGTTCATCAACAGCAGGATAAGCATTGAAATCCTGTCCCGGAAATGCTTCAAGAATTTCCTTGCTCTCTTTCAGCGCTTTCAATGGAGCTGAATCCAGTGCGCATACATTGATGCTTTTGACCACACCGGTACGCTGCAGATGATAGATTGATGGTAAAATCAGATCATGAGTGATCATACCCCCGCCAACGATGGTGACGTCAATGGGCCTATTGGAATTATTAGCTGTCATGATATTATTTTCCTAAGATTTCGTCACAAGCTTCTTCAAAGACCTTAATGCCTTCTCTTAAGGCTTCTTCCGTAATCATTAACGGCGGAGCAATCTTTAGACATTCGCCGGCTATACCAACAGGAGCAAACATTAATAATCCTTTGTGGAAACATCTTTCATTGATCTTTAATGCCATGTCAGGATCCGGGGTTTTGGTGCCTTTTTTGACAACCTGAATACCTGCTACTAATCCTTTTCCATGAGCACAACCAAGAATATCAGGATATTTTTGCTGAATTCTTGTGATCTCCGGAACTAATATCTCTCCAAGTTTAGCAGAATTTTCTACTAAATTCTCTTTTTGAATCAATTTTATGCTTTCAATTGCTGAAACTACCGGAAGCGGACTGCCTGAGTGGGTAGAGGTCATTGATCCCGGTCCATAAAGGCCCATGATATCTTTTCTTCCGATAACGGCTGAAATAGCCAAAGAAGAAGAAATTCCTTTTCCACAAGCAATCAGATCAGGTGTAACGCCGTAATGCTGGAAGGTAAACATTTTTCCTGAACGGCCGAATCCTGCCTGTACTTCATCATAAATCATGACGATATCATACTTATGGCAGAAATCCTGTAATTTTTGGGTGTATTCGACAGGCAGGAAATCAGGACCTACTCCCTGGAAGGATTCGGTCATTACCCCTGCAATTTCTTCAGGTTTAACTCCTTTTTCTTTCAACGTGCTTAAAAACAGATCGAATGAGGTGTCTACAGTTTTATATCCATCCGGGAAGGGAACCTGGATAAATGTCTTTCCTTCGTCAACGATCCAGGTTTTACCTTTGGCCATACCTCCAGCCAACTGTGAACCCATTGTCCTGCCATGGAAAGAATTTTCGAAAGAAACAAAGTACTTTTTAGTTGGACCGTATTTCTTGATCGCGTATGTTTTGGCGAGTTTAATGCAGTTTTCGGTTGCTTCGCTTCCGGTACTAAGCAAGAATGCCTGGTAACTAGCAGGATCAGGTGCAAGCGCCTGAAGCATTTTTGTTAATTCCGCACGTTTTTCGTGTACAAAAACATAAGTTGTCAACAAACCCTGATCTATAATCGCTTTTAATCCATCTCTGATTTCTTTACGACCATGACCGGCATTGGCTATTACAACACCTGAAGACCAATCCAACCATTTGTTGCCCCACTTATCATAGACCTGGAATCCTTCTGCCTTGTGCCAAACAATCGGAGGCTGACCCATCATGGATTCAGGTTCACTCATACCCAAGTCTTCAAATACGGATAATGATTCCGGAACAGGTAATTTGGTTTTGATAGTCCTGTACTTCGTACTCACTTTTGGTACTTCAACGGGTTTTAAACTATATTTTCCCATAGCAATTATTAATTAATGTTATAATGACTAAAAAATTCCGCAAGTTTAATAAAAATATACTGAAATGTTCAAGATTTCATAACAACAAATTTTTAAATTCTTTTTTATCAGGAATTAATCTTCAGTGAAACTTTTCCATTTTTAAGTATCTTGCACCACTAATTCATCATCCTGCAGGATAAGTAATATTATATGACCAAAATTAACAGGAGTTCCATTCGTGACTCAAAATCAGCCCGTTGGCTAATGCTTGTGTTGGTATCATTTACCATGATGTGTATGTATTACCTGACCGATGCCATGGCCCCTTTGCAGGAAAGGTTACAAGCCAATCTGGCATGGTCGGCTTCCGACTATGGGTTTTTTACAAGCGGATACGGCTGGTTCAATGTCTTTTTGCTGATGTTGATTTTCAGCGGCATGATATTGGACAAATTGGGCGTCAGGTTCACCGGGGTGCTTGGAATCAGCATTATGCTGATTGGTGGATTTATAAAATACTGGGCGATTTCCGGTCATGTCCAGGGTATGTACGAGTTGAATATTTTTTCCTGGCAGGTGATTGCCCCATCCGCAAAATCAGCCGTGGTGGCCGGATTCGGATTTGCCGTTTTCGGAGTAGGGTGTGAAATGTTCGGTATTGCTGCCAATAAAGCGGTGGTTCGCTGGTTTCGTGGAAAGGAGATGGCCCTTGCAATCGGGCTTAACACCTCCACCGGCCGTATCGGAACCGCTTTAGCCATGTTTACTCCAATTCCGTTGGTGAAATTGACAGGCGATATCAGTGCGCCCGTTATTCTTTCCCTTTTCTTACTGGGTTTAGGGTTGCTGGTGTTTATTCTTTTTACCTTTATGGATCGCAGACTGGATCGGGAAGAAGCTGATGCAGGAATGCCAGCTGAAGAGGAGTTTAAATTCGCTGATATTATTGAGATTGGTAAAAACCGGGCCTTCTGGTACATTACTGTTCTTTGCGTTTTGTTTTATTCCGCCGTTTTCCCGTTTATAAAATATGCAACCAACATGATTGTTCAGAAATTTGGTATAGCCGATTCTTTTGCCGGTTATATTCCTGCTTTGCTCCCCTTTAGCGCGCTGATCTTAACGCCTTTTTTCGGAAGTTTGTTTGACCGGAAAGGGAAAGGGGCTACGATCATGATCATAGGATCTATCCTTTTGGTCTGCGTGCATTTATTATTCTCCGTTCCTTCCTTAAACAGCTTTCCTATTGCTATAGGATTGGTCATGGTTCTGGGAATTGCCTTTTCAATGGTCCCATCAGCCATGTGGCCTTCGATTGCCAAGATTATTCCTGAAAGTAAGCTGGGAACGGCCTACTCCATAACCTTCTGGGTTCAAAACTGGGGACTCATGGGGGTGCCTTTACTGATCGGAATTGTACTTGATAAATATTGCATCACCGGAACAATCAACAAGTTGGTGGATGGAAAGGAACAGGTCATCACGCAATACAATTATACGATTCCGATGCTGATATTTGCCTGTTTTGGCATCATGGCCATTCTTTTCTCTTTTCTGCTGAAAGCGGAAGATCATAAAAAGGGGTATGGGCTGGAACTTCCGAATATTGAAAAGTAAATTTATCACAATTTTTATCCGGCTAAAAGGTCCTTTCTGATTAATTCGATCGGGATTCCCATAGATTTGACGACATCCCCTTTCTCTATAAAACCAAAATCAACAGATTCATCAGACAGTATCATGATGTTGTTAAAAGGAAACTCAGGGTTAAAAGCCATCATTGACAACATTAAAGCTACGGTTCAAAGAAACAAAATCGACTTATAACCAGATGAGATTGAAAGAACAAAGGCTATAAGTGCTTTAAAACAAATCAAAGAACTCCCCGGTGCCAAAATAATTTCAGATGCAGAATATTTGACCTTTTAGAAGAAATACCTGGGTAATTTGTGACGGTAAATATGATGAATGGTGTGTATTTCTGTTTCTGTTTCCCCGGGCGCTAAAGGGCCACAACCTCTTCCATCCAGGCCCTGTGGTTTAAACTTTACCGTTGTTGTATCCTTTTCAGTCGGTCATAACCAATGTTTCAAGATCCAGCTCCTATCCCATTAATCATTCAAGTCTCAAGAACCACAGTTCCGGCATCCTTTCGTGTAACTCGTTAAAAATTATTGACATTCGGATTCTCTATCTTTTTGTGACCCCCTTCACCGGATGTGGCAAACGTGGTGAATCTTGTTGTTTTGAAGAATTATTCACAATTTTTGCGTTCGTAACCATCATACGTAATGTCAAGAATATAATGTCGTATTTTTAGGCTGAAGGAGTTTAGACTTTAGACTGAAGGGTCATAATATACCCCTTTTGTCTTTAGCCTAAACACCGATAGCCTGTAATCCTCATATGACATTATTTTATTCCAATTACTTAACTGTAGATACGACATTTATTTATTCTCATTATTTAGATTAATTTAGATTAACTTATGCGAATTAAGAGTTGAAAATATTATCTTCAATAACCTAATCTTTTGAAAAACACCTCAGTAGAGAGATTGATTTTACCCCTCCACCAACCTAATTACCTGATTAAATTAGGTAATTAGGTCGATTTTTCTCTACCGGCCATTTCTACTGAGGTGTTTTCGACAGATTAGGTTATCCATTTCTTTAATTGAACGTTTAATGAAAAAAGCTTTATACATAATTGGCTACAATACAAAGTCGACTTTCCAAGTTTCATTATTTTTCAACCCTTAATTCGCATAACTTAGGGATAAACAATTTAAAAAAGTTCTATGTCTTGTAATTTTCTTTGTGAAGTATCTTTAAAAGCAATAACTTTACAACAATTGAAAAAGTCACATTATGAAAAAAATTTTATTAGCGTCTTTGCTTTTAGCCTTTTTGTTCTCATGCAAAACAACCACCAAAACCACAAGCTTTACCGCAAAAACAGACAGGGGGAGCCAAAAAGAGATAAAAGGTAACTGGCAAATCACAAATGTTTCTTATCCCGGTTCAAACTACCTCAAGGTGAATTCATTTCAAATCGCTGATTCCAAATGTTTCATCGGAAGTAACTGGAATTTCATTCCCAATAACAACAAAGGAAGTATGAGTCTGAATCAAGCAGGCTGTACATCTTTCAGTTCACCGATAGTCTGGAGCATCAATAAAGATGGAATGTTTGGACTGAAAATTTTGGATGCAGGCATAAAATCGAAAAAAGTAGTGCAGGGTTACCTGCTGAAAGTCGCTAATCAAACTGAAAACTCTTTTCAGCTGATTGATGTTATTGATGTCGACGGACAAAAAACAGATGTCGTTTATCAATTTGAAAAAATAAATTAAGATTTTCACTGGCAGATTATATCCTGTCAATTATTCAAATCAATTATTTAATATGAACAAAATTACAATTTACAGTTTGTCTCTTTTATTCTTTGCTGGTTCTGTTCTTTCAGGTTGCACGGCAATAAAAAATGCAAATAACACTCAAAAAGGTGCAGGTATTGGTGTTGCAGCGGGTGCTCTTCTTGGCGGTATCATTGGCAACAATGTTGGTAAAGGCGGCAATGCCGTTTTAGGTTCGGTGATTGGTGCCGCTGTCGGAGGCGGAACGGGTGCCATCATCGGCAACAAAATGGATAAACAGGCGAGGAAAATAACCGAGGTATTGCCTGGCGCCGATGTTGAAAGAGTAGGTGAAGGGATACGCCTGGTGCTAAAGGAAGATGCCATACGTTTTGATGTCAATAAAGCAACATTGACGCCGCAGGCAAAGTCAAATCTGGATAAATTGGTTCCTGTCTTCAATGAATATCCGAATACCAACATTGATATTTTTGGTTATACAGACAGCTCTGGCAAACCAGATTACAATTTGACCCTTTCCCAAAATCGTGCTGCCTCTGTAAAGACGTACCTGGTTTCAAAAGGATTGGTTCCCGAAAGACTAAAAACGACCGGCTTAGGGATCGCTGATCCCATTGCTTCCAATGAGACTGTTGAAGGCAAAAGTCAAAACCGCCGTGTTGAGTTTGCCATAACAGCCAATCAGAAAATGACGGAAGAAGCAAAAAAAGAAGCGCAGAAGTAAGAAAGAGTTTTGTATATTTCAAAATTACATATCTGCTGCCCTTCGTTGTCGTTTTTAACGATTCTTCTTCGTCATAAAGCATTCATTTTGAATTGGTTAAGATTTATACATGCAATTACTGTGCCGGTCATACATTTTGGTGGTTTAATTGATTCGTGCATAGTAATTCCAATCCCCGAAATCGCCCGATGATTTTGGGGATTGTTTTTAAATATCCTCTACTGATAGTTTTTATTTTTTGCATGTTTCCACTTAGTTTGTAACGGGTGATTTGCGTTTTATCGTTTTAACGATAATTCTCTCATTTCATTACTCATTACCTCAATCCTGCCTTAAATTCTAATTCAGCCCCCTTACACCCTTCATTTGTTGCGAGACGGGAAATAGGTTCATCATCTTCATTAACCTGTAAGGATGTAAGTAATGCCAAGAATACAATGTCGTATTTTTAGGCTGATGGAGTTTAGACTTTAGACTGAAGGATCATCATATTCCCTTTTACCTTTAGCCTAAACCCCTATAGCCTATAAGCCTCATATGACATTTTTTATTCCAATTACTTAACTGCAATAACAGCCCATGTCAAACAGGGGAATGCAGTCACTTACCAAAAAGTCTTTTTCAGAAAGAGCCAATACAATGCTGATTTTTGTAATATAACAATTTTCATTTGGATCATTTTTTTTATTTGCGTAACTTTATTTATATGAAGTTTAATGCACTTTAATTCTGGCGTTAAATTTATTTTGCTTATAGGCAGTGTTTACTTAATTAATCAACAAACGGTTTGGATTTTGTGAAAAGGCTTTGGTTTACCGAATATTAATAATGGAATATAGCGTCTGAGAAAAATATTATTATTTCAAGTTTGATTTTCTTATTGTTTAACCACTTAATTTAATAATTATGGCACATCCGGAATTTCAAGTCAAAACTGGCAAAGACGGCCAGTATTATTTCAACCTTACCGCAAAAAATGGCCAGGTAATACTTTCAAGCGAAGGCTACAAAGCCAAAGAAAGCTGCGAAAATGGTATTGCAAGCGTAAAAAAGAACTCTCAGGACGATAAACGTTTTGAACGTAAAACTGCAAAAGACGGTCAAGTCTATTTTGTGTTACAAGCTACAAATGGTCAGGAAATTGGCAGAAGCGAGATGTACAAAGCTCAGGCTTCAATGGAAAATGGGATCGGTTCAGTTAAAACCAACGCTCCTTTGGCAGGTATTTCCTACCTTTAAGTCAAAACCCTGACACTAATGAGATGATGCACTTTTATTCACCTCATTAGTATGTGCAGGTATTGTTATACTTTAATAAAGCAGGGAGAATAAAGTGCATCGCATATTTGAGTTTTGTCCGTGTGGTTTATTGTAAACCATAAGCAATTAGATTGATTTTTTTCACTCTTTTAATACCAGAACAATAAAACATAAAACATGGGTATTTTTGATCAATTGAAAGGATCTATCGTTACGGAAGTAATGGATTTAGTTCGAAATCAGGAAGGGGGTCTTACTGGCCTGGTTAGCAAACTGAAGGACTCCGGACTGGGCGATCAGGTTGAATCCTGGATCGGTTTAGGTGAAAACAAAACCATCGACGCCAATCAGGCTACCTCAGCTCTGGGCGGTAATTTTATTCAAAGCATTGCTGCAAAATTGGGCGTTTCTCATGAAGAAGCTGCCAATGGTGTGGCTGAAGCATTGCCTCAAATGGTGGATAAACTGACACCGAATGGGGTGATTGAGGAAGGCGATATCCTTCACAAGGGTATGTCAATGCTGAAAGGATTATTCGACTAATCACTTGCCCGTCAGAATAAGATCCATTACAGGTCATTCCACCATTGATCCAGTCGACCTTTTAATAATCTGTATTTTGAACAAAGTTCACTAAAAACAATTGTGAAGTTTGTTTGAGATATTGATTATTATTTATATTTAATTCTTTATATTTATCAGAGTTTTACGACATAAACAACACAATCAGAAGTATCGGACTTAGACTGATATATTACATTAACCTTAAAAAAGAAACATTATGAAAATGGTTCAGGAGTTCAAGGAATTTGCCATGCGCGGAAACGTGGTCGACATGGCTGTCGGTATAATCATTGGCGGAGCCTTTGGTAAGATTATTTCCTCTTTTGTAGCTGATGTATTAATGCCACCCATCGGGATGTTATTAGGCGGAACCGATTTTACGGGTTTCAAGATCATTTTAAAGGAAGGGGTCATGGATGCCGGCAAAGTGGTAACGGCCCCTGTCTCAATTAATTATGGTAATTTTATCCAGGTGGCTATCGATTTTTTGATCATTGCATTTGCCATCTTCATGATGATCAAACTAATGAACAGTTTGAAGAAGAAAGATGTAAAGACTGTTGAAAATGTTGTTCCCCCTCCTTCAGCTGAAGTGACCCTACTCACCGAAATCAGGGATTTATTAAATAAGAAATAATCAGAGCTCTTAAGAAGTTATGGCGTGGTTCTTCATAACTGATAACTCTTTTGAGGCGCATTCTCTCATCCTTTTATAAAGCGGGAGACAATGCGCCTCACTAATTTAAACGGTGTACATTTGGCGATAAACAAACCTTATGTAATTTGATTGTTTTGTCTGACTCCCGAGTAACGGAGCACTAAAATATTTTCTAATCAGAATTTTAGAGAAATCAAAAAGAACTGTCATTCACAACTGTTCAGGTCAAATCAGAATTTATAAGATAGGCCGACTCCCAAAAACTGTTTAAGCTGGGTACGCGCTCCATGGATAACTCTGTTTTTGTCAATGTACTTTATGTCATCGTCATATTTGAGCGTAGTTCCGAATGCAGCCGATAAATATTCATTAATCTTCATGTCAAACTTCATATCCCAGTTTATATCAATATTTTGTGGGGTTTTTAAATAGTTGGAAAATAAATCGAGACGCGTCTGAAAATCGACGTTTTTGATCAATGATTTCTTGGTATAAACAAATTTCAGGTAAGCCCCAAACTCGGCCCTGAACTTTTTCCCGGGATCGACTCCAAATGAGCCTGCAGTCGACAGACTGTCATCCAGCACGAAAGTGAATTTTGTACTTACCGGAGATAGCATTAAAGACAAATTATCATTTGGTTTATAATCAAAACCCAATGCAAAATTCATGTAGCCAGGCGCCATGAATTTCGAAATAAAAATGCTGTCATTAGGATAATTATATCCTTTAGCCAATTGCGTTTTAAAATCAAAAAGAGCAGACAGGTACCAGGGTTTGCCGATTTCGAAACCATACTTTGAAGATAAATAAATTTGGTCGATACTCTTTCGGAGTGATTCACTGTTGTTTTTGGTCATCCCGTACTCCAACGTAAAATTGTTGTCCCAATAGTGCTTATTTTTTTTATTATTGGCATTAATACCGAACAGGAAGGCACCAGAAACCGATCCATCACCTCCTTCAGACCAGTTTGTTAATGAAACCTGTGAAAAATTAAGTGAGCTTTTGCCATTTATTTTCCACGTTTTGGTCGTATCGGCCAATTCACTGCCTTCGGCAGTCAGGCACGTAAGAAATAAAACTGAAATAAGAAGATTTTTCATAGCGTTAATTTATCAGTTTCTAATAGCAAGTTAAACAATTCTTACTAAAAAATGAAAATCCTTTGTTAAGAGGTCGGGAGAATATTTATTTTTGAAATTCTGGTACTTATTCGGTGCATTGAATATGCTTTGTAAAGTTTTGAGTCAGTTCAGTGAGAAGTACAATCAATATCTCTTATAACTCTTCGGGTTTATGCGAAGGAGGTCGCAAAAGGAGGCAAGGAAAGTATGTTGGTAAAGGTGCAGAGATCCAGTAGAATTTTCGGAATATGGTGGGGAGTCATGGATAATATTTCCTATAAATGCGAATTGAAAGATAGTCAAAGCATATAATGCCGAAGGCATGACATCATTTTTGACCTGAATTAAAAAATGTCAGTTGGGTTGAGTATTTCAATACTGCTTCAGCGCTTTTTTAAAGGTTGATTTTAATTCTGTAATCAAACTATCGGGCTGTATGACTTTTACATACGCACCGAAGGAGAGGATTTCCATCAAAAAATCATAGGTAGTGTAGATGCTGAGCCTAATTCGCAATTCTTTTTCGTCATCGGCAAGAATTTCCTGTGATTCATGGAGTGGGAGGGATTTGATGTATTTTCCCTGGTAAGGATCAAAAGACAGAATTACTTCCTGTACTTGTTGATCTTCATCAGGGCTTATGATCCCGAAGCAGTGTTTGTAATAACTGTTTACGTCAAAATTTTCAGGAGGGGTAAAGCGCTTTTTCAGGATTTCAAGACTGCTTAACCGATCCAGCGCAAAGCTCTTAATCCTGCTGTCTTTTAAATCCTTTGCAATAACGTACCAGCGGTTTTTGAATTCCTTGAGCGCCAGGGGTTCGGCCGTTCTGATTGCCGGCTGATCTTCCCAGTATTTATGATAGTTGAATTCGATCCGGATATATTGTTTAATGGCATGAAGCAATCCGAAGAGGTTTTCAGTGCCCTGAGGCCGGCGTTTTTCAAAATGGATTGATCTGGATGTATTTTCACCGATCTTAAGTGCATTGAAGGTATCAAAGGCTTCCATTCGTCTGCGGCTGAATTCAGAATACTCTTCTTCATTGATGAAATAAACCTGCCTGCTGAAATCGTAACTGATTTCTATTTCAAAGATGGAACTGGCGCTTAGAGACATTGAATTTGTGATCCTGCAACGCTGATTGTTCCGAAATAAAATGGTCAATCTCGTCAAAAGTTGCGGGGGCTTTACGCAGCTTATTGACAATGTGGATGTAGCGCAATACTGATTCCTTTGTTGACATGTTCCTGAGTTTGTGGAAACAAAGATATTGATAGACTTTGACATTTTATGTCTTAGCTAATATCAAATATTCAGCTCGCCTATTGTGGTTTCATTCGTGGTTATCCGAATTTGTTTTATTGACTAACTTTTTGATCGTAAATTCCTAATTCATAAAAATAATCATACGTGCTCTTCTTAATGAATTTTGGATTTGTACACTTAGTGGTCAACTCAATGGTGTAGTAATCATCTTTTGATGATAATAATTTTAAAGACTTTTCAATGATCCGACCTTGTTCTTTTTCCTTCGCGCCCACTGAAGAGTCATAATAAACAAAGGAGAAGATTTTTTGAAATCTACTGTATTCATCTAACGAATAAAATGATGAATTTCCATTAACATATCCCTGATTACCACCAATAGCTGATTTTAGGTTTAGGCAAAATCTGTTTTCTCCTATTTTTACAATCGAAAAATGACCGTCCTTTTTACCCCATGCTCCACATTTAGTAAGATTCTTCTCAAATTGAGCTATTTCCCAATATTGACCGTTTCTATTAACAAAGATTGCAATGCCCAAAGTCGGTGAGCAAGCATGGCAAGAAGATCTTGAATCACCAATGTACTCGTAAGTGGCAAAAATTATAGTTGCATATTTATTATTCATATCGGAAAAATACATGATAGTATCCATCGTCGTATGGCAATAACCATCATCCGACACCGGCATCATAATCATTTCTGAATAGTTAGGTTTCCACAACGCTTCTTTATTGGAGGTAAATACATTTGTTTCAAACAAACGGCTCATCACGGTTTTGTAGCCAAGTGACGCAAACGACTTTTCATTTTGTGCATGAGAAATTGACGAAAAAAAGAGCGTAAAGATTAAAACGATCACCTTAATTTGCATGAAATATTTCTTCATTGTATTGGTTTTGTTTATGTTATGTCGGATGTGCGCAACTTTTATTGCATATCCTGAGGGGCAAGGTTTCCCATTTTTCTTTTAACCATAGGTAGTACATTCCTTCATAAGCGATGAATGAAAAAATCAAACTTCCACTTTTTGTCCAATGAATAACTTCAAGTCCATTCTTAATAGGATCAGGTGGTGTTGGAGGGAATAAAGATGATGTTGCAAACAATAGAATGGTGAATATTGCGCTCACTGCCGGAATTATGAAAGGGCTAAAAAACAATATCCATTTATTCATTTTAGTAAGCCTTTTCTTTTCCATCCGTGCTGCTATAAAATTACATAAAAACGTAATTACCGGGAAAAGGATGATTGGGCTTAAGAATAGAGGATAAGCCAGATTAATTGACAAATGAAAACGATTAAGAATTGGATGGATGGCAACTACCCCCTCTGCGAAATTACCTATCGTCATAAAAAGAAACATAAAATAGGAAATGTACAAGCTTGGATACACTACAATATGTTTGAAAAATTGGAGCTTTCCGTTCACCCGGATAACCCAGAAATGTACAATTATCGGAATCATCAACATGGAATAATGGAGGTAATTTAACCATTTCGATCCTTCCCATCCCCTAATAATCGTCTCCAGAAACCAAAACATCATACAAAAAAATGCGAGCAAAAAGAGATAAAGGATTTGTTTCATAATATAGTCTCTTTAGAAGCGAGTAAAAGACTGAGTTAATAATAAAAATGTTAATTCATTGATCTCTATAGACGAATTGAATCTGTAAAAGAAAAATTCATCGCTGAAATCTAATGCAAATAGAGTTATAAATATTTGTATTTCTAATAGTTACAATTATTTTTCCGATCAAAATGTTTTAAATAGATTAAAATTATTGACTAATATATATGAATTTAAGAATTCAAAATCAAGACGAAAACACTTTTCCGAAATTTCTTGATCGGGGGTAAAAAACTGACTACTCATTCGAGTTTAAAACAGAAATAAAAAATTGTATTCATAATTATTCAGCTTACATTGGGGATAATACTCGATTGCCATCAGTTATCTTTCTTTTTTTTCACAAATATTAAGGCAACAAATCCTACGACAAATAAAATAACACATGGATATAAAGTCCAACGATCTCTATTATAACCATCATATATGTCTGTAATTTTTCCGCCATCATAAGCCCATAATTGGTTGGCTGATGAAAGTATGAATAATAAAGAGAATGTCAAATATTTAGTTAAGATGTTGTATTTCATGTTTTTGCTTTTTCAAATATCATAAACTAAACCATATCTTATTCCCACTATCCCAATATGCCCAATAATTGAAGTTTGCATTACCGACTTCTTCTTGTTTAGAGAATGCAACATTGCCGCTAATTACCTCCCCCCTTAACGAGATTTTTTTCCATTGAGTTCCTCCAACATAAGCAGAATTTACATAATATTCTTTAATAGTGACCTTTTCACCATAAATGTCAGATATTGCCAAAACTTTAAGAGAGATTTTCTGCTTAACTCTTCCATTTACATCCAGTATGTATCCTGTTGTTCTTACTAATTCACCCGAATTGGTCTCTCCTGATATTGAAGAATGGCGACTTGTTGAGGAATTGCTACTTGGTTTACCCGGGACCGAGGGAACGAAAGGCTCATAATTAATAAATTGTCCATAACTATAAAGGTTAGACAAAACCACAATCAAAATCAAAATTAGTTTTTTCATGTTCTTTGAATTTTAGTTAAAAAACAGCTTTTCTCGAATTATTCCTTTATTATTTCAATTTTTTCACCTGGTGCTGCCAGCTTTTAAACATATCATGAAGAGCAGAGGTTCAAAGAGCTGGGATTAAAAAAGGATTGCAAATCACTGATTAACAGCTGCGAATTGCAAATGCGCAGCAGCAGCTTTGAACATTTGCGGAACAAATCCTGAGGAGCATGGTTAATCTATTTGAATGTCTTCATTATATTGGCAGCAACTTTGTCATAAATATCCTTTTCAGCTTCATGAACAAACAACAAATTTATTGATTAAAATTATATTACGATAATAATTCCGATTTATTTATGGTACCGTTTTTGAGCATATTTTGAACAGATTTATTTGTTTTATTGACTAACTTTTTGATCGTAAATTCCTAATTCATATGAATAATCATACGTGCTCTTCTTAATGAATCTTGGATTTGTACACTTAGTGGTCAACTCAATGGTGTAGTAATCATCTTTTGATGATAATAGTTTTAAAGACTTTTCGATGATCCGACCTTGTTCTTTTACCTTAGCGCCCACCGAAGAGTCATAATAAACAAAGGAAAAGACTTTCCGGAATCTATTGTATTCATCTAACGAATAAAATGATGAATTTCCATTAACATATCCCTGATTACCGTCAATTGAGGATTTTAGATTTAGGCAAAACCTGTTTTCTCCCATTTTTAAAATCGAAAAATGACCGTCCTTTTTACCCCATGCTCCACATTTGGTAAGATTCTTCTCAAATTGAGCAATTTCCCAATATTTGCCGTTTTTATTAACAAAGATTGCAATGCCCAAGGCCGGTGAGCAAGCATGGCAAGAAGATCTTGAATCACCAATGTACTCGTAAGTTGCAAATATTGTAGTTGCATATTTATTATTCATATCGTTAAAATACATGATAGTATCCATCGTGGTATGGCAATAACCATCATCCGACACCGGCATCATAATCATTTCTGAATAGTCAGGCTTCCACAACGCTTCTTTATTGGAGGTAAATACATTTGTTTCAAACAAGCGGCTCATAACGGTTTTGTAGCCAAGAGACGAAAACGACTTTTCATTTTGTGCATGAGAAATAGACGAAAAAAAGACTGTAAAGATTAAAACGATCACTTTAATTTGCATGAAAAAATTCTTCATTGTATTGGTTTTGTATATGTTATGTCATCTGTACGCAACTTTTATTGCATATCCTGAGGCGCAAGGTTGTTGTAGTTATATTTTTCATAAATATTTTGATCCCATCAAAAATTAGTTTTATGTTTGTGAGGCATTAGAATATTCTAATGCATAATTTAATAAAGAAAAACATAAATGGAACAAATTTTTAGTTTCCTATTATGCCAAATTCTTAGTTGAGTTATATCTCAGTTCTTTGACTGAGTTTGACACAAACTAAAAAGTTTGGTGAAAAAAAGCAGATAAAGAAGCTGAATTTTAACCCCACATGAATTGTGGGGTTTTTCATTTAGATGGTATTGAATTGTTTTCATTTAGACCAAAATTTTGTTAAAACTCTTTTGAACCAAAATCCCGGCAATCGAAATATCATCTTGACTGCCTTTCGCCGAGAGGGTTGGTAAATAATTTTGCAGTTCTTCCTTTGCTTTTTCGATTCCCTTTTCTTTTAAAAGCTGCAGAATGGTTTGATAGAAATTGTGCAAAGCTTCGTCTGTACCGAAAGTATCGTCTACACCATCTGAACCAATAAAAATGGCTGTTGGCAGGTTTTCCCGATCAAAATAAGTTCGGAAACGCGTTAATGCCTGGGAATCGCTAAGCGAAGTGGTCACGTTTAGGAAACACTTTTCGTCCCACGGGATAGGTTGTGAATACTCCTCCTTATCGTTTACTGCTACACACTTTCCGTCGCCAATATGTAGTCCGAACCAGAACTTTTGAGCCCGCACGACTGCAATTAATGTTGTCCCGTAAGCGGTAATCCAGCCATCCTCTTCCTGAATAGCAGCTAATTCTTTTGCTGTAAGTATAGCTGTCTCCTCTTTCAAAAACGGATCCTTCGCATAATCCATTGCAGCGCACTCGCGCCAACTATAAATAATGTTGGCCGACAGTTGATTTAAAAATATTGCTGAATTAACCAGCAAGTTGTCAATTACTTTTTTGCCTTTCAGGGGATTCAAAATATGACTTTTCATAAACTCCTGTATGGCTGTCAAAGCTTGTTCTACAGCTATGCGTGAGCCCCGGTTACTGCGGAAATATTTGTTTCCTCCATGCCCATCGCATACAATAGCAACTGCATATTCGTTCTGCTCGTAGCTTATTGAGAAATCCTGGCATGGCTTTTCCTCTTTGATATGAGAAGCCCCAATTTCACTTAAATGAAACGCATTTATTTTTGTCATATTTTTGCTCTATCCCCAATTACCAGCCATCTTGCACATCCTTTAGGTCAGCATTGTCATCCTGAAATGTCTTTACTTGCTGTGCAAAATCAACAGCCTTTTGATTAGAATCAGTTGCTGTATCAGCACTTACCCCTGAACTTTTACTGCCAATTTGTGAAGCAGTAACGCTGGCAAACCTGATCATTTTTCGTAAAACCTGAGGCGAACGCACGGTTAGCACACACTCTTCGTTTCCGGTAAACTCTTTCAGAATTTCGGTATTGGCATCGGCTCCAATTGCAACAGCTACTTTAATAGCTACTTTGAACCATTTGTTTTTGCGCAATTCTTCAAGACCTTTTTTATATTCGTCGGTTGGTTCACCATCCGACATCATAAAGATAGCCGGGGCATACGAACCAATGGCATCTGCCATAAACTGTTTGTGCGACAATTTTTCGTTCAGCATATTGAAAGCCACACCCATATCGGTCAATCCACCGGCTTCGAGGTTATTCCAAACAAATTGATCGGAATCAACAGGACGTTCATACAACCAATGTGCACCCGACGAAAAATCGAGCACTGCAATCTTGATCAATGCATCGGCATTTTCAGCCGAAATGTCTTTGATTTCGGGAATCACTTCCCGGATTGCTTCGTTTACGGCACCAATCTTATCGCCGCTCATACTGCCGGAAGTATCGACTAAGAAAAAAAGCGTCATCGTTCGGCGCGGAATAGATACTGCATCTAATAAGCTCATAGTTTTTATATTATGGATTAATTTATTTAGAATATTTTTTAATTATGTGTTAAATGATATATTTAGTTGCTTAAGTTTTTCAATAATGTACGTGGATTTAATATATTCATTACCTATAAACATTCCAAAAATACTTTTCTCAAAATAAACAGGACCTCCACTTAGCCCATTATAATGAATTCCTTCTATAAGTTTTAAAGATCTGGTGTTTTCGCAAATTGGACGCTTATCCACGATTATATCTGCACCGTTAAAATTATTTAGTCTTCTTCCTTCTTCAAGTTTTTCATCTGTTGCTTGATAATTATAAAAATATACTAACTCTCTTTTCAAAATTATCCTTGGTGGCTCTTGCTTATATCCAGAATAATTGAGTGTTTTCCCATCTGCATTATTTGTATCAAAAAAACAAGATATTATTTTCTCATTTTCAATATCAATTTTACCGATTGCTAGATCCTTACATAATGGTGGTTCTTGCTTATCTTTATCTATATACTCAATAAAAACCAGCTTAAAATCAAATTCAATACCTTTAATGACAGCTTTATAGGTCTGTTTTTTGTTTTTTAATACATGACCTGCAGTTACAAAATAACCATGATTGTTTACGAAAAAGCCTGTTCCACTAGAGGGATTGCCAGTATCCGGACAGTTTTTCCCAATAATAGGAAATATCCATTCATTAAGTTTAATTTCAAATATTGTCTTTTTCGAACCTTCTTCAAACAAATCCATTAAATCATCATCAATGTCCATAATATTCTACAATTAGATTTTTAGACCATCTCTCCTCTTAAACCTCCTGCAAATAAAACCTTTACATCTTTGAAAGCCGGTACTACCTCATTGTTATTTATATTCTTTGTTGTACCATCGGGCATAGTATAAATCCAAACATCTGCGCTTAAATTTCTCAATCCCCACAAATTTGGATTGTTTTTGTTTTGGATTACTTCTCCGGCTACGGTTGTGAAATCCTCACTGTGCAACCGGGTATGAAAGCTGTATATTTTTTGTCCAGGGTACATGACTATCTGACTTCGCCCTATTTTTAGGTTTAGCGGGTTCCCCAACTTACAGCTACAATTCACACAACTTGATTCTTTAGTATCCGGATGAACAAAGGTCTCGCTTCCGCAACTGCAACGTACGGTTTGATCGCGCAGGCGCATAAATAGCTTTTGCCATTCGTTTTCGGGATTCCGTTTGTTGGGTTCATGAATACAATCGGCGCCAAAAGCCAAAACAAAAGCTTCTTGTATAAACTTTGGAAAAACGGGCCAACGGCGAATCGCATTGGTGTGAATTCCCATGACCGGACGATTGGCATCGTTATTCGGATCAAAAATAAAGAGAGGATTACTGCCATAAAACCTGCGCTCCATTTCATCAGTCAAGCAAGGAACAGCTGCGATCAATTTCCCTTCCAAAGGATGGTTGTTAAACAACAACATAAAGAGTATAACTGCCAAAGAAAACCGATCGGAATCGGCATTGGGCAGATTGTTCCGAAGCACAATTTCAGGAGCCATATAGCGGCATTTCCCCGCAATACCAAGGTTTTTGCCATAGGGGGCTACATTATCATTGTCACAAATCAGTACATCACCAGTTAGTGGGTTAATGAAGAAATTGCCGTCGTTCAAATCCTGATAGCTATACCCCTTTCGGTGCAGTTCGCGAAATGCATTGCTGATTTGCAAAGCCGCGTTGATCATTGCCGACAAACTGGCAAAACGTACTTTGGCAAGCAGAAAGTGCGAAAAATCTTTGTATTCAACGGGACGCAGGGCCATGATATACCCAAAATGTTTCTCTTTCCAGACCGTTAGAAACTGCGGCCAGATGAACACACCGGTGGGTGCGCCGTTTTTGATGTTACTGTCAAGGTTATCGTAAAATTCTTTATTACAGGGCTGTGTATAAAATTTCAGGGCATAGTCTTTTCCGTTCAGTTCAACTAAATAAACAATACCCTGGCCACCTTCGCCAAGCTTCTTTTTGATTGTAACGTTTCCGCCTACCTTTAATTCTATTTTATCGGAGGGTTTAAATTCTTTCATGATCTTTTACTAAGGCTCAAGGTAATATCACTTGCAAATTCAAATTTCTTTTCTACTTCATTGTATGTGACATTTACACCTATTGATTCAAAATTGTAAAATTCAGATGGTTTAAAATCTTGATATTCATCTTCAAAATATAATTCAACCATTCCTGCAAAATGCAAATTAGTTCCACTGTGTTCTAATAGTTGAAAAAGATCTAAACTGCCAGGTTGTAATGTTGTACTTAAAATATTGATTTTTTCAATTTTCACTGGTAATCCAAAAATTAACAACTCATGTGTAAATGAAATTTGTGCTTTCAATTTTTCCCGAAATGCTTCTTCAAGCTCTTCTTTCAGTTCTCTTTTTTTCATATGCTATACTTTTAGAGCAATAGTTTATTTACTCGATATCCTTCACCCAATTACCTTTTTTGTCGATAAGGCCAATTTTGCCACTTAATTCAACTCTGGCCAACCCCTCGTTAAATATAAATGCATTGTCATATTTTGTCGTTATAACTTCTAAACCTTGCTCATTTACAAATCCATATTTGCCATTTAATTCAACAACCACCAATCCTTCTCTAAATAAGTGGACGTAACAGCTCCAACCTGCGTCCCAAATCCCAATTAGCGAATATTTTGTAGGTATTACAGTTTGACCCTGATTGTTTAATAACCCACTATATTTATCTTTCATTACATATGCATAATTTTCCCTCGGCCACAATATAGAATCATATAATAATGGAGCAATGATTTCTCCTTTTATGTTTATTAATCCTTTTTTGTCATTTTTACTTACAACCGCCATGCCATCTTTAAAACTTTCAACACGATCAAATACTAAAGGAATGATTTCAATTCCTAATTTATTAATATAACCATACTTGAGATTTTTCCGTACGATAGCTAAACCTTCTTCAAAACTATTAATATGGTCATAAATTATAGGGATTACCTCGTTCCCTTGTTTGTCAATTAAACCATAGCTGTTGTCTAACTTAACGTTAGCTAAGCCATCTACAAAAGAAGCAAATTCGTCAAATTTGATTGAGATTACCTCATCCCCTTGTTGATTAATGCCACCGTACTTTTCGTTTAACTTAACAACTGCTAAACCTTCTTCAAAATTTTTGGCTTCATCAAACAATGTCGGAATCACCAATTTGCCTATCTGATTGATAAAACCACATTTACCATTCAAAATAACAAGCGCTAAACCTTCATGAAGATAATCTAAAGAATCATATATTATTGGAACCACTATGCTCTCATTTATATCAATTAAACCGTATTTGTTGTCTATTTTAACTTTTGATAAACCTAAATCTTCATTAAAAACTACGACCCAATCATAAGTTAATGGGATAACTGTGTTCCCTTGTTTATTGATTAATCCCCATTTTTTGCCTATTCTAACTGGGTACAAGTTTCTATGAAAATTTTCGATAAAATCAGAAGTGACATGAATTCCTTGCGTACTAATCATGTCAAATTTTTCTTTTAACTTGTAACTTACTCTAAAATCCTTGTCATAAATCATTGGGATCACTATTTCCCCATGTTTATCGATCATGCCAAATTTTTCTTTTAACTGAACAACTGCGAAACCTTCTCTAAAACTTCTGGCTCCATCATAAATAATTGGGATCACTACTTCCCCCTGCTTGTTAATAAAGCCAATTTTGCTATTCAACTCAACCAGCGCTAAACCCTCATTAAAACTTCCGGCATAGTGATATTTAAATGGAATTACCTGATTTCCATCTCTGTCTATGAAACCATACCCTCCAAAATATTCAACACAGGCTAATCCTTCTTTAAAACAATTGACATTAAAATATTCGCGATGGATTACCTCTTTCCCATTTGCGTCAATAAATCTATATGGATAGTGGTAGTCGCCACTCAATCTAACCATTGCTATACCTTCACTAAAACACCATGTCTCCTGATATTTAAATGGCGTAACTTCAAGACCACGATTGTTGATAAAACCCCACCATCCATCTAATTTACACTGGACTAAATCTTCTCCAGAAAAACATACCATTTCATATTTCAAGGGAATAATCTCATTACCTTGTATGTCAATAACACCATATTTGTCTTTTAATTTAACTATGGCCATGCCTCCCTGAAATGCATAAGCAGAGTGGTATTTTATTGAAATTACCTCTTGTCCATATTTATTAATAAAACCAAATTTTCCATTCAGCTTAACTATCGCCAACCCTTTCTGAAACTTATTTGCATTATCATATTTATAAGGAGTAATCATTTCACCGCTGGAATTACGATACCCGCAAAATCCACGCTGCCAAACAATTTCATAAGAGTCATCGGGATCTTCCCTATCAAATACGTTGCGCCAAATAGATAGTATCTGGACTGCGATTTCTTCATTTAAGAAAACCTCTTCTTGCATATGCAATTTGATTGCGCTTAGCCGTGTTTCGCGTTCATGATTGAAGGCAATGGCATGGATTTGATTTGGTATCTTTTCCTTAACCGAAAGCAGGAGTATCTTTTTTGTTTTCTTATCGTGAGCAAAAAGGTCGGAGATCATGGCAGAGAAGCGTTGCTCTTGTTGCAATAATTCTACTCCGTAAACTTCAATCAATTTTCGGAGGATTATCTCAGGGGTTTGTTTTTCAGCTTTCTGATTGAGCATTTGCAATAGGTCGTTCTGGCAAAAAGGGCATTTGCTTAACGAAACATTTTTAGGCGGCGTCCATTCACCTTGACATGAGGAGCATTTCATAATTAGTATTGGCGATCAAAAATTGGATAATCCGACAGCAAATTTATTGATTTAAATTATATTAGGATAATAAATTTGATTTATTTTAATCTGTTGTTTAGCTTATAATTAATTGAAAAGTTAGTAAAAAATAGTAAGTAGGGGAAAAGGGGGAAATGGGGAATAATGGCATTAATCTATGTAGTGGGGTAAATCAAAGTAATAGGGTTAGAATAAAAAAATAGCCCGGCGAACCGGGCTAAATACTAAAAGGATGTAATCGAAAAACTGAGCTTATTCTTTGATTTCTTTTTTGGATTCTTCTTTGGGAAGGTCTTTTGGCTCTTCATCCTCTTTTATCGCTTTTTTGAATTCTTTCATTCCCTTACCAAGACCTCCCATAAATTCCGGGATTTTACTGCCTCCGAAAAACAGGAGCAGTACTGCAGCAAGGACTATAATGTGTCCTCCTGAAAATAGAGTTGCAATAACTGGTGTTTCCATATTGTGTGATTAAATTTATTTGTTCATAAATGTTTATTATTTTGAAATCATTGATTTATTTAAATTACCGGCTGGAGCGCTTATTGATTGCTTGATAAACGAGGGAATATTGATAGTTTACAGTTTCGCATTCAACTCGCCTGTAAGCGTATGGCTCTTTACTTATTATTTTCAGAGATCCAGGAATTTGCAATTTCATTCCAATTTTCCGCTAATTGGAGCTCTCCCTGAACAGTAGGGCTGTCAAAGCTTGTATTAAAGAAAGTTAAAGCAAGCTCAGACCTGGAATTCCGAAGCGTGAACGTCAAATCAATTTTATCGATTGCAGTATATTTATCACTGCCGGTGTTTACTATTCTTTCTGCCTTTAATACCCTGGCATTCTGTACCTGAGAGAGATCCACCTCGCTTACGGATTCATGATCTTTTGTGTTCCTGAGAAAGAAAAGTCTGCCGGCTTTCTGATCAATCCCTATCTGAAGATCTTTCCATTGCTGGTAATTTGAGATAGTACAATTGCTTTTTTGTGCAATTTCATCCATCCGATCGCGCAAAAGCTTTTCCTGCAGCTTCTTTTTCCTGTTGAAAATAAATACTGGAATGGCAATTGCAAAAAACAGTATTGCCAAAAAAATGATAGTTCCCTGGTTCATTTTTCTTTTAATTTTTTGATTAATAAATGTTCAGAAGTAGAGGGGTAACCTAAATAAAATTCATTCTTCGGATTATATAGTATAACCAGCTCCGGCACATCAGCACATTAGCACATCAGCACTCCGGTGAAGACTTCAGTTATTACCCCTGGAAATGATGAACATGTTACCAGAAAAAATGAAAAGGGAAAATTAAATCGGTGGTTTCGATCCGCAAAATCAGGTATGATGCATAAAAAATATAACCTGTGAAATAATTTACTTTTGATAATGCGGATGCGATTAAGGCAGATGAAATTTCTTTTTTGTTTTTTTGAATGAGATCGGGAAGAGTGGAAAAGAAAAAAGTCAGATTCCTTGCCTCAATAGCCTGTGACCCGTTATTCAAAGGAGCAATCGACAGATTACTTTCCTGTATATTTTTTACAGGAATAGGGTGTGAATCAAAATTGACGATGTTGCAGCAGAATGCCGTTAAAAAAAGAAGAGCCATTATTTTCCTTACACTTCTCATGCTGCAAGATCTTTACGTTGAGTTTCAGAAATTTCCCAAATATAGAAAGAATTGGGAAATAAAATATTTTTAAAAGTAGATCAGATCTTGCTAATGAACAGTCTTTGTGAATGAAGATACTCCAGAAATTGAAGCCATTCTTTTTTTGTTAAATGTTAAAAAAGTTCCTTTTTAACGGATAAAAAATTGTATTTTTAAGTTTTCATTCTAATCTAATTCCAAATAATTGATATTATGAGCAGTGAAATAAAGAATCTGGAACCTAAAATAATTTGGGAGAACTTTTATAAGTTGACTCAGGTCCCGAGACCATCCAAGAAAGAAACACAAATTCAGAAATTTATGTTATCTTATGGGAAGAGCCTTGGTCTTGTCAGCGAAATTGATGCGGTGGGCAATGTGATCATCCGCAAACCTGCTACTCCGGGAATGGAAAACCGGAAAGGGATTATCCTGCAGGGACATCTGGATATGGTACCGCAGAAGAACAGCGGAACGGAACATGATTTCGAAAAAGATCCGATTGATGCCTGGGTAGATGGAGAATGGGTGCGTGCCCGGGGAACAACCCTGGGTGCAGATAATGGCATCGGAGTGGCTGCTGCCATGTCTGTCCTTGCTTCAAAAGATCTGGAACATGGACCTGTTGAAGCGCTTTTTACCTGTGATGAAGAGACGGGAATGACAGGTGCCATCGGACTTCAGCCCAACTGGTTAAAAGGGGAGATCTTAATGAATCTTGATTCGGAGGAAGAAGGAGAACTTTATGTCGGTTGTGCCGGAGGTATCAACGCCAATATTGAATTTGAATATGATGAAGTGATTATTCCGGAAGATGTCACTCCGATGAAAATAACAGTGTCCGGATTGAAAGGCGGTCATTCAGGACTGGAAATCAATCAGGGCCGGGGAAACGCGAATAAACTCCTTATCCGTTTTCTTAAGTATGCAGTCAATGAACTGGACATAAGACTGGCGGAGATTAACGGGGGAGGAATGCGCAATGCCATACCCAGGGAGGCTTATGCCGTTGTCGTTATACCGGATGAGAATGTTGAACAGGTTAAAAAGGCTGTTAAACGTTATGAATCCATTTTTAAGGCTGAATTAAGTTTGGCAGATCCTGGTCTCCGTTTTGAAATACAGGAGACCGCTATGCCGGTTTCATTGATAGAAGAACGCGTTCAGGATGATATGATTGATTCGGTTTACGGTTGTCCGAACGGTGTTATCCGGATGAGCGATAGTATGCCTGGGTTGGTGGAGACCTCCACTAATCTTTCGACTGTTAAATCGCAGAGAGGAGTGATCTTTGTAAAATGTCTCCTGCGCAGCTCAGTTGATTCTGCAAAGGACGATCTTGTTGAGATGATTGACAGCGTTTTCTCTCTTGGAGGAGCAATGATATCCTTTGATGGGAGTTATCCCGGATGGAAGCCAAATATGGATTCTCCGGTTTTAAAACTTGCAAAAGAGGTCTATCAGAAGAAATTTGGCAAAGAACCGGAAGCCACGGCAGTTCATGCCGGACTTGAATGTGGAATACTGGGAGGAACTTATCCGAACTGGGACATGATTTCCTTCGGCCCTACCATGCTTGCTCCACACTCGCCGGATGAAAGGGTTAATATTCCTTCAATACAGAAATTCTGGGATTTTTTGATTGAAATATTGAGAAATGCCCCGGTAAAATGATGTGGCGATGAGATGATGTGCCGATGTGTTGATAAAAGAATTTTATCAACACATCGGCACTTTTTTATTGATTAAATCTCTTTCTGAGGGTATCCCTTAAATTTAATAAGGATTCAGAGATCCCAACCTTGTATAGGTGAGGCATGATAAAGCGCTTATGCTCTTCGGGAAGATGTGCGGCCCTCAATTTGAGATAACTGTTTATGTCTGAAGGAGAAGTGATTAGGTCTTTTATTTCTCCATTTTGATAAATAACCTCATGAATCATTTCTTTTTTTAGGTTTGCAACTTCTGTTCTCTTCTCCGGGTGGATTGGGTCATAAATGTTAAGGCATTTATCAGGGTCTTCATTTTCCAGCAATATTCCGTCACGAAGAAAATGTCCTTCCTTGTCATAATAACGATAAAGCTGTTTCTTTCCAGGCAGAGTCATCTTTTCAACGTTTTCTGAAAGTTTCATCCGAGGTTTCCCATTGCATTCGGACAGTTTATAAACTCCATCCAGGGCCGCATCAGGTTTCCCGGTTACCAGATCTGTTCCCACTCCAAATCCGTCGATTTGGGCTCCCTGATCTTCAAGACTCTTGATGACGTATTCATTAAGCTGATTGGAAACGAAAATCTTCACTTCCTCCAGTCCTGCCTCATTGAGCATCTGTCTTGCTTTTTTGCTCAGATAGGCCAGATCTCCACTGTCGAGTCGGATCCCTGTCAATTTATTCCCTTTTGACTTCATTTCCTTTGCAACTGTAATTGCGTTGGGAACACCACTTTTAATTGTATGATAAGTGTCAACAAGGAAAACGGCATTTAGCGGGTTGAATTCAGCATATTTTCTGAATGCGGTTATCTCATCGCTGAAACTTTGTACCCAACTGTGTCCCATTGTTCCCATTGCCGGAACATCGTACTTCATGGCTGTCAATACATTGGATGTGGAGGACGCTCCACCTATCATGGCGGCCCTGCTTGCCATGATTCCTCCAAAACCATGAGCTCTGCGCAAACCAAAATCAGTATAGGCTTTATCTCCCGCGACAAGAAATATCCTGAAAGATTTGGTGGCGATAAGGGATTGGTAATTCAAGAAATTCAGAAGGATTGTTTCGATCAGCTGCGTCTCAATAATATTGCCTTCCACCCGCACCAGAGGTTCATTTGGGAAAACAATTTCTCCTTCCCTGACAGAAGATACAGTACCCTGAAATTTGAAATTTTTCAGATAATTCAGAAACTCCGGTCTAAATCCTTTTTTTGCAAGAAACCGAAGCGTCTGATCCGGATAGTTGAAGTCCTGAAAGGATTGAATCAGATCAGCAATACCAGCAAAGACTAAAAAACCTCCTCCAAAAGGGTTTGTCCGAAAGAAATAATCGAATACCGCATTCTCATCCTTTCTGCCGGAGAGGAAGTAACCCTGAGCCATTGTCAGCTCATAATAATCTGTATAAAGGCCTAAAAAGTCATTCACAGTTATTGTGTTTTTCATCATCATTTTGGGGTATTTCTCTATGAAGTTAAATATAACACAAATACAGAAGGTTCACAAGATAAGATGCTTCAAAATGTATAAAATACATGGTTGAAAAATTATCAGAAAAACGATCTTTTATTTATCCAAAATAATCCTTAATTTGAATTAGTCTAAATAAATAATTTGCCAATGGAAAAGTTTATTAAAATAGTTGGTTTTTTTGTAATACCGATCCTGTTAATGATGCAGGGTTGTCAGAAAGAGGACGGGCTGAATATTTCATCAGATTCAAATCCTGTTTTAAAGAGTAAATTGATGAATACATTTTATGGTCCCACAGTACCGGTTGGAAACGGGGTTGCCCGGGCTTGGGTGTCCGTAGACTTAAATGGAGATCCAACTTCAGTTGGAATTAACCTTTCTGAAAAAGCACTTGAAAAGCTTCCGGCCGAACCGGCGTCGTTTGTGCTCGATTTTCCTAAAACAAAGGGGAGGAATTTTTATACACATGGCTTATTGGATTGGAATCCGCAAGGTCACGAACCTCCGGGAATATATGATATTCCTCATTTTGATTTTCATTTTTATATTATTTCAGAAGAGGCTCGTCTGGCAATCGGACCAAATGATACCGTTCAGTTTGCAAATGCACCTGCTGCAAAGTACATACCTCCTTTTTATATTCAGATTCCAGGAGGTGTACCTCAAATGGGCGCTCATTGGGCCGATGTTTTATCACCTGAATTCCATAATGTAGTATTTACAAAAACATTTATCTGGGGATCCTACGATGGGTCATTCATGTTTTGGGAACCAATGGTATCATTGAATTATTTGCTTTCGCATCCGCATGATCTGGTCACCTTAAGACAGCCATCAGCCTATCAAAGGGATGGATGGTATGCCTCTTCCTATCAGGTTTTGTACTCTACAAATCCGAATGAATATACTATTGCTTTGACTGATCTGGTTTTTCATAAGGGAGAATAGTTATGGATTTTTTCCCTTTCATGATGAGGATTTAGAAATAACTATTTAGTCCTCCTTAAGACGGCAATGGATTTTTGTGCGTTTGAATATTCAGAATCTCCGGCTAGACAACCGGAGATTTCTTTTTTCCTCATTTCCCTTTCTTTCATTCCTTGCAGAAACCCCTGAATTATTACTTTTGCACTTGTTATTTTTAAATCTCGACTATTATCTGTGACAGTACATACAAATACTCAGATCCATAAAAAATATAAATTAAAATGAATATTATTCAATCTATTGTTATTGCTGTCATAGAAGGTTTGACAGAATTTCTTCCGATTTCCTCTACCGGACACATGATTCTTGCCTCTGCAGCGATGAGAATTCAGGATGATGCTTTTGTGAAGACTTTTGAAATTGCCATACAACTTGGAGCTATAATGGCCATTGTACTAATGTATATCAAACGCTTCTTCCAAAGCATTTCAATCTATTTAAAACTTGGTACCGCTTTTATTCCAACTGGAATCATAGGTTTTTTAGCCTATCATTATATCAAAGAATATTTATTCAATCCAATCGTTGTTTCGGTTTCTTTAATTTTGGGAGGTATATTTTTAATTCTGATTGATAGGAAGGTCGTTAACCAGAAGAGCCGCACTGATGTTTTGGAAAAGATTTCCTACAAGAATGCCTTTTTTATTGGACTGATTCAATGTTTTTCAATGATTCCGGGAGTTTCCAGGGCAGCGGCAACTATTATCGGGGGTGTCTTTAACGGACTTGACAAAAAACAGGCCACTGAATTTTCATTCCTTTTGGCTGTCCCTACTATGATTGCGGCAACAGGATATGATCTGATAAAAACACCGGTTATTTTCTCGCATAATGAATTGGTCCTTTTGATTATTGGACTTATTATAGCATTTGTTACGGCTTGGGTAGCCGTAAAGATTTTCCTGAAATTGGTTCAGAATTATGGTTTTAAATACTTCGGTTATTATAGAATAGTTCTTGGAATTATTTTTCTGCTGGTCATTCATGAGATGAGCGCTTAAACTGATAAGTAAAAAAGAGAGGTTGTATTCATCCATATTTATTTATATTTAACTTTAGATTTTGGTTTTAAAAACTGTGAGTCATTAAAAGTAGTTGTTAATCCATTTAGTTTTATAAATCTATGAAGAACAGGAACACAATTATTCTAATCCTATTGACGCTGGTTTTTTCCCTGAATCTTCAGGCCCAGCCTTCAGAAAGGCTGATCAAAGTTTCGGTAGCACCTGATCGTTCGGACTGGATATACAAAACAGGTGAAAACCCTAAATTTAATATTACAGTTACCCGAAACAGCGAACCGGTAAAAGGGATTAAAATTGCCTGGGAATTAGGTCCTGAAATGATGCCGGCTGTAAAGAGGGATTCCGCAACACTTAAAAATGGCATGACTGAAATTTCAGGTTATTCAATGAAAGAACCAGGATTTCTTCGCTGCAGGGTAATTGCCCTGTATCAGGGGAAAAGGTATGAAGGTATGGCTTCTGCCGCTTTTGATCCTCAATCTATCCAGCCAACAATCCAATATCCTTCCGATTTCAATCAGTTCTGGGATAAAGCGAAACAGGAACTTGCAGCCGTTCCCATGGATGTGAAACTCACCCTTCTTCCTGATAAATGTACCGAAAACACAAATGTCTACGAGGCTAATATCCAGAATTATAATAAATCCAGGGTTTTTGGAATTCTTTGTGTCCCAAAGAAGCAAGGAAAATATCCTGCTCTTCTGGAGGTTCCCGGTGCCGGAGTGCGCGGCTATTTTGGTGATATTTCAACTTCTGAAGAAGGAATAATTACTTTCCAGATTGGAATTCATGGTATTTCTGTGACCATGGATCCTTCAGTTTATGCCGAACTTGGACGATCTGCCCTAAATGGATATCCCTTCTATAATCTTGATAACAGAGATTCTTATTATTACAAGAGAGTTTATCTGGGTTGCGTGAGAGCCATCGATTTTATTTTCTCACTTCCGGAATTTGATGGCTCCAATCTTGCAGTAACCGGTGGAAGCCAAGGGGGTGCGTTGTCAATCGTATCTGCAGGACTGGATCATCGTGTGAAATACATCTCTGCATTTCATCCTGCTCTTTGCGATCTTACCGGTTATCTTTCGGACCGTGCGGGTGGATGGCCCCATATGTTCAGGAATAAAGCTGAAGCAAGTAGTGAAAGAATGAAAACAGCACAATACTATGATGTTGTGAATTTTGCCAGGAATGTTAAAATTCCGGGATTGTACAGCTGGGGATATAATGATGTTACCTGTCCACCGACATCAACATATTCTGCTTATAACATGATCCCCGGTCCTAAGGAGCTTGTGCTCTTTCAGGAATCCGGACATTGGACATTTCCAGAGCAGGTTCAGTTAAGAACAAGTTGGGTTATTGCCAGGCTTAAGGGAAATAAGTAAAGCTGGGAATTGTTGGAAACCCTAAGAAGAAAGCCCTTGTTTACCAAAGTAAACAAGGGCTTTCTTCTTAGGGTAATTTAATGCTAAGGAATATTTCATCATTAACCTAAACCCTCTTGGCTGCTCTTTTTCTTTCCGTTTCGTCAAGAAGTATTTTACGAAGACGGATGGACTTTGGTGTTACTTCCACGTATTCATCCTTTTGTATGTACTCAAGAGCCTCTTCCAGACTGAATTTAATAGGAGGTGCAAGCCGGACTTTATCATCTGAACCGGAAGCCCTCATATTGGTCAGCTTTTTGGATTTTGTCAGATTCATTGCCAGATCACCTTCGCGGGTATGCTCTCCGACTACTTGTCCTGCGTATATTTCTTCCTGGGGTTCGATGAAATAACGGCCTCTGTCCTGCAGCTTATTCAGTGCATATGCAAAAGCAGTACCTGTTTCCAGTGCAACAAGGGAGCCATTGATACGTGTCTCGATTGGGCCCTTAAATGCATCGTATTTAATGAAACGGTGCGACATCACTGCTTCTCCCTGAGTAGAGGTCAGCATTATCGTACGAAGGCCAATTATGCCTCTTGAGGGGATATGAAATTCCAGATTCACCCGGTCACCTTTGGTTTCCATATTGATCATTTCTCCCTTTCTTCGGGTAACAAGGTCAATGGCCGTTCCACCCATTGATTCGGGCAAATCGATATTCAAGAGTTCCATCGGTTCGCATTTTTGTCCGTCAATTTCTTTGTATAATACCTGTGGCTGACCGACCTGCAGTTCATATCCTTCCCGGCGCATTGTTTCGATCAGAACCGATAAATGCAGCACTCCTCTTCCGTGAACGTTCCATGCATCGGCAGAATCTGTTGTTTCAACATGAAGGGCGAGATTTTTTTCCAATTCACGCATCAGTCTGTCATGGATATGGCGGCTGGTTACATATTTACCCTCTTTGCCATAAAAAGGAGAATTGTTAATAGTAAACAACATACTCATGGTCGGTTCGTCAATGGATATGGTCTGAAGAGGCTCTGGATTTTCATAATCACAGATCGTATCGCCAATATCAAAACCATCAATTCCAACCAGTGCACAAATATCTCCGTTCAGGGCGCTGGGTACTTTCTCTCTGCCAAGTCCTGTGAATACATGCAGTTCCTTGATTCTTGTTTTGACGATGGAACCGTCTCTTTTGGCAAGTGAAACATTCTGGCCTTCTTTCAGCTCGCCGCGGTGAATTCTCCCGATGGCGATACGTCCAAGATAAGGCGAATGATCCAATGAGGTAATCAGCATCTGCGGAGTACCATCATTCTCTTTGGGAGCAGGGATATGCTCAAGAATTGCGTCGAACAATTCTGATATGTCTTCTGTTTTGATCTTCCAGTCATGACTCATCCAGTTTTGTTTGGCTGAACCATAAATGGTAGGGAAGTCAAGCTGTTCTTCGGAGGCATCCAGGCTGTACATTAATTCAAAGACCTGTTCATGAACGAAATCAGGCCGACAATTAGGCTTGTCTACTTTATTAATTACAACGATGGGCTTTAGTCCCAATTGAATCGCTTTTTGAAGAACAAACCTGGTTTGCGGCATGGTTCCTTCAAATGCATCAACCAACAAAAGAACGCCATCAGCCATATTCAATACCCGTTCAACTTCGCCTCCGAAATCGGAGTGCCCGGGAGTATCAATGATATTTATTTTTGTTCCTTTATAAACAACCGAAACATTCTTGGCAAGGATTGTAATCCCCCTTTCACGCTCCTGGTCATTGCTGTCAAGAATCAATTCTCCCGGATTTTGGTTGCTCCGGAAGATGTTCGAATCCATAATCATTTTATCCACCAAGGTGGTTTTCCCGTGGTCGACATGAGCTATAATAGCTATATTTCTGATATTTCGCATTAAAAAATTTTGAGGGGGCAAAGGTAATCATTATTTTAATGCCAACAATAAGAAAATATAGAGCGGACATTTATCTATGTATATATTCGAACTTTAAAATGTAAGAAAATAGTTCTATTTGACCCGGAACTGTTGACCAGCTGAATGAAAGTTATTCTCCTGAAAGGCTAAAATAAATAATTCATTCCAATATAAATTCCGGAATCACCATCCTGTTTATTCAATGCTATCCCATAATCTGCAGCTATAATGAAATTGTAATTCATTACCAGTCTTATTCCTGCTCCTAGGCTCTGATGCAAAGCTTCTGTTCCGGGTTTAAAGTAATCTGACACAGGTTCCGGTATTGAATTAAGCTTGTCATTCAGATCAATTTTTTTTGTAACCATCCCGGCATCCGTGAATGCATTAAAGCCCCAGTAAAAATTTTGTTTGATCAGATTCATTCGTGCGAATTTCCATCTCAGTTCAAAATTACCGTAGGCGAAGCCGTCTCCGACTATTCTATTGCGAAGAATTCCCCTGAGATTCTTTGCCCCTCCAAGGCCGGATGAGGCTGAGCCGGACAGAAAGGAGGTGATGATCTGAGGTTGATAATAAAAGGGAGCATGTCCGGTAAGAGTTTGTTGCCAACCCAGCCGAACAGCAAGAGAAAGATCTTTTAAAAGGGGAAAATACTGACGATGCGTGAGGGATATCTTAGAAAACCCGGTTTCTGCACCTAACAATTGTGGGGCAAAGGCTATAACGGCTTCACTCCAGATTCCTTTAAAAGGATTGGGCTGGTTATCACGTGTATCATAAACAAATCCTCCTTTTAATTCCGGAACGAATCCTCCGTTTGCTTCCTTATTATTAATCAATCCCCATTGTTTGTATTTTTCAAATAGCCCCGGCTGTTCTTCAATGGTGGGTAATTTATCGGATCCGGTTTTCTTCTTGTTTAAACGGTTGATGTCAACAGATGAAATATCGAAATTGAGCAAATTAAAGCCTGCAATCCATTTCAGCTTTGTGAGTCCCAAATGGCCCTGCAAATCGACCTTGAATCTCAATAGATTTTCCTGATTTCTGTAAAACATTCTTGTTCTGTAAAGGGGAGAATTTTTTTCTTCCCATTCTTTCTGATAAACAGATTCATATCCATTAAATCCATAAAAGTTATAAGCAAGTTCTGGCAGATAGCTTAGATCGGCTGTTAACTGGATTCCAGGGATAAGATATTCTGAATCATAGAATAGACGATAGACGCCGCTGCCCAGTGTATATCTAGAAATTTCAAAATAAATGGAGTGGTGATAGGCAGGAAACTTTTTCCCGTCACCAAAATCATAGAAATTGACTGCAGCACCGTATTGGTATCCCAAATCAGTGTCAAAAGAAATTGCTGGAACAAATCCAAAATTCCACCCTTCTTTTGTATTGTATACTTTTGTCGAATCTTTTAATGTTTTAGCTTTCAGAGAAATGACGCCGAAGACAAGAAAAAAACAGAAAAATATTAAAACGTGGTTTTTCATAGAAAACGTTATAAAAATGAGTCTGAAATTATATGAAAATTTTGATTCGAATACTTTTTTTATTAAAACTTGAAAATTATTTATCATATTTGTAAAAAGACGATTGTTATTATTCAAAAAATTAGCAGATATGAAATATGTGGGAGCTCATGTCAGTGCTTCGGGGGGTGTTGAGAATGCGCCTTTGAATGCCAAGATAATTGGTGCAAAAACATTTGCATTATTTACTAAAAATCAAAGACAATGGGCCGCTAAACCGTTAGAACCATCCAGTATTGATCTTTTTCAAAAGAATTGTGAAAAATCAGGTTTTCGTCGAGACCTGATACTTCCTCATGATAGTTATCTTATAAATCTTGGTCACCCCGATGCCATTGAATTAGAGAAGTCCAGATTAGCCTTTAATGATGAAATGTTTCGTTGCCAGCAATTGGGTCTCAGTTTGCTTAACTTTCATCCGGGTAGTCATCTTGGGCGATTTTCTGTTCAGGAATGTCTGACCACGATAGCCGAGTCAATAAATATTGCTCTTGAGAAAACTTCGGGAGTAACAGCCGTGATTGAAAATACTGCAGGTCAGGGTTCAAATGTTGGTTATGCTTTTGAGCAGATCGGGGAGATCATAGATCAGGTTGAGGATAAATCCAGGGTTGGTGTTTGTATAGACACCTGTCATGCATTTGCTGCAGGTTATGATCACACCACTTTAGAGGGATTTAATAAAATGATTGAAGAATTTGATCATACGATTGGATTGAAATATTTGAAAGGATGGCATATCAATGATTCCAAAAGAGAATTGAATGCTCATGTTGACCGGCACGATAATCTTGGGAAGGGAGTTCTCGGAATGGAAATTTTCGAAGTGCTGATGAATGATTCCCGGTTTGATGATATGCCTTTGATACTAGAAACTCCCGATGAAAGCCTTTGGGCTGAAGAAATAAAACTTCTGTATTCGTTTGTAAGGAATTAGATTACATCTAAAGTGCTGAATTTCTGAAAAATTAGAACTTTATTCTGAGTAATTACATGATATTCTATTTTTTAACTTTCTAATAGTTATTAGTTAGAATTTATATTGCTTTAAAAACGGAGAATAAAGTGATATAATAATTAATAAATTGTGTATTATTGCGGATTGTAAAAATCATTCTTATTTATTGTCTTAGATATAAAGCCAGGAAACTGGTTGTAAAGTTATTTTTATGGATGAATTCTTTTCACCTGAGGAAATTCGCCTTTTCATGAGTAGGTGCGAATCGGACCGACAGAGGGTTGTCTTATTTTTAATTTATAATTACGGAATATTAATTGAAGAGGCTTTGGAGATTAAGGCCGGTCAGTTTATGGTGAAACCAGATTGTATTCTATTCAATTTCACAAGAGGCATTACTTTTAAGCAACATACTTATAAAATTCAAGGTGAAAATTACCGGTTTTTTTATAGAATTCTATATAAATTGCAGGACCATGAGCCTATTCTTCACAAAGATAAAAACCTGCCGGTTTCAGAAGCTATCATAAAAAAAGACCTTTTTGATTTAGCCGTAATAATGAATAAAAAAATAACCGCTGGACAATTGTTTGAAAGCCATTTATTCTGGTTATTCCGCAGGGGGGTGAGTTATTCTCAGGCTGTTGAGGAATATGGAATTCCCATCTCCGGACGTCATTTTAAAGTATGGGAAGAGGCGATGATGGCCAAACGGTTATGGCCTTTCCTTCTGGAATAGATTTCTAAACAAAGGAAATTACTTTTATTCTAAAAATACTTGTTTCCCCTTTAAATACCGGAAGAGATATTCTTTATTATTGCATTTTTTTTAAAAAAACTAAAGACAAAAAAGGGAAGGACAAATAATCAGAATCAAATAAAATATTATTTTTGAGAATCGCTTACCAATGTTTCTATGTAAAAGTTTTCTTGAGAATGTGAAAGGCCCTTTAACGATACTTCTGAACTAAGAATTATGAAAAAGGAAAATGAGGTGGATTTTAATAAAGGTTTTGCTCATAATGAAATCACCAATCTTTCATCTGAACTCCAACATAAGGAAACTGAAATAAACAGGTTAAGAGAGCAATTGAAATCGGTTATCAAACGTGAGGAAATTTCCCGTTTGATTCTGATGATTAACACTCCCGGTCATTTTTATAAGTACATGTCAGATCTGACCGATGCTCTTCAGGAATGGTCCGCATGTGAGGCCGTAGGAATAAGACTTAAGCAGGGGAATGATTACCCTTATTTTGAAACACGTGGTTTCCCATCTTCTTTTATCCAGGCAGAAAACAAGCTATGTAAATATCGTTCTGATGGAACACCTGAACTGGAATGTATGTGTGGAAATATATTGTGCGGAAGGACTGATCCCAATAAATCCTTCTTTACATTAGAAGGAAGTTTTTGGTCCAATAATACAACTGACCTTCTTGCCAGTACCAATGATTCGGACCGCCAAGCCAGGACAAGAAATCGTTGCAATAGTTCCGGATATGAATCAGTAGCTCTGATCCCGTTACGTTCCAATAAAGAGATTTTTGGATTGTTGCAATTTAATGACCATCGTACGAATCGGTTTACCCCGGAAATTATCGGAGATCTCGAGAAAATTGCAAATTGTATTTCATTTGCTCTTCTTAGGAGAAAAGCCGAGGAGGATCTTAACAAAAGCGAACATAAATGGGTTGTTACCCTCTCGAGTATCGGTGATGCAGTCATAGCTACCGATAAAACCGGCTGTATTACATTTCTTAATCCAGTTGCTGAAAAACTAACCGGTTGGAAACTTGAGGATGCCTTAAATCAGAATGCAGAAAGTATCCTGAATATCTTTAAGGAGAATCCATTGCGTGAATCTGAACGGGGGAAAAATTGTTCCCTTATGTTGATCCGTAAAGATGGATCGGAAATTCCTGTTGAAATGATTGAATCAAGAATCAATAATAAGGAGGATGAGATATCCGGCACTGTTATTCTTTTCAGGGATATTCCTTTGCGAGATAAGGCTGAAGCAGAATTGAAGGAGAAAGAAGTGCAGTTTCGGAATCTTGCTGATTCTGGTTTAACCCTAATCTGGACCTCTGATGAGAATAAATTGTGCAATTATTTTAATCATACCTGGTTAGCTTTTACCGGCAGGACTCTTGAACAGGAAATGGGCCAGGGATGGATTGACGGAGTACATCCGGAGGATTTGGAGAGATGCTTTCAAACCTATACCTCTGCTTTCGATAACCGTAGTAAGTTTGATATGGAATACCGTCTTCGCCATGTCTCGGGGGAATACCGGTGGATAAGAGACCTGGGAACTCCAAACTTTGACAGCCGGGGTGAATTTATTGGCTATATTGGTCATTGTTTCGATATTTCGGTTGATAAACTATCCGAAAATATTTTGCGGGAAAATGAGCAACATTTGAAATCTTTATTGGAGCAGACACAAAAACAAAAGAATGAGATTCAGATTCAAAACGAACGTTTGGAAAGCCTTCTGCGGATTTCTCATTATAAGATGACATCCAGAAATGATCTTTTGAATCATGTTTTAAAGGAAGCTATTGATCTTACATTTAGTCAGGTTGGTTATATTTTTTCGTATGATGAATCTGAAAAAATATTAACTCTTAATGCCTTATCCTCAGGGGCGATGGAAATATGTACTGTGGAAAATCCTAAAACAGAGTATGATTTGAATGGCGCAGGATTATGGGGAGAGCCAATCAGACAAGGCAGGGCCATAGTGGTAAATGAATATGAAGCAGATCACGAGTCCAAAAGGGGGACTCCCGAAGGGCATGTGATTCTTCACAGGTTTTTAACAATACCTGTTATTATCGATAATGTTATTGTGGGTGTAGTGGGAGTAGCGAATAAGAATGAGGATTATGAACCATCGGATGTTCGGCAACTAACCCTTTTGATGGATGCGGCCTGGAGGATGCTGGAACATGAAAAGGTTGTTGAAAATTTAAAAATTGCCAAGGAAAAGGCTGAAGAAGGTGAAAAGCTGAAATCTGCTTTTCTGGCAAACATGAGTCATGAAATCAGGACTCCGATGAATGGGATTCTTGGTTTTGCTGAGCTGCTTAAAGAACCTGGTCTTTCAGGGGAAGAGAAAGAGGAATATATCGGAATCATCGAAAAAAGTGGCCGGAGAATGCTCAACATCATCAACGATATCATAAGTATATCCAAGCTTGAGTCAGGTCTGATGCAAGTATCCCTCAAAGAGACTAACATTAATGATCAGATAAACTATATTCATACCTTTTTCAGACCTGAAGCAGAGAAAAAGGGAATAAATATATTCTGTTTTCATGACCTTTTAGAAAAAGAAGCCATTATAAATACTGATAGGGAAAAGTTATATGCAATTTTGACAAATCTGGTTAAAAATGCTATAAAGTTCACCTGGCAGGGATCCATCGAAATAGGCTATCATAAAAAAGATAAATTTCTTGAATTTTATGTCAGAGATACCGGGAATGGTATCCCTCCCGAACAGCTTGATATAATCTTTGAACGGTTCAGGCAAGGAAATGAATCTTTGACCAGAAACTATGAAGGAGCAGGATTAGGATTATCAATTTCAAAAGCTTATGTGGAAATGCTTGGAGGTAAAATATGGGTTTCGAGCAGTTATGGCAAAGGGTCCTGTTTTTATTTTACCATTCCTTACACTTCTGAAGTCTGTTCAGACCGGGGCCAGATTAGCCAAAACCATGAAATCTATCTTGATCGTTCGATTGCTGATTTAAAAATATTAATAGCAGAGGATGACGATTTATCTGATTTTCTTTTAAGAAAGGCTGTTAAACCGTATGCAAAAGAGATCCTCCGTGTCCGATCCGGTAATGATGCAATAGCGGCCGTTTCGAGGAATCCGGACATCGATCTTATTTTAATGGATATAAAAATGCCAGAAGTGGATGGTTACAATGCGATAAAGAAGATAAGAGAATTTAACGAGAATGTTATAATTATTGTTCAAACCGCTTTCAGTCTTACCGTAGATAAGGAAAAAGCGATGAAATCAGGATGCAATGATTATATTTCCAAACCGATAAGACAGGTTTTATTGAGGCAAAAGATCGAAGATATTTTTTATAGTATCAAGTCAAAAAGTGTAGCGGGGAATATTTCTGGTTCATCAAAAGTACCGATGGAATGATTATTTTTGGAATTAGTAAAATCTACTTACAGAAATTAATTTTTATCCATGAAAAATAGCCTGCTTACTGAAATCTCCTGGCCGGATTTTGATAAAAATGCCTCTTCAATAATTTTCACCGCGGATGAGTTGAATGAGAGATTAAAGCTCACGCGTGAAATGATGGGGAAAGAACGGCTGACTCATCTTATCGTGTATTCGGATAAGGAGCATTTTGCAAATCTGATGTACTTGTTGAATTATGAACCAAGATTTGAAGAGGCTGTTCTTGTCATAAATTTGATCAACGATCCTCTGATTTTGACGGGTAATGAATGCGTAAACCGTTTTAAAGCCAGTCCTCTTTACCAAATTAACAAATTACGAACCGAGCGATTTCAGCCCTTCTCCCTCCTAAATCAGCCAAAGGATGACAGTCGTTTATTGAAAGATATCTTTATCTCTGAAGGAATAGACCAGGATTCTCGAATCGGGTGTACAGGGTGGAAATATTTTTCAGAAAAGGAACATCCTTCTGCTGAGTATGCGATAGAGATCCCTGCTTATATTGTTGATACATTGAGGGAAATAACAAGTTATGAACAGGTAGTCAATGCCACTCATATCTTTATGCATCCTGATCATGGATTGCGCGCGCGCTGTACCGCCTCTGAAATTGCTTTTTTTGAATACTCGGGTATTATGTCATCCGAAGGGATGAAGAGCTTTTTGCACCATATAAAACCGGATCAGACTGATTTTGAACTGGTTCGCAATTATAATCTTACCGGTTATCCCCTTTGCTGCCATATAGGGATGACCAGTGGGTCTAACAGGCATATAGGTTTAGCCAGTCCGGGAGGATACACAATAAAAAAGGGAGATCCTCTCTCAACCAGTGTCGGCTATTGGGGAAGTCTCAACTGCAGGGCTGGTTGGGTTGCTGAAAGTGAAAACGATCTCCCGGAAGAGGCTAGAGGATACGTGGAGAAATTTGCAGCTCCATTCTACTCCGTGATGGGAGAGTGGTTTAAAAACCTAAGTATAGGCACGAAGGGCAAAGAAATTGCCTCAATTATTTATGATAATCTTCCTTTCGATGAATTTGGGATTTTCCTGAATCCTGGTCATCTGATTCATTTCGATGAGTGGCTGAGTTCCCCTATTTATAAAGGATCAGAGTTAGAAATACAAAGTGGCATGTATTTTCAGGTGGATGTTATCCCAAAATCGAAGAAATATTTTTCATCCCGGATGGAAGATGGAATTGTAGTAGCTGATAAAACCTTAAGAGATGAACTGAAATCAAAATTTCCACCGGTTTATGATCGGTGTATGAGTCGCAGAAAATTTATGACGGATGTACTGAATATTGAACTTCCTGATGAACTCCTTCCTCTTTCCAATATTCCAGCTATTGTGCCGCCCTTTTTCTTAAATCCTGACCTGATCTTTACTCTTGAGAGATAGACCGGAGGAACAAAAAAATTCCCCTGAATGATAGAAAAACAGGGGAATTAAACATCTAAACTTTTTCAAAAATCAAACTTAAAAAATCAAACTGACAAATTCATTATCTCAAATTTTGTGCCACAAAATTTGAGATAATGAAGTGATACTTTGTTGCAAAAGTGCCTGAACTGTTACAGGATAAGCAAGAAAAATAAATCATAGAATTTCTGAATTTTCAATTTTTATAAAAACCTGAACATAATAGTCCCGCCTATTATCTTCTTCAAATTCCAGGTTTTAATCAGCGCCCTTTCGGATCGTATCCGTCAATAACCATTTTTCACGGTGAAAGTTTTTAATCAACAGAATATATTGCCATGGGTATAGTCAAACAACTATTAAGGGAATACGTACCGGGGAAAATACAATCCGGTACCAGGTCTGATGGCAGGTGGAATTTTTAGGTGAATTCCGGATTCTGGAGGTTTGATGGCTCTGATTTTTTATCCTTGAAAACTCCTGTGCACGGAGTACGCCAAAGGGGTAACAATTTAAAATTCAGGGTACTTATTTTATTGGATTTTTAGATATATTTGTCTTGCCTGAACTTGTGTTTGTATGTTGAAAAAAAATGTTCCCCATGGAAAAAGACATTAAATCAGCAGCCGCAGATCTTCGCCAAAAGATTGAATATGCTTCAAAAAATAAGCTTTCGGCAGAAGAACTACTTCCTTCTATGGCCGGAATGCTAAAGCTTATTGAGGAGATGGAAACATCCCGGACCGAACCGGGATTACAGGGTGAAAAGTATATGAAGACAATACTCGGCACCATGATTGACGGGTTTTACCTTATCGACACGGAAGGGTGTATTTTGGATGCCAATGATTTCTATTGCTCCATGATAGGATATAGCCGTGAGGAATTGCTCACGATGAAAGTGAAAGACCTCGAAGCGGTGGATTCGGAGGAAGTAATTAAGGGGAGAATTCAACAGATTTTAGAGAGCGGCTATGCCCGTTTTGAAACCAGGCATTTGCGCAAAGATGGAAGAATCATAGATGTCGAATGCAGCGTTAATTTTTTGACCGAGGAAAAACCAAAGCTTTTTTGCTTTCTGCGCGACATTACCGGGCGCAAAGAGTTAGAAGAATCATTAAGAAGGCAAAAGGAAGAATTCGAGTTGATTTTTGACAATATACCCGCTCAGATATGGTATAAGGATACCCTTAATAATTTCGTCCGCGTAAATCGCCAGGTGTGTGCAGATATTGGAATGACCAATGACCAGATTGAAGGGCATTCAGCCGCAGAAATATTTCCTTCTTTTGCTGAAAAATATTATCAGGACGATCTCGAAGTAATAAATTCAGGCCATCCGAAACGTGGAATTATTGAACAGATAAACGCTGCCGGTGGTGAATTAAGGTCGGTTCAAACAGACAAAATGCCTGTATCAGAGAAAGATGGTAAGGTTGTTCATCTGATTGCTCTGGTTAAGGACATCACCGAACGCAAGCGGGGCGAAGAAATGCTCAGGCTACAGTCGGATGCCATGGACGCATCAATAGATGGTCTGGCCATCCTCGATGCAGATCATCAATACATCTATCTGAACAAATCACATGCGCAAATTTACGGTTATGATGATGCCGGTGAATTGACCGGGAAATCGTGGAGGGTGCTTTATGGTGAGAAGGAATTGCAAAGATTTGACCAGGAGATTATGCCGGAAATCAGCCGTAAAGGGTATTATTCCGGAAGAGCCCTGGGCAGGAAAAAGGATGGCAGTACATTTCACCAGACCTTATCGCTGACCCGTCTGGAGAATGGCGGGTTGATCTGTTCCGTACGGGATATCTCTGAGATACTCAGGATGGAGGAAGATCTGCGGGAGAGCGAGGATAAATTTAAATATGTGTTCGAAAATTCGGTCATCGGCAAATCAATAACATTTATATCTGGTGAGCTTCAAATAAACAAGGCTTTCTGTGAGCTTTTGGGATATTCGTCCGGTGAAATGGCCGGAAAGAAATGGCAGGACATCACTCATCCGGATGATATTGAAATGACGAATGAAATTCTGAAGACGACACTCTCAGAGAAAAAGGATTCGGCTAATTTTACCAAGAGATTTGTCAAAAAAGACGGGTCCGTCATCTGGGCCGAGGTAAGCACTGCATTGCGCCGGGATCAAAACGGCCAACCGCTTTACTTCGTGACTGCCATTATGGATATTACTCAGCGCAAGCTGGCAGAAGATGCACTGAAGGAATTAAACGAGTTTAAAAAACAGGTCATCAATAGCGCACAGGAGGGAATTGTTGTTTACGGCCGTGACCTGAAATATACGGTATGGAATCCTTATATGGAAAACCTGACCGGATTAACTGCTTCTGAGGTGTTGGGTAAACACCCGATGGATTTTTTTCCTTTTCTGAAAGCCTCTCATGTTATGGATACGATCAACAAGGCGCTGAACGGAGAAATCTGTGCCCCGGTTGAGTTCCCATTCAGCGTGCCATCTACGGGTAAAACAGGCTGGGTCTCTGAAACAACAGGGCCGTTGCGTGATGCACAGGGCAAAATAATCGGAGCAATCAGTACTGTACGCAATATCACCGAAAACAAGAGGACTGAAGAGGCCCTGAGCAACAGTGAAACTAAACTTCGTACAGTGGTTCAGACAATTCCTGATTTAATTTGGCTGAAAGATAAGGATGGCGTGTATCTGTCATGCAACGCGATGTTTGAGCGTTTTTTTGGTGCCCGGGAATCTGAGATCATCGGGAAAACTGATTACGACTTTTTAGACCGTGGCCTTGCCGACTTCTTTTGCGAACACGATCGACTGGCAATGGAAGCCGGAAAACCAACCAGTAATGAAGAATGGATCACTTTTGCAGACGATGGTCATCGTGCCTATCTGGATACGATCAAGTCGCCGATGTACGATTCCAACGGAACACTCACCGGTGTTCTTGGTATCGGGCGCGACATTACCAAGCGCAAGCGGGCTGAAGTAATGTTGCAGGAAAGTGAAGAAAAATTCCGCACGATCATGGATCAATCGAGCGACATTATTGCTATCACGGATGACAAAGGGTTCATTACCTATGCTTCGTCAGCTTCGGCTTCCTATTTTCTTTATACTCCGGAAGAAATATGCGGCCACCATTTCATGGAATTCGTTGACGATTCGGTTGCGACAAAAGCGATTACAATTTTTAAAGATATTGTGGAGCATGGTGCGCGTTCGAATGCCGATTGGATGCTGAAGCGCAAAGACGGATCAACATTTATCGGAAACTTAATCGGATCGAACTTCCGAAGCGGCGGAATGAACGGGGTGCTGTTTGTCATTCGTGATGTCACCGAGCGCAAGAAGGAGGAAGAAGAATTAATCAGGGCTAAAGGGAAAGCGGAACAAAGCGGATTGAGATTAAGCCAGATAAATAAAGAACTGGAGGAAAGAAATGTTTTTATTCAAACCATTCTTGATAATCTTCCTATTGGATTGTCCTTGAATGAATTAAGCGATGGTAGGGCTGTCTATATGAATAAAAAATTTGAAGAACTATATGGCTGGTCATCAAAAGAAATCACTTCCGTAGGTTCGTTTTTTGAAAATGTTTATCCTGACCCTGATTATCGTAAACAAATAGTCGAAAGAATTATGACGGATATCAATTCGGGCGACCCGGGAAAAATGCATTGGGAAAACATTTCCGTTACCCGGAAAGATGGGACTAACAGGATTGTTAATGCCGTCAATATTCCATTAATCAAACAAAATACGATGGTTTCCACGGTAATGGATATCACGGCGCTACACGTGATCCAAAATGACCTGGTAAAAGCCAAGGAAAAGGCTGAAGAAAGCGACCGCCTGAAATCAGCATTTCTTGCCAATATGAGCCATGAAATCCGTACCCCGATGAACGGTATTCTCGGTTTCGCCGAACTTCTTAAAGAACCGAAGCTGACAGGGGCCGAACAGCTGGATTACATCAACATCATAGAGCAAAGCGGCACCCGTATGCTCAATATTATTAACGATATCGTGAGCATTTCAAAGGTGGAAGCAGGGCAAATGGATGTTGTTATATCAGAGACCAATGTAAACGAACAGATCAGGTACATTCATTCCTTCTTCAGACCGGAGGCAGAACGAATCGGCTTAAAGCTTATCGGTAATACCCCTTTGCCTGAAAAGGAGGCTTTCGTAAAAACGGACAAAGAGAAATTATATGCCATTCTGACCAACCTGGTGAAAAATGCCCTGAAATTTACCACGGCTGGCTCTATTGAAATAGGTTATAGAACGAAGGATCATTTTCTGGAATTTTTTGTGAAAGATACGGGTAAAGGAATTCGTCCTGAACATAAGGAGATTATTTTTGAGCGGTTCAGGCAGGTTGGCGAATCGCTCAACCGGAATTACGAAGGGGCCGGATTGGGATTATCAATCTCCAAAGCCTATGTGGAATTGCTCGGTGGGAAGATCAGGGTTGAAAGTGAACAAGAGAAAGGTTCCGCGTTTTATTTTACCCTTCCATACGGCATTGAACAGAAAGATCAATTTGTAAAGAAAAATATTGTTATTGACAATGTAGCAGAGAATCAGGATATAAACCTGCAAATATTGATAGCCGAAGATGATAAAATATCGGAAAAACTTCTTAGAGCTGCGGTCGGAAAGTTTAGCAGGGAAGTCCTGACAGCGGAGAATGGAATAGACGCCGTTGAAATTTGCCGCAATCATCCCGATATTGATCTGATCTTTATGGATATTCAGATGCCGCAAATGGATGGTTATGAAGCCACAAGGCAGATCCGGCAATTCAACAGGAATGTGATCGTCATCGCGCAAACAGCTTATGCGCTCGTCGGAGACAAGGCCAAAGCGCTTGAGGCAGGATGCGATGATTACCTTCCAAAACCGATTGATAAAGTTCTGCTGACGACATTGATAAATAAGTATTTTAAGAAATAATTAAATTGAAAAGCAAAGCATGAACCCGATAGAAAGTGAATTACTTTCCAGTCAGAGTTATGGAAATCCGGATACTAGAGAGAGCCTTCAGACGGTAGTCCGAAACATGGTTTCAAATGCATTAAAGCTTACTCCTTCAGGGTGGTAAAATAACTATTTCCACCACTCATGAGGAGTACAATACCTAATTGGATATCGGTGCCACTGGTTTTGAATATGGCACGAGTGCACGCCACATTAAAAACTTCAAATTTTACTATGGCATTTATTTCAAGATTTAAGATTTCAGTTTCTTATGTCAAAAAAAAATCTTATATTGTAAACTTGTTAGAAGCAGATATTGAATATTTATAAAATTAAAAATCCATTGAATGAAAAGAAACGCAACAGCTGTCTGGCTGGGAGGAAAAGATGGTCAGGGAAATCTTACCACACAAAGTAATGTTTTGACCAATACCGCTTATTCTTTTAAATCCAGGTTTGAACAGGGAACCGGCACTAATCCGGAAGAATTGATTGCCGCGGCACATGCAGGATGTTTTACGATGAAATTATCAATTAACCTCGAAACCGCAGGTTTTATACCGGAAAAATTAGAAACAAAATGCGATATCACTATTGAAAATGGAACCATTACCACTTCCCATCTCACGTTAAAGGCTAAGGTTAATGGAATACCGAAAGAAAAATTTGATGAACTGGTAAAAGATGCCGAAAAGAATTGTCCGGTATCGAAATTGTTGAATGCTCAAATTTCAGTTGACTCAATTCTTAATTAAGTAATAGAAATAAAATAATGTCGTATGAGGCTGATAGGCTATAGGCTAAAGGTAAAAGGTAAAAGGGGAAAGGGGAATATTATGATCCTTCAGCCTGGAGTCAAAACTCGTTCAATATAAAAATATGACATTATATCCTTGACATTACTTAATAATCTTTATCAGAAAAATTCATCAAAAATGAAGATGGGATGAAAATTATTGTAATCCTGTCATGAAATTTAAGAGGGTAAATGAATTTTTTGTTTTTACAAACAGGGAAAAGAAAGGCATAATTATCTTATTATGCCTGATTTTATTATTGATTACTGCCGATGTGCTTCTTCCGTTGTTTTATCCGACAAAAAAGTATGATTTTACAAAATGGGAAAAACAAATTGATGAGTATCTTGCTTTACAGGAGAAAGTAAGTCAGCCTGTCCTGAACGAAATGATAAATATTGATCCCAATCAGACCGATTCGGAACACTTGGTTCAGATTGGAGTTCCAGGAAAAGTTGCAGGAAACTGGGAGAAATATTTGAAGAAAGGAGGAAGATTCAGGAATAAGGAGGATATTCAGAAAATCTACGGGATGACTCCGGAATTGTTTAACGGGATTAAAATGTTTATTGCTATTTCGTCAGATCCGGGAAGGATAAAAAGAGTGAGCAGCACACCGGATTCAGGTGGAAAGGTCAATTTTTTGGCTGAAAGGAAGATTCTTGGGGAAAGGATTTATATTCCTGTTGATCTGAATGAGGCCGATTCGGCCAGATTGGAAAATCTTCCGGGAATCGGACCGATACTTGCTTCCCGAATAGTACGTTTCCGAAAAATACTCGGAGGATTTCATTCCCTGGATCAAATTCATGAAGTTTATGGATTGCGCCCAGAGAACTATTTAGCTGCTTCTCCTTATTTGTTTGTTGAGAAGGAAGGATATACCAAATTCAACATCAATTTTTCAACACTTGCCGAACTGGGTCATCATCCGTATATAGGATTCCGTACCGCTCATCGGATTTTGGATCTTAGGGACCGTAAGGGTAAATTTACTGCAGCAGATGAATTATTGAGTGTGATGGGAGAGGATTCCCTGAGAAAATTAGTCCCTTATCTGGTATTTGGGCCCTGATCAATGATCCAGATGAAAAATAAATTCGGAACAGATAAAATAATAATATTAAAATTTATAAATTTGCGCTCCGAAATATTTTGTAACACATTAAGATAAAAAAGAAGAATATGATTGTGATTCCAGTAAAAGACGGCGAAAATATTGAACGTGCATTGAAACGTTTCAAGAGGAAATTTGAAAAAACCGGTGTAGTGAAAGAGCTTCGTAGTCGCCAGGCTTTTGAAAAACCTTCGATTACCCGCCGTACGGAAATCAAGAAAGCCATCTATATTGAAGATCTGCAGAGGCAGGAGGATTAGTTCAGGATTGAGGGTTTCAACGTTTCAAAGTAAAAATTCTTTATCTCAGTATTGTCTGGTTGAAAAATTGGAACATTGGAACATTTTTTGTAATATTATACCATAATAATCTTGCAAACAATTTAATGCCAAAGCTCCAACTTTACCTGGACCATTTGAAATTTGAAAAGCGGAAATCACCTCATACAGTGATTGCGTATGAGAATGATCTGAATCAGTTCACTTTATTTGGCAGGAAAGAGACCGAAGATTTTTCTATAGAAAATGCGGACCATCATCTGGTAAGAAATTGGTTAATATCTTTAATGGATGAAGGAATCGGGGCAAGAAGTATCAAGAGAAAAATCTCCTCTTTAAAGAGCTTTTACAAATTTCTGGTACGAGAAGGCCTTACTGAAAATAATCCTACTGATCGAATAATAATTCCGAAGACGGGGAAAAAGCTTCCTGAATTTGTTCAGGAGAATGAAATGAACCGTCTGCTTGATGGCAGTTATTTTACGGATGATTTCAAAGGGATAAGGGATAAAGCCGTTATTACTTTGTTTTATGGAACAGGAATACGGTTATCTGAATTAACGAATTTGCATTTTTCTGATCTTGATTTAAAGGGGAAAATGATAAAAGTGAATGGAAAAGGGGATAAAGAACGCCTAATTCCATTTCCAACTGAAATCACAACGGTTCTTTCCGAATACATTGGCATGAGGAATGAACTATTCGGCGAAAGCAGCCAGGTGCTCTTTCTGACCGAAAAGGGAGATCCTGTTTACACCAAGTTAATTTACAGAATTGTAAAGGAACACCTCTCGCAGGTGACTACCCTTGATAAAAGAAGTCCTCATATTTTAAGGCACAGTTATGCGACGCATCTTCTAAACAGGGGTGCTGATCTGAATGCGATCAAAGAATTGCTCGGACATGCAAATCTTTCCGCAACCCAGGTTTATACGCATACATCGTTTGAAAAATTAAAAGAAGTCTACAAACAGGCCCATCCAAGGGCTTAAATTTTAAAGGAGGGAATTACTATGGACGTAACTGTACAAAGTGTTCATTTCAAAGCCGACCAGAAACTGATCGACTTTTGTGAAAAGCGGGTCAATAAACTTGATTCATTTTTTGACGGATTCATCGGGGCCGAAGTAACCCTGAAGCTTGAAAAGGATGAAGAAAGGGAGAATAAAGTGGCTGAAATCAAGATTTCGGCTCCTGCCAATGAAATGCTTTTTGCAAAAAAGTATGCTAAAACCTTCGAGGAAGCTGTTGATCTGACCATCGATGCCCTTCGTAAACAAATAGATAAGTTCAAGACAAGGATTAAAACAAAATAATTTTAAAAAAGTCTATTGATTTTTTATTTTAGATTAAAAAATAGATTAAATTTGCAAACCATTTTTCGGTCATAGGTCATATAAGTGGTCTGTAAGGAAAAAGTTAGGGCCATCCGCAGGATAGCCTGAGACGCAAACGTCGGGGAGATACCAAAGTGGCCAACTGGGGCAGACTGTAAATCTGCTGGCGTACGCCTTCGTAGGTTCGAATCCTGCTCTCCCCACGCAAAACCGGAGACTGGAAAACCGGTGGAAATCCCGGTAGGGATTAAATGTTTATAGGCAAAAATTAAAAGCGGGAGTAGCTCAGTTGATAGAGCATTAGCCTTCCAAGCTGAGGGTCGCGGGTTTGAGTCCCGTCTCCCGCTCTAAATTTGGCCAGTGTAGCTCAGGGGTAGAGCGCTTCCTTGGTAAGGAAGAGGTCATGAGTTCAATTCTCATCACCGGCTCAGAAGAAATTGAAATTAAATAGAAATACAATTAAAAAAAACTAAATTATGGCAAAAGCGCATTATGACAGGACGAAAGACCATGTGAACATTGGTACGATCGGCCACGTTGACCATGGAAAGACTACTCTTACCTCTGCTATCACGATGGTATTGGCAAAGAAAGGTCTTGCTGAGATAAAATCATTCGATTCAATTGACAATGCTCCTGAAGAAAAAGAGCGTGGTATTACCATTAATACGGCTCACGTTGAATACGAAACAACAAAACGCCACTATGCACACGTTGACTGTCCCGGACACGCTGACTATGTGAAGAACATGGTAACAGGTGCTGCTCAGATGGACGGTGCGATCATCGTAGTTGCTGCAACTGACGGTCCTATGCCTCAGACCCGTGAACACATTCTTTTGGCTCGCCAGGTAAACGTTCCCCGTCTGGTTGTTTTCATGAACAAAGTGGACATGGTTGAGGATCCTGAAATTCTCGAATTGGTTGAGATGGAAATTCGTGATCTTCTTTCATTCTATGAATTTGACGGCGAAAACACTCCTGTCATCCAGGGTTCTGCTCTTGGTGCATTAAACGGTGAACCGCAATGGGAAGAGAAAGTAATGGAACTGATGGATGCCGTTGACGAATGGATTCCGCTTCCTCCACGTGATGTTGATAAACCCTTCCTGATGCCAGTTGAAGACGTTTTCTCTATTACAGGCCGTGGTACTGTTGCTACGGGTCGTATCGAAACCGGAAAGATTCACACCGGTGATGAAATTGAAGTTATCGGTTTGGGCGCTGAAGGCCGTAAGACCGTATGTACAGGAGTTGAAATGTTCCGTAAGATTCTTGATGACGGACAGGCTGGTGATAACGTAGGTTTATTGCTTCGCGGTGTTGACAAGAAAGAAATCAAACGTGGACAGATTCTGGCAAAACCAGGTTCAATTACTCCTCATACTACTTTCAAGGCTGAGGTTTATATCCTGAAAAAAGAAGAAGGTGGACGTCACACTCCATTCCACAATAAATACCGTCCGCAATTCTACATCCGTACACTGGATATTACCGGAGAGATCAATCTTCCTGAAGGAACTGAAATGATCATGCCAGGTGATAACGTAACGATTACTGTAGAATTGATCTACCCTGTAGCCCTTAACCTTGGTTTGCGTTTTGCAATCCGCGAAGGTGGACGTACAGTTGGTGCAGGCCAGGTTACTGAAATCATTAAGTAGGAATTTAAGTTATCTATAGAGTACAGTCCCGGACGTATGTTTGGGACTGTATTTTCGGATATACCAAGAAATAGGGGTTTTAATCAGGTTCGAGTCCTGTTATCCGGCGGATGTAGATGTGCTGATGTGAAGAGGGGGATTAAAGCCCGAGAGCACAGAGCATGGAATCTTGGTGATGAAGTGCTTAAGTATAGCAGTACAATTTTGAATTGAGAGTAATTGCGACAAAAATTTCTAAATGAAACGAGCCATGAATGCATTTGGCGAGGATCATCTGACCATTGAAAACAAGTTAATAAATGAAATGGACTAATTATTTCAATGAATCCTACAATGAACTCATGAATAAGGTTTCATGGCCGACATGGAGTGAGTTGCGCAATAGTGCTATCGTAGTAATGGTTGCTTCCATAATAATCGCACTGTTAATATTTGTCATTGATTCTTCATTCCGTGGAGTCATGAAACTTATTTACAGTTTTTTCTATTAATTTTTTTTTGGAGATCCGTGATGAGCGATAATCAGAAAAAGTGGTATGTTCTTCGAGCCGTAGGTGGAAAAGAAAAGAAAGTCAAGGAATATATCGAAAATGAAGTAGCGAATTCAGGACTTCAGGAATATGTGTCTCAGGTTTTAATACCGGTTGAGAAGGTTTATCAAATCCGGAATGGAAAGAAGATCGCAAAAGATCGCAACTTTTTTCCAGGTTACGTTCTGGTAGAAGCTACCCTGGTGGGTGAAATCACCCATATGCTGAGAAACGTTCCCAATGTAATGGGATTTTTGGGTGATACAAAGGGCGGGGAACCCGTTCCGATGCGTCAATCCGAAATTAACCGCATCCTTGGGAAGGTGGATGAGATGCAGGAAAGCGGAGAAGAATTTGAAACGCCTTTCATCATCGGTGAAACCGTAAAAGTGATCGATGGCCCATTCAACGGCTTTAACGGAACCATTGAGGAAATCAATGCGGAGAAGAAGAAGCTGAAGGTAATGGTTAAAATTTTCGGTCGTAAAACACCTTTGGAACTTAGCTTTATGCAAGTTGAGAAGGAGTAGTAAATTTTTTTAAAAAACGTTATGGCTAAAGAGATTGCTGGATTTATTAAGTTACAAATTAAGGGTGGTGCCGCAAATCCATCGCCTCCTGTAGGACCTGCTTTAGGTTCTAAAGGTGTTAATATTATGCAATTCTGCAAGGCTTTTAATGCAAAGACTCAGGACCAGGCGGGAAAAGTATTGCCGGTAATAATTACCGTTTATGCTGACAAGTCATTTGATTTTATTGTCAAACAGCCCCCGGTAGCTATCCAATTAATTGAAGCTTCCAAAGTCAAGAAAGGATCGGCTGAGCCTCATGTTAATAAAGTTGGTTCTGTAACCTGGGAACAGGTTAAAGAGATTGCACAAATTAAAATGCCCGATCTGAACTGTTTCGAAATTGAAGCAGCGATGAGAATGGTTGCAGGAACTGCAAGGAGTATGGGAATTACCCTTACTGGCAAATCACCGTTAGTTAACTCATAAAAGTTAAGTTAAAATGGCAAAAGTTACCAAGAATAAGAAAGCTGCCCTGGAACAACTTGAAGCCGGGAAAATCTATGGTCTTCCGGAAGCTGCGGATATGGTAAAGAAAGTTACCTTTACTAAATTTGATGCTTCGGTAGATATCGATGTCCGTCTGGGAGTGGATCCAAGGAAGGCTAATCAAATGGTTCGTGGTGTAGTAACTTTGCCCCATGGTACCGGTAAAGATAAAAGAGTTTTGGCACTGGTTACTCCAGACAAAGAGAACGAAGCTCTTGAAGCGGGTGCTGATTTTGTAGGGCTTGACAATTACATCGAAAAAATCAAAGGTGGTTGGACTGATGTAGATGTGGTCATTACAATGCCCCCGGTCATGGGAAAAGTTGGTGCGTTGGGTAGAATACTGGGCCCTCGTGGTCTGATGCCTAACCCCAAGAGTGGTACTGTTACAATGGAAATCGGGAAAGCCGTCAAGGAAGTCAAGATGGGTAAAATCGATTTCAAGGTTGACAAATTCGGTATCGTTCATACTTCATTGGGAAAAGTTTCGTTTGACCCACAAAAGCTTGTGGAAAACGCTAGAGAGTTTGTTCACACTATTCAGAAATTAAAACCCGCTGCTGCAAAAGGTACTTATATCAAGAGTATTTATATGTCAAGTACTATGAGCCCCGGCATCCAGGTGGAACCTAAAACCTGTCTGGAATAAGAAAATAATGTTGAAATGAAAAGATCAGAAAAATTAGAGGTAATTGAACAATTGACTAGGGAGATCAATTCATACGGCCATTATTATCTTACAGACATCTCAGACCTTAATGCTGCAGTTACCAGTGATCTCAGACGGTTATGTAGCAAGAGGGATGTTAAATTGGTTGTAGTGAAGAACACACTTCTTCGTAAGGCTCTTGAAAACTCTGAAAAGAATTCTGCCGAGCTTTATGATGTACTCGTTAAAAATACGTCGATTATGTTTTCCAATACCGGAAATGTTCCTGCCAAGCTCATTAAAGAGTTCAGCAAAAAGAACAAGAAGCCGGTTTTGAAAGGCGCCTATGTACAGGAATGTGCTTATGTTGGTGCTGATCAGCTTGAAGCTTTGATCGACGTAAAATCCAAAGAGGAGTTACTTGGCGGTATTATCGCTACTCTTCAATCTCCGGTCAGAAACGTTATTTCTGCTCTTCAGAGCAGCGGAAAGACTATTGCCGGAGTATTAAAAACCCTTGAGGAGCGTGAAGCTTAATTCAGAATTGTTAAAGAAAAGATAAATTAATATTTAAATTTAAAAATAAAATGGCAGATCTTAAAAAACTTGCAGAAGAGCTTGTTAACCTGACAGTGAAAGAAGTTAATGAACTTGCAGGTATCCTTAAATCAGAGTATGGTATTGAACCAGCTGCAGCTGCAGTTGCCGTTGCTGCTCCCGCTGCTTCCGCCGAAGCAGAAGCACCTGCTGAAAAAACTGAGTTTGATGTAATTCTTAAATTCGGAGGTCAATCTAAACTTGCAGTTGTTAAGTTAGTAAAGGACCTTGCAGGAGTTGGACTGAAAGAAGCAAAAGACCTGGTTGATAATGCACCAAAAGCAATTAAAGAAAAAGTTTCTAAAGAAGAGGCCGAGTCTCTTAAAACACAACTCGAAGAAGCAGGCGCTGAAGTTGAAATTAAATAGTATTAGTGCCTGTTGCTAAAAAGGTTATATGCGGTTTAGAATCCTTCTAAGGGATTCTAAACCTTTTCATGTTTTTATATTTGGTTCCTTAATTCGGCTGATAATGTCCTCAAATTTTAATGATCAAAGGATTAGTTTTGCTTCCACCCGAAGCAATTTCTCGTACCCAGATTTCCTGGAGGTACAAATAAAATCTTTTAAACAATTTTTCCAATTGGGAACCTCTCCGGAAGATCGAAAGAACGAAGATCTTTACAAGGTTTTTCAGGAGAATTTTCCTATCTCAGATACAAGAAATAATTTTGTCCTCGAATTTATAGATTACCAGGTTGATCCCCCAAGATACAGCATTGAAGAATGTATTGAGCGTGGACTTACTTTCAGTGTTCCTTTAAAAGCGAAATTAAAGCTTTTCTGTACTGACCCTGAACATGAAGATTTTGACGTGGTTGTTCAGGATGTATATCTTGGTACAGTACCTTATATGACGCCTACGGGATCGTTCGTAATTAATGGTGCGGAGAGAGTTGTTGTATCTCAGCTTCACCGCTCACCGGGCGTATTTTTTGGCCAGAGTTTGCATGCAAACGGTACCAAGTTATATTCTGCCCGCGTAATTCCTTTTAAGGGATCATGGATCGAATTTGCGACCGATATCAACAATGTCATGTATGCCTATATCGATCGTAAAAAGAAACTTCCCGTCACTACTTTACTTCGTGCAATAGGTTACGAAGGTGATAAGGATATCCTCGAAATTTTTGATCTTGCCGACGAAATAAAAGTTTCCAAAACCTCTCTGAATAAAGCCGTGGGTAGAAAACTTGCCGCACGTGTTTTAAAAACCTGGGTGGAGGATTTCGTTGACGAGGATACCGGTGAAGTAGTTTCCATCGAACGGAATGAAGTAATTGTCGATCGCGAAGTTGTTATTGAAAAGGACCATGTTGATGAAATCCTGGACTCCGGAACCAAGACGATTCTGTTGCATAAAGAAGACCAGAGTGCTGGGGATTATGCCATTATATACAATACCCTGCAGAAAGACCCCTGTAACTCGGAAAAAGAGGCTGTACTGCATATTTACAGACAATTACGTAATTCAGAACCACCGGACGAGTCTACAGCCCGTGATGTAATTGAGAAATTATTCTTCTCGGAAGTTCGTTATGACTTGGGCCAGGTAGGCCGTTTCCGTATCAACAGGAAACTTGGTTTGAATATTGATATGGCCACCAGAGTTCTGACCAATCAGGATATAATCGAAATTATTAAATATTTGATCAAGTTGATCAATTCAAAGACGGATGTCGATGATATTGACCACTTGTCAAATCGTCGCGTAAGGACTGTTGGAGAACAGATGTTCACACAGTTTGGTATCGGTCTTGCCCGTATGGCAAGAACTATCAGGGAAAGAATGAATGTAAGGGATAATGAGGTTTTTACCCCTATTGACCTTATCAATTCAAAGACGCTTGTTTCGGTGATTAATTCTTTCTTCGGAACAAATGCCCTGTCACAATTCATGGATCAGACCAATCCTCTTGCTGAAATGACTCACAAGCGTCGTATGTCTGCTTTAGGACCAGGCGGTTTGTCCAGGGAACGTGCAGGATTTGAAGTACGTGACGTGCACTATACCCATTACGGGAGGCTTTGTCCGATTGAAACGCCGGAAGGTCCGAATATTGGTCTTATATCTTCACTTTGTGTGTTTGCAAAAATCAATGACCTTGGTTTTATTTCCACCCCGTACCGTAATGTTCAGGATGGCCGAGTGAACCTGGATAACGACAGCGTTGGTTATTTCACTGCTGAGGAGGAAGAGGGGAAATTAATTGTTCAGGCTAACGCAGAAATAGATGAGCGTGGTAATTTTGTTCAACCGAGGGTTAAGGCCCGTCTTGATGCAGATTATCCTTTAGCAAACAAAGAGGATGCAAACCTGATGGACGTTGGCCCGAATCAGATTGCCTCCATCGCTGCTTCACTGATCACCTTCCTCGAACATGATGACGCAAACCGGGCTTTGATGGGATCCAACATGATGCGCCAGGCAGTTCCTTTGTTAAAACCTGAAGCTCCGATCGTTGGAACAGGTCTTGAAAAGAATATTGCCCGTGACGCAAGAATCAACATCAGCGCCGAAGGAAGTGGTACCATTGAAAGTGTGGATGCCAATAAGATCGTTGTCCGTTATGATATGACCGATGAAGAAAGGTATGTAAGTTTTGATCCTGATACGAAAACATACATACTTCCAAAATATAAAAAGACGAACCAGGGTACCTGTGTTGACCTTAAACCTATCGTAAGAAAAGGTCAAAGGGTTAAAACAGGCGATCTAATGACTGAAGGTTATGCAACTGCGAACGGTGAACTCGCTCTTGGGCGTAACCTTAAAGTTGCTTTCATGCCCTGGCAGGGTTATAACTATGAGGATGCAATTGTTATCTCTGAACGAATTGTTCGTGATGATATTTTCACCTCTATTCATATTGATGAATACTCTCTGGAAGTCCGCGATACGAAACGCGGCGCTGAAGAATTCACTTCCGATATCCCGAATGTAAGCGAGGAAGCTACCCGCAACCTCGATGAAAACGGACTTATCAGGATTGGTGCCATCGTAAAACCCGGAGATATTCTGATTGGTAAAATTACCCCTAAGGGAGAATCGGATCCTTCGCCTGAAGAAAAATTGCTTAGAGCCATCTTTGGCGACAAAGCGGGTGATGTCAAGGATGCCTCCTTAAAAGCTTCTCCTTCATTGAATGGTGTGGTCATAGATAAAAAACTTTTCTCCCGCGTTGTTAAAGAGAAAAAGGGGAAAGTGGCCACCAAACCTCTGCTTGATCAGATTGATCAGGAACTGGAAATGGAAGGAAACAAGCTAAGGGAAATCCTGATTGAAAAACTCTTTAACCTTGTCAATGGTAAAACATCACAGGGAGTAAAGGATTATTTCAATGTTGATATTATAACAAAAGGGAATAAATTTACTCTGAAACAGCTTCAGGGTATTGATTATCTGAATGTCAATCCTAACAAGTGGACTACAGACAAGGATAAGAATGAGATGATTTCGGCTCTTGTAAATAATTTTATTATGAAGTACAAGGAAGCTGAAGCAGTAGCCCGCCGCAAGCGTTATAATGTTACTATTGGTGATGAATTGCCTGCCGGTATTCTTCAATTGGCTAAAGTTTACATTGCAAAAAAACGTAAACTCCAGATTGGGGATAAAATGGCAGGACGTCACGGAAATAAGGGTATTGTTTCACGTATTGTACGTGATGAGGATTTACCGTTCCTGGCTGATGGTACTCCGGTTGATATCGTTCTCAATCCGCTTGGTGTACCTTCCCGTATGAACCTTGGACAGATTTACGAAACTGTACTTGGTTGGGCCGGGAAAGAACTTGGGGTCAAATTTTCAACACCTATTTTTGATGGAGCTACCCTGAATCAGATTACTGAATATACTGACAAAGCCGGTATACCACGCTATGGTAAAACTGTTCTTTTCGACGGAGAAACAGGTGAACCTTTCGATCAGCCGGCCACCGTTGGTGTGATCTATATGCTGAAACTCGGGCACATGGTTGAGGATAAAATGCATGCCCGTTCTATCGGACCCTATTCCCTGATCACACAGCAGCCTCTGGGAGGTAAAGCTCAGTTTGGAGGTCAGCGTTTTGGTGAAATGGAAGTATGGGCACTCGAAGCTTTTGGAGCTTCAAACATTCTGCAGGAAATACTTACAGTCAAGTCAGATGATGTGATCGGACGCGCCAAAGCTTACGAGTCAATTGTAAAAGGTGATCCGCTGCCGCATCCCGGAATTCCTGAATCGCTCAATGTATTATTGCATGAGCTCAGGGGACTTGGATTAAGTGTTAACCTTGAATAAAAGATCAGTCCGGAGGGAATCAATACCTTTCGGACATTGAGATAATTTTTACATGATTGAGACATTTTTTTTATAAATATTATGGCATTTAGACGAGATAATAAGATTAAGAGTAACTTCACCAAGATCAGTATCAGTCTTGCATCGCCAGAGGAGATTCTGGAACGCTCACACGGAGAAGTTCTTAAGCCAGAAACTATTAATTACAGAACTTATAAGCCGGAACGCGATGGCCTTTTCTGTGAAAGAATTTTTGGGCCGGTGAAGGATTATGAATGCCATTGTGGAAAATACAAACGAATCCGCTACCGTGGAATTGTTTGTGATCGCTGTGGTGTAGAAGTCACGGAAAAGAAAGTCCGCCGTGAACGTATGGGGCACATTTCCCTGGTTGTTCCGGTAGTTCATATTTGGTATTTTAAATCATTACCCAATAAAGTCGGTTATTTATTGGGATTACCAACAAAAAAGCTTGATTCTATCATTTATTTCGAGCGCTATGTGGTAATCAATCCCGGTATTAAAAGAAATGACGGAGTTAAATATCTTGATTTTCTAACGGAAGAGGAATACATCGATATCAAAGAGTCCTTGCCGAAGGAAAATGCATTACTGGAGGATGACCATCCTGATAAGTTCATTGCCGAAATGGGTGCAGAAGCTCTTTCAAAACTTTTGGAACGCCTTGAACTGGATGAACTTTCCTATGATCTGAGGCATAAGGCTGGCAGCGAGACTTCCCAGCAGCGCAAGAGCGAAGCTTTGAAAAGACTGAATGTTGTTGAAGCATTCCGTTCTTCAAAGGGAAAGAATAAACCTGAGTGGATGATCGTAAAGGTTGTTCCCGTTATTCCGCCTGATTTGCGTCCTCTTGTTCCCCTTGACGGAGGCCGTTTTGCAACGTCAGATCTTAATGATCTTTACCGTAGGGTTATTATCCGCAACAACCGTTTGAAAAGGTTAATTGAAATTAAGGCTCCTGAAGTGATTCTCCGCAATGAGAAACGTATGCTCCAGGAAGCTGTCGATTCTCTCTTTGACAACAGCAGAAAATCCAATGCCGTAAAGACCGATAATAACAGGCCGTTGAAATCCCTTTCTGATTCTCTTAAAGGGAAACAAGGCCGTTTCAGGCAGAATCTTCTTGGTAAACGTGTTGACTATTCCGCCCGTTCGGTTATCGTCGTTGGTCCAAACCTGAAACTGCATGAATGCGGTATCCCGAAGGACATGGCCGCCGAATTGTACAAACCTTTTGTTATCAGGAAACTGATCGAAAGAGGTATCGTGAAGACCGTCAAATCAGCCAAGAAAATAGTTGACCGCAAGGATCCTGTGGTCTGGGATATTCTTGAAAATGTAATGAAAGGACATCCGGTATTACTGAACCGTGCTCCAACACTTCACCGTTTGTCCATACAGGCATTCCAGCCTGTATTGGTTGAAGGGAAAGCCATTCGTCTGCATCCGCTGGTATGTACCGGATTTAACGCCGACTTCGACGGTGATCAGATGGCCGTGCATCTTCCTCTTGGGAATGCGGCCATACTTGAGGCACAGATACTGATGTTATCGTCACATAACCTCCTTAACCCTGCAAACGGGGCTCCTATTACCGTTCCATCTCAGGACATGGTTCTTGGACTCTATTACATGACCAAACAGCGTAAAGGGGCCAAAGGTGAAGGTTTGTCATTCTATTCTCCGGAAGAAGCAATTATAGCTTACAACGAAGGTAAAGTCGACATGCATTCAATCGTGAATGTTCGTACTCTTGATTTTGACGAAAATGGCGAACTTAAGATTATGATGGTCGAGACTACTCTTGGGCGTATATTATTTAACGAATATGTACCTAGAGAAGCAGGATTCATTAATAAAATATTGACTAAAAAAGCATTAAGGGATATCATTGCCGATATTCTAAAGCTTACCAACAACGCTACCACGGCTCAGTTCCTTGATGATATCAAGGATCTCGGATACAAGATGGCTTATCACGGAGGGCTTTCATTCAATCTTGATGACGTTATCATCCCCGCGGTGAAGACTGAAATGGTGGAAGAAGGTTATGCAGGCGTTGAAGAAGTATTGAATAACTATAACATGGGATTCATTACCAACAACGAACGTTACAATGGAGTAATTGATATCTGGACACACGTTAATGCCAAATTGACTCAAAGTGTAATGCAGACTATCAGCTCCGATAAACAGGGATTCAATTCGGTGTACATGATGCTGGATTCCGGAGCCCGTGGTTCGAAGGAACAGATTCGTCAGTTGTGCGGTATGCGTGGATTAATGGCCAAACCTCAGAAATCTGGCTCCACCGGTTCGCAGATTATTGAAAACCCGATTTTGGCCAACTTCAAGGAAGGCCTCTCGGTTCTTGAGTACTTTATTTCTACTCACGGTGCTCGTAAAGGTCTTGCGGATACTGCTCTTAAAACAGCTGACGCAGGTTACTTAACCAGACGTCTGGTAGACGTGGCGCAGGATGTTATCATTAATCAGGAAGACTGCGGAACGCTTCGTGGACTTGTTGCAACAGCGCTCAAAAACAATGAAGAAGTTGTTGCCTCCTTATCAGAGCGTATTCTCGGCCGTACCACCGTTCATGATATATATCATCCGCTGACCGGTAAACTGATTATCAAGGCCGGAGAAGAAATTACCGAAGCTATTGCTGCAACCATCGAAGAATCTCCGATTGAACGTGTTGAAATTCGCTCGGTGCTGACCTGTGAAGCAGAAAACGGGGTCTGTGCCAAATGTTATGGCCGAAATCTCGCAACCGCAAAAATGGTTCAGATGGGTGAGGCTGTGGGTGTAATTTCAGCTCAGTCGATTGGTGAGCCTGGAACGCAGCTTACACTGCGGACATTCCACGTTGGAGGTATCGCGGGTAATATTTCAACACAGTCTACAATTGTGGCCCGCTACGATGGTATTGCTGAAATTGAAGAACTCCGTACGGTTGAATCAACGGATGAAAAGGGCGAAACCGTGGATATTGTTGTCAGCCGTCTTGCTGAATTGAAAATAGCAGATAAAAATACCGGAATTATTTTGACTACACACAGTATGCCTTACGGCTCTAAACTGTATGTCAAAAACGGTTCGGAAATAAAGAAAGATACGCTTATTTGTGAATGGGATCCATATAATGGAGTAATCATTACCGAATTTAATGGGACCGTTTCTTACAGGGATCTGATCGATAGCATTACATTCCGGGAGGAATCTGATGAACAGACCGGTTACAAGGAAAAGGTTATAATCGAAACAAGAGATAAAACCAAGAACCCGACCTTGCGTATCATGAATGAAGATGGTCTGGAAATCAGGGGTTACAACCTTCCTGTTGGTGGTCACCTTAGTGTTGAAGAAGGGCAAAAGGTCAAAGCAGGAGATGTTCTTGTGAAGATACCTCGTGCTTCCGGTAAAGCGGGCGATATCACGGGTGGTTTGCCAAGAGTAACCGAGTTATTCGAAGCACGTAATCCATCCAATCCCGCGGTTGTATCTGAAATTGATGGTGAGGTAACTCTCGGGAAAATCAAGCGTGGTAACCGTGAAGTGATTATTACTTCCCGTACCGGCGAGGTCAAGAAGTACCTTGTTCCGCTGTCACGCCAGATACTGGTTCAGGAAAACGATTATGTCCGTGCAGGTATAGCACTTTCCGACGGCGCTATCACTCCTTCTGACATTCTTGCAATTAAAGGTCCTACAAAAGTCCAGGAATACATCGTTAACGAGGTTCAGGACGTTTACAGGATGCAGGGTGTGAGGATCAATGACAAGCACTTCGAGGTGATTGTACGCCAGATGATGCGTAAGGTGGAAATTGAAGATCCGGGCGATACCCGCTTCCTCGAAAAACAAATTGTCGATAAGAGTGAATTTACCCAGGAAAACGACTGGATCTTTGGTAAGAAGATCATTGTGGATGCTGGTGATTCTGATAATTTGAAAGCCGGACAGGTCATTACCGCGCGTAGGTTAAGGGATGAAAACTCCTTGCTGAAACGCCGCGATAAGAAAACAGTTGATGCGCGTGATGCGGTTCCTGCAACTTCAAGCCAGGTATTACAGGGTATTACCCGTGCTTCATTACAGACCAAATCATGGATGTCAGCTGCCTCTTTCCAGGAGACAACAAAAGTATTGAACGAAGCTGCTATCAATGGCAAGGTGGATTACCTCGAAGGACTGAAGGAAAATGTGATCTGTGGTCACCTTATACCAGCCGGTACAGGTAACCCGATGTTCAAGAACATCGTAGTTGGGTCGAAAGATGAATACGATCGTCTTATCGAAAAGAAGTACGAGGCCGTTGAAGAAGACGAATATTAGAGTCAGACTTTAGACTTTAGGCTGAAGGCTGTAGGACTCAATCCTTAGTTTTCAGCCTAAATGCCTTAAGTCTTCTCTTTAATAAAATATAAATCTGATTGCTGGAATGTGGCCTAAAGCCTAAAGCCTTCAGTCTAAAGCCTGAAAAAATGAACGACGATCATCAGAATCAACAACAGCTGGCCATTGAATTGAATGAGGAGATCGGCCAGGGTATTTATTCAAATCTTGCAATTATCACTCATTCTCCTTCGGAGTTTGTAGTGGATTTTGTAAGAGTAATGCCAGGAATTCCCAAGGCTAATGTTAAGTCAAGGATTATTCTGACTCCTGAACATGCCAAAAGGCTTATGATGGCTCTTCAGGAGAATATCATGAAGTATGAAAGTCTTCACGGAAATATACCAGTGAAACAGGATAATATCGTTCCGATTGCATTTGGTGGTCCTACGGGTCAAGCTTAACGGAAAGATTAATACAGAAAGCCGCTCCGAAATGAGCGGCTTTCTGTATTAAAGAATTGAATTAGAAATAAACGTTTCAACGTTTCAACGTTTCAAAAAAGTTTCAAAGTTTGAATGATTGGAACTCTGAAATGTTGAATGAATGATAATTTTCTGACAATTATGGAACCAGATCTTCAGTTAATCTCTTATTGTGGTCTCTATTGCGGAGCCTGTTCCAGTTATAAAAAGGGCAAATGCCCCGGTTGTGTAGCCAATGAAAAAGCGTCCTGGTGTAAGGTCCGCACCTGCAACATGAAGAAAGGTATCAACAGCTGTGCTGAATGTGATGAATTTGATGAGGTGAATGACTGTAAGAAATTCAATAACTTCATTTCGAAAGCTTTTGGTTTTTTCCTGAATTCAGACAGAAGAAAGGGAATTCTTTACATCAGATCACAGGGAAGAGAAGTTTTTGCCAGCCATATGATCAAAACAGACCGGGTGAGTCTGAAAAGAAGAGAGTAAAACTACTTGCGGAATCTATTGTTTTTATTGGTCTGGATATACTTTTTCTTCTAAACTTCTCATTTTGAAAATATAATCATTCTAAATTATTGGAACTAAAGTGAGTGATTTAACTTTTGACTCATTTGTTTCTTTATTCCAATGTCTTGAAAAAATTGGGATGTAAAGCGACAGAGTCGCTTTTGATATCGGTTTTTGAATCAAACAGAGGCTAAATCCCTTTAAATACTTGCTTTTTAGAGTTGGTTACCTCTGATTGAATTTTTTTATATTTGCGGACCGAAAATTTTTCAAAAAATTCTATAAAAAATTATGAAGGGTTTACGAATTATAGTGCTTGCTAAACAGGTTCCCGATACAAGAAATGTTGGGAAGGATGCGATGAAAGCAGATGGAACCGTGAATAGAGCCGTTCTTCCTGCAATTTTTAATCCTGAAGACCTCAATGCTTTAGAGCAGGCTTTAAGGCTTAAAGACCAGGTTCCCGGAACACGGGTAACCATCCTGACCATGGGTCCGGGAAGAGCAGCTGAAATTGTACGTGAAGGACTGTACCGGGGAGCTGATGACGGTGTATTACTAACCGACAGAGCTTTTGCCGGTTCTGATACTCTGGCTACATCCTATGCGTTAGCTCAGGCCATTAAAGAACTTGGTGAAGTTGATATGATTATTGCAGGCCGTCAGGCCATTGATGGCGACACGGCACAGGTAGGACCCCAGGTGGCCGAAAAGCTAGGCCTATGCCAGGTTACTTACGTGGAAGAAGTCCTTGAGGTACAAGAATCGAAAGTGACAGTCCGCCGTCGTCTTGAGAATGGAGTTGAAACTGTTTGTGCTCCTTTCCCGCTGGTTTTGACTGTTAACAGCAGTGCTCCGGAATGCCGTTCGCAAAATGCAAAACTGCTGATGAAATACAAACATGCACGCACGGTGACCGAACGTCAGGAAGCCACCGAAGATTACCTTTATCTTTATGATTCAAGACCTTTTCTCAACATCAGGGAGATGACTGTAAGTGATATTAAATCCGAACCGGAACAGCTTGGTTTATTGGGTTCACCAACCAAAGTGAAGAAAATCGACAATGTGGTTTTACAGGCTAAGGACGCCAAAATACTGACTGCTGCCGACGAAGGTATTAGTGATTTAATGAAGGAACTGATCGAAAGCCATGTTATTGGATAAATGTTTCAAAGTTTAAAGTTCCAAAGTTTCAAATTCCTTGAAACATTTGAACCATAAAAACCTTAAATCCGACAAATAAAAAATATATACACAAATGAATAACATATTTGTTTATTGTGAAGTTGAAGAGGGAATCGTGGCTGAGGTTAGTCAGGAACTTCTTACCAAAGGCCGGAGCCTTGCAAATCAGTTGAAGTGCCAGCTTGAAGCCGTTGTGATTGGTTCAGGATTGAATGAAATTGAGAAGCAGATCCTTCCTTACGGAGCTGATACTGTACACGTATTTGATGATCTCCGCCTTGAACCTTATACCACTGCCCCTCATGCTTCTATTCTGATAAAACTCTTCCAGGAGGAAAAGCCCCAGATTGCATTAATGGGTGCTACCTCAATCGGACGGGACCTTGGGCCGCGCGTTTCTTCGGCTCTTCACAGTGGTTTGACCGCTGATTGTACAAGTCTCGAAATTGGTGACCACGAGGATAAAAAAGCCGGTAAAACATACCAGGATCTTTTATACCAAATCCGCCCCGCATTCGGAGGTAATATCATTGCCACCATCATAAATCCTGACTGCCGTCCTCAGATGGCAACCGTCCGCGAGGGTGTGATGAAAAAAGAAATCCTCAGCGCAGATTACAAAGGAAATGTCAAAAGGGCTGCGGTATCGGAATATGTTTCTGATGCTGATTTTGCAGTTCAGGTGATCAACCGCCATCTTGAAAAGAAAAAACTGAACATTAAGGGTGCATCTATTGTAGTATCCGGTGGTTATGGAGTTGGATCAAAGGAAAATTTCAAATTGCTCTATGATCTTGCCGCTGTGTTGGGCGCTGAAGTAGGCGCATCGCGTGCAGCTGTTGATGCAGGTTATGCCGGACATGAACGTCAGATAGGCCAGACAGGTGTTACGGTTAGGCCTAAACTATACATTGCCTGCGGTATCTCTGGCCAGGTGCAGCACCGTGCAGGAATGGATGAGTCATCTCAGATTATTTCCATCAATACTGACCGCGAAGCTCCGATCAATTCCATCGCTGACTATGTCATCGTAGGAGATATATCTGAAATCATTCCTAAAATGATCCGGTATTACAAGCTAAATACAAAATAAGAGGCTATAGGGGATTAGACTTAAGGCTATAGGTAATGATAGTCTTCAGCCTGCAGCCTGTTCTAAAAAACATTGAAACAATAAAGAAAAATGGCAAATTTTTATACCGATAATAAGAACCTAAAATTCCATCTGACGCATCCGATGATGCAAAAGCTGGTGACTTTGAAGGAGCGTAATTTTGCTGATAAAGCTTCTTATGATTATGCTCCCATCGACTTTGAGGATGCTATGGACAGCTACGAACGTGTTCTGAACGTAGTCGGAGATATCAGCGGAGATATCATTGCCCCTAATGCTGAATCAATCGATGCTGAAGGCCCTGAAGTAATCAACGGTCATGTAAAATATGCCCGGGGAACCCAGGAAAATCTTGATGCATTAAAGAAGGCCGGTTTGCTTGGCATTACTCTTCCGAGGCGTTTCGGGGGATTGAACTTTTGTATTGTTCCCTACATCATGGCTGCAGATATCGTTTCCCGCGCCGATGCAGGTTTTGTTAACATCTGGGGTCTTCAGGACTGTGCCGAAACCCTCAATGAATTTGCTGACGAAGATCAGAAGATGCGTTTTCTGACCCGCGTAGTCGAGGGTGAAACAATGGCTATGGACCTTACCGAACCCGATGCAGGCTCCGATCTGCAGGCTGTTCAGCTGAAAGCACATTATGATGAAGCAAAAGGGACTTGGATTCTGAACGGTGTAAAACGCTTTATCACCAATGGTGATGGCGATATAGCCCTCGTTTTGGCCCGTTCGGAAGAAGGGACCCGCGATGGCCGCGGATTATCCATGTATGTTTATGATAAACGCAAAGGCGGGGTATCCGTCCGCCGTATTGAGCATAAAATGGGTATCATCGGATCACCTACCTGCGAACTGGTCTTCAAGGATGCTCCTGCCGAATTGGTTGGATCGCGTAAAATGGGTCTGATAAAATATGTAATGGCTCTGATGAACGGTGCCCGCCTTGGTATCGCTGCCCAGTCAGTGGGAATCTCTGAGGCTGCTTACCGCGAAGCGCTTCAATATGCAAAGGAACGTCAGCAGTTTGGGAAAGCAATCATTGAGTTCCCTGCAGTTTATGAGATGCTTTCAGTAATGAAGGCTAAACTGGATGCTTCACGCACCCTGCTTTATGAAACTTCACGTTTTGTGGATCTTTATAAAACGTATGAGCATATTTCTGAAGAGCGTAAGCTTGAGCCTTCAGAACGCAATGAAATGAAGGAATTCCAAAAACTGGCTGATCTTTTCACCCCACTTGTTAAGGGGATGGGTTCTGAATACTGTAATCAGAATGCCTACGATGCGATCCAGATTCATGGCGGCTCCGGATTTATGAAAGATTATGCTGTAGAGCGTATTTACCGCGATGCCCGTATCACCTCAATTTATGAAGGTACCACCCAATTGCAGGTGGTGGCCGCTATCAGAGGTGTAACCACCGGCGGATACCTGAAACAGATTCATGTCTATGAAAAGATGGAATTAAAACCCGAGCTGGAAAAATTTCGCCGTGTTCTGATCTCTCTTACTCAGGATTACGAAGAAGCTGCTGCAAAAGTGATTTCAGTCAATGACAGTGAATTCATCGATTTTCATGCACGCCGTTTGGTCGAAATGGCCGGGTACATCATCATGAGTTACCTCCTGATCCTGGATGCCAACCGTGATATGGAACACTTCCGTTCTGCACAGGTTTTCAACAAAATGGCTAAAGGTGAAGTAAAAGCCCGTGCCGAAGTGATCAGAGCATCTTCTTACGAAGAGATTGATCAGTACAAATACTAAGGCAATAAACAGAAATAAAAGAAGGCCGGGGAATTTCTCCGGCCTTTTTTGTGTTCTTCGATCAAATTTATCACCCGGCGTGACAATCCTCTGTCAGAAGTTTCTGTAACACCAGTAGCATTTAATATTGATTTATACATAAAAAAGATTAAGCAGTTTTTACATACAATAAATTTGAACATGCTTCTGGTTTTCATTTTTAATGTAAAAAAATGATAAGAAAAGTGAAAAATGTATAGATTTGAAGCGATGGAAAAAAAACTAATCATATTATCAGATAAAGAATTGTGGATGGATTTTATATCCGGGGAAAATGATGCCTTTAAAACGATCTATGAAAAATATTTTCCCGAATTATTCAAATACGGATGCTACTTTTCAGATGATGAGGATCTGGTGAAAGACTGCATTCAGGATCTTTTCATTAATTTATATCATTACCGTTTAAAGCTAAAGCTAACCGATAAAATAAGACCTTACCTGATTGCTTCATTTAAAAGAAACATTTTTAATAAACTTAATTCAGAATCCGAAAAGAAAAAAAGACACTTAAGCATAGACAGTTTATCTTTTGATTATTCCTTTCCTGAAGATACAAGCGAAAATGATGATCAGAAATTAGCTTTATTACAAACTGCGATGAAAGAATTAACAGCAAGACAGCGGGAGGCTATTTATTTAAAATATGTTGCGGGTCTTAGCTACGAGGAATTATCCTCTGTCATGAATTTGAATTATCAGGCCTCACGAAACTTAATTTGTCATGGAATTGAAAGATTGCGTAAAGCGATCTCAATAAAGATGTTTTTTGTCTTATCAGTTATTTGTAGAATACCTTTTTTAAAAAGGAGATAATTATTCTTTTTCAGAAAATAGAATGGTTGTCGAACATCCCAGACTCACGATTTTGGCGGCTCGGAGCTAATGAAATCTTATTAACTGCAACAATATTTTTCGCGAGACCTAAAAAGGGGAATTGTAGGTTGTTTCAAGTAATTGATTCACAAAGTTTTTTCTTATTTTTAATTTTTTGTAAAAAAAATGAAAAATAATGGTTACAAAAAAACCTTTTTTTTATTTATGGTTAAATGAATCTGTGTAATGAATTTAATGACAGAGAAAAAATTTCAGGACTTTATCGATAATCAATTCTTCGTTGGTTGGGTGAAGAATCCTACTGTTGAGAGTGATCAATATTGGGGAAAATATATTGCCGATCATCCTTCAGAAAGGGAGTCTATTGATCAGGCAAAATACCTTTTGTCAAGGTTTCAGAAAGAAAAAAAGAGGCCAAAAGATGACGATATCAGAAATGTTTGGTTAAATATCCAGTCAAAAATTCTAAACCCATACCCAAAGGTCAGATCCATAAATATATGGGTGGCTGCGGCATCTGTTATTTTAATCATTGGCATTAGCGCGGGGGTATTGTTCCGTATAACTGAAAACCGGGATAAATCTGTAAATTATACTTCCATGGTAATAACTGAACCTGCAGGGAACGAGGTTAAACTGATTCTTTCCGACAATTCGGAAAAAAGATTTGCCAAAGAAGATCCTGCTATTAAGTATAATAAGAACGGAGAAATTTTGGTTGATTCTGTGACTTTAGCCAATGAGATATCTACTGCCAATGAGCCAGACAAGGGAGCATTTAATCAATTGGTTGTGCCGAAAGGCAAACGATCCAGTTTAACCTTCTCAGATGGGACCAGGTTATATCTGAACTCGGGGAGCCAGGTGATTTACCCTGTGACTTTTAATAAAAAGTTAAGGGAAATCTATATCAGGGGAGAGGCCTATCTGGAGGTTGCTCATGATGCGGGCTGGCCCTTTATTGTGAAAACCGACCATTTGAATGTTAAGGTCCTGGGAACTGAATTTGACATCAAATCTTATCCTGAAGAGGCCAATTCTTCTGTTGTTCTTGTGAACGGCAGCGTACAGGCTATCGTAAATTCACAAAAAATACTCATGAAAGAAAATGAGTTATTCACTTTGGATAATGCCACCGAAAAAACATCACTGGGGAAAACCAATGTACTGGAATACGTCTCCTGGAAAGATGGCTGGATGTATTGTACGAACGAGCGTATTGATAATATTGCTAAAAAATTATCGCGCTATTATGATGTGAAAATTCAGTTTAATGATGAAAAGGTGAAAGACATTACTTTAACAGGGAAGTTGGATCTTAAAACTGAATGTCAGAAAATTCTTAATGTTATCAGTTTCATAGCCCCGGTTGATTATAAAATAATTGATGGGAATATCATATTATCATCTAAAATTAAATAAGTATGCCTATGCGAGATTAAAAACTACTATGTCTATTTTAAAAAAAACAAAAAAAGGCAGGCTATACTGCGAATATAACCTGCCCAATGTTTTAACTGCACCTTTTTGTTAATTAATTGCAAATTAAAATCGAAAGCAAAATTATGAAAAAAAATAAGTTTTTAGTTCCCTTAAACAGGAACTGGAAAAAATTATTGCTGACAATGAAGTTATGTCTGCTATTCCTATTGATTTCTGCTGCAACCTTGATGGCCAATAATGGTTATTCACAGAATACTGCATTATCCATTCATTTAAAGAATGCCACTTTAAGAGATTTGATCTCTGAAGTTGAAAGACAGAGTGAGTTTATTTTTGTTTTTTACGACCAAGCAGTCGATTTGGACAGGAAAATTGATGTCCAGGTTGAGAACCAGACGATTGATAAAGTTTTAGATGAAGTTCTTAAGTCGTCCGAATTGACCTATCGGATTTTTGACCGGCAGATTGGCCTTGGGAAACGTAATTCTGTAACGGGTGACATAGAAGTGCCAACCTCGATAGATAAACTGATGCCACCCGATAAGAGAATAATTTCAGGGACTGTCAAAGACAGCAAAGGGTTGGTATTGCCTGGAGTAACAGTGTTGGCAAAGGGAACGACTTTAGGGACAATTACCGATGCCAACGGTCAGTTCAAATTAGCTGTTCTTGTGGATGTAAAATCTTTTGTGTTTTCATTTGTGGGGATGAAATCCCAGGAAGTTTTGCTTGAAAATAAGACTAAACTTTCAATTGTTCTGGAGGATGAAGCTATTGGTATAGAAGAAATTGTTGTAATAGGGTATGGTACTTCCAGAAAGAAGGATCTAACGGGTGCAGTATCGATAGTAAAAATGGACGATATTGAGAAAGCCCCAGTAGCCTCTTTCGCTGAAGCACTTGCAGGAAGAGTAGCGGGGGTTCAAGTGAACAGTATGGATGGACAACCGGGTAACGAAATGGACATCGTCATTAGAGGAGCAAATTCACTTACTCAAAGTAATTCACCTCTATTTGTAATTGATGGATTCCCAGTTGAAGACCCAAGTCTTGGCATTCTTAACCCAGAGGATATTGAATCGATAACAATATTGAAGGATGCATCATCCACTGCAATATACGGGTCTCGAGGTGCAAACGGGGTGGTTGTTATTGAAACAAAAAAGGGGAGAAGTGGTAAACCTGTTATAACTTTTAAAAACCAAATTGGATCCCAGCAGCTTTTGAAAAAAATGGAGTTAATGAGTCCTTATGAATTCGTAAAATACCAATTTGAACTTAATCCTGTAAATGCAGCGTCGGTTTATTTTAAAAATGGGCGTAATCTGGAATCTTATAAAGATATTAAAGCCGTTGATTTGCAGGATCAGCTTTATCGGACAGCGTTATATAGGAATCATTCTCTTGCCGTGAGAGGCGAAAGTGGCTCAACCAATTACTCTCTTTCCGGGTCAGTTAATAAGCAGGAAGGAATAATTCTCAACTCGGGATATGATCGATATCAAGGCAGGATCTCAATAGACCAAATCCTGAGTCCAAAACTAAAAGCAGGGATCATTGTCAATTATTCCAAAATCAACTATTTCGGGCAGAAAATAGCCTCTGAGCCTGGTTTTTTTGGTAATTCCATTATGGCAAGAGCCTGGGCCTGGAGACCAGTTTCGGGTGAAGAGGATGAATATGAGCTTCTCGATGAAGAGTATGACGGTTTGGCTTTAAATAGCACTGATTTAAGACTAAATCCTGTAATGACAATCAAGAATGAACATATAGTTACCCAATCTGTAAATATGTTGGGTAATGCTTATCTTCAATATTATATATCGAAGGACTTAACAGCAAAAGTTGCAGTTGCTGCCAATAACACGCGGATTAAAGCAGAGCAGTTCTACAATTCGCATACTACTCAGGGTAATTTATTGAATCCATTTAATTCACAAGGGGTGTGGGGGGCGTTGGATTTCACAGATAATGATGTCTGGTCGAATGAGAATACGCTCACTTACAAAAGAGCGTTTAATAAGGATCATAAATTGACTATGTTAGGTGGTTTTTCTCAACAGGAAGCAAAGACTAGCTTATATGGACATAAGGCGCAGCAAGTGCCAAATGAGCAGCTTGGAATAGCCGGACTTGATGAGGGGATACCTCTATCAGTCAGAGCTTATGAAAGTCGAAATACGCTCCAATCATTTTTCGGAAGACTGGATTATAATTATAAATCCAAATATTTAATTACAGGATCTATCAGGGCTGATGGGTCATCCAAATTTGCCGCAGCCAACAGATGGGCTTATTTCCCTGCCGCCGCTTTAAGGTGGAATATGCAAGAAGAACCTTTTATGAAATCTATTGGTGGAATTTCCAAATCCACAATAAGACTGAGTTATGGTATCTCAGGAAATAACAGAGTTAGCGATTTTGGCTATCTATCTGCCTTAAGCCTTCCACTTAATAATTCTTATTCATTTAACAACCAGACACCTACCAAAGGTGTTGTTCCGGGTAATTTAGGAAACAATGATCTGAAGTGGGAAAGTACTGCATCAACGGATATAGGCTATGAACTGGGTCTATTTAATAGCAGGATTGAATTAGCAGTTGATCTATACCGGAAAACAACTAGAGATCTATTGTTAAATGCTAATCTCCCTGCACAAACCGGATTCACTAATGCTTTTAAAAATATAGGGGCAATAAGGAATGATGGACTGGAAATTTCTCTGAATACCATTAATGTGAGGTCCAAAAATTTCAACTGGGAGAGTAATTTAAATATCAGTTTTAATCAGAACAAAATTATTGAGTTGACTTCAGGACAGCAAAATTTGTTTTCAACTGTATCCTTTGCGACAGGATATAACGACCCACTTTATGTTGCACAGATTGGGCAACCTGCAGGAATGATGTATGGCTATATATTTGATGGTGTCTATCAATACATTGATTTTGAATGTCCTTCACCTGGTAAGTATGTATTAAAAAATAATATTCCCACTAATGGAGACACAAGAACCACTATTCAGCCCGGAGATATAAAATATAAAGATCTAAATGGAGATGGTGTGGTTAATACTTATGATCAGACAATTATAGGGCGGGGACAGCCTATTCATACCGGAGGATTTGTTAACAATTTTCGTTACAAAGGATTCAATTTGAACGTGTTTTTACAATGGTCTTATGGAAACGATATTTATAACGCAAACCGCATGAAGTTTGAAGGTTATAATTTAACAGGTGTAATACTAGGAAATTATAATCAATTTGCCAGTTTTAATGACCGTTGGACTCCCGACCATCCATCCAATAAAAATTACAGAGTTGGAGGAGGAGGTCCTCTTGGAATGTACTCATCCAGAGTTGTTGAAGACGGTTCTTTTCTGCGCCTGAAGACCCTCTCTTTTGGGTACTCAATTCCAGTCAAATATATCAAAAGATTCTATTTGAGTCAGTTAAATTTTAACGTGGAAGCCCAGAATCTATTGACATTTACCAAGTATACAGGACCCGATCCTGACGTATCAGCACGCACTCCAGCAGTACTTGTACCCGGCTTCGATTCATATACTTATAAATTTACCAAACCAGGTGTTTACAAAGTCTATTTCATTGCTGCAAATGCTAATATTAATGAAAGCAGAGAAGTAATAAGACAAATTGATATTACAATTGAGCCTTAAGCCATCCTGATGAGGCTGCTGATTATTAAACTGTATTAATATCAGCATGCCTTTAAATGTTGTTAAGAAAGCTATACAAACAACGAAAAAATCATTATAAAATTTTGGTTGAAAAAATTAAAATATACAATTATGAAGGATAGTCGAAGAACTTTTATGAAACAGGTCATGACAGGTGCAGCTGCTCTTTCTGTTGGAGGCATTTTACCCGGATACAGCGCTAAAAGTTATGGTAGAATCTCTGGAGCAAACGACAGGATTAACATTGCAATGATGGGTGTAAACTCCCGTGGTATGGCCTTGGCAAATTCCTTTTGTAAACAAGAAAATTGTGAAATTATATATGTCTGCGATGTTGACTCACGTGCAGAACAAAAATGCATCGGAAATATTGAAAAGATCACGGGAAAACGTCCAGGCGCTATGCCTGATTTCAGAAAGGTTCTCGAGAGCAAGGACCTTGATGCCATTGTTATTGCAGCTCCTGATCATTGGCATGCCCCCGCTGCTATACTTGCTTCAAAAGCTGGCAAACATGTCTATCTTGAAAAACCTTGCAGCCATAACCCAAAGGAAGGAGAGTTATTGATTGCTGCTGTAGCAAAGTATAAAAATGTTATTCAGATGGGAAATCAACGCCGTTCTTTTCCTAATATAGTTGCCGGTATTGCCGAACTTAAGGCCGGCATAATTGGCAGACCCTATTTTGCGAAAACATGGTACACCAACAACCGTCCTTCTATTGGAGGTGGCAGGGAAATTCCTGTCCCATCATGGCTTGATTACGAATTATGGCAGGGTCCGGCTCCTCGTAAATCATTTAAAGATAACTTTTTACATTATAATTGGCATTGGTTCTGGAATTGGGGAACAGGTGAGTCTGGAAATAACGGAACCCACTTCGTTGATCTCGCACGCTGGGGATTGGGTGTTGATTATCCTGTCCGTATTTGTTCCGCAGGCGGACGTTACCGTTATCAGGATGACTGGCAGACTCCCGATACTCAGGTTATAAATATGGAGTTCAATAATAACACAAGCATGTCCTGGGAGGGTCTCAGTTGCAACGGCCGTCCTATTGAAGGCAGCACGGTTGGGGTTATATTCAGCGGTGAAAATGGATCATTACGGATTGATAGCGGAGATGCTTACTCAGTTTTTGATCTGAAAGGTAAACTCATTAAAGAAGTCAATGGTAAATCACAGGTTGATACACACAACCTCAGTAATCCTGCAATGGGACTGGATTCAGTTCATATTCGAAACTTCCTGGATGCCATAAGGATCGGGACCCCATTAAATTCAGATATTTTGAGCGGTCATAAAAGTACTTTGCTTGTTCAGCTTGGAAATATTGCTCTTCGTTCGGGTAACACATTGCATCTGGATCCTTCAAATGGTCATATTAAGAATGATCCTGTGGCCCAAAAATTATGGTCCAGAGATTATCAATCGGGTTGGGACCCTAAAATATGACATCGGTCTGTATTATGCTTGTTGATTAAACAGAGATATTTTACAATTTATTTGTAATTATTACTTTTAGTAATGGAAAATTATGAAATTAACTATTAACCCAGCAAAAATAAATTCATTTCGTTTGAGTGTAAACAAAACTTCAAAAAGAGGTTTTTATATAAAGACAATTGTTTTTGTGAGCTTGTTTATAAACTGTCAATTTCCTGAAATCAGCTCAAAAAATAAAATGCTGGAAAATCAGTGTGTTCCGTTTGATTTTAGGACTGAGGATTTTATAAACCCCTCTTCAAAATATGGTCCTTTTACAAGATGGTGGTGGCCTGGGAATGATGTTACAACTGAAGAACTGAAAAGGGAAGTGCAGTTATTTTCAAAAAACAAATTTGCAGGGGTGGAGATTCAGGCCTTTACCGTAGGTATTAATCCTGTAGGAAAAAGACTTGATAAGGTCTATGGCTGGGATACTCCATCTTTTTATGAAAATGTTCAGGCTGTAATGAAAGAAGCTCTGAAAACAGGTTTAACAGTAGACTTGAATGCTGGAAGTGGCTGGCCGCTCGGAGGGTCCTTCTTAAAACCAGAGGAGAGCTTACTGACTCTTGATGCTGCAGATACTATTGTTTCAGGAGGTGCAAAATTAAATATTTCAGTGCCGGTTTTAAAAAACGACTATTCACAACTTTTAAGGGGTGAAAAAATAGTTTATAATAAAATAAATCTCTCGATGGCTAAGATTCTGGCCATAACTGCTGCAAAAGTTTTAAAGACTGAAAATGGTAAAGTACATCTTGATCCAGCCAGTACGACTTTATTGAACGATCATGTTTATTCGGGTAAGATACAATGGAAAGTTCCTCAGGGAGGACAATGGCAGATTATTGCCTTTTATTCATTACCTGATGGTGAGAAACCTAATTATATTGCCGACCAGAAAATATGCTGGGTTACCGATCATTTGGATTCAAATGCTGTAAAGAAATCGTATGAATATCTTTTTGGTGAACGGACTGGATTGCCTCGATTTTATGGTAACCCATTTCGAGCCATATTCAATGACAGCAAGGAATTTATTGCTCACAGGCATATTTCAAAAGAATTTATAGAATATTTCAAAAGCCGGAGGGGATATGATATCAGCCCATGGCTGGGTGTAAACATTATACCAGGATATAACAATGCCTATTCATTTGGTCGTGACACCACATCTTCCTATGTATTTTCCAGTGAAGACTGGCGCCTTCGTTATGATTATAATCTAACCATATCAGAGCTGTATATGCAGCACTTTTTAAACACCAGCCGAAAATGGATGGAGCATCGAGGATTGTTGCATCGTGCGCAGGAATATGGAATTCGCATTGATGTTATCGGAGCCAGTGGTCTTGCTTCTATTCCGGAAGCGGAGCAGTTGTCAGCCGGAGGATCTGAAGGGTTTGTAAAACTGGTCACATCAGGTGCACATCTTTATAATAAACCAATCGTTTCCCAGGAATCATTTGTTTTTAGTAATAAAGCGGGGATGACCACACCTGAAAAGATAAAGGTTTTTGTAAATAAATCATTTGCTGCTGGCATTAATCAAATTGTTTATCACGGAACTTCCTATAAGTATCAAACCGGAGAGTATGGGGTTGAAGGCTGGCAAGCATGGAGCAGTCACTTTCGGCCTTTTAATTATGCATCCATTTTTAATGAAAGTTCTAATTACTGGAAATACATGAAAGAGATCAATACCTTTATAGCACGCTCTCAATACATTTTACGTTCCGGTGAACCCAAGGCTGATGTGTTGATTTATTTTCCATTTATCGATATTGAACCTTCACAGATGTATAGAAATCCGGAAGAAACCGTTATTAATGGAGATATTAAAAACAATCAGCTCAAAGTCAGTAATCCTACTGTTATTCAACGATGGTTCATGGATGCCTGGCCAATGATCAACAAGCTTGAGGCGATGGGCATAACATGGGATTATGTAAATGATGAATCTTTATTGACTGCTGATATTCATAATAATTTCATTAAGATAAGGGGTAATGACTATAAAGGTTTAATTATTTCAAATGTACCTTACATACAATCAGAGGTGACAAAACGATTAGACACCTTATCCGCGAAAGGAGCCAGGCTATTTATTTACGGAAACTGTCCCTCAAAACAGCCTGGATATCTGAATTATGGGCAAAATGATTTGAGAATCACACAATATTTTAAGTGTATTATGAGTCACCGGAATGTCTTTCAAACAGCAAGTTTGGACAAATTCGAAGAAGGGGTGAAAACATTAAAAGGGCCGATTAAATTTAATCAGAAATACAATTTTATCAGACAGATTCAGAGAGAAATGAGCGATGGAAGCAGGATCCATTTTTTCTGGAATCGTTCGGATCAGGTAAAATCCATATCATTAACATTGAATAAGGACTTTAAAATTAGTTATTGGTTGAATGCAGAAGACGGGAGCATAATAAAAAATGAGGGTGAGGCAGTTGCTTTTCTATTGCAACCCTATAGCTCAATTATATTGTATGCGTCTGTAAAAAAAACCATTCCTGATAAGTCGCTCAGTCAAATACCGACTGCTTTTTCAAGCAGTAAAAAGATTTTAGAGATAAAAAAATGGAATATCAAAGCAGGCGAACAGTCATTAACTGACAGTGGATTGTTTGACTGGAGAACTAATGACCAGTTTAAATATTTATCTAGTGTGGGTACTTATACTTCTTCATTTACTATAGATTTAAAAAAGAATAGGACCTATTTTTTAAAAATGAATAATGTGTATTTCACAGCTGAAATTTTTATAAATGATAAATTGGCGGATAAAAAAATATGGCCACCCTATTGTACTGACATTACTAGTTTCCTCAAAAAAGATGTAAATACTATTAAGATATTAGTCACACCCTCCAACCGTAATTTTTTTGTAGGTCAAGGTGTGAATGGGAACACACAATATTCAAATTTTAAAAATTCTGCCAATACACTAATGCCAGCAGGGCTGGGTGGACCAGTGATAATCGCAGAGCGTACAATGGTTAATAAATGAATATAGGATTTGGATCTTCAGGAAATACAAACTGGTGGGATCCAATCGGATTGGGTCATGATGATGATTATTCCCATGCTCTTGCATACCGTGCTTGCATATTGCTAGGTCAATTGACTAAAATAGTAAATATGCCTGAGGAAACTGCATCCTATTATAAATTTTCTGCAAATCTCAAGGCCAATTGTTATAACAGATTTTATAATTCAGAAACCGGAGTACTGGCAGGATGGGAAAGTGAAGACGGTGTTTTACATGATTATTATTTCACTTTTGTAAATGGAGTAGCCATCACCTACGGATTAATTGAAGAAAGGGAAGCCTGACCTTACTGAATGTTCTTGACTATAGCAACATTGAAAGTTATAAAGATTTGTAAAAACCTTAAACTATGATCGCAAATGCAATCAGTAAAGCATTAAATATTAAGCAAGCCGCACCAGAACTGTTTGACGATGTACATTTAAAGATATATTGGAAATTACGGGGCTTTTAAAATCGGCTTTGTAGAGATGATTACACGAATTTTGACGAAATAACCCAAGGGGATGCACAAAGTTATGGGTTATGAATTATGTGTGTAAGGAGTTGTGAAGTAGATGGTTGGAGGCCAGGGTGTAGAGGTCAGTGAAAGGGGGTATGTAGGAAGGGGGCTTACTGAATAGTATTGATTAAAAATTGACTTATGAATAATCGAACTTCATCTTTGACCGGATTATCCGTGGTGATCTGAACCTGGGCTTGATAACAATCAGTATGATGAGATGTTTGAATCTATTATCAGAGAGTTAAAATAATTGATACCGTTTTCAGCCGCTTTATGAAATTGATTTTTATCGGTGCTTTAACTGCAAACCCAAATATTATCACAAATTAATTGTTAACGAGACGAATAATTATTGCAAAAAGGTTACGAAATATGTGTAAACATGTTTTGATGTAATGTAAATGAGTAAAAATGTTATACGAAAAATACAGAAAATTATTCAATGAAGAAATTGGACAATTATCCAAACAGGGGTGCTATTGCAATGATTGGAACAAAATAGATGTTATTGAAAATTTTATTCCTGAAAATTTAATAAATGTTCATTTTTCCGGATTTAACCGTATAGGTTGTTTTGATGAGGACGTTACACTGTTTGGAGGAGTACGTATGAAAACCGGCATTTTTAATGCAAATCTTCATAATTGTGTAATCGAAAGCAATGCCTTGATTAAAGATGTAAGGAATAAAATCTCTAATTGTCGAATCGGCGAAAGAGTTGTTATCCATAATGTCAATGAGTTGTTTGTAGAAAACAATGGTTCAGGTGATGAATTATTCACCTGGTTGTTGTCAGGACAGGTCTGTCGGTAACATTAGCCAATGGTCTTTGATTATTGGTTATTTATGGTAATTAGTCATTTATCGTCAGTCGGTAATAGTCATTTTATCAGTCTCCCCAAAGGACTAAAATATAAAATGAAACAGGTGTCAATTAATAAAGTAGGTAGTAGTAAAGTAGGGAAATAATATGTTAGGTAAGAAATTGCAATAATCACATTAATAAATACATGAGAGGTGTTTTAGAGGGGAAGGATATTTTTCATGAAAAATAAAAGGGAAATATGTTATGTGTTTGTTTAATAGGGATTTAAGTTGGTTGAGGTTGATGATGGAAATTGAGCTAAAAAGATAAAAGAATTGATGGAGGGCTTACTATATAAAAACATAACTAACGAATTACAAGTCTTTGATATTTCACCGGATTATCTGTGGTAGTTTACGTCTATAGCTTGATAAGGAATATAATCGGGACAAGCTAATGATCGGATTATATCTGAGACCATCTAATTGGTGACTATCTGTTGACTTTCTGTTGACATTATGTTGAAATATCAATAAAATGTCCATTTTTACTCATTTAATATCCATCTTTTATAGGGGAGGTATCATGGCTAAACTACGAGGAGGAACCGGGGATATGAACTCGGGGGAAGCGGGAGGGTTGGTATTTTTGATTATTTTGGGAACGTCATGTGCACATGGCGTTAAGGGACCGGGGAAAAAGCTCCTGATGTCCAAAGCAGCAGGCGCACCCTTCCGATGACTGGGAGCTGATGTTCCATATTTATGCTAATTGTTTCTTTCTTTTTGAGTGTTTACTGGCTGAGGGGGCTTTTTTTGTGAGTTTTTAACGTACAGCGACTCGGTATTTTATAGCTTAACAGGTTTGATCTGAGGTTACGTTTACTTAACGACATTATTCAGATAAAATATCATACAGGGTTTTTAAGTCATCGGCTCCAATCAGATCAATTCCTTCCTTCAGAAAAAAGCGCTGAAATGCCTTTGTGTCAGGGGCACCCCAGAAACGGAACAACTTACCCTCTGCGTGGGTCTGGTTTATTATTCCCCGGAGTTTTTCAAGTTCAGGCTCCGGCATTTCTCCTTCGCCTCTCCAACAGAATCGGGCCGCGTAATTGTCACTAATCACAGGAGTTAACGTTGCAGGAATACCTTTATTTAGTTCTTCTACCAGTCCATCCAGAAATACGATTCGCGAAGAGCGGGATTGAACAGATTGCCTGGGTCGACTACCGGAACAAAACAACAAGATAGCTCCTTCTTTATATTTTCCATTTTTTATAGAACAGAAATATTTTTCATGAGGTTGCAATTGATCAATGAGTAGCTGATAGGCCTCATCGCCGTTTGTTTTAAAATCAATCATCAGGTAAAAAGGACGATTGCTCCCGGGATATACTCTTCCTTCGTTTTTTTCAATAAGGCTTACAAGAGGTTTGATATAAAGGTTTTCAAATGTTGGGGCTTTTAGAAGATCTTTGGGTTTGTCGTGTGAAACATACAGCTGTCCTTCAATCAGGTGTAAATCAGCCTCTACGGCATTAAATCTGAAATTCAAAGCATTCTTTAACGGGGTTTGGTCGATGGTAATCATTGTGCGAAAAGGCATTATAAAAGGGAAGCTGTGCATAGGATATTTCCGTGACTGTAAGGACAGAGACAAAAATCAAAGTAAATAAAATAAATTGTTTTGGATTGAATATCAATTGAAAGCGTTTACTCCTCATCATTAAACTTTGTTGTAATTAGTCTGAAGCAATAATAGAGAAAATTATTGATGACCGGGAGTGATGTTTACCGTTTCATTCGTTTCCGATTAATAATTGGCGCATCATCCGTTTTCAGGTAATAACTTAAGTCGTAACCACTCACCACGGAGACACAGAGAACATGGAGTTTCAAGGAGATAAATCTATCCATCCGTATGATTTGTATATCTCTGTGCTTCTTATTGTTCTTCGTATCTTCGTGGTTTAAATTTAACCTGAGTGGTTGCCTTAACTCAATACCGGGCAAAATTATCACCATCAAATATTTTCCGATTTAAATAACAATTATGTTTTGATTTGTATATATTTGTGTTGCTTATATAGTATCTTCTATTAAAAAAGCGAGCGATTTAATTAAAGTTTTTCGTGTATTTGAAACAGGCAATGAAATAAAATAGAGTACCAATCTGACTAATTGGAAATACAAATGCCATTATATAGGTAGTTACAGGAATTAACCGCAAAGAGAGCAAAGTTTTTACGCAGAGATCGCAAAGAATTGGATTCTACGTTTAAAGAATGATGAAATTAAAATATCTCCTATGAAAAATTTTATTTTAATTCTTCTGTTGATTTTTGCCTCCATACAAGCTTACAGCCAGGTTTTAAAGGGAACTATTCTGGATAAAGAAACCGGGAAGCCCATCGATTTTGCGGTGATCTATTTTGACGGAACTTTCGTTGGAACAAATTCCGATAAGAATGGAAATTTTGAGGTGAATGTTTCAAAGAACGAAGGAATACCGGTAACCATCAGCGCTTTGGGATATCACTCACAAACAATCATTGATTGGTCGGCAGGCAGGGCACTGACGGTTTATTTATCCTCCAAGGTTTTTGAGTTGAATGAGATCGTGATAAACGCCGACAGAAAGAAGGCTTTGAAGGAAAGAGAAAATAATTTAAAGCTCTTCAGAAAAGAGTTTCTTGGAGAGACTGCCAATGCAAGGTTATGTAAAATTCTGAATGAAGAGGATATTACATTATTCGCTGGAAATGATACCCTTAAAGCATTTTCATCAAAACCCATCCTTATAGAAAACAGTTTCCTGGGGTACAAAATAACCATGTTCCTTGAGAAATTTGAGTTGGCCCTTAAAAATTCAATGATGTATTTAAAGGGCAATTTCTTTTTCAATGAAGATTTTGCCTCTGAATACTTGAAGGATAAAAAATATGAAAAGAATCGTAGGAAAGTGTATTCCGGGTCAAGGATGCAGTTCTTCAGGGCCTTGTGGGATAACAAGCTGGATTCCGCCGGATTTGTGCTGACGGATTCCCTCAGGCATAAACTTCTTTATGAGGATCTTGTGAGTAAAAATGGGATTACAAACAGTAAAAAGTGTCTGAGATATCATGGCCATATGTTCGTCAGCTATAATAAAGATCCTCTTTACGATTCCCGTTCGGCACAGTATGGGGTACGTATTTATGAACCGAACGTAAGTCGTCTGACGATGCTGAAAGATTCGGTTTTCTTTGACAGGGACGGATCGTTTGTGGAAGGGATTTACTGGTCGGGCAAAATTGGCAAAAAACGTGTGGCTGACGCCCTGCCATTTGAATATACACCAATCCAGAGTTTCGGTGTAAATTCAATTGCTATGATGGAGACTTTTGCAGCGAATTCAGTTAATTCAAAAGATAAAGATGTACTGACTGATCTTAAAAGAAAAGGCAGTTCAATCCCCGCTCGGGATCCATTATTAAATCCGACCAATACATATTCTCATGCTTCAATAGCTGAAAAGATCTACCTGCAACTGGATAATAAAATTTATACCACGGACAATACGATCTGGTTTAAGGCCATCGTTGTCAACGCCATGGATCATGCTCCGACTAGCTTAAGCGGGGTATTGTACATTGAACTGATTGGACCGGATGAACGGATTGTTGAAAAGAAGCTTTTAAAAATAGATCACGGCATTGGGGAAGGATTTTTTGATTTAAATCGGCGGTATTCTGAAGGTGTTTATCTGATCCGTGCCTATACCGAATGGGAAAAAAATTTCGGCGAGGACTTTTTCTTCAAAGAATACATTCGGGTATTTGCCCCTTCCAGAAAAGAGAAAGCAGAACCCATCAGCAAGGTGTTGCTGACGGAAAATCCCAATAAGGAACGCCGGATTAACGCCACTTTTGATCCGATGGTCATTGACAGCCTTCACAAAAAGGACCTTACCCTGTTTGTCTCTTTTGATAATAAGAAAGACAGCTTTCTGATTAAAAAGAACAACAGGGATAAATACCTGTTTGATTATCCCGTCCCGGAGGGTTGTCAGTTTGTAACCCTGCAGATCCAGACTAAAAACCTTATGGGTTACTCAAAAACAATTGCTTTAAATGAGGACCGGCTTGATCTGCAATTCTTTCCTGAAAGCGGTGAAATGGTGCATGGATTACCTTCCAAAGTAGCTTTCAAAGCTTTGGATTATAATGGGCAGGGAAAAGCAGTCGACGGGGAAATTGTAAATCAAAGTGGTGAGGTGATCACTGTTTTCAAAAGCAATCAACTGGGAATGGGGAGTTTTGTACTCACAAGAGCAGACAGTAGCGCGGTATTGTATGCACGGGTGAAAACGGAGAATGGAGACAGGAGACAGGAGGCAGGAGAAGGGCGCAAGGAAACGGGAGAACGGAGAACGGAGAAGGGAGCAGAGGGAGGCGAAAAGAGTCCCGGATCCCAAAACTCTGTGCCCCAAGCCCTATACCCTATACTCCATACCCCATACCCTCTCTATCCGCTGCCCAAGATAGCCGCTTCCGGCAATATTTTGTCAGTCAGCAGGAACCTGGATGAGATAAGGTTTGCTGCTTTATCCAGCTACCTGGTCAATGACAGCATCTGCATCCGTGTTTCATGCCGGGGAGTGGTTTACTATGAAATAAATGAACGTCTGAAAAACGGAACGCGTACTTTTTCACTATCACCTGATAAACTCCCCGAAGGCATCATTGCTTTTACCATGACAGATCAGCAGAAGCACCCTCTGGCCGAGAGGCTTTACTTTAATGAACGGCCGGAAAGCCGCATTGATATTAAGCTTTCCACCGATAAGGAGCTTTACAGCCAAAGAGAAATGACAAGGCTCGGCATTGAAGCTACGAACAAAGAAGGCAAAGCGGTTAATGCCAGTTTATCGTTGTTGGTTTTAAACAAAGATCAATTGGGCAGATGCAAAGTACCCGTCAGAATATACTGTCCTGTTTCCTGTTAAGCTCCGATTTGAAAGGGGAAATTGAAAACCCCGGATTCTATTTCAGCAAGGATCAGAACAGGCATGAGGACCTGGATGCGCTGATGCTTACCCAGGGATGGAGAAAATACAATTATACCAAACCGCAGGAAAAGATCCGTTTCCTGCCTGAGCCTAAACTTACTGTATCAGGCAAAGTAAGCGGAGCCATTTTCCCAAAATCAAAGAAAGGCGCTGAACTGACCCTGATGACTTTTGGCAAATCGCATAACTTTCTGAAGCAAAAATCTGACAGCCTTGGCCGGTTTAACTTTGATCTGGATGATGAATACGGACAGAATCTCAATGTTTTGATTCAAAGCTCCAATAAGACTGGCGAAAAAAAGAATTATACGATTTCTCTGGACAGGAAAGAATCACCGGCAGTTTTGTTTAACCACGTCAGGAGCATTGAAAAACCTGACAGTGTCGTTCAGATTTTTGTTACAAAGAACATCGAGCGCAAGAGCGTGGAAGATGCTCTGAAAATGTCTGCCGGGACCATCCTGCTGGACGAGGTGGTGGTGGAGGGTACCCAGATGACTCCTGCGAAGAAAAAGGTGACGGAGGAATATGGCAAGCCGAAAGTGGTGATCAGCGGGAAAGCCATCCAGGAGAAGGAACAAAAATGGTCTTACGGTTTGTACAGCGTGCTGATGTTCAATTTCCCAGATAAGATCGAGGTAATAAGAGCACGTGATGGTAATTTATATGCGCGGGTGAAAAATTTTGAGCCAACCTTTGTTGTGATCGATGGAATTCCGGTCAAGTATTATGATTATCCGTCAATTTCCAATATACCGCCCAGTGAGGTTAAAAGTTTTGAAATCATTCCTTATGCAAACAATATTGCAAAACTCTTTTTTGAAATATACCCTCAAGCGACTATGCCTCCAGTTTGGGGGAACGTTATTGCCATCTATACACATGGAGGAAAGGGAATATATGGGGCTTATCAGCCGGTCGGCATCATGAAAACTTCTGTTCCCGTGTTTTCTGCTTCGCGTGAATTCTATGCCCCAAAATACGAAAATCCAAACGAATGGGTTCGACCGGATTTGCGGGCATTAATTCATTGGGAACCCAAACTCAGGGCTGATAGCTTAGGCAAAGCCTCCGCTTCTTTTTACAATGCCGATAATACAGGCGATATGAAAGTGGTGGTTGAGGCTATTTCGGATAAGGGAGAGATTGGCTATCAGGAATTGGATTATAAAGTGAAGAAGAAGGAGGTCATTGGTCATTGATGGTCATAAAAGGGTCCTTTAATGGTCATTTAAGAGTCAATGATTTTAGATTTATAAGAATTAAAAGTTATCTTATGAACAGGCTTAACTTTAGCAGTTTTTGGAATTCAGTAATTTTATCAGTGCAGAAGGATATTCTGTTTCCACGACAGAAGATTTACAGGGTGGCTTTGACACTCTGTTTTTCTGTCTTTTTATCGTTTACTTCCCTCGCACAGTTGGGAAATAATTATTCGCCAGCCTCATTCGCGGAGAAAATTTACCTTCAGCTGGACGGGAAGGTTTATACGACGGATAAGACGATCTGGTTCAAGGCTGTTGTGACCAATGCTGTTGATCATACCCCAACCTCGCTGAGCAGGGTACTGCACGTGGAATTGATTGGACCTGATGAGAGGGTGGTTGAGAAAAAACTGATCAGGATCGAGAATGGGATCGGGGAAGGTTTTTTTGATTTGAATCAAAGCTGCCAGGAAGGACTCTATCTGATCAGGGGGTATACCGAATGGGATCGAAACTTTGGGGATGATTTTTTCTTTAAAGAATACATCAGGATCTTTGCCCCTTCGACCAAAGCAAAAGCAGAACCGATCAGCGGGGTTGTCCTGACCGAAAAACCGGACAAGAGTCACAAGCTTACTGCCCGTTTGGATCCCCTTGCAGTTGACTCGCTTCATAAAAAAGAGCTGACCGTTTATATCACCCTTGACGGGAAGAAAGATTCGCTTCTGGTTAAAAAGAATAAGGACAATAAGTACCTCCTGGATTATGATATCCCTGAAAACAACCGGTATGTAACCCTTGATGTGCAAACCAAAAATCAATTGGGGTATTCCAAGACCATAGCCCTGAGCGAAGACTACCTTGACCTGCAGTTTTTCCCGGAAAGCGGTGAGCTGGTTCACGGGCTGCCCTGCAAGATTGGTTTTAAGGCCGTGGATTGTAATGGGAAAGGGAAAAGGGTAGAAGGTGAAGTGGTGGATAAAAGCGGCGAGGTGATCACCACCTTTGAGAGCAATTCGCTGGGGATGGGGAGTTTTGTGCTCACAAGAGCAGACAGCAGTGCGAGGTGGTATGCGAGAGTGAGAACGGAGACGGGAGAAGGGAAAAAGGAGAAGGGAGACAGGAGAACGGAGAACGGAAACGGAAACACGGAGAAGGGAGAACGGAGACAGGAGACGGGAAACGGGAAAAAGGAGACGGGGGCAGAGAGCAGCTCGGATTCTGCATCACCAGGCTCTATACCTGCCCCATGCACACTTTACCCTCTGCCTAAAGTAGCTGCTGTTGGCAATATTTTGTCTGTCAGCAGGATCAGGGATGAGATACGTTTACAGGCTGCATCGAGTTATATGAAAAACGACAGCATCCTTCTGAGGGTTACCTGTCGGGGAAAGCTGTGCTATGAGATAAAAGAACGTTTAAGGGAAGGGACAAGAGCATTTTCTCTTTCAGCCGTCGAGCTCCCCGAAGGCATTATTGCATTTACCCTGATGGATAAAGAGTTGCATCCGCTGGCTGAAAGGCTTTACTTTAACCAGCAGCCCCAGAGCAGGATCAGTATCAGGGTTTCTCCGGATAAGGAAAGCTACACTCAACGGGAAATGACAAAGCTTGACATTGAAGCCACTGACGAAGACGGGATGGCGGTGAACGCCAGTTTGTCGCTGCTGGTACTGAACAAGGATCAGCTTGGGAAGATACAAAGCACAAGGCAGAATATCCTCTCTTATTTTCTTCTGAGTTCAGAACTAAGGGGAGAAATTGAAAATCCCGGGTTTTACTTCAATGGTAATCAGGAGAGACAGGATGATCTGGATGCACTGATGCTTACCCAGGGGTGGCGAAAATACAATTACACCAGGGCTGTTGATAAGATCCTGTTTCAGCCGGAGACCAATCTTACCGTCTCAGGAAAAGTAAGCGGGGCGGTTTTTCAGAAGACAAAGAAAGGGGCGGAGCTGACGATGGCGACCTTTGGAAAGAACCGGACCTTTATAAAAACAGTAACCGACAGCCTGGGAAGGTTTACTTTTAAGATGGATGATGAATACGGGCAGAATCTCAATGTTTTGATTCAAAGCGCCAATCAGAAAGGAGAAAAGAAAGAATACACCATTTCGCTGGACCGAAGGGAATCCCCTGCTGTTTCTTTTAATCATATCCGGAGCATTGAAAAACCAGACAGCGTGATCCGTGAGATTGTCATAAAGAACATCGAGCGCAAGAGTGTGGAAGATGTGCGAAAACTATCTTCGGGTACCATTCTGCTGGATGAGGTGGTAGTCGAGGGTACCCAGATGACTCCTGCTAAAAAACTGGTAACAGAGGAATATGGCAAGCCCAAAAGAATAATCAGCGGGAAGGCGATCCAGGAGAAAGAACAGAAGTGGTCTTATGGATTGTACAGCGTGCTCCTTTACAATTTCCCGGATAAAATTATAATTTTAAAAGCTCATAATGGCGATTTATATGCATGGGTGAAATATCCTTCGAAAAGGGACCCAGAGTTTACTTTTATCGTGATAGATGGTATTACCGTCAATTATCATGATTACCCATTAGTCCCCAACATTCCCCCAAGTGAGGTTAAAAGTTTTGAAATAATCGAATATGCAAAAAATCTTCCAAAACTCACTTATGAAACATTCCCTCAAGCCACTGGGCCTTTAGACAAAGGGCATGTTATTGCGATCTATACTTATACCGGGAAGGGTCTTTATGGAGCTTATGAAGTTAAGGGTATGATGAAGACCAGCGTACCTGTATTTTCTGCTTCGCGTGAATTTTATGCTCCTAAACACGACAATCCCAATGCATGGGTTAATCCGGATTTGAGGGCCCTGGTGCATTGGGCGCCTAACCTCAGGACGGACAGCTTAGGAAAAGCAATTGTGAATTTTTACAATGCCGACAATACCGGAGAGATGAAAGTTGTGGTTGAGGCCATTTCGGATAATGGAGAGATAGGGTATCAGGAATTGGATTATAAAGTGAAGAAGAAAGAGGTCATTGGTCATTGATAGTCATTAAAGGTCAATAATGGTCATGAGTTCTTGTCATCTATTGCTGTCAGTTTTAACTGAGGGAAGAGACTGAATCTGAGTTGGCTTTAGCCGCATTTTTTAATTGCAAAATGTGGCTAAAGCCACTGTAAAACAAATCATTTAATCCGTCAGTTAAAACTGACGGCAATGGATGAAGAGATGCTTTTTAGACATCCTCTTCTTATAAAAAACAGAACATGAATGGCATTATTTGAAATTGGGGGTGTACGACAAAATTCCCTTAATCAAAAAATATGGTTTGTATAACTTGTAGTAAAAAATAACAAGTGGGGGAAATGGGGAAATGGGGAAAATGGGGAAAATGGAATCAGTTAGGATTTAGGCGCAAGGCTGAAGACTGAAGGAGAAGTTACCTTACCTTAAGCCTAATGTTTAAATGAATTTATCAAAAAAGCTGGTTAATAAGCGAAAAGGGAATTTTGTCGTACACACGAAGTTGGAATATAAAGGTTAATAAATGAATATTCTTGTATGAAATATGCGAATTAAGGGTTGGAAAATAATGAAACTTGGAAAGTTGACATTGTATTGTAGCCAATTATGTATAAAGCTATTTTCATTAAACGTTCAAAATAAGAAATGGATAACCTAATCTGTTGAAAACACCTCAGTAGAAATGGCCGGTAGAGAAAAATTTACCTAATTACCTAATTTAATCAGGTAATTAGGTCGGTGGAGGGGTAAAATAAATACAGCTACTGAGGTGTTTTTTAAAAGATTAGGTTATCGAAGATGATATTTTCAACTCTTAATTCGCATGAAATACTTTTGTCCACCAATTTGTACCGTTCTGCGGTTCATTCACTCTGATCTGTTGATGATATGATCACTGTTTTGTTGAAATCTTTTCTATTGAGCAAGATTTTGGCAATTTCAATAAAACAGGGGGTAGTGCAATTTTGGATGGCGCCTAGGGAGTATTTCTCAAAATGAGAACAACCCCTCTGGATTAGGGAGTAACAGGCTCTGCAAATCTGAAGACTATAATTGTCAAGGGCTATTCACTTCCCGTAAAATATTATACTCCCAAATATTCACAGTCTCCCGAGGCGGAAGTTTATTAGAAATATGCTTCCTTATACTGGAAGCCGGATATTGTCATCGATTCGACAGGCGTTGCTTCATTTAAATTCAATGTACCCAAAGAAATAAATAACCTGAATGTGAGAATTGAAGGGATTTCGGATGACGGTAGAGTTTTCCTGGAAGAACGAACTGTAACAATTGAGTAAGAAAATTTAAATTTGCTTTTTCTACAATTTTCTTAACTTTGATCTTCTCTACTAACTGTTATGTACTGGCTTATTGTATGAAAACACAAATCTTTATTCGCCTTCTCTTTTTGGTCGGCCTTTTCACAATGAATCCCGGTTCTGTTAATGCCCAGGACAATAAACCATCCGGTTTAAAACTATCAACTTTTGACATAGATGCTACTCCTCCTGTTGGCAGCAGGCTGATTTATGATCCAATGGTCAACTCATGGGATTTGGGTCTCAGGGCCAAAGGGATTGTTTTGTCTGGCGCTGGTAACCCTATTGTGTTGGTAGCCATTGACTGGATCAGTATCGATGGTGATAGTCAGGATGCTTTTAAGAGTGCGCTTGCAAAAGCTGCCGGTACAACACCTGAGCGGGTGGCTGTGCATACGTTGCATCAGCACGATGCCCCAACCAGTAATTTTTTAGCAGAAAAGATTCTTAAAGATTCAGGACTCAAGCCGGGTGTTTACGAGAGCACTTATCAGCATGAGTTAATTCAGCGGCTCGCCTCGGCGGTTGAAAAGTCAGTTAAGAATTCACAACCGGTCACTCATATCGGACTTGGAAAAGCGAATGTTGAAAAGGTTGCATCGATCCGCCGTATTATGGGAAAGGATGGGAAGGTGAGAGCTGTTCGCTACACATCCTGCCCCGATCCTGCTTTGCGCGCAGAACCTGAGGGGTTGATTGATCCGGAAGTCTCTCTTGTTAGTTTCTGGAATGGTGATAAACCTGTAGCGGTTTTAAGTTATTATGCTACACATCCGCAAAGCTACTATCGTACAGGGATAGCCAACCCTGATTTTCCGGGATTGGCTCGTTTTTACCGTCAGTTGGCCGTTCCCCAGGCTCTTCATATCCATTTTACGGGCGCCGGGGGAAATATCGGAGCGGGAAAGTATAATGATGGTTCCCGTGAAAATCGTGCAATATTGGCCCAACGTCTTGCGGATGGTATGAAAAAAGCATGGGAAGCTACAAAACGCGAACCGATCACGGCTGAATCAGTAGCCTGGACGATAGAGCCTGTTGCGCTTCCACCTGCGGAAACTGTCACCAAGCTGATTAACGCTGACCGGAAAGATACGGCCGTTGTAAGAACCAATGCAAAAAAGATGGCATGGCTGGAGCGCTGTCAATCCGGGAAAAAGATTGATATTGAATGCCTCTTTTTAGGTCGGGCCCGAATTCTTTTTATGCCCGGAGAACTGTTTGTGGAGTATCAGCTGGCTGCCAAAAAGATGCGTCCTGACTTGTTTGTTGCCATGGCAGCTTACGGGGAGGACGGGCCTTCTTATATTGGTACTGCAGTGTCATATCAGCAGGGCGGTTATGAACCGACCGCTTCAAATGTAACCCCTGAGGCAGAAAAAATTCTAACGGGAGCCATGCGAAAACTTCTTAATGAAACAAAGCAGATAAAGGAATGAAAGAATTTATCATTTGTAATTTAAAGTCGTTTAGTTAAGGAAAATATCCATTGCCGTCAGCTGAAGCTGACGGCAGATGTTTGAATTATAAGTGGCTTTAGCCACATTGATGTGTTTAATTTTAAAATGTGGCTAAAGCCCTTTGAACCTGCATCTTCATCCGTCAGCTGAAGCTGACGGCAATGGATAAGAAGGATATCAAAAACGTTACTGATCATTCATTGTAAAAATAAATATTGATTTTCTTAACTAAACGACATAGATTCGTAATTCGTAATTAACCATTAACCATTAACTGTTAATGGTCAGTGGTCAGGGTATTCTTTTAATTATATGATAAGAAACTACGTTCATAAAATTAAGCTGCGTAGCAGCTTAATTTTTGTAGAAACAGATTTATTTGAGAAATTAGCCACGGAGTGGCGATATCTTCCAAAAACTTTAATATAATTGATAATTCATATTTCAAGATTATTTAACCGGACTTTAATAATTTAGCTAATTCATTAAATTTAAAATACGAATGTCAAAAACAATTGGCCGAAGAAATTTTTTCAGAGATACCGTACTTACTGCTTCAGCTCTGATGCTGGGAAGTAAAATAGCATTTGCTGATAAAAATGAACCTGCGATTTCTGAAGAGCGATCCGCTTCTGCTTTCGACATCATGAAGGAAGTGATGAAATACAGGAAGATCAGCGCTCATGAACACGTAGGATTGGGGGATACGATTGAACACCAATTAAAAGTTGCAGACAAACTGGGCATTGAGAAACTGGAGATATCGCTGCCGGTTACGAATACCAAATCCAAAGCTACTCCGGAGGAATTCAAAAAGTGTAATGGTGTAGTTCTTGAAGCAATGAAAATGCATCCGGACAGATATTTGGGAAGCTTTTTCGTGAACCCGGTTTACGGCAAAGAATCATTGGAGGAGATCAACCGATGTGTCGGGGAGGGTATGATCGGATTGAAGTTATACAACCAGGTGAAAATCAATGATCCTTTATTTTATCCGATCATTGAAAAGTTAATCGATTTGAAAATGATCATTTTAATGCATTCCAGTGACGGGATCGGCATCGGAGGGAAAAGAACCCAATATGGCAATGTTCAGCCCAATATTTCATTGCCGGAGAATTTTGTGGAAGCGGCCAAGAGGTATCCTGAGGCCATGTTCCAGTATGCACATACTGCTGGTGGTGGTGATTGGGAATCAGCCTGCAAGGCCATAAAAGATTATCCTAATATCTATGTAGATACCTCCGGGAGCAATAATGAGGGAAGCATGATTGATTATGTACATAAATACCTTGGAGAAGACCGGATGTTTTTTGGAACAGACGGCTCCTATTTCCAGGGAGTAGGGGTGATCCTTTCCTCGAATTTAACCGAAGCACAAAAGAAAAAAATCTTTTTTGACAACTACAATAACATCTTAAGAAAGGCGGGAAATAATGTTGATTGATATTAACGCCAACATCGGGCACTGGCCTTTCGAACAAACAAACTGCAATACCTGTAAAGCCTTGTTTGACAGGATGAATAAGTTCGGAGTCGATGTTTCGGTGGTGAGTAATTTGAATGGTATTTTTTATAAGGATACTCAATCTGCCAATGAGGAACTTCATGAGGAGATTACATCAAATCGAAAATTTCAAAACCGCTTTATCCCTTTTGCCGTTATCAATCCTACCTATGCAGGCTGGAAGAATGACCTGGATACCTGTGTTACCAAGATGGGGATGAGAGGGATTCGCTTATATCCTCTGTATCATGATTATTTGCTGACAGATCCCTCCTGTATCGAGCTTATAAAATATGCCAGGGATCGCGGTTTAATTATTGCGTTTATACATCGAATGGTTGAAATCAGGGCCGCGCGCTCATGGATGGACTTGAGTACTCAATTGAATATGAACGATATTATTCCGGTAATAAAAGAAGTGCCGGATGCAAAATACCTGGTTCTGAATATAACCGGCGGAATGCAGATGAATGATGAAGATACCAGGCTGTTTAAATCAGCAGATGTAATATTTGACACCTCTGGGAGAGGCATTACCAATCTGTCCGAACTGATTAATAAATTCGGGAGAACCAAGTTTGCTTTCGGCACTCACTCCCCCATCCTTGATTATCTGACAGGTTTGCTTCGCATTGAATCATTAAGTGAAAATGAGGCGGATGAAGCTACGAAAGAATTATTGAGATCGCAAAATGCTAAAAGGATTATGGGTGTATAATTCTGGGTTTTGGAGACAGATTGACCGACAAAAGATGATTTAGTATAAAAGTGCCCAAGCTGACTATGTGCCGCTACAGTTATCAAAAGGTTTAATTTCTTTGCGTTTTTACCTTTTGAAAATCAGCCTTGCTTTTTCCTTCAGAGAATTTGCATTGACCGTTTCATGGTAATCGGCCAATATGGAATATTACCTACGTGGATTGGTTCAATCAAATATATGGAAAGTAGGAAGTAGGAAAGTAGGGAAATAATATGTTAGATAAAATGGTAAATTGATTCTATCGAATGCTTGATTCAGTCGGGGAAAAATGAGACCTATTGATCAAACTCTTGTTTGCGTTTCAGTAATATGCCTAAAGTTTCAGTAATATGCCTAAATGAAATATTATATATGTACGATTTCAACTGATTGTTATTTACCTTAATTCAACTGATTTCGTGTTCAATTAAAATGATTTTTTTAATAAAACTATTTATCATAGATTCTAAATTTAAGAAAAAAATTTCCAATTCCACTTTTTAGGAATCTTAATTTGTGTTAATTAATTATTAATTTTGAAGGCACAATTTAACACTCCCACACATCGCTTAAAGAATAGCTATTCGTATTTATGCAGAAACAAGTAGATGAGGAAGAGATTCTATGGATGCGGTTTAGAGAAGGTAATGATCATGCGTTTTACCGTCTTTACGATCTTTATGTAGACAATCTGTATAAATATGGCAGTCATTTCTCTCGAGATAAAGACTTTATTAAAGACTGTATTCAGGACCTTTTTCTTGACTTATATAAATACAGAAAAAAGATTTCTGCCACGGATAATATTCAGTTTTACCTGTATCGTTCTCTTCGGCGAATAATACATAAGGAACAGGATAAACTGATTCCGCTTTTCAATGATGGGAAAGTTATTTCTTCGAATGATACTCAGGATCTTTCTTATGAGGATTGTCTTATTTTGGCGGAAGCCGAGGAGGAAGATCACAAGAAATTATATCATGCGATTAATAAACTTTCGGATCGTCAAAGGGAAGCTCTTTCCCTCAAATTTGAACAGGACAGACCATACACGGAAATTGCAGAGATTATGGATATCTCTGTAGAATCTGCCCGCACAATAATTTATCGTGCACTTAAGGAGCTTCGGAAATGTATCGAGATGAAAGGACCTGTTCCGCTTCTGTTCTTATTATCCTATTCCCGGAATCAATAAAATACCGGCACTTTAACAATTTTTAATATTTTTCACAAAAAAGATTATTTTTTTGTCTATGTTTTGAATATTTTTCTCTTTACACATATAAAGAGGAAAGTCAATGATAAGGAAGTCCAAAATCAGAGCAGAAGAACTACTAACTGATGAGAAATTTTCAGAGGAATTTCTATCTCAAACCGCTAAAGAAGAAAATGTTGATGGAGGTGAAATTCAGATGGCCCGTAAAATTTATTCTTTTTTACATTCTTATCATAAGAGCTTAACCATTAGGGAGAAAGAACAAACTAAGGACCGGATCAGATTATCGATAAGAAAACAATCCATAAAAAAGCATATTATCAGGTGGTCGGTTGCTGCTACAATATTATTTGCAACTATTCTGATCTCTCGTGAATATCTTCAACCCAAATCCACTACAGAAATTACTCAATTTGCTCAGACCATTGAACATGTTAAAGCGGGGAATAACACGCGCATCATTCTTCATAATGGAGAAGAGGTTCAGACAGACAAAAAGCAATCTCAGATCAGGTACGATTCCAATGGAGAAAATATAATCATCAATTCTGATAAAAAGGTCGTTCAGAAGGTGAATCACATAGATGTGGTTTTTAATACTGTAATTGTCCCCTTTGGAAAACGGGCACAAATCACTTTGTCAGAAGGAACTAAAGTCTGGCTTAACTCAGGTTCCAAATTGATTTATCCCGCAGTGTTTGCTTTGAACAAGCGGGAAGTTTACATTGAAGGAGAGGCCATATTCGATGTGACGCATATGGAGGAAAAACCTTTTGTCGTAAGTACGAGTGATTTTGATATAAAAGTTTTGGGAACTGTGTTCAATGTGAGCTCCTATTCGGATGATAAATGTTCGAGCACCGTATTGGAGCAAGGGAAGATAGAACTCGCTCGCAGAGAATCATCTATTTTGTCACGGGAAAAAATTGACATCTTTCCCGGAACGATGGCTGTTTTTAATAGGAATCAAAAAACTTTTGAGAAGCAACAGGTCGACCCTCAAAAATATTTATCATGGAGAGAAGGCTACCTGATATTTAAGAGTGAAAAACTGGAAAATATTTTGAAAAAATTAGGCCGGTACTATGATATCGAAATGGTAATCAATGATGCTCAGCTGAAGAATGCTGCCTTCTCCGGATTGCTTGATCTTAAAAATTCCCCGGAGGAAGTGTTGTCTATCATTAAAGAAACAACTTCATTCTCTTACAGTATAGATCACGAAAAAATATTTATTAATCCAAAATAGACTGCCTATAGGAAAAAAAATAAAATTTACCCAAAAAAAAGCTTGCAGATGTTGCAGCATCCGCAAGCCCGAATTTTTCAATTTACATCGCCTGAAAGCGATATTATAAACTAAATGTATACAAATGTATGAAAAAAAATAACATTTTCAAGCCTTTCTGTCAAGGACTTCCCTTAGCACGTATTTTTACCGTTATGAAAATAACAATATTTTTTCTCTTAATTTCTATAGGCAGCACTTTTGCAAAATCTTCGTATTCTCAAAATACCAAGTTTTCTCTCCATTTGGAAAATGTACCAATCGAGCGGATTTTTGGTGAGATACAAAATAACAGCGAGTTTATTATTTTTTACAAGGATGATCAGGTTGATGTCAAACATCGCACCAATGTAGATATTGATAATGCTACCGTTGATCAGATTTTGGATCAGGCTTTAAAAGACACTGGTTTGGGATATAAGATTGTCGATCGGCAGATTGTGATTTCTAAGAATAAAACAAAGGAATCGCCTACTGTTTTCAGATCTGAAACCACGATGGAGATAAAGAAGCAAGTATCCGGAGTGGTGAAAGATAGCAAAGGGCTTTCTCTACCCGGGGTAAGTGTGGTTGTGAAAGGAACCACCATTGGAACAATAACGGATCCAAACGGACAGTTCAGACTATCCTTGCCTGATGAGGCTAAAGCGCTTGTGTTTTCGTTTATTGGGATGGAAAGTCAAACCATCGAGTTGGGTGATAAAACAATCTTCAATGTCATCATGAAAGAGGTGATCGCCGCATTGGATGAAGTGCAGGTTGTGGCTTTCGGGAAACAGAAGAAAGAAAGTGTGATTGCTTCGATTACGACCGTCAAACCGGCTGATTTAAAAGTACCTAGCAGTAACTTAACAACTGCCCTGGCAGGCAGGATTTCAGGTTTGATTTCTTATCAGCGTAGTGGAGAACCTGGACAGGACAATGCAGATTTTTTTATCCGGGGTGTAACCAGTTTTGGATACACTGCAAGCCCTCTTATATTAATTGACGGTCTTGAGATGACCTCTCAGGATTTATCCCGTTTGCAACCGGATGACATTGCGAGTTTTTCAATCATGAAAGATGCTTCAGCTACTTCGCTTTATGGTGCACGAGGGGCCAATGGGGTCATAATGGTTACAACCAAAGAAGGGGCGGAAGGAAAAGCACAGATTTCAGTCCGATTTGAAAAATCTGTTTCGGCTCCAACGAGAGATGTGGAGTTATCGGATCCGGTAACCTATATGAAGTTAGGTAACGAAGCAGTTCTTACCCGTGATCCGTTGGGTATCCTTCCCTATAGCCAGGAAAAGATTGAAAGCACTGCAGCAGGAATTCATCCGTTACTCTATCCTGCAACCGACTGGCACGATATGTTATTCAAAGATAACACCACCAATCAACGTTTAAATTTCAATATCAGCGGAGGTGGTAAAATAGCGCGTTATTATGTCGCAGGAACCTTTAACCAGGATAACGGCGTATTGAAAGTTGACAATAAGAACAATTTTAACAGTAACATCAATTCAAAAAAATACCTGCTACGTTCAAACATCAATATCAACGTTACAAAAACAACAGAAATCATCACCCGTTTGCATGCGACATTCGATGATTATTCGGGGCCACTCGATGGTGGTACTGATTTGTTTAATAAGATCATGCATACCAATCCGGTTTTATTCCCGGCTACCTATCCGGCAGATAAGAACAATGAATTTACTCAACACCCTTTATTCGGGAATTATGGAACAGGTGGTTACCTAAACCCCTATGCCGACCTGATGAAAGGATACAAAGATTTAACCTCATCCACGATGATGGCGCAGTTTGAACTGAAACAAGATCTAAACTTTGTTCTTGACGGTTTGAAAATGCGCGGCATGTTCAGTACGACCCGTTATTCCAGTTTTGATGTAAAACGGTATTACAATCCATACTATTATACCATTGGCGGTTATGATAAAGCCACGGATGAGTACACATTAGCTTCTTTAAATGAATTGACGGGAACAGAGTACCTTGATTACAGCGAAGGAGCGAAAACGATTACAACGAATACCTATATGGAAGGTGCGATAAGTTATGATCATGTATTTAACAAAGATCACACCGTGAGTGGTTTATTGATTGGATACATGCGTAATCAACTGATCGGGAATGCCGGATCATTGCAAAATTCGCTTGCATTCAGAAATATGGGTTTGGCAGGTAGGATGACCTATGGGTACAAAAGCAAGTATTTTTTCGAAGGTAATTTCGGGTATAATGGTTCTGAACGTTTTTCGGAGGCGCACCGTTTTGGTTTTTTCCCATCTTTTGGACTTGGTTACCTTATCTCGAACGAACCTTTTTGGGGTGAAAACCTCAAAAGAATCATGCCAAAGCTGAAATTCAAAGCTACTAATGGTTTGGTAGGTAACGATGCTATCGGCAGCGCAACGGACCGCTTTTTCTATTTGTCACAGGTAAACATGAACGATGCTACTAAAAAATATGTATTTGGTTCAGAATTTACAAATACGAAGAATGGTATTTCGGTAACCCGTTATGCAAACCCCGATATTACCTGGGAGACCTCGAATAAAACAAATCTCGGTTTTGAAATGAATTTGTTTAATGCACTCGATTTTAATGTTGACGTTTACAGGGAGCACCGCACAAATATTCTGATGAACCGTGCCTTTATTCCAAGCACATTGGGCTTGCAATCGATGCCAAGGGCAAACGTAGGCGAGGCCAATGGTAAAGGGATTGACTTTTCGATGGATTACCAGAAAAATTTTCAAAATGGATTTTGGCTGATCGGCCGTTTCAACTTTACTTATGCCACGAGTGAATTCAAAGTTTACGAAGAGCCTAATTACAGTAAAACGCCATGGAAATCAAGAATAGGAAAATCTCTTGGACAAACATGGGGATATGTTGCCGAGCGTTTGTTCGTTGATGAATATGAAGTGAAAAATTCGCCGTTCCAGGGAACTGATGTGATGGCTGGTGATATTAAATACAAAGATATCAATGGCGATGGTACGATCAATGAACTGGACCAGGTTCCTATCGGGTTTCCTGTAACACCTGAAATTGTTTATGGCTTTGGTTTTTCAACCGGGTTTAAGGCCTTTGATTTTTCGTGTTTCTTTCAGGGGCTAGGAAGGGAATCATTCTGGATTGACCCGGTCGCCACAGCGCCTTTCATTGGTGAGACGGCCTTGTTAAAAGTGTATGAAGACAGCCATTGGTCGGAAAGCAACCGTGACCTGTACGCTTTATGGCCTCGTTTAACCACCAAGGCCAGTGCAAATAATAATTCCCAAAGTACCTGGTTTATGCGTAATGGTTCTTTCTTACGACTTAAATCGGCTGAATTTGGGTATACGCTGCCTAAAAAATACACCCAAAGACTTGGAATGACCAAAGTCCGTTTTTATGTTAGTGGAGTTAATTTAATGACATTCAGTGCGTTTAAGTTATGGGATCCTGAAATGGCCGGGAATGGTCTGGGATATCCTATTCAAAAGGTGGTGAATTCAGGTCTTCAAGTTTCATTTTAAAACATTATCTTTTATGAAAAATATTATATATTTAGCTATCGTATGTCTGGCAATACTATCATCATGCAAAAAATATCTGGATGTTATTCCTGATAACATTGCCACGGTAGATTATGCGTTTCGAAACAAAGTAGTGGCTGAACGCTATTTGTACACCTGCTATTCCTACATGCCCAGGCACGGAACGGGGGATGACCCGGCGCTGGCGGGAGATGAAGTATGGTCTAACCCTAATCGGAACGCGAATTTCCCGAATCACGGGTGTGATCTGATGTATTATGGCAATAACGTAACGAGCCCCATTTTAAACTATTGGGACGGATCGACCTATTCTAAACCGCTATGGAAAGGAATTCGTGATTGCAATATTTTTCTTGAGAACATCGACAAAGTTCGCGATCTGGATGATTTTGACAAAGCCCGTTGGGTTGCTGAAGTGAAATTTCTGAAAGCCTACTATCATTTTTATTTGCTGGAGCTTTACGGACCAATACCTATTATTCGGGAAAATCTGCCCGTTACCGCCAATCCTGAGGAATTGGCGATCTACCGTGAACCGGTGGATAAAGTAGTTGACTATATCGTACAATTACTGGATGAAGCATCGCCTGATTTGCCGTTGGTTATTGATAGTAAAATTTCAGAAATAGGCCGCATCACCCGGGCGATCAGCTTATCGGTAAAAGCCAAGGTGTTAGTCACCGCAGCAAGCCCGCTCTTTAATGGTAATGCCGATTACAAAATGATGATTGACAACCGGGGAATACAATTGTTTAACCAGACTTATGATCCAGCCAAATGGACCAAGGCCCTGGCGGCCTGTAAGGCAGCCATTGATACCTGTACATCAGCTGGCTTTAGTTTGTACCGTTATAATAATACTTCCTTGGGTTTGGCGGATGTTTCTAAAACAATAATAACTGTCAGTCAGAAGGTTACTGATAAATGGAACAGCGAAACCATCTGGGGTTGGGCTGGCGACTGGACGAATCCCAGTACTACATATGGCAGCACGAGCCGATATGCTGAAGAATTTACAGTAGCTCCGTTGGACCCTACTCAAAGGACTTTTTCGGGTGCTGGTGCATGGGCCCCAACGATGAAATCGGTTGAGATGTTTTATTCAAAAAATGGCGTGCCTATTGAAGAAGATCCAACCTATCCCTACAGCACCCGCTACGATCTGGCAACGGTACCTGCAGCAGATAAATACCTGATGCAACCTGGTTATTTAACCGCAAAAATCCACCTGAACCGGGAGCCTCGCTTTTATGGCAGTGTCGGGGTTGATGGAGGCTGGTGGTTTGGTATAGGGCGCTACAGTGATGTTGCACAGTGGCCCATACAAAGTAAAAGTGGTCAGGTATGTGGTCGCCAGGGAATGGAGAGATACACGCCGACTTCTTTCTACATCAAAAAGCTGTACAACATCGAATCGGTGTTTAGCGGAGCGCTCTATTTAGATAAGAGATGGGATTTCCCCGTTTTCCGTTTGGCTGATTTGTATTTACTCTATGCGGAAGCTTTAAATGAAACGCTGGATGCTCCCACGGCAGAGGTTAGCAAATACGTGGATATGATCCGTGACCGTGCCGGTCTGCAAAGTGTCGCTGCATCGTGGACTGCCTTTTCCATGTATCCTCAGAAATATACCACTAAAGATGGAATGCGCAGCATTATCCATAGAGAACGTAATATCGAATTAGCCTTTGAGTTCCAGAATTTTTGGGATATGCGACGTTGGAAGGAAGCTGTGCAGAATTTTGGTCAGCCGATAAAAGGGTGGAATATTAATGGAACGACTGCTCAAGAATTTTACCAGGTAACGATCATCAAATTGATCGACTATAATCCCAGAGATATTCTTTGGCCGATCAAACAAAGTGAACTGTCTATCAATAAAAACCTGGTTCAAAATCCGGGATGGTAATCGAAGAAGAATATAAATGTTGAATAATTTTAAAAATTATACTATGAAAACATATTACATTTTGTTACTGTTATTTACCTTCTTTGCCTATTCCTGCAAAGAAGATGAAAGAGGACAGTACCCTAAAGATAGCGTTCCACCCGGAGAAGTTAAATCCACACAAGTGGAAAATATTGCGGGGGGAGCCATTATTTCGTATGTCATACCCGATGATGAAGATCTGTTGTATGTCAAGGCGACCTATACACTTGATGATGGGACGGTGATGGAACAGAAAGCCTCAGAGTATGCCAGCAGTTTAAAAATTGAAGGTATTGGTAAGTCACGCGAAGTGTCCGTAACAATAGTCACAGGTGACCGGAGTAAAAATGAATCAAAACCTGTCGTTGTGATAACCCATCCATTAGATTCCCCTATTTATGGAGTTTTGGGATCTATCCAATCCTATAATGATTTTGGAGGTATTCGCCTGACATGGGCAAATCCGACTAAGGCAGAGGTGGTCCTTTCCGTAATTACGAAAAACGATGCCGGAGAATTCGTATCTGCCCAGAATTTTTATACCAAAGCGGCAGCCGATAAAGGGAATTTGCGTGGCTATCCGAGTGTCTCGCGTGAATTTGGATTTTATGTCCGTGATCGGTGGGGTAATATGACCGATACGATCAAGAGCACCTTCCTGCCTTTGTTTGAAGAAGAGATCAAAGGTAAGATAGCCAGGTGGAATCCAACCGGAATTCCGTATAGTCAATATGCAAGTTATCCCATTGAAAATTTGTGGGATGGTAGTATTGCAACATTCTTTATAAATATCGGTTTAACATATCCCTACAATTTTACTTGTGACCTGGGCGAGTTGACGAAATTTAGCCGTATTCATATATGGATGCGACAAGGCGCAACATTGGTTTATACCACACAAGCGGCGCAATATTTTCAGATTTGGGGTTCCGCTACACCATATGTATCGGATAGTTTTGCCGGATGGACATACATGGGTGATTTTGCGTGCTTCAAGCCATCTGGGGGGCCGCTTGGTGTAATGACTGCGGATGATCAAGCTTATGCTATTGCAGGACAGGACTATAATATTGACGCTGCCACAGCTCCGGTACGCTACCTGCGTTTCGTAGTGCTAAAAACCTGGTCTAATGACAATGCTTGTTCATTTGGTGAAATGAAATTCTTTGGAAGCAGACAGTAAACCGATTTTAAAATAAACATTAATGAAAAATTATATGCTGATGAAATCAAAATCCAGTTATAAACTGGTCAGCCTCTGCATCGTACTTTTTGTGTTTTTAAGTTCCTGCTCAAAAATGAACGATATGCATGATGAATACCTGCAACGCGGCGAAACCATCTACGTGGGGAAACCCGATTCTGTAATTGTCTTTGCAGGTAAAGAACGCGTCAAATTTCGCTATTGGATTTCTGATCCGAAAGCTGCAAAATTGGCGGTTTACTGGCTTTCACGTACGGATTCGGTTATTGTTGATATACCTGCTCATCTGGCCAAAGATCCAATTGAGCTGATTATCCCAAATCTACCCGAGTACAACTATTCGTTTGAACTGGTGACGATGAACAAGGATTTTAAAAACAGGTCGGTGACCTTTCCGATAAGCGGCAGTACCTATGGTGCCAAGTTCCAGTCCACCCTGATAAACCGTCCGATAAAATCCAGTCTGAAATACCCCACCTATTTGGAAACACTTTGGCAGGGTGCGATAGAGAAAGGAATCGGATGCGAATTAAAGTATGTTAATACGCTTGGGGCCAGTGTAAAAACCTTTGTTCCGATGACTGATAAAATAAACACGATAACAGACTTCGTGGGAGGAATTTTCTACAGAACGTCGTATATCCCGACCCCAACAGCTATTGATACTTTTTACACGGATTATCAACCCGTACCGATACAAAGCGTGATGGATAAATCACTTTTTTTGAAATGGAATCCAACAGGAATCCCCTATACAGAATATTCGGCGACCTATGCGATTTCTAAATTATGGGATAATTCGACGGCGAGCTGGTATATGACCAGTACAACTCCTTTTCCTTACAGTTTTACCTTTGATTTGGGAAAGACTTCAAAATTAACGGGTTTCAAACAATGGCAACGGTTAACGATCACTGTTTTATACAGAAACCAAAATGTTAAGAAGTTTCAGTTATGGGGTTCTGCCACACCAGATGTAACGAATAGTTTTGACGGGTGGGTGAAACTGGGCGATTTTGAATCGGCGAAACCCTCAGGGTTAGCAATAGGAACGGAATCGGCTGATGACATTGCCTACGCTACGGAAGGCGAGAGTTTCAAGGTGGATCCCAATGCACCGCCGGTGCGCTACATCCGTTACGTCGTTAATGAATGTTATGGCGGATTGCAAACCATTATGTCGCTTTCGGAAATGACATTTTTTGAAGAATATAAATAAATTGAAAGTTTAACTTTTAATTAGTATGAGTCATATCATGTTGTATTTTTGAATTCCGACGTCTCCCTTAATCCCTCCCCACAAGGGGGGGACTTAGCCAGGAGCGACTAAGAAAGTTTTACAACATTGTTTATTTCCCATTACTTGATTATAGATTTTGAATCATACATAAGTATAAAAATACGTGGTGCGCAAAGTGAAATTAATTTGCATTGATCATTTTAAATGTTTAATTGCCTTGTGTTTTATCACTGCCTTTAATGAATTACCTGCGCAAATTAATATTGACAAGGTAAACTCACCAAGGATTGTCAGTCGTATTGTTTTCGCTGAAATGCCTGGTTTGTATGGTAGTATTTATGTTGAAAATTAAGGTTTCAGACTTCGGTCTGGAACCTTAATTTCCAGGAACAATAGTAATACCTGATGCAAAAGCCCATGAAACCGGACTTCACATCCAGCTTGCCTAAAGGTTCCTGCCGAAATCAGGTTACATCAGTATTAGACGTGAATACCGGAAGAATCGTTGCCATTGTGAATGCTTTAGATGTTAAAGATTTAGATCCAACTGTTCGTGAACAACCTGTTGCGCAGAAATCGTATTATCTGCGATATAGGGTATCTGAAGATTCTGGCACAACCTGGCAATTCGATGAACCCATTATTCAGACTGGAGATTTTGCAGCACAACACCCGATTCCCGGAGTCTATATCGGGGAAAATGCAATTTATCTGGGAGATGTGGGGTGTATACCTATAGTAACAAAAAAAGACAAATTCTTGTGCCGGCACAAACCACCCCCTTGGGGCCAGATGATGAATTATTGAACTCGGGTCGTGGGTACACTTATACTGACGCAATAGTCCTCATCGGAACTTGGATTGACGGAAATAAATTGTCATGGAAGGCATCAAAAAGGATAGAAGCCGGTCCCAAAAGGTCAACACATGGAATGATTGAGCCCACATTGACAGAGTTGAAAGATGGCAGAATATTGATGGTGATGAGGGAGAGTAACGGAGGTGAACTTGATCCACAGAACCTGCTTTCCAGCCATAAATGGTATTCAATCTCTGATGATGGTGGTGTAACCTTTTCAAAGCCAGAGTTATGGTGTTTAGAAAATGGGACAGCTTTTTATTCTCCTTCGTCAATGTCTGTACTTTTCAGGCACTCTTCGGTGCGGTGTTTTGGGTTGGGAACATCTTAGAAGAGAATTGTAAAGGTGATCAGCCACGATGGCCGTCGGTGTTTGCAGAGTTGAATACTGACAACCTTAAACTTAAGCGTTCGGGTCTTTTAGTTGTTGATAAACAGATGAAAGAAGATTTATCAAGGGAGCGGTTGGATATATCTCATTTTACGCTGATTGAGGATCGGGTAACAAAAGAGATGATACTCGCATACCCGCGTTATTATAATGCTTACAAGTCAAATGAGTGGGTGACATTGCGGATTTCTGTTTCATAAAAATAGTAAAGAAAAGAATCACACAGAATAGCGGTGTTAGTAAACAATTGTTTTTCGAAAAATCAGAAAAAAGATTGAACATGCAAATAAAATTAATCATGATAAAAAATAAGTTGTTCTTTATTGTATGCTTTTTTTGTCTCTGTTTACTTTCAAAAGGAGTTCACGGACAGACCTGGACTGATGATTCGTACGAGGATTTCGCCAAGGGAGAACTTGATGCTTCGGGACAGAACATTTTTGTAAGCAAACAGGGCGAAATACGGACCATTCATCATTTTGACCTTAACAACGATGGCTTTATAGATTTATTATTCAATAGTACTCATAATGATGATGTTTGCGTACCGGCGACCATCACAACCATGTCCCAAAACAGGCAAATGCAGACCAAAACTCTGCAAGTTGAAGGAAGTTTAGCTGCTGAAATTGCCGACTTAAATCTGGATGGCTTTTCTGATATTGTTTTCTGTCCTAATCCAACGGGGGCTCAAACTCCACACCGGTATGTCACCATCATCTATGGCGGTGCAGATGGTTGGCCATCTTACAGAAGCAATGGGCTTTTACCCGTTAATGATGCAATAGCTGTGGCTGCAGCCGATTTAAATGGTGACAGCTGGCCTGACATTATTACCTTAAATTCCGAAGCATGGCTACCAGGACAACCGGACGGTAATATTGTCCGCATTTATTGGGGTAGTCGACATGGTTTTATACTCACTAAATACAATGATATTGGCATCAAGGGAGCTATTCAGATGGTTGCCGGGGATTTCGATTCTGATGGTGCACCTGATGTTGCCTTCCTGACAAAAAATAACTCCATCCAGATTGTTTGGGGAGAGAATGCAGTTGAAAAATCCTCCATAACCCAAAATAATCTGGGGGAAGAGAAGCCTATTGAACCTAATGTAAGAAACAATACGGCATTTGACCCTAAGATTGCTGAATATAAACTGCCGGATAGTGGTGCTCAAAGCATTACTGCTGCAGATTCGAATGGAGATGGCAGGATTGAATTTATTATTGGTTCTAACAATAATTTGCTTTATGTCATAAAAAGCAATGGTAAGCGCAGCTGGGGAGATCCAACTGTTATACCCAATGTTACAGCTTCATCCATTTCGGCCGGGGATATTGACAAAGATGGTAATCTTGATTTAGTGATTTCCAATTTTTCTCTTCTACGGGCAGCTGGAGGTGAAATGTCAGGAGGTAAAAGTACCGAAGATAAAAGTATTAAGATACTTTGGGGTGATAAAGGAGATTTCTCCTCCTCACGCATGTCAGTGCTTGATGCTCCTTTTACCGTGGCTTCAGCCATTACCGATCTGGATGGCGATGGACATAATGACATTATTTGTGCTACCCATCAAAGTGAAAAAACCTATACTGCTGAATCAGTAATCTATTTTGGCAAAGAGAATAGAGATTTTGTGCGCAGTGAAAAGGGGATTCAAGGCAATGGCGCTTTCCATGTAGCAGTCGTTCCTCCGGATAAAAACCGCACAGTCGGTGTGGTTATCAGTAACAGCAAATCCGGGAATTTGAATGAAGAAGTTCCATTGCTATTGTATTGGGGCGGGAAAGATGGATTTAAAAAAGATAACCGTTTGGAGATTCCCTTCAATAGCGGATATCATTCATCGGCTGCTGATTTAAATGGAGATGGCTTTATTGACTTAGTCGCAATCAATTCCATGCATGGCGGACAAACAGATAACCCATATCGTGGCGTCAATATTTTTTGGGGTTCCAGGGATGGATATGATTTCAATAATCGTCGTAAAGTATTAAATGAAGACGACGTTTCAACTTGTAATATCGCTGATCTTAACCGGGATGGTTATCTCGATATAGTAGTCGGTTTATTCGATCATCCTGACAAACGACCTACAAAGCTTGTGATTTATTATGGTTCAGAAACGGGATTTGAGTTAAAAGACCGGGTCGCTATTTTATCTGAAGGAAGATCCACCAGCCCAACAATTGCAGACTACAATAAAGATGGATGGTTAGACATTGCTGTCAGCTCTTACAGTAAAGATTTGCTGCGTATTTTCTGGGGTAGCCCTGAAGGTTTTGCGGAAGCACATCAGCAAATCATTGAATTACCAAGTGTAATCGATCTTGAAACAGCTGATTTAAACAAGGATGGATACCTGGATTTAATAGCCTCGAGTTACAATGATAAAGTCAATCATCATCACGATACCGGTGTTATGATTTTCTGGGGAGGAACAAATGGTTTCAAGGAATGGAATGCTCAATGGCTTCCGGCCAATACTGCGCTTGGGCCTGTTGCGGCTGATTTTGATCAGGATGGTTATCTTGATCTGTTTTTTCCTTCTTATCATGCAGATATCACTCGTGAGACACTGCCAATGTATCTATACTGGGGTGGTGCAGATGGATTTGACTTACAACGAAAAACCACTCTTATGGGCGATTCCGGGACTGATGCCCTGGCTGCGGATTTTAATCGCGACGGTAAGATCGACCTGGCCGTTTCAAGTCATGCCACTAACCGGTCCCAAAGTCAGGCTGTTTCCAAAATATATTATAATGACGGAAAGCGTTTTCAAAGTTCAGATATGAAAATTGAGTACCTGCCATCTCCCGGATGTCATTGGATGTGGAATCATGATATGGGCCATATTTACACCCGAAAATCAGAACAAACATACATTTCCTCCGTTAAAGACTGGACCAGGAAAGTGAAAGGAGGGAAGATAAACTATGAGGCGATGATTCCTGCCGGAGCAAAACTAACTATGGCTATACGTAGTTCTGAAACCTTGGAGTCACTCAAAAATGTGGAATGGAGAAAAGTTGAAAGAGATGGATTTATCGTCAATACTGACGATAGATATCTTCAGTATAAAGTAACATTAAGCTCAGATAATGGGGACAGGTATCCTGTTCTCAAAAAAGTTAAGATTAATTTAGAATAAGTTATTCAATTGGGAATAAAATGTTAGAGACTGTTTAAATTTCTTTTCTCAACATGCAAAGAATCAAAATCCATCTCTAAAATGTCATTTTATCGTCTTTGTGATAGCCTAAAAATTGGTAAAACTAGAGAAATTTTTCTCCTCGAAATATCAATTAATAAAATTTAAACAGTCTCTTATAATTTCAATAAAAAGGGTTAAAATCAAAATTCTTAATATGAACAAGAGTTCACGCAGGCAATTTTTAGCTAAATCTACATTGTTGACTTGTTCTACATTTTTTTCAGGCTTGATGATTCAAGGATGTGGTGTGAAAAAGGCAGGATTACCTCCAGATATTTCAAAAGAAAACGCTCCTGTCCTCCCTTCACACATTCCTGAAGTCATTGATAAAGAGGTCTGGTTTATTAATAGTAAAGACAATAATGCCTATCGACCGGTACCGGCTGACCCGGCATTTCGCTATTTTTCCGGGTTTTCTGCCATTCCAAATGTTCAATCTGTTCCTTTCCCCTGGGGCAAAGAAAATTTTTCATAGCGGGAATGGAGGTTTTTATAACAGATAATGTTTACATCGAACCTGGAAAACCATGGGTATTGCAACTTGCCATTTCTACACCGGGAAAGTCTGACACTGCCTCGGGTTCACCACAGTACAAAGATATGGTATCGCACCTCAACCGATAGCGGAAATACTTTTACGGATTTAAAACAAGTTGTCATCAAGGGCCATACTAGTCTAAATCCGATTGCCGGAGTGGAAATTGGAAGGAACGGATTTAATGTTGACTTTACACGGCCAATTGTCCGAGCATCAAATGGTGAAATTATGATCCCTATCGGTTTGCATCCTTGGGATGAGGCGAAAAGCAAAATATACCTTCCTGTTAGTGGAGCTTATCTCTTTCAGGATGCGGGAGTTATAATCGCAAACTGGTTGCCGGATGGCAAAGATGTAGAATGGGAGTTCGGTGAATGGCTTCGGATTGACTATAATCAGTCTACCAGAGGTCTTTCTGAACCCACGATTGTTGAAACCAGGAAAGCCGGGAGGTTCGCTATGGTGACAAGATGTTCCAATAGCGGTCGACCGGAACTTCCCGGATATGCATGGGTTTCCTTCTCGGAAGATTATTGTCGGACCTGGTGTGCACCAAAACCTTTTACTTATTCTGACGGAACCAATTTTTTTGTGCCAACCTCTCATTCAACACTATTTAAATCGAGGAAAAATGGGCGTGTTTACTGGATTGGAAATTTGAATGAGACAAATCCCAATGGTAGTCATCCACGCTATCCTTTGGTTATTGGAGAGGTTAATTTGGAAAATTTTGGGGTCATAAGAGGCACTGTAACTAAAATAGATAGTCGTCACCCGGAAATAGAGGGTCCACTGGTTCAACTTTCAAATTTTAAAGTAATGGAAAATGTAGAGTCTAATGAAATTATAGTCGTTTGTACTCGGATTGAGGGCACAAGTCATGCCAAATATCCATCATGGTACAAGATCAAATTATAGGGAAAAAACTCAAAAACTAAATTATATTTCTTGGGAATGGAAATACTGAAAGCGTCTAAGGGAAGAGTTATGAATACGCTTGCTGTCGAGGCCTCGATGGTAAAAAATATATCAGATTGGACAATAAGTCAAAAAGTGTAAAATACTTAATCGAAATAAAACTCAGTTCAATGCAGAACCAAAAAATCCAAATAACAGGAAGAAGCCGACGACAATTTATCGGTAATGTATTTAAAGGTGTTTTCATTTCATCCCTGGTATCTGCTTTCCCAAGAGATGTATTATCTGCTTCATTGTTTTCAAAAAAAACAGTTGGCAAAGAGGAGAATGACCTGAAACAAATAAAAGAATGGATTGCGAATAAGGGAAAGCCATTGATTTGGGTATTTACCGGAGACAGTATTACGCAAGGAGCTAAACATACAGGAGGGTATCGTTCATACCCGGAAATTTTTGCTGAACGTATCAGGTGGGAAATGAACCGTACAAGAGATATTGTGATTAATACAGGGATCAGTGGAAATACAACGAAAAATATTCTAAGTGATTTTGATTGGAGGATTGGACAATTCAAACCCAGCGTGGTCTCTTTGATGATGGGGACAAATGATTGTTCAAATAATAAAGACATCAGCCTTAATCTCTTTGAAGATAACCTGCATTCTCTGATAACTTCCATCAGGGAATTAAAAGCTATTCCAATACTTCAAACACCCAATATTATTATAAAAGAAAAAAAATCCTGAGAGAGGGAGATTGGCAGAATATGTTTCGGTGATTCAAAGCCTCGCCCGAAAGGAAGAGGTGATGCTGATAGATAATTATGCTTATTGGCAAAATGCAATTCAACTTAAGGGAGAAACAGCCATTTTTAAAAGATGGTTAAATGATTCGATTCATCCCAACGGGACAGGTCATTCCGAAATAGCCCGCTTGATCTTTAAAGAGTTATTCATTTTTGATCCTTCTGCTTCAACCTGCGGGAGTGCATATTATGAAGGAGATCATTAAGGGGATCGATTTTTTTTATGAAACTTCTGCTCCAGGCTGAGACAGAAAAATGTAATTATGGTCATCACTAAATGAAGAATATAACAGCTTTGCGTATGATGCAATTTCGGCGTCAACACAAAAATAAAAAACAATGGAAAGTTTCGGACAATAGATATCTACATATTAATTAATAAACGCAATGAAAAAAACGGACCTTAGGTAAAACCGGAATCAATGTTTCTGAAGTTGCTTTTGGTGGAGTCGAAATAGGAATGCCTTATGGGATTGGCATTAAAAAGTAATTCCGATATGCTTCCTGAAGAAGAAGCAATCAAATTACTGCATGCTGCATTGGATTCCGGAATAAATTTTTTCGACACAGCCCGCATCTATGGCAATAGTGAAAAGATTATGGGGAAAGGCCTTTAAAAAATAAAAGAGATGAGGTGGTTATATGCACAAAATGCCGGCATCTTCGCGACGAACGTAACAAAAATCCCTGAGTCTTCAAAGTTGAAGGAAATAATAAAAACTTCTTTGGATGAAAGCTTCGAAGCGCTTCAGACAAATTATGTCGATATATTTATGCTTCACCAATCAGACATGGAGATACTTGGGAATGAAGAAAATTTCAAAACTTTTTTTAAACTTAAAGAGAGAAGGCCGGTTTCGGGCGACAGGCGTTTCGACCTATTCTCCTGAAGAAACACAAAAAGCCATTGAATCAGGGATCTGGGATGTAATTCAGTTGCCATTTAACCTTATGGATCAGCGTCAAGAAGCATTCTTTTCATTGGCATCACAGAAAGGGATAGGCCTTGTTATCCGGTCTGTTTTATTGAAGGGATTATTAAGTGAAAAGGGGAAAGGGCTTCATCCTGCATTAAAAGAGGTGGAATCACATATAAAATGTTTTGGGAAACTATTAGAAGGAACAACATACAATCTTTCCACTTTTGCTACGAAGTTTGCACTGTCTTTTCCAGAAGTTTCCTCAATCTTGATTGGAATTGACCGACAGGAATATTTGCAAAAATCCCTTGATGCTGCTAACGGAATCTACCTCGATACTATTAAATTGACCATGGCAAAGGAATTATCCTATCCTGACCCTGAATTTTTAAATCTTCAATATTGGGATAAAATGAATTGGTTGAGATAAGCCTTTAAATCAAACGAAAGAAAACAAAAAATGAATGTCAGGGATTTATTAAGCCTAAAGGGGAAAATAATTTTGGTTACCGGAGGTGCCGGTTTATATGGAAAAATGCATTGTTGAAGGGCTTGCAGAGGCAGAAGGTACAGTAGTAATTGCCTCACGAAACATCGGGCAAGGGGAAATAACGGCAGAAAATTTTCGAAAAAAAGGACTCGATGTTATTGCCATGCAGGTTGACCAAAGCGACCACAATTCAGTAATGGTATTTAAAGAAAAGTTTATTAACAAAATGGGGAGGCTGGACGTATTTGTGAACAATGCTGTTTTAAGGCCAATGACAGGATATGATGATTCCATTGAAAATTTCGCAGAATCGATGAAGGTAAATGGAACAGGCATGATGGATATTCTACGGGAAATGTGTAGCCTGATTGGTGAAGGCGGTGGTGGCAGCGTTATAAATATAAGTTCCATGATGGGCATGTTTGGCCCTGATATTTCAAATTATGAAGGGACAAATATGGGTATCCCGCCACCTGATTATTTTTTTCACAATGCCGGATTGATCAATCTTACCAGATACCTTGCCAGAGTTCTTGCCGATAAAAATATTAGAGTTAATTGTCTGAGTCCAGGAGGTTTATTCAGCGGTCAGCCGGAACGATTCGTGGAAAAACTACTGTAAAAAGGTTCCTCTTAAAAGAATGGCTAATGATGATGATATTAAAGGTCTTATGGTCCTTTTAGCATCTGAAGCCGGAGCCTATATCAACGGTGAAAATATTTTGATGGATGGAGGCATGCATGCATAAGATTTAAAAACTAAATATTTTTTTAGGATGAAAATACAAAAAGCGGCCAGGGGGAGGGTTTTGATAACACCTGCTGTTGGGACCCCGATGGCCGGGAATATCAGGCTGGACAATCAGTCAAGGGGAGTCCACGATGATTTATACTGCAACATACTGATTTTAAATGACAGCCATACAAAAGTTTGTTTGCTTGGATTTGACCTGATCGGTCTTGAATATGTGACCTGTAGTGATATTAAAGCAAGGATCGAAAAAGCTACAGATATTTCTGCAGTCCAACATCGTAATGTGGGCTACGCATACTCATTCGGGCCCCGATACGGGGATGCGGATGTACCAGGGGACAGAGGATTCGATTAAGGCCTATGTTGAAGATATGTCAGGCAGGGTCCTGGAGGGAGTTGTAAAGGCGAATGAAAGGTATGAACAGGTCACATTACGATCCGGGAAGACCAGTGTCTATGATCTGAGTTTCAACAGGCGTCTGGTCAAAAAAGACGGATCAATCGTGATGAATTTCGAGGAGTTTGAACTGAGGGATATCCTTGGTGCATCCGGACCTGTCGATGAAGAACTGATTACATTATCGGTATGGGATACAAGCGGGAACCTCTTTGCGCTGCTTGTTAATTTCACTCTTCATCCGGCCATCCTTGTTGGATATCAATGGCTTATTTCAAGGGATTTTATAAACTACATGGACCAGTTCATCCAGGATAAATACGGGAAAGATGTGGTCACACTCTTTGCCAATGGCGCCGAGGGGAACATCAATCATTTAAATTACCAGGATCCTGCTCAGCTAAGAAGTTTTGAGGAAGCAGAGAGGGTAGGTAAAAAACTTGGAGCTTATGTGAGCGATTCCATCAGGGATTCAAAAGCATTGGACGGGAAAATAAGATTTATCACAGAAAAAGTCACCCTTCCACTGAGGGAAATCACAGAAGAAGAAAAAGAGTGGGCTGAAATGGTTCTTTTGCGAGATAAAGACCTGGATGAAGATATGCTCGATGGCATTCCCGATAAGACATATGCAAAAATGATAAAAGGGATGCTTGTAAGAACCGATAAAGCTTTTGAAACGGTTTTGCAGGGAATGGCCATTCATAATTTTGCCCTGGTGACATTCCCGGGAGAGGTGTATGTGGAGTTCGGTCTGATGGTGAAGGATCTTTCGCTGTATGATAATACCATGGTAATAGGCCTTGCCAATAGCCAGTCGGGTTATATCCCCAAAAAGGAGGCGTTTTCGCAAGGCGGCTATGAAGTAAGAACAGCGTGGACCAGCCAGCTTGTTCACGAGGCAGGTGATATCCTGGTCCGCCTGGTCAAGGAAAAGATCCTGGACAATTTATCCGGGCAAGGAGTAAAAGCCATAGTAAGAAAGGCTTCGGATAACAAGTATCTCCATAAAGATTTTCATCTGGCCCTGAATCTTTTGATGACCTATGTTTATGATCATTTTGGGAAACAGGCCCTGGTAAATTATCTGGAACAATTTGCCCTGGCCTATTACAGGCCACTAAGCCAAAAACTCAGGTCCGGGGATAAAGAGTCGCTTGTGAGCTATTTCAAGGAAATATATGAAAAAGAAGAATGGGCAGTTCATATTGCCTTGCATGGAGCAGAGGGCAGAGGGCAGAGTGTCCCTGCTCTATGCTCTATGCCCTATGCTCTTATTACCGTTGGTGAGAATTCGGTTGAGATTACCCAGGATGCCTGTCCGGCCATTACCCATATTGTTCTCAGTGGTGAGAAGCCTTGTCCCCATTACCGGGAAACGTATAACACCGTCTATAAAACTATTTGCAGGGATACCCCTTTTGAATACGAGCTGGAATATTTTAACGATGAGACAGGAGCCTGCAGGCAACTATTTAAAATGAAGGAGGAAAAACAATGATCTCATGCACAGAATTTATACCTGCTTACAGCGAAGGATTTAAGTTTTTGGAAAAGGTAGGCGGGCGCAAAGAACTGGAGCGATTCTGGAGCTATCTCTCCGATTTGTATTTAAAGGACACCTTAAACAAACTGGTAGCTGAAGAAGGCCTGGAAGGGTGTTATACCTACTGGTCCCATTCACTGAATGAAGAGGCGGCTGATTTTGAAATGGTCCTTGATGAAATAAAGGGAGAATTCTCTATCGAGATGATCAGGTGCCCGTCAATGGGAATGTTGAATGAACTAAAGCACACGAAGCCGTTTCATTCTTACTGCGACCATTGCCAGGCGCTTTACCGTCCTGTGATTGAGAGACATGGATACAGGTATACTGAAGACACGGCCAATTGCCATAAAGCAAGCTGTTCAATCACCATCAGCATAGGGCAGGGGACAGAGAGCCTGGGTGAGGAAAAATATCCTTCAGGGTAAAGGATATAGGGTGAACCCTAAACCCTATACCCTGAAGAATGAAGTTGATAATTAACAAAAATAATAAAACGAGCCATGTGAATTGCCTTGCACACAGGAGAATGCTTGTAAGTGGGTTTCGTATGGCCATTAAAAGAACAAATGATAAATAAGATGAAAAAAGAAAGCAAGGTCATGAATGCAGCCGGAATTGTGGATTTAGGTTTCCCGATGTGGCCGGTATTTGCCAAAGAGACGTTAGAGGACGTACTTGAACCTCTGATCACCGGGAAAGTGAATTACTGGACCGGTAAAAAGGGGATGGAATTTGAGAGCAGGTGGGCTGAATGGAACGGTGCAAAATTTGCCATTTCATGTACAAACGGAACGGCGGCCCTGCATGTGGCCATAGCAAGCCTGGGAATCGGTCCGGGCGATGAAGTGATTGTTCCTTCGTATTCTTTTATTGCCTCCTCCTTTGCAGTGGTCCAGGCAGGTGCTATACCTGTGTTCTGTGATGTAACCGAGGATCACACGATTGATCCTGAACAAATCGGGTCCTTGATAACAAAACGGACCAAAGCGATCATCGCTGTTCATCTGTACGGCGTTATATCAGACATGGGGCCAATACTGAAGATAGCAAAAAGCCATAAATTGAAGGTTATCGAAGATTGCGCCCAGTGCTTCGGGGGAGAATTCAACGGGATCAAGGCCGGAGTAATCGGAGATGTAGGTTGTTTCAGTTTTTGCCAGAGCAAACATTTTACCACCGGAGGAGAAGGGGGGATGGTTGTTACCAACGATGAAGATCTGGCCTGGGAATGCCGCTCGTTCAGGGATCATGGTTATGACGTGAAGGAAAGAATGAACATGCTTGCCCTTGAGGAGAAACTTCCCTACATCCATAACAGGGTTGGATTTAATTACCGGATGACAGAAATACAGTCGGTTATCGGATTAAATGAACTGAAGAGATTAGACTCCTGGAACCTGGAAAGAAGGTTCAGGTATGCCGCAATGTATGATCAGGCATTTAAAGACCTTAAGGGAATCGGGAGGCTGCCGGTAAATACTGCTGAACGGAAAAATGCGTACTGGTGGTACCCTGTTGTGCTGGATACCGAGGTGCTGGATACAGATGCCCCGGGCCTTATCAAGGAACTTCATGACCAAAGTATTCCATGTTACGGGATTCAATGGCCCGAAGCCTATGTGGAAAAAGCTTACAGGGAACATAACGGATTTGGGGCCAATAAATTTCCTTTCAGATCGGAAGAATACACCGACAAAAACAGTGTAGCCTATACCGGGACATTTTGCAAGACGGCTAATGCCTTGAGAAATAAGACTGTGAGTTTGTTCCTGCACCCATCCTGGGAAGAGAAGCATATTGAAAGATGCATTGATGCTTTTGTTGCGGCGTGTAAAAAACATCTGAAGTAGCATGGGGCATAGAGCATAGAGCATAGAGCAGAGTGTCCATGCTCTTTGCCTTCTGCTCTTTGCCTTAAATAACTTATTGTTAAATTTAAAGAAGGTTAATTATGAATGTACTCGCAATAGGTTGTCATCCTGATGATCTTGAAATTGGTTGTGGTGGCACTCTTGCTTTATTTGCTAAAAACGGGCATGATGTTTACATGTGTCATGTGGCTAACGGAGATAAAGGGCATGCTGTCATTATGCCTGAAGAATTGGGTAACCTAAGGACGGCTGAGGCCGAAGCTTCCGGGGCAACTTTAGGGGCAAAAAAAGTCTTTAACCTGGATGTTCCCGACCTGATGGTCAATTCTCACGATGAAAAACAAGTGAATGATGTGGTCGAGGTAATCAGGGCTGTTCGTCCCGATATCATTATCACACATTACCCTGACGATTACATGAGAGACCATGTTGAAACCAGCAAATTGGTATTCAATGCAAGTTTCTCCTCCAGCATACCGCATTACGATACAAAGTCCAAACCGTATCCAACGATTGCACCGCTGTATTATATGGATACCCTTGCCGGAGTAGGATTTTTGCCCGAAGAATACACCGATATTACCGACACGATTGAAATTAAGCTGGAAGCGCTCGAGAGACATGAGACCCAAATGAAATGGATGAGAGTTCATGACGGTATTGATTTTTCTGATTTCGTCAGAACCGTTTCAAAGTTCAGGGGCCTTCAAAGCGGTGTGAAGTATGCTGAAGGTTTTAGATTATGTAAAGGTTGGCCAAGATTGACGACAAAAAGGTTATTGCCTTAATGCAAAGTAGCATGGAGCAGAGGGCGGAGGGCAGAGTGTCCATGCTCTATGCTCTCTGCCTCTGGACCAGATAAAGCGATGTTATCCTGTTAATTATTAAACATTATTTTAAAAAACATAAAAAGACAAGATGAAAAATGGATTTTACCCTGCCTTGGGAACACCTACTGACGATCATGGTAGGGTTATCGAATCAAGCTTTGCCAGGGAAATTGGACTAATGATTGAATCCGGAGCTGCCGGGATGCTTTGTATGGGCTCGATGGGCAAAATGGAAAGCATCCGAAACAGCGAGTATTCTAAAATTGCTGAACTGTGTGTTAAAGTGGTTGCAAAACGGGTACCTTTAATGATCGGGGTTATGGACTGCTCCATAAACAGGGTGCTTGACCGAATCGATGCTCTGGGGGATATTGACATCGATGGTGTGGTGGCTACGGTTCCTTTCTATTCAAAAGTAAATGCCAGCGGTATTGTAAATTTTTATACCCAGGTTTCAAAAAGGTCAAAATATCCTGTGTTTATTTACGACCTTCCCTCGGTTACCCAATCGCCTGTTACTGCTGATATTTTGAGACCACTGATGAAACTTCCAAATATCAAGGGTATAAAAACTGCAAATTTTAATATGATCCTTGATTTTATGAGAAGAGAAGAGATCCGGCCCGATTTTTTAGTCTTTTACAGTGGCCTGGACTCTTTCGATGCAGCTATCCAATCAGGGATAAAGAGAAATCTGGACGGAATGTTTACCTGTACTCCTTATAATTCAAAGAGGATGTATGAGGATGTTGAAACGGGTAATACAAAAAAGATAGCTGAACATTTAAATAACATCTTAACGTTGAGAAATATATTTGTGAAAGAGGATGTTCTGGCAGCCTATTCCTACTCGATGGAATTACTGGGATGCCCTGGTAATTACCACTGTGATTATGCAGAACCCATTTCGGAAAAACTCAAACAGGAGATATTTAATTGCATGAAGGAGATAAAAGAGATTTGAAAAAGCCATTGCGGTCAAAAAAAGCATAGAGCATAGAGCATAGAGCATAGAGCATAGAGCATAGAGCATAGAGCATAGAGCATAGAGCATAGAGCATAGAGCATAGAGCATAGAGTCTCTGCCCTCTGTTCTATGCTATTAGATTCATTAAAATTATCATCCATTCCCAAATGACTGTTACTTCCTCGAAAATGCTTAACCCGGAATTGAAATTGGCCAAAGGAGCCTGGCTTGTCGTTGCACTGCTTTTTTTCATCGGTGCGCTCAACTATCTTGACCGTACCATGATCACCACGATGCGGTCTTCAATCGTCGGGGCCATGCCGATGAGCGATGCCCAATTCGGCCTTCTCACCTCGGCCTTTTTATGGACTTACGGGATCCTGAGCCCGTTTGCCGGATTTCTGGCCGACAAATTTAACCGGAGCCGTGTGGTGATAGTGAGCTTATTGGTTTGGTCAATAGTTACCTGGCTGACAGCCTATTCGAAAACATACGAGCAATTGCTCGCCACACGCGTATTGATGGGTATCAGCGAGGCCTGTTATATCCCGGCCGCCCTGGCGCTTATTTCGGATTACCACCGAAACACTACCCGGTCGCTGGCCACGGGGATTCACATGACCGGGATAATGGTCGGGTCAAGCCTGGGTTTTATGGGAGGATTGCTTGCTGAAAATCATTCCTGGAATTACGTGTTCATCTTTTTTGGTGTGGTGGGGGTGGTTTATTCGTTAATTGTTGCCTTGGTTCTAAGAGACCCGCCCAAAATCATGGACAAGGGAGAAAATCCGGAAGGGAAAGTCAGCTTTTTTGCCGGGATCGGTGATCTTTTTAAAACCAGGTCCTTCAACCTGATGCTTGGCTACTGGGGATTGTTTGGCATCGTGAGCTGGATGGTGATGGGATGGCTTCCGACTTATTATAAAGAGCATTTCAATCTTTCACAAGGGCTGGCCGGATTGTATGCCACAGGCTACCTGTATCCTGCCTCGATCGCCGGATTGCTTTTGGGCGGTTTCCTGGCAGACCGGTGGAGCCGGACCAACCGGTATGCCAGAATACAGGTTCCGGCCATCGGCCTTTGCATTGCCGCCCCCTGCATTTATATAGCAAGCGGAACGGACATACTTCCTCTTGCCATCATCTCCTTTAGTTTTTATTCGGTTGCGCGCTCATTCGGAGATGCCAACATGATGCCGATGCTGTGTATGGTTGCGGACCCGAGATACCGGGCCACGGGTTACGGGGTATTGAATTTTTTCAGTACCATTATTGGCGGCCTGGCGCTTTACGGGGGCGGGGTTTTGCGCGACATCAACATCGATCTGAGTAAAATGTACCAGTATGCTGCATTGATCATGTTAACCTGTGCAGCCCTGTTGTTCATGATAAGACTAAAACCAAAGCCTGTTGTTGAGAAGAAAGTTTTAATATGATCATCTTTATACCTGACAAAAATGAACACTTCACTATTTTTCAATCGTAAAGGTCTGTCGATTCAGCGACGAGCCGTTCCGTCAATGGTTAAATTGGCAGTTACTCTGAGTCTGTTGATTTCTGCCGGATGTTCCTGCACTAAAAAAGCCCAGATTGAGAGGGAACCCAATGCCCCAGTATTGCAAATGAAAGACCGTTCAGTTTCTGCGACAGCACCTGGCTTTCACAATGCGATTTATGTCGAAAATGAAGGAACCCGGCTTCTTTCGGGAAACAGGTTTTCAGAGGATAACGGACGGACCTGGATTCCTTATACCTATAAGCCGGATTTTTATGCCGGATTGCCGTATGGCTATCGCCGTGACCGGATTACCTCGGTGCGTGATCCATTTACAGGACGCATAATCACCGTTGTTAATGCGCTCGACACTCCGGGTCTTGATCCTAAAATCAATGAACCCCAACTGGCTTTGTCTACTTATTACTTGCGTTATACTGTTTCGAATGATGCCGGAAAAACCTGGCTGTTTGACGATCCGATTGTTCAGGCAGGGGATTATACCGCCCAAAATCCTTTTGAAGGCGTCTTTATAGGGAAGAATTCGATTTATCTTGGCGATCTGGGTGATATTCCAATTGTTACCAAACAGGGGAAGGTTCTTGTTCCTGCACACACGACACTGGCAGGACCTGGAGGAGAATTGCTAAATCCAGGTGGCGGGCATACCTATACTGACGTAATGGTGCTGATCGGAACCTGGACCGGTGGAAATAAATTGTCATGGAAGGCCTCACAAAGAGTGGAGGGTGATCCCAAAAAGTCAACACGCGGGATGATTGAACCCACCCTCCTGGAACTGCAGGATGGCAGAATATTGATGGTGATGCGTGGCAGCAACGGAGGCAAACTTGATCCAGATAATCTGCTGCCAAGCCATAAATGGTACGCAATTTCAAAAGATGGGGGTGAAACCTGGTCAAAACCTGAACCCTGGAGCTTCGAAGACGGTGAAACTTTCTTCTCACCTTCATCGATGTCAGCATTATTCAAACATTCCAGCGGACGATGCTTTTGGGTCGGAAACATGACCAAAGTGAACTGCCAGAATAACCTTCCCCGCTGGCCGCTGGTTATTGCCGAGGTCAATACTGACAACCTGAAGCTAATACGTTCCAGTCTTTTAACGGTTGATACGCAACGGGAAGAGGATTTGACAAAGGGGCGGTTGGATATCTCTCATTTAACACTTATTGAGGACCTGGAAACCAAAGAGATTGTACTTACCTATCCGCGTAACACCAACACGTATAAAACCACGGAATGGATTACTGTGCGATTTTCTGTAAATAAAATAAAAAAGTAAGGCTAGGTATAAATAATTTATTTGCTATTGACAAAAAACTTAAACGTCATTAATATGAAATCACGCAGGAATTTTATTTTGAAATCAGCATTATTAACTGGAGGTGTAATCCTTCCGGGTCTGATGATTCAGGGATGCAGAGCTGCAAAAACAGTATTACAATCCAAGAGTCCTTCAAGTATCCCAAAGGTTGTTGACAAAGAGGTCTGGTTTATTGACAGTCTTGCCAATAAAAAAGAATACCGTCCCATACCAGACGATCCCGAATTTTGCTATTTTTCAGGATTCCCCACTATACAAAAGGTTCAACCTGTACCTTTTCCCTGGGGTAAAGAAAATTTTTACAGCGAGAACGGGGGTTGTATTACAGATAATGTTTATCTCGAACCAGGTAAACCATGGGTACTGCAGTTTGCTATTTCTACACCGGGGATAGGTGATACCTGGTCGGGTTCTGCGCAATATAAGATTTGGTACCGAAACTCAATTGATAGTGGAAATACTTTCACCGCGATGAAGCAGGTTATCGTGAAAGGGTATACAAGTATGAATCCGATTGCCGGAGTGAAAATTGGAAGGAATGGATTTAATGTTGACTTCACACGGCCAATCGTCCGGGCCTCTAATGGCGAAATCATGATCCCGATGGGTACCGGTCGTTGGGATGAAGAAAAAGGTGAAATATACAGTCCTGTAAGCGGGGTTGGTGGGTTTGGGGATGCGGGGGTATTGATTGCTAACTGGTTACCGGATGGCAGGGATGTAGAGTTTAAGTTTGGAGAATGGAACCGTATCGACTACAACCAATCAACCAGGGGACTTGCTGAACCCACAATTGTTGAAACACTGATACCTGGCAGGTTTGCGATGTTATCCAGGTGCTCCAACAGTGGCCGGCCTGAATTGCCCGGATATGCGTGGGTCTCCTTCTCAGATGATTATTGCCGGACCTGGTCAGCTTTTAGGCCGTTTACTTATGCTGATGGTGCCAATTTTTTTGTACCAACAGCGCATTCAACACTATTTAAATCAAGAAAAACCGGACGTGTTTACTGGATTGGGAATTTGAATGAGACAAATCCCAATGGCAGTCATCCACGTTATCCCCTGGCGATTGGGGAAGTCGATTTGGGACATTTTGGACTGATCAGAGAAACTGTAGCAATAATGGATACCCGTCATCCCGAAGTAGAGGGCCCCTTAGTTCAACTTTCAAATTTTCAAGTGATGGAAAATGTTGAAACCAATGAAATTCTGGTGGTTTGTAAACGCTGTGAAGGAACGAATGATGCCAGTCATGCGTCATGGTACAGGATAAAATTATAAAGAAATTACTTGTAAAACTTATGATTTTTCATTTAAAACTACCGACACAAATTTTTAAACTATTAGAGTTGTCACAATTGATTGATTTAAACAAATATTTTAAACATACTTAATATGAACTCACGCAGGGATTTTATAATGAAATCAGCATTATTGACAGGGGGTGTAATACTTCCGGGATTGATGATTCAGGGATGCAGCGCTAAAAAAACAGTATTACATGCCAAGAGTCCTTCAAGTATTCCAAAAGTTGTTGACAAAGAGGTCTGGTTTATTGACACTCTTGCCAATAAAAAAGAATATCGTCCTATGCCTGATGATCCTAAATTTCGCTATTTTTCAGGGTTCCCCACTATACAAAAGGTTCAACCTGTTCCTTTTCCCTGGGGTAAAGAAAATTTTTATAGCGCGAATGGGGGTTGTATTACAGATAATGTTTACCTGGAACCAGGTAAACCCTGGGTATTGCAATTTGCGATTTCTACACCAGGGATAGGTGATACCTCGACGGGTTCCGTGCAGTATAAGATATGGTATCGAAACTCATTTGACAGTGGAAAGACGTTCTCTGCTTTGAAGCAGGTTATCGTGAAAGGGTATACAAGTATGAATCCGATTGCCGGAGTGAAAATTGGAAGAAATTGTTTTAATGTTGACTTTACACGGCCTATCGTGCGCGCATCTAATGGCGAAATCATGATCCCAATGGGTACTGGCCGTTGGGATGAAGAAAAAGGAAAAATGTACAGTCCTGTAGGCGGAGCCGGTCTCTTTGGAGATGCGGGGGTATTGATTGCTAACTGGTTGCCGGATGGCAGGGATGTAGAATTTAAGTTTGGAGAATGGAACCGTATCGACTATAACCAGTCAACCAGGGGACTCGCTGAACCCACAATTGTTGAAACTCGGACACCCGGCCGGTTTGCGATGTTATCCAGGTGTTCCAACAGTGGCCGGCCTGAATTGCCCGGATATGCGTGGGTTTCATTTTCAGATGATTACTGCCGGACCTGGGGAGCCTTTAGGCCGTTTACTTATGCTGATGGAGCTAATTTTTTTGTACCAACAGCGCATTCAACACTTTTTAAATCAAGAAAAACCGGACGTGTTTACTGGATTGGTAATTTGAATGAGACAAATCCCAATGGGAGTTACCCCCGTTTTCCATTAGCCATTGGTGAGGTCGATTTGGAAAATTTTGGGCTGATCAGAGAAACTGTAACAATAATGGATACGCGTCATCCCGAAGTAGAGGGTCCCTTAATTCAACTTTCAAATTTTCAGGTGATGGAAAATGTAGAGACCGATGAAATTTTAGTCGTTTGTACCCGTATAGAGAACCCGAAAACAGCGAGTCATCCGTCATGGTACAGGATAAAATTGTAAGGGTAATTTCAATTTTTATGGAGAAAGAGAATTATTTGGCTTGGTATACAAGCCTAGCCATTTTGGCTCTTGAATTTTTTTCCCATGGCAAGAAGCTTCAATATTTTAACTTTTTAAACAACAAAACCGTTGAATAAGATTAAGTATGCGCTTGCGTCTTAATCGCACAACGGGTTAATTTAAAATTTATGAAAGAGAATTTAACTGCGTTTAAAAATTCAAGAACTAGTAAAATAGTTTTTATCTTGAGCATCATTGTGTCTGGATTCTGGTGGCTGACACAAGTCATAAATCTATATCGTTTTGCTTTAGTTGGTGCAATCTTTGAGATTCTGTGGCTTCCAGCTATAGCGATGTTATATGCACTGCCAATAATTTCTCTGATATTGTTGGTAAAAGAAAAGGTTAATGTCAGATCACTTTATATCTATTCTATCCTCATAGGTGCCACAACTATTTTGTTTATATTTTTACGTATAATCGTTTAGGTCGCACTATTGGTTAGTGCATCTATAATCACCTTTTCGAATTTATTCTCTTTGATGCAAGTTAGTTTCTATCATCTTTTCAGATATTGTCGCATTCAAAATTAGTAGTTTATGAAAACAAAAATACTTTATTGGGTTGGTCTTATATGTTTATATTTATTATCGGGTGATTGGTTTTTCCGTGTTTGTAAGTTCCATACTATAACAGGGTCAATCAGTCAAAACAGGGGAAAATTTATGTTGAATCTTCATGGTTACATGAGTATTCGCTATTTATTGGGTATCATCTCGATGATATCCTTCTTTCTGATCCTGACTTCGATGGAGAAAACGCCCTTTACCAATAAGAAAGCATTCCTAAAAAAGACAGCGGTCATCGCGTTGCTTGCGATTGCGTTCATAATTACTTTATTAAATTTATTTTCTTTGATGTAAGCTGGATGCAAATTTCTCTTAATCGATAATTGTGGCGTATATGAGAGGGTAGGAAGACGGCCAGTCATCCGTCATGGAACTGAATAAAATTGTATGGAAAATTTCAATTTTAACGAGACGTTAAAAAGACAAATACATGGATTAATGGAATCAAACTAATCAGAATTGAAGGATAGTAAGTTTTGAATTACGGGATTAAAATGGAAGCCACTGATCTCAAAATAAAATAAAAGGGGCCTCATGATGTAATTTGATTTTTACGTAAACAAATAATATTTAAAAACATGATTAGTGTAATTTTATTAATTATATTATTGTCAGCTTTAATAATTTTAAATATTGGTATTAAATGGAAGAATAATACTTTAATTATATCTTCAGGTTTGGTGTGCATTATTATCATAATTTTGGCTTTAACAACAATGTAAAAAAATCAAACGAAGCTTACGACTTTGAAAATACAACTTGAAAAAATGAAACCTATTTTGTTAACATTATTGCTTCTTTTGTTTTTTGGCAGAATGGCCGATTGCCAGGATACAAGTAATCTGATGCGTTCAAAATCTGATATTACCAGTTGGGTGAAGGACAATTTTGGAAAAAATAAAGTACCTCCTTTTTCATTTATATATGGAGGAAGAAATTCAGATACCTTTATCAAACAATGGGACTACAAAGTTGAAGTGATTAAGTCGCAGGATACTCTTACCAATGAGTCATTATTCACATATTCTGATAGAAAAAGCGGACTTGCCGTAAAATGTTTTGTCACTACTTACAATGATTTTCCTGTAGTTGAATGGGTGCTGAAATTTACCAACAATTCAAGCCGCAATACACCTATTATCGAAAAAGTTGCTGCCGTAAACCAAATCTTTTCCTATAATAAAAAAGGCACATTTATCCTTCATCATGCAAAAGGTTGTAATTCAGAACGCAGCGACTTCCAGCCTTTTGATGACGAAATGAAGATAGGCAAGAGTATATATATGACACCCTCAGGAGGAAGATCATCTCAGGGCAATATGGCTTTCCCATTTTTTAACATCGAAAGTCCTGCAAATGAGGGGATCATGGTAGCAATTGGATGGACCGGTAAATGGTATGCTGATGTTCAACAAAAAGATAAAAATTCAATATCACTCAAATCCGGTATGGAAAAAATGAAACTCATCTTATTCCCAAAAGAAGAGATTCGAACACCAAAGATTTGTTTGCTTTTTTGGAAAGGTAAAGACCGAATGACAGGGCATAATCAGTTCCGTCAGTTTATTCTGTCTCATCATACCCGCAAGATTAATGGAAAACCTTCTGAACTGCCTCTTTCAGTCTTCCTCGCCCGTGAGGGACCTCTTCCGTGCAATGAACATACCTGTGCGACTGAAAGTTTTTCTATCGCATTGATTAACCGGCATCAACAATTTAATATTGTACCTGAAGCGTTTTGGCTTGATGCAGGTTGGTATATCAATCGGGGAGATTGGCATAATGTTGGCAGTTGGGTTGTTAATAAAGAAAATTTCCCGAATGGATTAAAACCGGTTTCTGATGCGGCCCATAAGGTTGGTGCAAAATTTCTTTTGTGGTTCGAACCGGAACGTGTCACTAAAGGCAGTCAACTGGAAAAAGAACATCCGGAATGGTTAACAGAACTTCCTCCATATGTTCCAACTTTTGATCTTGGTACAGAATTTCCTAATTCAAATTACAAACTATTAAATCTTGGCAATAAAGATGCACTCAACTGGCTAACGAATCATATCTCCGAAATGATCACGAATGAAGGGATCGATATTTATCGTCAGGATTTCAATATGGACCCTTTGCCTTACTGGGAAAAATCGGATCAGCCACAGCGGATAGGAATTTCGGAAATCAGGCATATTGAAGGATTGTATGCATTCTGGGATAGTCTTCTTGCAAAGTTTCCCAACCTGATCATTGACAATTGTGCAAGCGGTGGCCGGCGCATCGACCTGGAAACCATTTCCCGGAGTTCGCCTTTTTGGAGAACCGATTATCATGGATATACTGAACCGAATGGTTGCCAGGACAATGCATATGGTTTGAACTTTTACCTGCCTCTTCATGGAACAGGTAATTTCGTTAGGTCGCAGTACTATTTTCGCTCCAACATGAGCAGCTCCATGGTACTTAACTGGGATATAAACAGCAAAGATCATTCGCAAGCAGAAATGCAGAAATATATCCAGGATTTCAAAAGGTTACGACCCTACTATTATGGAGATTATTATCCATTAACAGGAATTGAAAATATATTGCGTGATGATACCTGGTTAGCATATCAATTAAATCGACCTGAAAAGGGTGATGGAATAATCATGTCATTCCGCCGGGAAGCCAACTCAACTGAGTCTTTAGGTATAAAATTAAAAGGCTTGGATGAATCTTCAACTTATGAATTATTTTATGAAGATGATGGTAAAAAAATCAATAAAACAGGAACTGAACTAATGGAAGGGATAGAGATTACTATTCCTAAAAAACCTGCCTCTTTATTGATCAGCTATAAGCGACTTATGTGAAGATTTTGACAGGTTCATATTTTGAATAAATATTCAATTGAGATGCATCTATTCATCAGAAAAGAAATACATAATTTTTACCCCATAAAGGTGAATTAGGGGAAACGAGGATTCCCTTATTTTAAGAAAGCCTTATTGTAATCATAATCCTAGGTGGTAAAAATAGCAAACGTAACAAAACAAGGATGTTTTTTCTTTAATCCTTAATTAATTAGCAAATTAGAGGTGTTTTATGATACTTTGGTTATTTTTGTATATTAAAAAATAACCAAATAAATTAGCAAAATCATGAAACGCTTCGCCTTTCAACAAGTTCGATATCTAGGACTGAGAATGATTTTAATAAGCTTATTGGCCTTTTTCTTGGGTAATGGTAAAGTCAGCGGCCAAACTGTGCAAAATACACCAGTGAACAATGCAGATGTCCATCAGTGGATTGAGCAGCATTTCGCCAAAGGTAAGATTCCACCTTTTTCTTTTGTTTATGGAGGGAAAAGCTCCAGCACCTTTATCAAAAACTGGCAGTTCAGTGTTGAAAATATAAAAGCCTCAGATCTGAATTCAGAAGAAACCGTCTTCACTTATTCAGATAAGCGAAGCGGCCTTGCAGTTAAATGCACGGTTACCAGTTTTACCGATTTCCCGGCGTTGGAATGGGTGCTGAAATTTACTAACAATTCAAGCCGTAATACACCCGTTATCGAAAAAGTTGCTGCAGTAAACCAAATCTTTTCCTATAATAAAAACGGCACATTTATCCTTCATCATGCAAAAGGCGGTAAGTCGGAACGCAGCGACTTCCAGCCTTTTGATGATGAAATGAAGATTGGGGAAAGCGTATATATGGCTCCTACTGGAGGGAGATCATCTCAGGGTGATATGGGTTTTCCGTTTTTTAATATTGAAAGTCCTGCAAATGAGGGGGTCATGGTTGCAATAGGCTGGACAGGCCAATGGTTTGCTGATGTTCAACAAAAAGATGAAAATTCAATATCACTCAAATCCGGTATGGAAAAAATGAAACTCATCTTATTCCCAAAAGAAGAGATTCGAACACCAAGGATTTGTTTGCTTTTTTGGAAAGGTAAAGACAGAATGATCGGACACAATCAGTTCCGTCAGTTTATTCTGACTCATCATACCCGCAAGATTGATGGAAAACCTTCCGAACTACCTTTATCAGTCTTTCTCGCCCGTGAGGGACCTCCTCCTTGCAATGAACATACTTGTGCGACTGAAAGTTTTGCTATCGCATTGATTAACCGGCATCAACAATTTAATATTGTGCCTGAAGTGTTTTGGCTCGATGCCGGTTGGTATCCCAATCAGGGAGATTGGCATAATGTTGGAAGCTGGGTTGTTAATAAGGAAAATTTCCCGAATGGATTAAAACCGGTTTCTGATGCAGCGCATAAGGTTGGAGCAAAATTTCTTTTGTGGTTCGAACCGGAACGTGTCTCTAAAAACAGCTTGTTGGATAAAGAACATCCTGATTGGCTAACAGGATTTTCTGATTCAGAATTTCCTGATTCAGAATATAGATTATTAAATCTTGGAAATAAAGATGCACTCAACTGGCTAACGAATCATATCTCTGAATTTATCACCAATGAAGGGATCGATATTTATCGTCAGGATTTCAATATTGACCCGTTGCGTTATTGGGAAAAAACCGATCCTCCGCAGCGGACAGGAATTTCGGAAATCAGGCATATTGAAGGATTGTATGCATTCTGGGATAGTCTTCTTGCAAAGTTTCCCAACCTGATCATTGACAATTGTGCAAGCGGTGGCCGGCGCATCGACCTGGAAACCATCTCCCGGAGTTCACCTTTTTGGAGAACCGATTATAATGGATATACTGTACCAAATGGTTGTCAGGATAATACATATGGTTTAAATTTTTACCTGCCACTTCATGGAACAGGTAATTTCGTTAGGTCGCAGTACTATTTTCGCTCCAACATGAGCAGCTCCATGGTACTTAACTGGGATATAAACAGCAAAGATCATTCGCAAGCAGAAATGCAGAAATATATCCAGGATTTCAAAAGGTTACGACCCTACTATTATGGAGATTATTATCCATTAACAGGAATTGAAAATTTATTGCGTGATGATACCTGGTTAGCATATCAATTAAATCGACCTGAAAAGGGTGATGGAATAATCATGTCATTCCGCCGGGAAGCCAACTCAACTGAGTCTTTAGGTATAAAATTAAAAGGATTGGATGGATCTTCAACTTATGAATTATTTTATGAAGATGATGGTAAAAAAATCAATAAAACAGGAACTGAACTAATGGAAGGGATAGAGATTACTATTCCTAAAAAACCTGCCTCTTTATTGATCAGCTATAAGCGACTTATGTGAAGATTTTGATAGGTTCATATCTTGAATAAATATTCAATTGAGATGCATCTATTCATCAGAAAAGAAATGCATAATCTGATTGGGGAAATCAGGAATGGCTGAAGTCCAATGAAATGTTTATCGGTAATTCAATTGTCCTGAAGAATGGGTCGGTGGTTATCAGTGCAACTGTTCCGGTACCTTATCATGACAAAGAGGATGAGAAATACTCTTCTGTTTTTCCAAATAACTACAGGGAAGGTTGTGTTTCAGGGCCCATGTGCTTTATTGGAAGGTGGAATAAAATACTTATGGACTATAACTGGCAAAAATCGAACTCAATTTTTCTCCCCAGGAAGATGTCATCACGCGGAGTAGGGGGAAGTGTCTGCGAATTGAGAAACGGTAATTTATTGCTCCTTATGCGTGGGTCCGATACAAAAATTACTCCGGGAAGAAAATGGTTCTCTATCTCAAAAGATGGTGGACTGACATGGAGCGACATAGCAGATCTGCGATATGATACTGGAGAACAATTCTATTCTCCGGCATCCGACTTCCAAACTATACGGAGTTCTAAAACAGGAAAGCTTTATTGGATCGGTAATATTTGTAATGAACCGCCCAAAGGTAACCGTCCAAGATACCCGTTTCAGATTGTGGAGATTGACGAGGATGGACCCTCTTTCAGGAAGGATACCATTACGGTGATCGACGACCGGGACCCTGAACGAGACTCTGAACTTGTTCAATTTTCAAACTTTTCCTTATTTGAGAATCGGGAAACTCTGGATATGGAGCTATACATGACCCGTTTGGGTGAAAACGTTGATACCTGGAGAGCAAATGCATACAAGTATACGCTTGTATTATAATAAATCAACCTGTTATAATTCAACAATGATTAAATTATCGATCCTCTGTCTTTTAGTACTCATTTCTTCAGATTGTATCAGCAGATCTGAAGCCAGGAGAAAGAAAGCGAGTCATGACAAGTTCGATGTTCTGAAAATAAATTCAGGTATCAATAATCCCCGCAATAGTGAAGGTGACTTTATTACATTGAAGGATGGACGTATCCTTTATGTCTATACGCATTATACAGGCACTTCAGCAAATGATCATGCAAGCGCTTATCTTGCAGGAAGATATTCGTCTGATCAAGGAGAAACATGGTCTAAAGAGGATGTTAAGATTTTGGATCAGGAGGGCAAAATGAATGTGATGTCAGTTTCTCTTCTTCGGTTACAGAATGGTGAAATTGCCTTGTTTTACCTGAAGAAAAACTCGGCAACCGATTGCATTCCGATGATCAGAAAATCAAGGGACGAAGCCAGAACATGGAGTGAGTCCAGTCGTTGTATCCCTGATAAAGAAGGATATTTTGTTCTCAACAATAACCGTGTCATTCAATTAAAGAATGACCGGCTCATGTTTGCCGTAGCTTTGCATCAAAGTCCGGGCGAAACGAAGTTCTCCAATGCAGGCCGATTATGGTGTTATTTTTCTGATGATAACGGAAAGACCTGGAAAGCAAGTGCGGAAGTACCTAATCAGGGAAAGATCGTGACACAGGAACCCGGTTTAACCGAACTGAAAAACGGGGATATTTTAATGTTTATCCGTACCACTGCCGGAGTTCAGTATTTTTCATGTTCAAAAGATAAGGGAGAAACCTGGAGCAACGTTGAACCAGGAAATTTAAAATCACCGTGTTCACCTGCTTCAATGGCCCGTATTCCTTCGACAGGCGATTTGCTTGTAGTATGGAACGATAATGGCATTGATCAGAAACGTACTCCCCTGAATATTGCCATCTCTAAAGATGAAGGTAACACATGGATCAAAAACAAGATTCTCGAAAGTGATCCCCAAGGGTCCTATTGCTACAATGCCATCCATTTTACCGGTAATGGACTCCTTTTGGGTTATTTTGACTGGTCAACCTTTGGAATCACCATTAAAAAGATAAAAATCGATTGGATTTACAGCCGGTAAAAATAAAGAAACACCCTATTGACAAACAATTTTAATAGCTCTATACAAGTAAAATACTGAATCATTAATTTCTAATACTAAAACATCATGACTCATCATTCTGATATATTCTCTCAAACCAAGCCTGTTTTGACGTTATTACCTTCGTTGCCGGATAAAGAAGGCTGGGCCGGTATGTATGGCGGAGTTAGCAACGGGATATTATTTTGTATGGGAGGTACAAACTTTCCGGATAAGCGTCCGTGGGAGGGAGGCAGGAAAAAATGGTCTGATGCTATCTATATGCTTGAGGATGGGAAAGTTTGGGTTGAACTTAAAGAAAAAATGTCATTTCCACTCGCTTACGGGGTATCGGTTTCTTACAGAGAGAATATCATCATCATCGGTGGAAGTAAAGAAAATCAGCACTCCGAAAAAGTAATGGCCTATAAATGGGAGAATAATTCGATGCAAACCCTCAATTATCCTGATTTACCTGTTCCTTTGGCTTACATGGCCGGGACCCTTGTCGATCATTTAATTATTGTTTATGGTGGAAGCAGTGATCCTGCCGGCAGGGGGCTTTCAGTATGTTATGCCCTCGATCTCGAAAATATAACAGGAGGTTGGTTTGAATTGCCCTCCTGTCCTGGCCGGGAGCGTATTTTGCCGGTTTGTGCTGCGCATAACAGCCAGTTTTATTTGTTTAGCGGCGAAACGGTAAGCATCAATGCCGACAATAAACAATTCAGACACATTCTTCAGGATGCCTACCGGTTGTCGCTGGTACGGTCCAATGGAAAATGGACGGGATCATGGGAAGAGTTGGCTCCGATGCCAAAAGGAATATCTGCCGGGGGCAGCCCTGCTCCAGTGCTGGGAAATGGGACGATGGTCATTTGGGGAGGAGTCGATGCACTCACCGCGTTACATAAAGATCCTGCTACCCATCCGGGAATGTCCAAAGAGATGCTCCTTTATTCTCCGGATAGTGATTTATGGGCAAATGCCGGAAGGTTGGAAGATATTCCTTCCAGGGTTACCTTACCGGTAATTCAATGGAATAATCAATGGGTTTATATCAGTGGTGAAATAAAAGCGGGTATGCGAACCAACACGGTTTGTAGTATTCAATTATGAATTCAATAGGTGAGTGTGAGTTTAGTTGAACGAATTTTCATTTTCATTGTTGTGCGAATTACATTTTCTGCCGAATTTCACGAATTGAGGACGGAATAACGCGAAAGGAATAGATAACTTGTATCTAAAGTGCAGTCAAGTGCTTAAAATAAGATGGTTCGACCTGATACAAAGGGATGTGTTCATGAACGAGGAATCGGTTATAGAGGATGATTTTAAATTGAAAGAATTAAAAGATCAATAGGATTGTTTGATCGTTATCAGGCGTTCGATTCGCTTTATCAGGATAAAGAAAAACTTTCATTGTATATTGTGCAGGGAAATCATCTCAATGAAAAAGGGAATGAGCTAATAGTCAATGGAATAATTAAATGGTTTAAATAGATTTTTTAGAAACGAGTATAATTAAGCAGGTAAATCAATGAAAACAAAAGTGGGATTATTCGGTATCGGCCTTGATACATACTGGGGGCAGTTTGATGGATTACTCGACAATCTTAAAAGGTACCAGCAACAGATCAAAACTCATATTTCCGGATTTGATGTGGAAGTCATTGATGCCGGGATGGTCGACAATCCTGTAAAAGCAGGGGAGGCTGCCGATTTGCTTAAATGCAGTGATGTCGAAATCGTATTTCTTTATGTTTCGACCTATGCTTTGTCGTCCACCGTTCTTCCCGTGGCCCGTAAGGTAAAGGTTCCGATTGTCATTCTTAACCTCCAGCCTGTAGCCCAACTGGATTACGGATCTTTTAACCGGCTTAACGACAGGGGAAAGATGACAGGGGTGTGGCTGGAACATTGCCAGGCTTGTTCGGTTCCGGAAATCGCCAGCGTATTCAACCGTTCCGGGATCCGTTATGATTTTGTGACCGGTTATTTAAAGGAGGAGAAGGTATGGAAGGAGATTGAAGCCTGGGCAGAAGCTGCAAAGGTTGCCGCTGCCATGCGTAAAAACCGGCTTGGCGTTCTGGGCCATTACTATTGCGGGATGCTGGATGTCTATACCGATCTCACACAGCAGTCTGCAGTTTTCGGGACCCATGTTGAACTGCTTGAAATGTGTGAACTGAAAAAATACCGTGATGAAGTTTCTGTTCAGGAAATGGAGGAAAAGATTAAGGAATTCCATTCGGCTTTCGATGTTTCCAATGAATGTGAAAAGATGGAAATTGAAAGGGCTGCCCTCACTTCGGTCGCACTGGATAAACTGGTAAAAAAACATAACCTGGGTTCAATGGCCTATTATTATGAAGGACAACCAGGGAATGATTATGAAAATATCGCTACCTCGGTTATTGCCGGCAATACTTTGCTGACCGGTAAAAATATCCCGGTAGCGGGCGAATGTGAGGTGAAGAATGCCCAGGCCATGAAAATTATGGCAGAATTCGGAGCAGGGGGGTCCTTCTCGGAATTTTATCTGATGGATTTTACTGATGATGTGGTGATGCTTGGTCATGATGGTCCCGCCCACTTTGCTATTGCCGAAGGCCGTGTACAACTGGTTCCATTGCCTATTTATCATGGGAAACCCGGTAAAGGATTGTCGATTCAGATGTCGGTAAAATATGGTCCGGTCACCCTGCTTTCTGTCGTAGAAGGCAAAGAGGGTTTATTTCTGCTTGTTGCTGAGGGAGAAACTGTACCCGGACCGGTTCTTGAAATAGGGAATACCAACAGCCGTTACCGTTTTCCAATTGGCGCCAGAGAATTCATGAACCGGTGGTCGAAACAAGGGCCTGCCCATCACTGTGCGATTGGAGTGGGACATATTGCTGAGAAGATTGAGAAATTAGGGTACATTCTGGGAATGGAAGTTGTTAAGATTTGTTGAAAAAGTTGCCTGTTCCGTCCGGGATGTTCAGCTATGAATAGGAATCACTGGTAATGAGCTAATATTTAGTAATTTTGATGATAAATTACATTTGATATGGTTGATGAAATAGTAAAAGTAGGAAGTAGGAAAGTAGGGAAATAATATGTTATATAATATATTCTCCCGGCTTTCTGTAAGTTCGCGGAAGGAGAGACTGAGAGTCACACACATTAGAGTCTTTATACTTTAGTAATTATAATTTGCTTTTCGTTTCTGATTATCTTCTGACCGGGGTCTGGAAATAAAATATATTTGGTATCTCCTGATGTTTACAGGATCAATCATACTTAGAAAAGAGACGGATAAACAATTATTATAAATCATAATAAGTAATGTCAAGAATATAATGTCGTATTTTTAGGCTGAAGGAGTTTAGACTTTAGGCTGAAGGATCATAATATTCTCATTTTACCTTTGGCCTAAACGCCTATAGCCTATAAGTCTCATATGACATTATTTTATTCCAATTACTTAAGCCCGACTTTAGCCAAATCCCAGGGAGATTAGTTTTGATTTCTTTATATTCTAATTGAATAATGCTTTCAGTTTTTCCCTGGCGATTAATGCTTTCAGTTTTTCAACATAGCTGGTGTCTTCGGCGTAGAAATCTGAAAGGTAATTGAAATATTCGTTTTCGGTGGTCAGCCGGGAAAGATAAGAGGCATAGTATAAGCCGTAATCGTAAACGCTATCCATCCAATTGTTATAAAAGGCATGATCATATTGTGTTCCCAACGATACATTAACACGTTTAGTAGCCTCTTTCATCCCGAAGATGTTATTGTTCTCCCTGAAGATTCTCGATCTGAAATGATCGGTTTCAAGCAGTGCCTGCCCATAGATGATGTATGGATACTGAAAATGCATTTCCTTGATTTTGGCAATCAATTTTTCGCAGGTAAATTGGTTCCGTTCAGCAAGAATAACCATTACCCTGTCTTCTGTCGTTTTAGTGTCGGTCTTAGCCGAAATGTTTATTGATAAAAAGAAAACAACTAATGCTGCCCCCATTGCTGCTCCCATTAGGTAATAAATGGCGTTAAACCATTTTACTTTATGGTAAACAAGCGAATTTTTGTCAAATTTGTATAACATAGCATTTCAAATTAGTTAACTTAGACAATGATCCATCTGATTCAACAGCTAATTAAATCATCTTTAACAACGTTTTTTAAGTTGTCTTTTACATCCTTGTTCTAAGCACAGCACCAAGGATACCAATAGGTGTAAATAATATAAGACAAATTTCGGATAATACCAATACCCTTTTTTAAAGGCCGGGTTTCTAATAAAATCACCTTTTATATTAAACTCTTGCGTAAAAAGATGTATTTTGGCATAGTGAAAAATTTAGCCCTTTTAACCTTAAAAAGATAGAATTATGTTGAGATCAGTTTTGATGTTCTGTTTAGTATCCTTACAAATAATGGCATCAGCGATGCCTCCTTCTGAAATCCCTGGAATCATACCAAAGCCTCAATCAACAACCCAGGCTGACGGTATTTTTACCCTTTCAGAAAATAGTGCCATTTTTATTTCTGACAATACCCCTGAACTGGTCCGGATTGGGGAATATCTGTCTGATAAAATTAACCCCGCCACAGGATTCGGAATTTCAGTAAAACCCGTCAAGAACGAACGTTCCGCAGGAAATATTTATCTCTCTCTTTCTCCCGGGGATGAGCAGTTGGGAGAGGAAGGTTACCTGATGAAGGTGGCCGACGGCATGATCAATGTGACTGCCAACAAGCCCGCAGGACTATTTTACGCTGTTCAAACCATTCGTCAGCTGTTGCCTGCCCGGATTGAGAACTCCACCAAACAGGAGGGGCCCTGGGAAATTTCGGCAGGGATTATCCGTGATTATCCTGAATACTCCTACCGTGGAGCCATGCTGGATGTTGCCCGTCACTTTTTCCAGGTGAATGACGTGAAACGCTTCATCGATTTAATGGCAGCCTACAAGATGAATGTGATGCATCTTCACCTTACCGACGATCAGGGCTGGAGAATCCAGATCAAAAACTGGCCAAGGCTTACACAAATTGGAGGCAGCACCCAGGTGGGTGGCGGCAAGGGAGGTTTCTATACCCAGGAGCAATATTCCGATATCGTCAAATACGCTGCTGAAAGATACATCATGGTGATCCCCGAAGTGGATATGCCCGGCCATACCAATGCTGCTCTTGCATCGTATGCTAAACTGAACTGCAGCAAAAAAGCCACTAAACTTTACACGGGAACGAAAGTAGGTTTCAGTAGCCTCTGTACAGGAGATGAGATTACTTATAAGTTTATTTCTGATGTTTTTGGCCAGCTGGCAAAGCTGACTCCCGGAAAGTACATCCATATCGGAGGTGATGAATCGCATGTAACTAAACTCAAAGATTATATTCCTTTTATCAACAGGGTGCAGGATATTGTCGGTTCGTTGGGTAAACAAGTCATAGGCTGGGATGAGATAGCTCTCTCCACCCTTAAACCCAATACAGCTGTGCAATATTGGGCTAAGGCTGAAAATGCCCAAAAAGGAGTCAAACAAGGAGCCAAGGTGATCATGTCGCCTTCAGCCAATGCTTACCTGGACATGCAGTATGATCCGGAAACCAGGCTCGGGCTTCATTGGGCCGGTTATGTTGACGTGGATAAAGGCTATAACTGGGATCCGGCTACTTTGGTTCCCGGAATCGGCAGAGAAAATGTGCTGGGCGTTGAGGCGCCTTTATGGACAGAAACCGTGACCAACATGGCGGATATCGAATACATGGTATTTCCACGGCTTCCCGGGTACGCTGAAATAGGATGGAGCACGCCCGCCTCACGCAGCTGGGATGATTATAAAATAAGACTCGGAAAACAGGGAGAACGGTTCAAGGCTCAGCAGATTAATTATTATCCATCAAAACTGATAGCCTGGTAGCTGCAGAGGTTAATGATTAATGGTTAATGGTTGAAGGTTAATGGCCGGAGGCCACATTATTTTTATCAATTTTTTATGGTTCACCGGATAAGAATTGTATTCTTTTTATTGTTAATGCTCTTCTCGCTGACAAATGCTTTTCCTCAGTCAAAAAGAGCATTAAAACAACAGCGAAAGTACCTGACTTCCTATGAAGACAGTACGCTTTCAGGAACGGCCTTGCCGGTATTGATGCCCTATAACCGGTGGATCGATCCGGCCGGTGAACAACTCTATTTTGGTGATAAGGAACAGGAAAACCATGCCCTCGATTGTGCGATATCCCCTGACGGGGAATGGGTGGCTGTGGAAGGGCGTTATTCGATTGTTATCATCTCGCCGGAGAGCAAAAAAATAGTCAGCCGCTTCGTTCTGAAAAAGAATTTTGCCAAAGAGAATATGGCCAATACCTTTTCAGGCATTTCCTGGAATAAAATGGCCGGGGGATATGAATTGTACTGGGGAGCGGCAGGGAAGGAAGGAAAATCGTACGTAATACAGGCCAGCTGGGATGGTAATAACATTCAAGTCAAGAAGACTTTTTTGTTTAATGCCGTGAGTCCTGCCAAATCGGCTCTTCCCAATGAGCTGATCGTTTCAGAAGACCCCGGGAGATCTGTGCTTTATGTTGTATTGAACGGAAACAATAAAATTGAAAAACTGGATGTTCAGTCAGGTAAAGTAATCTGGTCAGTTCCTTCGGGGGTTGCTCCCTATGGGATAACCCTTGCAAACAAGAAGCTTTACGTGACCAACTGGGCCGGATCCGTTCCCGAAAAGGGAGATCCCGATGTAGCGGGTATTCCGTGGGGGAGCGCCAAAGTGGATCTCAAAACCGGAGCTACCCGTGAAGGAACAGTCTCTGTACTGGATCCTCAAACAGGTAATCTCATAAAGGAAATCAAAACGGGATTGCATCCGAATGATATTATTTCAAGCCCGGACGATCAATTTGTCTATGTAGCCAATGCCAACAGTGATGGTGTTTCGGTCATCAACACCGGACAGGATGTGGTAACGGAAGAGATTTCAGTCAGGTTATCACCGGAAAAGAATTCCTATTTTGGAGATTCCCCAACGGTCTTGGAATCAGTGGTGATGGAAAGACACTGTACGTTTCGAACGGGATGGATAATGCACTGGCTATCGTGAGCCTGGGAAACCTTTCCTCTTCAAAGGGAGCTGATAAAATAAGCAGGGTTACCGGATTTATTCCCACGGGAGCTTATCCGGGAGCGGTAGCCGTATACAAGGACAGATTACTTTTTGTAGCCAATATTGAGGCAGAGGGAGCTCGCATTCCCACTATTTCGGAGAAAACCGGCAAGCCCTCTTACAATGCTCACAGGATGATGGCTTCTGTTTCCGTGATTCCGGTTCCTCAGAAAAAGCCGTTGGACGATTACACCAAAAAGGTGGAGAAAATCAACCAGCATTTCAGGCTGGCTTTGACGGATAAACTGCCGCGGAAAAATGAGGAACCTGTTCCTGTGCCGCTTAGGATCGGGGAGCCTTCTGTATTTAAACATGTCGTTTACATCATCCGGGAGAACAGGACCTATGATCAGGTGCTTGGAGATATGCCCGGCGGTGACGGAGATTCCGCTCTTTGTATTTTTGGCAAAAAGATTACACCGAATGCCCATAAACTCTGCGCGGACTTTCATTTGCTGGACAATTATTACGTTTCGGGTAAATGTTCTGCGGAAGGGCACCAATGGACCGATATGGCAATCGTTACCGATTACATTGAGAAAAATGTAAAGGCATGGTTCAGAAGTTACCCCCATGTGCAGCAGGATGCTCTGGTTTACGCTCCCACGGGCTTTATCTGGGACAATGCACTGCGTCATGGCAAGAATGTTCGGGTGTATGGAGAGGCCTGTACGCCTGAATTCGGTAAAGATGTAACATGGACATCCATCTATGAGAGATTCAGAAAAGGGGAACCCTTTGCGTTTAAGAATACGACTACCATAAAGCCTCTTGAAAAAATTCTGGATCAGGATTACCCCGGATTTGACAGTCACCGGATACCGGATCAGCTCAGGGCAAAGGTTTTCATTGATAAGCTTCACGAAGCTGAAAAAGCAGACGGTGACCAATGGCCGGAACTTTCTGTTGTAGCCCTTCCAAACGACCATACAGGCGGAACAACTCCCGGGCTTCCCTCTCCGCGCGCCATGGTGGCTGATAATGACCTTGCACTCGGACAAATTATTGAGGCGATTTCAAAGAGCCGGTTCTGGAAAAATACTGTGATCTTCATCACCGAAGACGATTCACAATCCGGCTGGGATCATGTATCGGCTTACAGGACGGCCGGATTGGTGATCAGCCCATACTCCAGGCTGCATAAAACTATTCATACCAATTACAACCAGATTTCTGTCATTCGAACCATTGAACAGATACTCGGACTGCCTCCCATGAACATCAGCGACGCAACGGCAGTGCCGATGTTTAACTGCTTTTCCTATACAGCGGATTATTCACCGTTCAGATCAGTACCCAATGAGATACCATTGAATGAAATGAACGGTGATCTTTCACAGTTAAAAGGGACTGCACTTCGTTATGCTAAGAAAAGCAGCGAACCTCAGTTTGAACACGTTGATTCTGGAAATGATGATCTGTTTAACCGGATCATCTGGTATGCGATGAAAGGGAATGCGGCATATCCGAAAAAATACAGCGGGAAAGATGATGATGATTAGATAACTGAACTTAATTGTTAATGGTTAATGGTACTGAATTTCGGGTTTAGGGTGCAGGGTACACCATACCCTATACCCTAATCCCTAATCCCTTTAACCATTTCATACTCTTCTTTTCCGGTATTCGGAAGGTGAAATTCCCATTACTTTTCGAAAGGTGCGTGAGAAGTAAAACTGATCTTCGAATCCTGTTTCCCTTGAGATATCTGCAATAAACAAGCCTGAATTATCCAGCAGCCGGCAGGCACGCTGAATTTTCAGCTGGATGAAATAATCAATGGGAGGATGCCCGGTCCTGTTCAGAAAAAGGCGCGAATAGTGAGAAGCCGAAAGTCCTGTCTTGTTTGCGATTTCTGACAGATTCAGTTTTTTCCCCAGGTTTTCGATCATGAAATTGATGCTTTGAGTTACCGGATCGTTCTCGATGGTATGTTTTACAAGGTGAAAAGGATTCAGATGAGTGAACGAGGCCAACAGGTAATTGAGACAGAGATTAATGTATTCAATGGTTTCGATGCTGAATCCGCAGTCCAGATTACGGAAAATCTCAGTGAATAAATTAATCCGGTCATTGATTCGTGATGCTTTCCCACGTTCGATAGCGATACACTGGCAGGCTGAACGGCCAAAGAAAGCAGCTTTTGATCCGGAAAAGTGAATCCAGTAAATGGACCATGGATTCTGTTCTGACGAATGATAGGAATGTGCAACTCCGGCTGGAATGATAAAAAAATGATCAGCCGGCACGGGATGTACTCTCTCTTCAAGCCTGATTTCACCCTGTCCATCAATGCAATATATCAGAATGAACTGAGTACTGCCGTTTGGACGTTCCCTGAAGTGGTAACTTGCCTGCGGGTAATAACCAATGTCAGTGAGGTATAAATCAGAAATGAGCGGATTCTGCCTGATTAAATCGATGATTTTATCAGGCATTACAAAGCTGATCTGACCGGGAAATCCATCTTCTTTTTTCATGATTCCATCTCTGGTTTTAAAACATTGAATTATTAATATTCCTGTTCACAGGATTCTGACTGAAGCATTGGACAGGTATACAAAATAAACTATATTTCAGCACTTAAAATGAAACAGAATTTGTTGGGGATAAAAATACTAAAAAGGTGATATAATCCATAAATTCATAAAATTATTCATTTTTAGGTTTACATATCAACTATATATTTGCTATTGCTAAATCTTAAACTTATGGATAAAGTGAAATTTAACGGCCGATTTATTTTGGGTATCACCCTTGTTTCAGCCATGGGCGGCCTTCTCTTTGGATACGACTGGGTAGTTATCGGCGGCGCCAAACCTTTTTACGAGCGGTTTTTTGACATTACTTCTTCACCCTACCTGCAGGGATGGGCTATGAGCAGCGCATTGATCGGCTGCCTGTTTGGGGCTATTTCATCAGGATACCTCACCGACCGTTTTGGACGCAAAAAGCCGCTGATCGGTGCGGCAGCGCTGTTTACAATTGCTGCCATCGGAACGGGTGCTGTTGATCAGTTTACCCCTTTTATTATCTTCCGGCTTATCGGAGGTCTTGGAATAGGATTGGCTTCGGCTATTTCACCCATGTACATTGCCGAAATCTCTCCGGCTCAGATGCGTGGGCGGCTTGTTTCTGTGAATCAGCTTACCATCGTAATCGGGATATTAGCTGCTCAAATCATCAATTACCTGATCGCTGATAAAGTTGCAGAGGGTGCTACCAATCAGATGATTCTTCAATCCTGGAACGGACAGACAGGATGGAGATGGATGTTCTGGGCCGGTACAGTGCCTGCGCTGATCTTCTTTATCCTATCCTTTTTTATTCCCGAGAGTCCGCGTTTCTTAGCAAAGACCGGAAATTGGAAAGGCACCTCGGTCATTCTGGAACGCATTGGCGGAGCACATTATGCGGTGCAGGAAAGTAAAGAGATTGCTGAAACGCTGCATGGTGCCGATACGAAGATTGACTGGAAATCCCTCTCTTCAAAGAAGGTGAGGCCCATTCTGATTTTGGGTATTATACTCGCCGTCTTCCAGCAATGGTGCGGGATCAACGTTATTTTTAACTATGCGGAAGAGATCTTTACCTCGGCAGGGTATTCAGTGGGTGAAATGCTTTTCAATATCGTGGTTACCGGAACTGTAAACCTGGTATTCACACTTTTAGCCATGCGCATGGTTGACAGCTGGGGACGCCGAAAGCTCATGATTCTTGGTTCGGTGGGGCTTGCTATTGTCTATTTTATTTTGGGCTCAAGCTATTACTTTGAATTAAAAGGTATCGCCATTTTAGCCCTCGTGATGATTGCCATTGCAACCTATGCTATGACACTTGCGCCGATTACCTGGGTCGTTCTTTCGGAAATATTTCCCAACAGTATCCGCGGCGCTGCGATGGCCATTGCAACAACTGCCCTTTGGATTGCCTGCTTTGTGCTTACTTATACCTTTCCGATTTTGAACAAGATGTTAAAACCAGAGGGAACATTCTGGCTGTACAGTATCATATGCCTGTTAGGCTTTGTATTTATATTCAGAAGACTACCGGAAACCAAAGGGAAGAGTCTTGAAGAGATTGAAAGACTGTGAACTGGAGAAGGGAGACCGGAAATCGGAGATGCGGTAAAAATTAAGATGTCGCAAACGCTTTAGTTAAGATTATCCTACTACTATTTAAAAAAGATGAGATGAACCGATTAAAACTGATTTTAATTTTACTGATCATTTATTCTTCTGCTTTTGGACAGGTTGATACTCATCAGAAAATCAATCTTTCCGGAACATGGAAATTTGCGATGGATCCTTCTGATAATGGAATTAATGAAGGATGGTTCAACAAAATTTTACAGGAAGATATTAAACTTCCGGGATCGTTGACTTCAAACGGCAAAGGGGATGACATTACTTTAACCACTCCATGGACCGGACAGATCGTAGACAGTTCTTTTTATAAATTACCTGAATTCGCCAAATTCAGGCAATCGGGTAATATCAAAATCCCATTTTGGCTGCAGCCGCTCAAATACTACAAAGGAGCTGCATGGTTCCAAAAAGAAGTAACAATCCCTGAAAATTGGAAAAACGAAAATATCAGATTATTTCTTGAGCGGTGCCATTGGGAAAGCCGTTTGTGGATAGACGGTCAGGAGGCAGGGATGCAAAACTCATTGGGAACTCCCCATCTTTATGATCTTACCGGCAAGCTTACCCCCGGCAAACACAGGCTGACGCTTTGTATAGACAATCGTGTTAAAGATATTGATCCCGGAGTTAATTCGCACAGTATTTCAGACCACACTCAAACCAACTGGAATGGCGTGGTAGGGAAACTCTACCTTGAAGCCCGTCCTTTGATAAACATTAAAAATATCCAGGTATACCCTGATATTCAGGATAAGAGTTTTAAAGCCAAGGTCAGGGTGATCAATCCCACGGATAAAACAATAAAAACTGAATTAAAGCTGATTGTTTCAGGTGAAGGAAACCCCAAAAGCCAGACTGGACAGTTTGAATTATCTGCAGGGGAAAACAATCTGGAAATGCTGTATCCGATGGGAATGGACGTAACGCTATGGAGCGAATTTCATCCTTCCGTTTATCAGCTCACGGCTGTTTTATCGGACCTGACTTCCAAATCATCCGATACGCTGCGCACCAATTTCGGAATGCGTGAATTTAAAGCTGATGGGAAACAGCTTAAAATTAATGGTAAGCCGGTATTTCTGAGAGGAACTCTCGAATGTGCCATTTTTCCAAAAACGGGTTATCCGGCTACCAATGTTAAAGACTGGCTTCGTATTTTTACTATTTGCCGTGCACATGGTTTAAATCACATGCGATTCCATTCCTGGTGCCCTCCGCAGGCGGCTTTCGACGCGGCAGATCAGACCGGTTTTTATCTGCAGGTGGAATGTTCTTCCTGGGCTAATCAGTCAACGACGATCGGTGACGGAAAACCTTTTGACAAATACCTCTATGAAGAAAGCCAGCGAATGATTGAGAATTATGGCAATCATCCCTCTTTTTGTATGATGGTTTACGGAAATGAACCAGGAGGTAAAAATTATGTGGCTTTCCTGACGGAATTTGTCAAATTCTGGAAGAACAAAGACAGCCGGAGGATATATACTTCAGGTGCAGGATATCCCAATATTCCTGAAAACGACTATTTAAGTACACAGACTCCACGCATTCAGGGCTGGGGACAAGGATTGAAAAGTATCATTAACAGCGAACCTCCCTGCACCGATTATGACTGGTCTGGCTATAGTTCCAAATACAAACAACCAATCGTCAGTCATGAAATCGGCCAATGGTGCGTTTACCCGAACTTCAGGGAAATACCAAAGTACAACGGGGTGATGCGCGCTAAAAATTTTGAATTGTTCCGTGAAACTCTTACAGATCATGGAATGTTGCATCTGGCGGACAGTTTTTTGCTTGCATCTGGCAAATTGCAGGCTTTATGTTATAAGGCAGACATAGAGGCAGCGCTGCGGACACCTTCCTTTGGAGGTTTCCAGCTTCTGGATCTTCATGATTTTCCTGGTCAGGGAAGTGCGTTAGTTGGTGTGCTGGATGCATTTTGGGGCGAAAAAGGATATATCTCTCCTGCTGAATACAAACGCTTCTGCAACAGCACTGTTCCGCTTGCACGCCTGAAAAAATGCATCTTCACCAACAATGAGAACTTTGAAGCTTCCATCGAAGTTGCACATTATGGTGATTCCCCCATCAAAGCCTGCCAGCCGTTATGGCAAATCTCCGATAAAAAAGGGCGAGTTATCCGTTCAGGGAAACTCCCACAAACCGATATTCCACTTGGCAATGGCTTTAAACTCGGTGAATTGTCATTTCCTTTATCTTCAATTTCATCTCCAGAAAAACTCACTCTTCAGGTCAGCATCAATAACCTTAGTAACAGCTGGGATTTTTGGGTTTATCCTGCCAGAAAAGAAGCAATTTCAGGTGAGCAAAATATCCGCATAGTCCAGGAACTGGACGGGCAGACCGAAGAATTTCTTAAAAATGGCGGGACGGTTCTTTTGAACCTGAAAAAAGATCACCTTTCCAAAGAAATGGGCGGTAACATCAAAATAGGTTTCTCCTCCATCTTCTGGAATACGGCCTGGACGCGCGGTCAGGCACCTTACACACTGGGAATTCTTTGCAATCCTAAACATCCTGCTCTTGCTGATTTTCCAACAGAATATCACAGCAATTGGCAATGGTGGGATGCCATGAGTCATTCGGGAGCAATCAATATCAGCAGTCTGCAGGGTATTCATCCCATTGTTCGCGTGATCGATGATTGGTTTACAAACCGTCCGCTGGCTTTGATCTTCGAAGGCAAGGTCGGGAAAGGTAAAATACTGGTTTCTGGTATAGACCTAACCCTGGATCTGGCCAAGCGTCCTGAGGCGGAGCAGCTGCTGTTCAGCTTGAAGAAATACATGACCGGAACACAATTTAATCCCAAGACAGAACTTAAAACAGAACAGATCATAAAGCTGACAGCTAAATAAGTAATTCAGTTCACAGTTGATTCCGGTCCATCAGATAGCAAAACATCAGAAATGTAAGATAGTGAAATCATCCCATTCATAAATCTGAATTCAGGATAAAAAATGGCGAACTATCCTGAGTTTGATCCGGTTTTCAACCATAATCCCCTCGTACCATCTTCGGGGTTTGTGTATGGTTCCTGTCTCAAATCATACACAAACCTTACACGAACTTTACGGCAAGGTTACACAAAATACGAGGGAAGAGTGACTTGTTGGATGATATTTTATGAGGAATTATTTGGATGTTTTAATCTGACTGATTGATCCGAATACCTTCTGCAGTAGGGTTGTAGTTCTCGCCTTTGAGTCTGTACGGATTTTATTTTCTTCCTGTGCCAGTTTAATAAAAAGACCCTTCAATGTTTCTTTGGTGACGTAGTCATTAAGATCAGCATTTGCTTTTGTCATAAAAGGCATGTTATTGTATTTAGACATTAGCGAGGAATAGGATTTGGAGATTCCATACTGATCAAGGATTTCTTTAACTTTTGGTTTAAATGCGACATAAAGACTGTCCTTGGTCTTGGATTCAAAATACTGTGTAGCGGAATTTTCACCACCTAAAAGTATTTTGGAAGCATCATCAATAGACATGGATTTTATGGCCTTGATCATGATTGGTGTGGCTAAACTTACTGCCTTTTCAGCCCCTGTATTCAGTTGTTTGATAAAATCATCGGATAATTTTCCCAGTCCGACGCTCCGCAATGTCCTGTCAACTTTCTGAATATCTTGCGGAAATGCAATTTTAACCTGTTTGTCGGATAAAAATCCATTGGGTTTTGATAATACCTCAACCGCTCTTTTTACACCTACGTCAAGAGCTTCTTTCAATGCCGAAGAAGTTTCTGTTTTTGTAGGGGTGGAGGTAACCTTTGTCTGGGCAGATAAATTTAAAGACATTAAAGTGATTGCTGCTAAGAAGATCGTGATTTTCATAATTTGTGCATTATAATTCCTAATTTTCTCAACAATTATACCAGAAATATTTCAATAAAGTAATAAATCTGTCAGTATTTATGAAATCAGGACCACATTAAGCAACAGGAGAGAACTTTTGGCGGGTTTGGTGCTTTAGAGTTTTGGTGGCTATTTTCATCGTCATTCTTACCGTCAACACACTAAAACACAAAATTTCACCCAATCGCCAGGAGACTATCTCACGAGATTTTACAAAAGAGAAGCCCGTTACGAGTTGCTAAGCTTGTGGGGGAAATAGCACTTTACAAAATGCACATTGAAACGATCATCAACAATTGCTTCCGTTGCCAATCGCTTTAAATAGCCATTGATCGCGATCATTTCTACAAATAATTTACATGAATTCTGTTTTTTCCTGATAGGATTTTAAAATAGTACCCTGTTAACATTTTAGTATGTAGCTATTTGAAAATATTTTGATTTTTTTCTCCAATTTGCTTGCCGGATTGTGATAAAAGCCTTTATCTTTGCCGTCCCAAACCGAAGGAGCTGTGAGGCTGAAAGGGTGAGGGGAGAAGTTCTTAGAAAAGGTTGGCAAAAGAAGGTGTAGAGGCGCGATTTATCGCGTCTAATATTCAATCTGAAGGGGTTGAAAAAACTTTGAAAAAAATCTTTAAAAAGATTTTGGAGAATGGGAAAAAGAAATTACTTTTGCCACACTTTTCGCCTGAGGGAAACCGGAAGGCAGAGAACAAAGAGAGAAAGAAACAAGTTCATTGAAGATATTAAGAAGGTAAGAAGACGAGACTTTCAAATTGGAAGTTTTAGGTTTTTCGAATTCTTTTGAGAGAAGAAGATAGATTCGCTAGAAGCCGGGCCGGGATGAAGGAATAAACAGTTTTGTTTTAAAAATTTTCTATACAACGGAGAGTTTGATCCTGGCTCAGGATGAACGCTAGCGGGAGGCTTAACACATGCAAGTCGAGGGGTAAGATGGTAGCAATACTGTCCTAGACCGGCGCACGGGTGAGTAACGCGTATGCAACCTGCCCTTTACAGGGGGATAGCCCGGAGAAATCCGGATTAATACTCCATAGATCTGCAGTACCGCATGGTACAACAGATAAAGCTGAGGCGGTAAAGGATGGGCATGCGTGACATTAGCTAGTTGGCGGGGTAACGGCCCACCAAGGCTACGATGTCTAGGGGTTCTGAGAGGAAGGTCCCCCACACTGGTACTGAGACACGGACCAGACTCCTACGGGAGGCAGCAGTGAGGAATATTGGTCAATGGGCGCGAGCCTGAACCAGCCATCCCGCGTGCAGGAAGAAGGCCCTATGGGTTGTAAACTGCTTTTGTGCAGGAATAAATGCGTCCTCGTGAGGGCGTTTGAAGGTACTGCCAGAATAAGCACCGGCTAACTCCGTGCCAGCAGCCGCGGTAATACGGAGGGTGCAAGCGTTATCCGGATTTATTGGGTTTAAAGGGTGCGTAGGCGGTATTTTAAGTCAGTGGTGAAATGTTACAGCTTAACTGTAGAACTGCCATTGAAACTGAAGTACTTGAGTTATCTTGAGGTAGGCGGAATGTGTAGTGTAGCGGTGAAATGCTTAGATATTACACAGAACACCGATTGCGAAGGCAGCTTACTAAGGATACACTGACGCTCAGGCACGAAAGCGTGGGGATCGAACAGGATTAGATACCCTGGTAGTCCACGCCGTAAACGATGATGACTCGCTGTTGGCGATACACAGTCAGCGGCTTAGCGAAAGCGTTAAGTCATCCACCTGGGGAGTACGCTCGCAAGAGTGAAACTCAAAGGAATTGACGGGGGCCCGCACAAGCGGAGGAACATGTGGTTTAATTCGATGATACGCGAGGAACCTTACCTGGGCTTAAATGTGCTTTGACTGCTGGTGAAAGCTGGCTTTTCGCAAGAACAGAGTACAAGGTGCTGCATGGTTGTCGTCAGCTCGTGCCGTGAGGTGTCGGGTTAAGTCCCATAACGAGCGCAACCCTTATTGTCAGTTGCTAACAGGTAATGCTGAGGACTCTGGCGAGACTGCCACCGTAAGGTGTGAGGAAGGTGGGGATGACGTCAAATCAGCACGGCCCTTATGTCCAGGGCTACACACGTGTTACAATGGCCGATACAAAGGGCAGCTACCAGGCGACTGGATGCTAATCTCCAAAGTCGGTCTCAGTTCGGATCGAAGTCTGCAACCCGACTTCGTGAAGCTGGATTCGCTAGTAATCGCGCATCAGCCATGGCGCGGTGAATACGTTCCCGGGCCTTGTACACACCGCCCGTCAAACCATGGGAGTTGAGGGTACCTGAAGTATGTGACCGCAAGGAGCGTCCTAGGGTAAAATCAATGACTGGGGTTAAGTCGTAACAAGGTAGCCGTACCGGAAGGTGTGGCTGGAACACCTCCTTTCTGGAGCCTTGCCCGGCTAGAATCTGTCGACTCAAAAAGAGATGAGAGAAATTTCTGCTTCAAGACAAAGAATGTATTTGTCTTCTGCCTTTTTAAAAATATTACCAGGGATTGAATAGAATTAAAAATTAAGAATTAAGAATTAAGAATTCGGAATTAGGAGTTTTTAGTTATTAATTCTTAGTTACTATTGATGAATACAATCACTGATAGTGTTAAGATTTGAAACAGTCCCGTAGCTCAGCTGGTTAGAGCGCTACACTGATAATGTAGAGGTCCCCAGTTCAAGTCTGGGTGGGACTACAAACCAGGAAAATTAAGGATGAAGAATTAAAAAATTAAGAATTAAAGGTAGCGAATCAAACAGCCCCCATTCTTAATTCTTAATTATTAATTTTTAATTAAAAATCCGGGGGATTAGCTCAGTTGGCTAGAGCGCTTGATTTGCATTCAAGAGGTCAAGGGTTCGACTCCCTTATTCTCCACGACTCCGGGGAAATTAAGAATTAAGAATTAATAATTAATAATTTCCGGATCGGACAAAGAATAGAAAGTTGAAAAACAACAACAAACAAAACGTTCATAAAAAATATTGAAGAAGTAAATAGTGAAGCTTTGGTGAAAATTTGGAGCTTTAGTGCTTTGGTGGCTGATTTTTGCCACGAAATCTCCAAAACACGAAATCTCACCAAAACCGTTCACTGATCCACTGTTTACTTTTACAAATAAGATTGGCCTGGTTGGCTGAAAAATTAAAGGTTCGATTCCTTTAAGATCTGCCTATCCGAAAGGATAAAGTTCTTTGACATGCTGGAAAAATAAACAAACAGAATAGTTTTAAGAGAAACGCGTAAGAAGGAGAAATCCAACTAAGTCAATTAAGAATTAAAAATTAATAATTAAGAATTGAAAAATTCATAATTCGTAATTTGAGATTCGTAATTGACAGAAAAAGGCGAGAAGAAAGTAAAGAAGGGCGTACGGAGGATGCCTTGGCTCTTTGAGGCGAAGAAGGACGTGATAAGCTGCGAGAAGCTGCGGGGATTGGCAAATACGAATTGATCCGCAGATGTCCGAATGGGGCAACCCACCATGGCAACATGGTACCTGATTATGTCAGGGGCGAACCCGGGGAACTGAAACATCTCATTACCCGGAGGAAAAGAAAACAATAGTGATTCCCTTAGTAGTGGCGATCGAACGGGGAAAAGCCTAAACCAATCTTGTTTCGGCAAGGTTGGGGTTGTAGGGCTGCGATATACGACACGTGAAAGAAGTGGAAGCGTACTGGAAAGTTGCACCACAGGAAGTGAAAGTCTTGTACACGTAAAGTCATGTGAAGTTAGCAGTACCCTGAGTAGGGCGGGACACGAGGAATCCTGTCTGAACCAGCCGGGACCATCCGGTAAGGCTAAATACTACAAAGAGACCGATAGTGAACCAGTACTGTGAAGGAAAGGTGAAAAGCACCCCGAACAGGGGAGTGAAATAGTTCCTGAAACCGTACGCTTACAAGCGGTCGGAGCCCTTTAGTGGGGTGACGGCGTGCCTTTTGCATAATGAGCCTACGAGTTACTCCTCACTGGCAAGGTTAAGTGCTATAAAGCATGGAGCCGAAGCGAAAGCGAGTCTGAATAGGGCGACAATATAGTCAGTGGGGGTAGACGCGAAACCTTGTGATCTACCCATGACCAGGTTGAAGGTGAGGTAACACTCACTGGAGGACCGAACCAGGGAGCGTTGAAAAGCTCTTGGATGAGTTGTGGGTAGGGGTGAAAGGCTAATCAAACTGGGAAATAGCTCGTACTCCCCGAAATGCATTTAGGTGCAGCCTCGGTGTCGAGTCTTACAGAGGTAGAGCTACTGATTGGATGCGAGGGCTTCACCGCCTATCAACTCCAGACAAACTCCGAATGCTGTAAGATATCACCGGGAGTGAGGGCGCGGGTGCTAAGGTCCGTGTCCGAGAGGAAAAGAATCCGGACCATCAGCTAAGGTCCCCAAGTGTATGTTAAGTTGAACTAACGAGGTCTGATTGCAGAGACAGCTAGGATGTTGGCTTGGAAGCAGCCATTCATTTAAAGAGTGCGTAACAGCTCACTAGTCGAGCGGTCGGGCATGGATAATAATCGGGCATCAAACATACCACCGAAGCTATGGATTACATGAGCAATCATGTACTGGTAGGGGAGCATTCTACTCGGCGTTGAAGCTGTGTTGTAAGGGACAGTGGAGCGTGTAGAAAAGCAAATGTAGGCATAAGTAACGATCAAGGGGGAGAGTAACCCCCTCGCCGATAGACTAAGGTTTCCTGATCAACGTTAATCGGATCAGGGTAAGTCGGGACCTAAGGTTAAGCCGAAAGGCGATATCGATGGACAACCGGTTAATATTCCGGTACTCTTAACAGCTGTGATGGGGAGACGAAGTGATGAAACTGCCGCGTACTGACGGAATAGTACGTTAAAGGATGTAGGTAATGAGAGGGGTAGGCAAATCCGCCCTTTGAGCCGAAGTCTGATAGTACCGCGAGCCTTCGGGCAAGCGGATAGAGCAGGTAAGGGCTTCCGAGAAAATCCTCTAAACTATAGGCTGATAAGACCCGTACTAAAACCGACACAGGTAGTCAAGGAGAGAATCCTGAGGCGCTCGAGTGAATCATGGCTAAGGAACTAGGCAAAATCGACCCGTAACTTCGGGAGAAGGGTCACCCACAGTGATGTGGGTCGCAGAAAATAGGTCCAGGCGACTGTTTATCAAAAACACAGGGCTATGCTAAATCGGAAGATGATGTATATGGCCTGACACCTGCCCGGTGCCGGAAGGTTAAGAGGGGATGTTATTCGCAAGAAGAAGCATTGAATTGAAGCCCCGGTAAACGGCGGCCGTAACTATAACGGTCCTAAGGTAGCGAAATTCCTTGTCGGGTAAGTTCCGACCTGCACGAATGGTGTAACGATCTGGATACTGTCTCAGCCATGAGCTCGGTGAAATTGTAGTAGCGGTGAAGATGCCGCTTACCCGCAACGGGACGGAAAGACCCCGTGAACCTTTACTGCAACTTCACATTGGTTCTGGGTAAGTGATGTGTAGGATAGGACGGAGGCTGTGAAGCGGGTTCGCTAGGATTCGTGGAGCCATCCTTGAAATACGTCCCTTTGCTTGCCTGGGGCCTAATCCCAGTAATGGGAGACATTGTGTGGTGGGTAGTTTGACTGGGGTGGTCGCCTCCAAAAGAGTAACGGAGGCTCCCAAAGGTACCCTCATGGCGATTGGTAACCGCCAGCAGAGTGTAATGGCATAAGGGTGCTTGACTGTGAGACAAACAAGTCGAACAGGGACGAAAGTTGGGCATAGTGATCCGGTGGTTCCGCATGGAAGGGCCATCGCTCAAAGGATAAAAGGTACTCCGGGGATAACAGGCTGATCGCTCCCAAGAGCTCATATCGACGGAGCGGTTTGGCACCTCGATGTCGGCTCGTCACATCCTGGGGCTGGAGAAGGTCCCAAGGGTTCGGCTGTTCGCCGATTAAAGTGGCACGCGAGCTGGGTTCAGAACGTCGTGAGACAGTTCGGTCCCTATCTGTTGTGGGCGTAGGAGACTTGCGAGGACCTGACACTAGTACGAGAGGACCGCGTTGGACATACCTCTGGTGCACCAGTTGTTCCGCCAGGAGCACCGCTGGGTAGCCATGTATGGAAGAGATAAGCGCTGAAAGCATCTAAGCGCGAAGCTCCCCTCAAGATGAGGTCTCCACATAAGGGCCGTTGAAGACGACAACGTTGATAGGCCACAGGTGTAAAGGCAGTAATGTCAAAGCCGAGTGGTACTAATTGCCCAATAACTTTCTATGGGCCTGGAATTTTCCATACGTGCGGTTCTATTAAATACTATTTCTGTTTTTCCGGTGTGTTAAACTTATTGTCATGTTGCAAAGGGTCAAGAGTTGCAAGGTTCCAAAGTTTCAAAAGCTTTGAAACACTGAAGCCAATTGAAACTTTGAAACATTGAAACGTTGAGACAAATGAAATGTTGAAACGCCAAAGATTTAAGTGGATAATTTGGTAAGAGCCAAAAGAGTCCAGTGAAAATTTAGGTGGCTTTAGCGACGGGGTTCCACCTCTTCCCATTCCGAACAGAGAAGTTAAGCCCGTCAGCGCCGATGGTACTGCGTCAAGTGGGAGAGTAGGTCGCCGCCAACCTTTATTAAGAGCCCCGGTTCAGAAATGAGCCGGGGCTTCTTGTTTTTAGACAAATTACATTAACATATTATTTCCCTACTTTCCTACTTCCTACTTTCCCTGCAATCATCCGGTTTTAATAATTAGTCGACACGTTTTTTTCTGATATTTTATTTACTTTGTTAGTTCTGTGATGCCCGGATTTAACCAACTTAATTATAATGAGAAATAATGCCAGCTTTCTATTTGGAGTTACTTTATTCGGCTTTGGTTTTGCCACGCAGGCGGCTAATAAACCCAATATAATTATCTTCTATGCCGATGACCTTGGGTATGGGGATTTGAGCAGTTACGGCGGTGTAACTCGTACTCCCAATATAGACCGGATTGGCCGTGAGGGAATACGCTTTACAGATTTTTATGTCGCTGCCCCTGTTTGTACTCCCTCCCGGTTTAGCCTGCTGACTGGAAGTTACCCGCAACGTTCTCTGCATGGACTTGAAGAAGTTGGTATGCCGGGAGATGATATTTACCTGGACAAAACGGAAACTATTTTGCCCCAATATTTAAAACAGGTTGGTTATTCAACAGCCATCATGGGTAAATGGCATATGGGTGCAGAGAAACCCGAGTATTTCCCTCATAAACATGGATTTGACCAATTTATAGGATTTACAGTCGGTTGTACTGATTATTTTACACATAATTATGCGAGCATGGGGAATGATTGGTACAAGAATGGCGAGCTTATTACCGAGAAAGGATATTCAACTGATTTAATTACTGATCATGCCATTGAATACATAAAAGAGAAGAAGAGAACCGAATCCCCGTATTTTCTCTATGTAGCCTATAACGCTCCCCATTACGGGAAATCAGACCCTTCCGATCTTCCTGACAGTACGCTTTCTCTTAAAAAAGGTAATTTTAAGAATGCAAAGGTGATGAATAGTTTGCAAGCTAAACCGGAAGATCTGAAACGCTTTAAAGATATCTCAAATCCTTACAGGCGTTATTATTCCGCCATGATTTCTTCACTTGATGAAAATATAGGACGTATACTAAACGAACTTGAAAAGTCAGGTGAACTGCAAAACACCATCATCTGGTTTATCTCTGATAATGGTGGTTATTCCCACTCCTTCTTCGGCTATGCCAGTAATGGTCCTTTAAGAGCTGAAAAGGCTTTTCTTTACGAAGGAGGAATAAGAATACCTTCCGTGCTTTGCTGGAAAGGCAAAATTAAAAGCAATCAAACAATCTCTGATCCCTGCTGTAATGTGGATGTTGTACCGACTCTTTCCAGGATCATCGGATTTGATATTTCTCCCAAAAAGAATAAAATTGACGGCAAAGACATCTCTCCAATTATTTTGTCAGGTAAAAAGATTGACCGTGACCTTTTCTGGAGATACAAGCCATCCAACCAGGTGGCTTATCGTAAAGGAGAATGGAAAATTGTCAATGATGAATTGTATAACCTCTCAACCGATATTGGCGAGACAACCAATTTATCCGGGAAATACTCTGAAAAGTTTAATGAGATGAAAAAAGCAAGAAGTGCCATCGAGGCAACGATCACTCATTAAGTCAATTACTTATTTCTCTGATTTTGCCTGTTTTATCCAGTAAAGAGCTTGGCATGACTTTTTTGAAGTCACAATTGCAGAAAATGAATCTATCGCTTTTTGTGGATAAAAAATAATTAGTTAACTTACGGAATATTCTTATAAAATATTTACTTTTATTCGGCACTATTAATCTGATAACCTTGTGAATATTTTTAAGAAATTTTGTTTGTCAATTTTTTCAGTAATAATAATTTGCTCCTGTACTTCTATGGTCGAACTCTCCGTCCAGTTGGCCTCCCCGCCTAAAAATTTAATATCACAGGATATTCAAAGAGTAGCAATTCTTAACAGGGCGCTGAAACTTGATTTTACCGATTCTTCCAATTATTCTCCCAGTCTTAAAGATGGAAAGAGTTTTAAAAAAGTCTTCTGTGACAGTCTTGCTGCCGATACTGCCATTAAAATAGCTGCCAGAGCTATTTTTTCATCCCAGCGCTTCGATGTAACCATCCCTTACCGGATGAATTTTTTTCGAAATGATACCAATAAACTTTTAAATCCATTGGATACCGTTTTTGTAAACTCAATTTGTAAGGATTATGATGTGGATGCGCTTCTCGTGCTTGAGAACTTTACAGAAAGTGCTGAAGGGGAATACAGATATCCTGGAGATATTGAAGAGGGTTTTATAAATGTCTCTTACAGCAGTACCTGGAGATTTTATGATCCTTCCAATCCAAATCAGTTTAAATTATTTCGTTTAAGTGATATAGTTTACTGGAGATTTTATCAGTATTATGCCTTTAGACTGCCATCCGACAGACTGCCGACCATAAAAGAAGCGCTGATCGAACGCGGAATCGCGTCCGGAGAAGCAGTTGCCGTCCAGATTTGTCCTGTTTGGACGGACGCTGAAAGATACTTTTTTAAAACGCGTAAAAAGTCAATTGATAAAGCCATACCGTTGATAAAAGAAAACAAATGGACCGAAGCAGAGGAAGTTTGGAAAAAATATAGCTCTGAGCCTGATCTTTCATTGCGAAGTAAAATCGAATATAACATTGCACTTGCAGAAGAATTGAATGACAATTTGAACGAGGCTCTTGAATGGATCATTAAGTCTTTGAAAACTAAATATTCTGAAGAAGCTGAAATTTATTGCAACCTACTTCGCACACGCATTACAAAGTTTAAAAAAATTCAGAAAGGGTACAGGATTTGATGAATAAATTAAAGTGACCGGGTGAAATTGATCTGAAACAAGGGCGGGGCTCCGACATTCTTCGACACGGAAACACTGATCAGGGAACTGGGCTTAACCACCGAATGACGGGGTGACTTACTCTTAGGCACCCAGTTGAATTTAATTAGTTGTTTTAAAAGTAACTACATTGCTATAACCTGTTCCTAAATCATTAGTTGCATATGCCCTGAGATTATATGATGTATTTGGGAGCAAACCAGTAATGTTACTAAAGTAACTGCCGGAACCTGTTCCATCAGAAGTTTTACTGTTTGAAATTGTGGGAGTTTGTCCGATACACCAGCAAACACCGCGGGCTATGATATCGTCAGTGCCAGCATTGATAATTACACCCCCACCAATAGCCGAAGTAGAGGTGATGCTGGTTACAGCCTGAGCTATTACAGTAGGGACTGGATTATCCTCTTCATCCAATTGTTTTCCCTCTTTACCGCAGCTGAACATCAGGAGAAAAAAAAGGAAAGTAAAAAGTGAAGGAGAGATCCATAATTTTCTCATTTTTCTCATAACATGAAATTATTAGATTATTGTGTTCTTTTAAATCCCTTTTAGAATAAGCAATCGCTAAACTGATTGTTTATTCATCAGATACAACAATTTAATAAATTCAAACGTCAAATTGCTTATCAAATATGAAGAATGAGTTACATTATTTACACTATTGAAATCAATTCAGCGACGTGTACTACCGAAAAATAGCGGTATTTATCAAAATTTTCTTTCTAATAATACCACATTCTCCACATGATGCGTATGAGGAAACATATCAACCGGCTGCACTTTCGTTACTTTATAAGCATCGTTCAGCAAACTTAAATCCCTCGCCTGCGTGGCTGGATTACAGCTTACATAAACAATCCTTTCAGGCAAAGCGGCCAGAATAGCCTGAACAACTTCAATACTCATTCCTGCCCTCGGAGGATCGGTGATAATCACATCAGGGTGTCCGTTTTCCAGGATGAAATTTTCGGTAAGGATATCTTTCATGTCCCCTGAATAGAATACCGTATTTGTTATCCCGTTGAACTCAGAATTGATTACAGCATCCTCAATAGCCTCCGGTACATACTCGATTCCAACAACTTTTTTCGCGCTCTTTGCAACAAAATTTGCAATAGTCCCGGTTCCGGTGTAAAGATCATAAATTACTTCATTCCCTGTCAAACCCGCAAATTCCCTTGCTACTTTATACAGCTCGTATGCCTGCAAAGAGTTGGTCTGAAAGAAAGATTTGGGCCCGATCCTGAATTTCAGCCTTTCCATTTCTTCCACAATATAATCCCTTCCCTTGTAGATAAGTATTTCCTGATCTGTGATCGTGTCGTTTCCTTTTTCATTGATCACATAAAGCAGTGAGGTGATATCCGGAAACTTTTCATACAGAAAATCAAGCAAAGCTTCTCTTTGGTTTTTATTCTCCTTAAAAAATGAAACGATAACCATCAGTTCTCCCGCAATAGTATTCCTGACAATCAGATTCCTGAGAAAGCCGGTCTTGCTTTTTAGATTAAAGAAATCAAGATCATGAGCCAAAGCATACTCCTTAACTGAATTGCGGATCTCGTTCGATGGATCGGGTTGCAGCCAGCATTTCCTTACGTCCATGACTTTATCGAACAATCCCTGGACATGAAAACCTACAACCGGTATATCCTCAAACTGTTCGCCTGATTTTACCTCCTCCTCTGTTAGCCAGCGCCGGTGAGAAAAGGTAAATTCCAGTTTGTTGCGATAGAAAGTTGATTTTGCTGATCCGATAATGGGCTGAATTTCGGGAAGCTCAATCCTGCCGATCCTGGTGAGCTGATCAGCTACCTGTTTTTGTTTGTAATACAGCTGCTTTTCATAGGGAAGATACTGAAGGGTACAACCTCCGCAAATCTCAAAATGTTCGCAGAACGCCGGCACCCTGTCCGGAGAGTGTTCATGAATTTTTACCACTTTGGCCTCCTGGTACTTGTTCTTCTTCCTGGTAACCTGCAGATCAACTATATCGCCCGGAACGGCAAGTGTTGTGAAAATCACCATTCCATCATGCCTGGCGATCGCTTTCCCTTCCGCGCCGATATCAGTGATCATTACTTTTTCGTACAGCGGCAGTTGTTTATTCTTTCTTCCCAATGTTCTGATTCTTGAAATTTGCCCAAAGATACTCAGAAAGGGTGAATTTGTGTGACATTTGGCTTTTTTGAAGGATTTTAAACTATTCTCGTTTACTGGGATTTCTTATATTTGTAAAAAAGATATGGCAACAAGAGATATGGCAACCGTAATTATCAAAAGCAAATCTAAGGCTGCGAAACAGATGCTTGAGTTCCTTAAAACACAATCTTATGCTATAGTTATTGAAGACAAAGAGCCAAATGCAGGGGTTCAGAGATCATTAGATGAAGCTAAAGCGGGTAAAGTAATAAGAGCAAAAAATGTAGATGAACTTATTTACAAGCTAAAACAATAGCTTTATGTATGAAGTTGTAGCGACGCATCAGTTCAAAAAATATTATAAGCTATGCATAAAACGAAAATATGACATTGAATCACTAAACAGTCTGATTAAAATGCTTGCCCAAGATGGTGTAGTTCCTGCAAAATTTAACCCGCATATACTTTCCGGCAAACAAAGCGGGCGCGGGGAATGTCACATAAAACCAGACTGGCTGTTGATTTGGGTTAAGGATGAAAACTTAAAAATTATTACACTTATCGCCACCGGCACTCACTCCGATCTCTTTTAACCAGGACCAACACTGAGGAATTTAATAGCTAAACTGAGAAAAATTAAAAATGATTAGAATAGACTCAGCACATCATTTCTTGTACTCTTTGGGCGATACACCGACTTGTCGCTTAAAATACTTCCCAAAAAACGATTGTGAAGGAAAATTCAACTCATCGCTGATTTGCTGAATAGTTTTATTGGTAGATTTAAGGAGGGCTTTGGCCTCCAAAACTATATAATTATCTATCCATTCATTTGCTGACCGCCCACTGCTCTCTTTGATCAATTTTGATAAGTATTTTGGAGTAAGACATAACTTATTGGCATAAAACTCCACACCCCGTTGCTCCTTGAAATTAGCCTCTACATATTTTAAGAATTGTTCCACAACAATCATATTTTTCGATTTTTTCTTATCTTCAGGTAATTCAAGGTTGATTGAGCTATAAAAATATGCTTTTATCAGGCATTGCACAATTTCCATGCGATAAGGATTGTCTTTTTTTCTCACCGTTCTCTGCAGAATTGAATAAAAAGCAATGACTGATTTCAACTCCTCCTCTGTCATTGAGGTGGATGGATTATTGAGGATAGACAAGAACTGTTGAGGATGATTCACCTTAATATTCAAGCTATCGGTGAATCGCCTTGACATAAACATAATAAGTCCGGTAAAATCCTCGCTAACATACCCGTACTCTAAAATCTGATCAGGAAGGATAACGATATGACATGGCGATACAGAGGTAAATGGTTTTAGGTTGATATTCACGCTTATTGTTCCCTTAACACAAATTATGGCGACGGTTGCATCCAATTTAAATGGATAATCAGGACAATTAGAAGTAACAATACTGTCAAGTAGTACAAAATCATCATCCATTGCGTCATATTCTGCAATATTTTTCAACTCAGCACGCAAGTTTAAAGGTTTAATTATGTTTTTCATGATTCGTTTTTTTATTCAAAAATAAGATATTTAGTCGATTAATAATCATTAAAAACGACTTTTACGCCAATTATAAGGCATTTTAGACCTTTTTACGCCCCATATACCTACCTACTTTTACCCCGCCATTTAGTGATACAGATATTACTCGACAAAAATGGAGAAATGCAGTTAAACGAATTATTGAAAATAGTATGTTTTTGATCGATTAAAATAATACCGGTCGTTCAGTATCATGATTATCATAAATAAATATTTTATGCAAAAGAATTTGATTTTATTCGCCATCCTGATCGTGATGGCCAGTTGCGGACAGAGACAGGAACCTGTAAAGAAAGAAGTTGCCTCCATTAAAGTTAAAGCCAAGGCTGTAACAACAGTGAATAGCATGTCGAACCTGCATTACAGTGGAACCGTGGAGGCTTCGCAAACTATTCCGCTTACTTTCCAGAGTTCCGGAACGGTTGAACAGGTGTTGGTTCAGGAAGGTGACGCAGTACGAAAAGGACAATTACTCGCAGTTGTAAATAAGTCGGACAACCAAAATATTTATAATTCGGCACTGGCTATGTACGAACAGGCGAAAGATGCTTACGACCGGTTGAAACAAGTTCACGAACAAGGTAGCCTTTCGGAGGTGAAGTGGGTCGAGATGGAATCCAAACTAAAACAGGCTGAATCACAAATGCAGATATCAAAAACCAATCTTGATAAATGTAATTTATATGCACCAACAAATGGTATAGTCGGGAAACGGAATATCGAACCTGGGCAATCATCCATTTCAGGTTTTTCCCCCATCGAACTTGTGAAAATTGAAACAGTTTCAATAAAAATATCAGTACCCGAGAATGAGATCGGGAAGATAAAAAAAGGATTAACGGCCACCTTTACAATTTCGGCACTCGACAATAAAAGCTTCGATGGAACTATTACCAATGTAGGAGTAGTAGCCGATCAGTTTTCAAGAACTTATGAAGTAAAAATAACTGTAAACAACTCTGATCTGGAAATGAAACCAGGAATGGTTTGTGATGTAATTCTTAATACCAATGCAGAGAGGCAATTGGTTGTAGTTCCCAACAGTGCGGTTTCGAAAGACAATGAAGGAAAATCATTCGTGTATTTGGTATCGTCTGACAATAAAAGTGTCAAAAAGCAGATCGTCGAGGTTGGTAATTACCAGAGTTCAGGGGTCGCCATACTTAGCGGCCTAAGCTCCAATCAGACTATCGTCGTAGAAGGGAAAGAAAAATTGTCGGACAATAGTTTAATCAATTTCTAAGATGAGTCGCAAGAAAGTAGGCCTTATTGAATACGCGATGCGGAACCGGAATATCGTTGTTATTCTAACAGTGGTATTTATGCTCATTGGAGTTGTAGCATTGAAGAAGATGCCGCGAAACGAATTTCCGCAATTCACCATTCGCCAGGGAGTTATTGTAGGTGTATATCCGGGTGCAACTTCTGCTGAAGTGGAGGCACAACTCACAAAGGTTGTCGAAAACTATATCTTCGGATATCAGGAAGTTAAGAAAGCGAAAACGTATTCCCAATCGAAGGAAGGGATGATGTATATATTTGTCGAACTAAACGACAATGTAAAGAATGCCGATCAGTTCTGGTCGAAACTTAAACATGGGTTGAGTGAACTTAAACCGACCCTTCCCATTGGCGTTTTAGCATTGGTGGCCAATTCCGACTTTGGCGACACTTCGGCGCTGCTGATTACGTTATCGTCCGATTCGCAAAGTTATAAGCAGATGGAAGAGGAGTTGAAAAAGCTCGAAGCCGAATGCCGGAAGATACCTGCCACCTCGAAAATAAAACATTACGGATTACAGAAGGAAAAGATATTTGTAAACGTGAAGCCCGAATTATTGAACGAGTACAATATCAAATCAATCTCGTTATTAGGCTCGTACCAAATGAATGGGATGGTCAATTATGCTGGAAAACTTAAAGACGGTAAAACAAATCTGGCGGTACATTTACCAGCCAATTTTGAATCGGAAAAGGATTTAGCCGATCAGATTGTGTATTCCGATCCGAGAGGAAATGTCGTGCGCCTAAAGAACATTGCTACCATCGAGCGACGTTACGAAGATCCTGACAGTTATATCAAACAGCAAGGTAAAAAAACAATTCTTCTCTCGCTTGAGATGCAACCGGGCAACAATATTGTGGAATATGGTGAAGAGGTCGACAAAGCCCTTGCGACCTTTCAGAATCATTGTTCCAAAGAGATTGAGGTGGCAAAAATATCGGAATTACCAAAGTATGTCGATGATTCGGTCAGCAATTTCATGGAAGAATTCCTTATTGCCATAATAGCTGTGATTATGGTTACGATGGTACTGCTTCCTTTTAGGGTCGCTTCAGTGGCCGGAATAACTGTTCCCATATCAGTACTGATCACCCTCAGTGTGCTTTACTTTTTTGGCGTAGAATTGAATACTGTTTCGTTGGCTGCGCTGATTATTGTATTAGGGATGATCGTAGATAATTCTATTGTGGTCATCGACAACTATGTAGAAAAAATTGATCATGGGCTTTCGTCGTGGCATGCCGCCATACAAAGTGCAAAAGAGTTACTTGTTCCTATTATAACAGCAACGCTCGCTATTATTACAGCCTATTTTCCTTTGATGATTTTTTTACCGGGCACAGCAGGAGAATTTGTCAATTCACTTCCTATTGTGGTAGGTGTTGCTTTGATCGTTTCAATTTTAGTGGCTATTTTATTGGTTCCTTATCTCAATTTTATATTCATTAAAAAAGGATTAAATAGCAATACATCAAATGGTAAATCATTTTTAGACCGGCTTCAGAGTTGGTTTGATTTCTCGATCGAAAAAGCATTCCGTCACCCAAAAATAGTAATGACTTTGGCCGTTGCGTCGATCGCACTAGCCATTTGGCTATTTAAAGGACTCGATCAGCAGTTATTTCCTGAATTAGAACGAAACCAGTTTGCTGTAGAGGTTTACCTTCCAACAGGTGCGTCACTCGAAAGCACGGCTAAGATTATGGATAGCCTAGAGGTTGTGCTCTTAAAGGATACGCGCATTACGAATGTGACGAGCTTTATAGGAACCAGTTCGCCGAGGTTTCATACCATGTATGCTCCGAATATGCCTGCCACGAATTACGGTCAGTTATTGGTTAATACGGTTTCGAACAAAGCAACACGTGAAGTCGTATCCGAGTACGACAAAAGATATTCGGATAATTTTGCGAATGCGCATGTAAAGTGGAAAATACTGGCCATGCAATTAAATAAAGCCGCCATTGAAATCCGTATCTCTTCTGACTCTATAAAGGATATTCGTACTGTTGAAGATCAGGTTACCAATATTCTAAAGAAAACAAATCATCTTGCATGGGTTCGTAACGACTGGGATCAGCAACAGCAAAGCATAAAGGTAAACCTCGATCGCGACAAAGCCAACCGGATGGGTTATTCAAAAGGACTTGTATCGACCTCGCTGATGATCGGTCTTGATGGGATACCGCTTACAACAATCTGGGAAAACGATTACCCGGTTGAGGTACGACTATCGCAGGAAACAAGTGATACGAAAAATATTAAACTCCTAGAAGATCAGTATATTGCTTCTCTATCAAGTTTCAAAGCTGTTCCACTCCGATCTTTTGCTACATTCACGCCCGAATGGAATGAAGGAACAATTGTTAGGCGAAACGGAACCCGTACACTCACCATCTTAGTTGATAATGAAATGGGGTTGATGGCTTCAACCATCTTTGACGAAATAAAACCTCAAATAGACAAAATTGCATTGCCAGAGGGAAGTTCTATCAACTATGGAGGTGATTTTGAAGGCCAGATCGAAGTATTTGTTCCAATGATCATTGCACTTGGATTAAGTATCGTTCTGATTTTCTTTATTCTGCTATTCCAGTTTAAGAAAGAAAAGCTGGCATTTCTGATCATGTCAACAATGCTTTTAGGACTTCCGGGTGCTGCTATCGGATTAAAACTGGCAGGTTATGCGTTCAGTCTAACAGCCTTTATTGGAATTACAAGTCTATGCGGTATGGTAGTTCGAAACGGGATTATCTTGATCGATTATGCCCGTGAACTTCGACTAAAGAATAAGCTATCTGTACATGAAGCGGCTATTGCTGCAGGGAAAAGGCGTATGCGCCCCATCTTCCTTACCTCAGCCGCAGCTTCTGTTGGAGTTATTCCAATGATCTTGAGCCGTTCTCCTCTCTGGGGTCCATTAGGGACAGTCATTTGCTTTGGATTACTCATCTCAATGGTGCTGACACTTTATATACTTCCAGTACTCTATTCGATGGTTTACAGCGATAAAATTACTACCCCAGTAAAAAGGTCTATTCCTGTCAAAGGAGCAATTGTTGCTATATTATTACTCCTTCCTACGTTTGCGACGACGACTGAAGCTCAATCATTGAGTTTAGATTCCTGTAAAAACCTCGCGTTACGAAATAACCATAAAATTAAGGAAGCCGGTTATGATGTGATCCAATCAGCGGAACAAAAGAAAGCAGCCTATACCAATTACTTTCCCAAGGCAAGCGTCAATGCTGTTGCGATGAAGTCAGCCGATTATTTAATCAAGGGTACAATTCCACACATGGATCTTCCGGTTTATGATGGCAATGCGGCAAACCTCGCAACGGCAACGCAGTTTGCTTATGTACCTTCTATTCCCATTAAGGTGCTCGACTATTTGAATACAGCGAGCATCATGGTAACACAACCCGTATATGCCGGTGGTCAGATCGTAAATGGGAATAAGCTGGCAAAAGTAGGATACGAGATAAACATCGAGAAGCAGATACTCACAACAACAGAGGTTTTGGTAAGGACTGAAGAACTCTATTGGACTGTGCTCAACTTGCGCGAAAAAATAAAAACGCTCGATAGCTATGTCAAATTGCTCGATACCCTGCAACGCGATGTAACCGTATCCTTCAAGGCAGGACTTATTCAACGTACCGATCTGCTGAAAGTGCAATTAAAACACAATGAACTTGAAGTTAATTTATTGAAACTGAATAACGGGATCAGTCTGTCGTTAAGGGCTTTATGTCAACACGCCGGCATTCCTTTCGATTCTACATTAGTACTGACAGATCCACAAACCGAACCTGAATTAACGCAAAGTTTTTATACTTCGTCCCAGACTGCCGTAACCAATCGTTCAGAATATAAAATGCTCAATAAGGTGATTGATGCAGAGGAGCTTCAAAAAAAGATGACGATTGGTGAAAATCTTCCGACCGTAGCGGTAGGTGTTACAGGTTTTTATTTGGATGCCATGAAAAGCACCAACACAAATGGGTTGGCTTTTGCAACGGTAAGCATCCCCATTACCGATTGGTGGGGAGGCAAGCATAAAATCAGGCAAAGCCAGGCAAAGATAGAAAGTGCGCGCAACAAGCTTGCAGAAACAACAGAATTGCTTACACTACAGATTGAACAGGCGAACAATGAGTTGAATGAATGTCATTTTCAGATAATTGTTGCTCACAAATCGGTAGCACAGGCCCATGAAAGTCTTAAAGTCACCACCGATAATTACAAGGCTGGTGTATTTACCATGTCTGATCTGCTTGAGGCGCAATCAGATTATCAAAAGGCGCTCGATAGTCTGACTGAAGCCCGGTGCAATTATCAGATTAAAAAAGCAAAATACTTACAGGCAACAGGAACCTATAAAAATTAAGTCTTGGCTTTGTCGAGATTCATTTGTTTTTTTCTTAGTAAACTTTTATAACAATCTTTTAAAGTTATTGATTATGATTAAGCAAACAATTGGAGAAAATGCGGGCCTAATCTGGCGATATCTCAACGAAAATGGAGAAATGGAGTTAACTGAATTACTACAGATTACTGGGATTGATGAAGCAGACTTCAATCAATCATTGGGGTGGCTGGCCCGAGAGAACAAGGTTCTATTTTATGAAGAAGAAGGGAAGGAAGTGGTCGTGCTAATTCTATAAGAAAAGGAATCTGCAATAAACCATATTGTTCGGAAGACAGTTTTGATTCTGTCCTCTTATTAGCTTTTTCAAATTCATTATATGGGTAGAAATTTTAGCTGCATTGTCTTCCAATACATCTCAATTTCAAATTTTAATAACAGAAGATGCCATCTAATTTTGACACACACTTTACATCAATACGAAAGCTTTTTTCCGACCACGGCATAAAGAAAGTGACGATGGACGATATAGCGCATTATTTGCACATATCCAAGAAAACGATCTACAAACAATACTCTAATAAAAGGGAACTGGTATGCGATGTTTACCGGGATGATTATTCCCGTTTTAAAACGGTACTTCAGTCTTTGGAACAGAAAGATATCGATGTTATTTCAAGGACTATTCAGCTATGCAGTATCGTAATTGGGAAAGCATCCCGAATGAAGAATAATGTACTTCCCGATTTACAGAAGTATTACATTGATTTTCATAGTGAGATAATCGATTTATATAGAGAACCTATTCAAAAGACATTTAGCGGAATACTAAGAGACGGGAAAACTCAACAAATTTTTAGGGATGAAATAAACCCCCATTCAGTCGCGCAGATCTTCATATACTTTTTCAAATCGTATGTTTCAGACCAAATTTCTCACCCTAAAGGAGTATATACTTTAAGTTGGGTAGATGTCTTTGATTATCATTTCCGAAGCATTTGCACCCCGGCAGGACTGGGTAAATGGAACGGGTTCAAAAAACATGTTTCCATTGACAAACTAATTCCAATGATAAATAATTAGAAATATGCATCTTATTTTGCCTACCGTTGATGAAGGAAGATACATCAATTACCAAATCAGAAATAGGCATGAACCACTTGTACGCCGGAATATGTTTAATGCCATACCCTTCGTAAAAGCATGTTTCAATAATTGAATTCATTAGCAAATAAAAAATTTCCGAGAAACTCAGTATGAGCCAAACGCATTGCCAGATTAACGATGTTAAAGAATAAATACCAAACAGCGATAGTATCCCAACCTAACGCTGACTCAAATAAAAAAATATTCTGGTTGATCGCAGTTCTTTTCATCTTTACGATCATCAAGATATTGGTTGCGATCCATATTGATTTAAACTCAGAAGAGGCACAATATTGGGTGTGGAGTAAACATCTTCAACTTTCCTATTATTCCAAACCGCCAATGGTTGCCTACATGAACTGGGTTTCAACTTTAGTTTTTGGCAACACCGTTCTTGGCATACGAATAAACGCAGTAATTATTGGGATTTTGATTTCTATTGTCACCTATCTGCTTTCATTTGAGCTTTTTAAAAATCAAAATACAGCTATTCTATCCGCTGTACTCACCAATCTGTTCCCTTTTCTTGTCAGTAGTTCGGTCTTTTTTTCGACTGATTCTCTACTGCTTTTATTTTGGCTTTGTGCCATGTTTTTTTATTGCAAAGCTTTAAAAACCGGAAAAAATAAATGGTGGTTATTTTTTGGTATAAGCCTGGGACTGGGAGCGCTTTCGAAATACGCCATGTTCTTGATTCTGTGCCCTCTTGTGTTGTTCACATGGAAACACCAGCGTAAAATCTTAAGATCACGAAATTTTCACCTTTCCATCTTCATTGGACTTGCAATATTTTCGCCTGTTATCTGTTGGAATGTTAGTCAAGATGGAGTTGGCCTATTGCATCTTGCCCATCTCTTCGGTGTTTACGACCATCCTCATTCAATCGGTAAGATTGTTTCGAACGTGTTACTTTTTGCCCTTGGCCAGATTGCTCTCTTGTTACCCTTTTACCAATACCGAAAAATATATCAAAAATACCGGCAAAAAGTGTTGACCTGGCAAGAAGAATTTTTAGTCCTTCCCGCGCTTATTACATTTATTATCTTTCTGGTTGTTTCAGCTAACCGTGAATCAGGCGCTTACATCAACTGGGCCATGTTTTCCTACATGGGTATGCCAATCCTTTTTTCTCATTATGCTTTAATTGACAATAAGTTAAGATTTAATTTAGGTATTTTTCTGGTGATGATTCTTGCATTCTTCCTGTTCATTGGTTTGGCTTCGCCTAAAAACACAGTCGCACCGCTTGGAAAACATAATCCTGCAAACAAAATGATCGGTTGGTCGCAATTGGCAGCGAAAGTTGACAGCATGAAATATTACTTCCCTCCTGGAAATTGTTATGTCTTTTCGTCAAATTACCATATCACCTCCGAACTTTGGTTTTATCAAAAAGGTCAACCAGAAACCTATTTGCTGAACCTGAACTCGCGTATGACACAATTTGATCTCTGGACAGGAATTGAGCAATTCAGAAACTCTGGTAAAACAGGAATATTAGTTGACTGGATAAAAATTGATCCGGAAATTAGGGCAAGTTTCAAGTCAGTTCTTAAGGAAGATTCCTGCATAATTTATAGTCAAAATCGTCATATTATGACCTATTACATATATGCAATGAAAGGATTGAAAGAATTTCACAAACAGCATTCATCATACTAAGTGTTAACCTTAAACAATAAGCTATGTTGAAACAATCAATTGGAGAAAATGCCGGCCAGATATGGCAGCAACTCGACAAAAAAGGAGAAATGAAGTTAATTGAATTGTTAAAAATCAGCAAAATTGAAGAGTCAGATTTCTACATGTCATTAGGTTGGCTGGCTCGTGAAGGCAAAATTGTATTTTACAATGAAAATGAAAATCAGATGATCCTTTTAATTTATTAGGATTTTTTGGGATTAGAGTCATGGTGCGGAATTGTTCCGTACCCAGGCTCTACCATCCTACTAAAACCACATCCGGTATTATGGCCGATCTATCAACTAAAATCAGACGCCATTAATAAAATGCAAAATAAACAGAACTTAATAATAAAGCTAAATAATTGAAATGATGGACAATATAGAAGAAGTATTTTCGCAGATATTGAGTCACTTGAGTATTTCGAAAGAACAGATCAGAATGAATGCTTCTTTCGCACATGATTTTGATTTTGAGAAATCACAGTTTGACTGTTTGGCCTTTTATATCGAAACATATTTTAAAATAAAGATCAAAAAGGAGGAGTATACTGAATTGCATACGATCGGCAGTGCAATGGATTTTGTTAAACGAAAACTTGATCTTTATTAATTCCCCTGATTCAAATTCTATGATTCAAAAATTTATCCTGATGTCAATTCTGAGTATCATGGTCTTCAGTTTTTCGTTGACTCACCCATTCATCTGTCATGCGCAGGAAAAATCAGAAAAGCAAAAACGGCCAAAAATTGCTTTGGTCCTCAGCGGTGGCGGTGCCAAAGGGTTTGCCCATATCGGGGTACTCAAAATTCTGGAGGAAGAAGGATTACCGATTGATTTAATCGTTGGTACGAGTATGGGAAGCCTCGTAGGTGGAATCTATTCGCTCGGTTACAGCGCCTCCGGGCTCGAGACTCTGGTGAAATCACTTAACTGGGAAACAGTTCTTTCGGATGATGTTCCCAGGGCATATCTTTCAGGAAACGACCAGCTTTTAAAACAGAGATACCTTTTTTCACTTCCAATCAACGGTCAAAAGAAACTCAGTCTTCCACAGGGTTTACTTAAAGGACAAAACGTTTTGAATATTTTCTGTGGGCTTGCCGGAAATGTCCCCTTAGATGCCGATTTTGAAAAGTTTCCAATATCATTTGCCTGTGTGGCAGCTGATCTGGAAACAGGAAAAGAAGTGGTTCTGAAAAATGGTTTTTTACCCACCGCTATGTTTTCGAGTATGGCTAGATTCTCTGAGGTATGCGTTACTCCAACATCCGGATGCTTTGACAATTAGCAGAGAAGAATACCTCGATTCATTGAAAATATTAAATTTAAGTGTTATAGCAAAACACCATGATCTGTTTGAATCTCCCACAACCATTATTTTAAGAGGGAAAACCAATCAAATTGCCCCTCTTTTGACTTATCCATATAAAGATGGGCATCACCTTAATTGATAAAATTTGATTTAAAATTCATACCGATTTATTTATTCAAAAATCCTGGAGCAATGAATACTCAAATAACGAAAACCGACGCTTTTCATAAGTTGATCAGTGACAATAAAGATTTTATTATCCCATTTATAGTGTTTACAATTCTTAGTTCTGTCCTGTTAGTGATAACGGGTAATGATGGTTTGTTCCTCTATGTTAATAGCCATTACTCAAAATTTGCTGACTTCATGTTCTTATACATTACCAATCTTGGTGATGGGATCGTTGCCGTTGTTCTTATAATTGTCTTGCTATGGGTTTCGTATCGCGAATCTCTGACATTTTTATGCATAACCATACTACTGGCCATTGTAATAACGGTATTAAAAAATTACACTTTCCCTGAACTTGATCGCCCGTTGGAATATTTTGGATCTTCCCCAATATTACGACTCGTTCCGGGTTATGATCCACCTAAACTTAGTACTTTTCCATCAGGTCACGCGGCTACGGCGTTCAGTGTTTGCCTTTATATATCATTTTTAATCAAAAACAGATTTATGAAATTTATCTTGTTTCTGATTGCTTTTTCAGTTTGTTATTCACGGATTTATCTTTCAGCTCATTTCCCGGCAGATATACTCGCCGGCGCTATAATTGCCGTATTATTTACTATTTTATGTTACATTTCAAGCCGGCGGATAAAAAATTCATGGATTGACGGGAAATTAAGGTCAAACCTGATGTTTTCACCCTGCTCTTCAGAACGTATCTAAAAGTTGGCAGCTACTGGTACGGCTTTGCAATTTTTTGCAATTCGCACTTATTAACAAAGGATTTAAAATCAAAAGATGTTCAAAGCGGCTACTGCGGTTTTGCAAACTGCAGTAATTAACCACATGATCTGTTATCCTTTTGGAACTGGTTCCTGACAAAGTATTTTTTTAAGAAGTTTTATTAACCTGAGTTCGACCTAAGTAATGGATAACCTAATCTGTCGAAAACACCTAAGTAGCCGATGGAATACCCCCCTATTTTACCTAATTACCTAATTTGGTTTAATAAATTGAGAGATAAAATTAGGTAATTAGGTTAGATGTCAAGGGATTCCAATCAGCTACTAAGGTGTTTTCGATCCTTATTAGGTTACAAAAACAAAATTCGAAAGCAAATAACCAAGCGTTACTTTATTTATTCCTTAGATCGAACTCAGGTTATTACAATTCCGATAAAAAAATAGTCAAGTGGGTATTCGGGTGCAAGCTGCCCCTCTCGCAACCGGTAAATAATTAGAGATTCACATTGTTTTTACCCTCCCTTGTTTCCAAAACTGTCTTATCTTCACTCTTCACTTCACACCCCTAATCACCTAAAATAAACGTATCTTTGCACCTCAATTTAAAGAGGTTTGGTAATTAATGATTTCAGTTGAAGATTTATATGTTGAGTTCGGAGGATTCGAATTATTTAAACAAGTCAGTTTTATCGTAAATCCGCGTGATCGCATCGGCCTGGCTGGACGAAATGGAGCCGGAAAATCTACCCTTTTAAAAATCTTTGCCGGATTACAGCTTCCCACAGGTGGGCGTGTAGTGGTTCCCAAAGATGTAAAAATCGGCTATCTTCCTCAGCAGATGGAAACAAACGACTCCAGGACGGTGATGGAAGAGGCGATTTCCGCTTTTGGCGAAATAAAAGAACTGGAACACCGGATTGAATTCTTAAATCAGGAACTTGGCGAACGTACCGATTATGAATCTTCCGAATATCATAAAATCATTGATGAGGTACATGAGCTGAATGAACGCTTTCAACTGATGGGAGGCACCAATTTTCATGTGGATATCGTTCAAACCTTAACCGGCCTCGGTTTTGAAGAGCGTGATTTTGATCGCCTTACTTCTGAATTCTCGGGAGGCTGGCGGATGCGGATAGAACTTGCTAAGATTCTTCTTCAAAAGCCAAACGTATTTCTCCTGGATGAGCCTACCAATCACCTTGATATAGAGTCCATTCAATGGCTTGAAAATTTCCTTAAAGAGTACCCCGGCGCTGTCGTTCTTGTTTCTCACGACCGTGCTTTTCTGGATAATGTAACCAATCGTACGGTTGAAATCAGTCTCGGTAAGCTTTACGACTACAAGGTAAACTATACCAAATACCTCCTGCTCAGGGTCGAACGCCGTGAACAGCTTTTGGCTGCTTACCGTAACCAGCAAAAAATGATCCAGGACACTGAAGATTTTATTGAAAGGTTCCGGTATAAGGCCACAAAGGCGGTGCAGGTGCAGTCGCGTATTAAGCAGCTTGACAAGGTTGAACGCATCGAAGTGGATCCGGAGGATAACCGCGGGCTGAACATCAAATTTCCCCCTTCTCCGCGCTCTGGCGGCATTGTCTTCGAAGCGAAGAACCTTTCCAAGAGATATGACGATCACCTGGTGTTAAATCAGGTCGATTTAACCATTGAACGCGGAAACCGTTTCGCTTTTGTCGGTAAAAACGGCGAAGGAAAATCAACGCTGGTCAAGATCCTGATGCAGCAATTGGATTACGAGGGGGAACAGAAACTGGGATATAATGTTAAAATAGGATATTTTGCCCAGAACCAGGCCGATCTGCTGGATCCTGATCTCACCGCACTTGAGACCATTGACAAAATTGCGGTAGGCGATATTCGGAGCAGAATCCGCGATATTTTGGGCGCTTTTATGTTTTCGGGCGAGGATGCAGATAAGAAGGTGAAAGTGCTTTCGGGCGGCGAGCGAACCAGGCTGGCGATGATACGCCTGTTGCTCGAACCCTTTAATTTCCTCGTTTTGGATGAGCCTACCAACCACCTTGATATTCATTCCAAGGAATTGTTGAAGCAGGCTCTGATGGATTTTGACGGAACCCTCCTGATCGTTTCGCACGACCGTGAATTTATGGACGGGTTGGTTGAAGTCGTTTATGAATTCAAGGATAAAAAGATCAAGCAGCATCTCGGGGGTATTTATGCTTTTCTTCAGAAAAAAAAGATTGATTCATTCCGCGAACTGGAAATGGCTAAATCCCCAAAGATCACGGATACTCCTGCTCAAAAGACCGCGTCAGCCCCAAAACGTGAAGCATCCACTGAAAATAAGCCTTCTGTTTCTTTCGAAGAACGAAAAGAAATCAACAAAAGGATCAACCGCATCGAAAAGCAGGTTTCCGAAATGGAGGCCAAAATAACAGAAATTGAAAAAAAGATAGCTTCCCTGGATTCTATTCTGGCAGATCCCGCCATTGATAATTTTAATGCCCATCTAAAGGATTATACCGATACAAAGAAAGAGTTTGATAAATCCATGAAAAAATGGGAAGATCTGCAGGAAGAACTGGAACAATGGAACAATAAAAAAAACTGGTAAACGATATGGAAAAGAGCGATTATATATTTGGAATACATTCTGTAATTGAGGCAATCAACTCAGGTAAAGAGATTGAGCGGATCCTTATCCGCAAAGGGCTGCAGAGCGAATTGTATCATAAGCTGATGGATATGGTTCATCAATTCAACATTCCGATGCAGCTGGTCCCGGGCGAAAAGCTTGATCGCGTCACCCGTAAAAATCATCAGGGTATTATTGCATATATTTCTCCCATCGTTTACTCCAACATCGAGGAAATAGTACCGGCTCTTTTCGAGGAGGGGAAAAATCCCCTGATTTTAATTCTTGACCAGATCACCGATGTAAGGAATTTCGGAGCCATTGCCCGTACGGCCGAGATTGCAGGAGTTCACGCCATTATCATTCCCGAAAAAGGCGCTGCTCAAATAAATGCGGATGCCATTAAAACATCTGCCGGCGCCCTTCACCTGATACCGGTTTGCCGCACAAAAAGTCTGAATCTCACCGTTAAATACCTAAAAAACTGCGGATTAAAAATAGTAGCTGCCACCGAAAAGGGCGAGAAGTTTTATGACGAAATCAACCTGAAAGATCCTCTGGCCATTGTCATGGGCTCCGAAGACCTCGGAATTGAAGCATCCCTCCTGAAAACTGCAGATGAGTGGATTAAAATTCCGCAATTTGGACAGATTGCCTCTTTAAATGTTTCCGTCGCCGCGGGAATACTCATTTACGAAGCCGTCCGTCAGCGGAAGTAATTCAATAGCTCCAAATCTCTTCCTGAATTCCAAAAAACAACTCCCTGTTTGAGTCATGATCTCGTCGTATCATCTTTGTTCTATCTGGTGACTTCCTGTTGACTTTCTGTTGACATTATGTTGAAAATTCAATAGGAGGTCAATAGATAGACCTCTATAATACATGTAAAAGAACAACCCGAATGCTGTCTTAGCAATTGGGGTTGTCAATGAGTTGATCAGAGAATAATGTGTTAGTGAAAATTCGTCCCTAATTCGTGCTATTCGTAACTATTAGTAGATCGGAACTTCCCTCTTAAAGGTCTCTTCCAGTGAAATGAAGGTTTCGGTACTTGAGATGCCGGGTATTTTTTGGATCTTTTCGCTCAGAATTTCTTTCAGGTGCTCGTTATCACGAGCATATACCTTGATGAAAATAGCGTATTGCCCTGTTGTATAATGACATTCGACGATTTCTTTTATCTGAGCTAAAAGATTGGCCACTTCATGAAATAAACTACCCTTTTCAAGAAAGATCCCGACGTACGTACAGGTTCTGAAATCAATTTTCTTAGGATCGATGTAATAACCCGACCCAGTGATTACGCCCATATCGATCATCCGGTTGACACGCTGGTGAACTGCAGCTCTTGAAATATCACATTCAGTGGCCACATCCTTAAAGGGAATTCTTGCATTCTTAGTAATGATATCCAGGATGTGAAGATCTATTTCATCAAGTTGGTTGCGCAAGGCCATTTCTTACATTTTTATCTACGTATCAAAATTATAATTCTTAACTATTATTTTGTTTGTGTTTGAACATTTTATTTTAAAATTCATTATTACTACAGTTCGTGTTGGATAAAGTTAAAATTTGCTTTGAACAAATATAAGTATAAATAGTGACTAAATGTAAAATTAATCTTAAATAAAATAGAAAAAAGATATTATTATCAACATTAGCAAAGAATATAGATATTTTTGGAAAGGCATTTTTTTCAAAATAAATCTTTAAATCCCAAAGGATGAAAAACTCATGGTTGATTGTGCTTATCAGCGGCTTGCTATTATCATTGGCCGCTGTGTATATCTCTGGGGTGGCACCCTCGAAAACGGATCCGAATATTGTCTCGGGCGATGTAGCCTGGATGCTGACTTCAACGGCGCTTGTTTTATTGATGACTCCCGGACTCGCCTTTTTTTATGGCGGAATGATTCAGACGAAAAACATTATTTCAACCATGCTTCAAAGTTTCATTGCGATGGGAATTGTGAGTATAATTTGGGTTGTGGTAGGTTTCAGCCTGGCTTTTGGCGACAGCATTGGGCCCGAGAAATATGGTTTTCTGGGCAATCCTTTCACTTTTTTCATGTTTAAAAATGTGAATGGATTGACGAATGCTTCCCTGGCTCCTACAATACCTCTGGCCTTGTTCGCAATGTTCCAGCTAAAATTTGCCATTATTACCCCAGCCTTAATAACGGGATCGTTTGCAGGCAGAGTGCGGTTTAATGCCTATATATTATTTCTATCGATGTTTGTGGTATTTATTTACTGCCCACTCGCTCACTGGACATGGCATCCCAATGGTTTCCTGAGAAACTGGGGCGTTCTTGATTTTGCCGGAGGTACTGTAGTTCATATGTCTGCCGGGTTTGCTGCTCTTGCAGGGGCCATGTTTTTGGGGCCGCGACGTGATTATTCACAGGCTTTCAACCCAGCCAACATCCCTTTTGTACTTTTGGGCGCAGGGATGTTATGGTTCGGGTGGTTTGGATTCAATGCGGGTTCTGCCTTATCGGCAAATTCTGTTGCAACGTTAGCGCTTGTTAATACCAATACGGCCTCCGCCGCCGCGATGATCGGATTCCTGGTCTTTGATGCTGCGCGCGGCAAAAAGCCTTCCGCCATGGGAGCTGCAATTGGATTGGTGGTGGGTCTTGTGGCTATTACCCCTGCCGCAGGATATGTTAACGTGGGAGCAAGTATTTTTATCGGCCTGATTGCCTCTATCATCAGTAATATTGCTATATCATACCGTTCAAGAACATCCATTGATGATACCCTCGATGTTTTTCCGGCTCATGGGATGGGAGGTATTACAGGAATGATTTTTACGGGTGTTTTTGCTCAGAATGTTGGTTTGGCGTATGGCGAATGGAAAACTTTTCTCTATCATTTGCTTGCCTTGGCCATTGTGGGAATTTTTACTTTTGGCGGATCATTCCTGCTTTACAGACTGACCAACCTTATTATTCCAATGCGGGTTGAACCAAAATCAGAACGTTTAGGTCTGGATGTAACGCAGCATGATGAATCTTATACTCCTCAATATCAGGAGTCTTAAATAAAATAGCTTCTGTTTTATTTAACGTGAGTTCGATCTAAGGAATAGATAACCTAATCTGTCGAAAACACCTCAGTAGTCATGGTCGAGGGAGAAAAACCAACCTAATAACCTTAATCAGGTGATTAGGTTAGTGAAAGGGTAAAATTAATACCATCTACTGAGGTGTTTTCGACAGATTAGGTTATTGAAAACAACATTAGCACTCAAACAACCAAGATTTACCTAATCCATTGCTTAGATTGAACTCAGGTTACTTAAGCTCTTTATAAGGTTTAAACATTGATTCAGGATTCCTGATCTACAGTTTGACTGGCTTGTGGCTGAGGGGTATACTTGTTCTTTGAAACTTTATTCCAAAGAAGATCTTTTTCTGTTAACGGATTTTTTTCAGCGCCTTTATATCCTATGCCGACGATTGACAATACTTCCAGATTTTCAGGAATATGAAAATGCTCGTGAATGTATTCATCGGAGGTTACATTATCATCATAGAAGCGGCGATGAATCTGTACCCAGCAGGATCCCAATCCAATGGCTTCGGCTTCGATCTGAATCAGAATAGTGGCTATGGCACAATCTTCAATCCATATGTCGCTTTTGTTTTTATCTCCCATGATGATAATGGCCAGGGGAGCATGTTTGAGCAGGGCCGAACCGTGAGGCTTCGCATTGGAAAGGATTTCGAGCAGTTGGGGATCGTCCACAATGATAAATTCCCAGGGCCGGCTGTTTTTGGAAGAGGGCGCCAACAAGGCAGATGAAAGGAGACTTCTTATTTTATCATCCTCAACTTTTGTAGGCAGAAACTTGCGTGTACTTCTGCGATTATAGAGCAATCTGTTCAGCATAGGAAGTCCAGTTTGGTGCAAAAATAAAAAGCTTACCGGATTTTTATCACTATTAAACAAATTGTTTTACTGTAAATTTTCAGAGAGAATAAAATATTTACAGATTATGATTCGAATGTAGATTTAGACAAGTCTCCTTAAATATTGATAGCTCATGTTTTACTTAACAGTACGTATTTATATTTAAATTGATTCCAAATTATTCAAATTTAATGTCGGGCAGCCCTTGTAAAGAGCTGATCAAAGAACCACAGAGCAATAATAGCCAATGCACTTATTCCGACAGCCGGTGAAACGTTGTTCAGTTTTTCGAATATACGCCCGCCAAACGAGAAAAGATACGACAGATTAACTCCGAAAAATGTTTGATGTCCTTCCGCATTGGGTAATGATGAATAAATGACAAAAAGTGCCCCTGTGATAGCAAGAGCCATTAATCCTATCGTCCACCATGCTTTTTTACTGATAATGGGCTGGTATTTGTAAGGATCAAGCGACCATTCAGACATCACCTGCTGCATGACTTTGTTGGAAAATCCTTGTGGAGCCTGTTCCAGCGGCAATTCCCTGAACCATTCCTTCAAATGATCTTTATTCTTCATAATATGGAAATTGTTTCATCCTTTAAAATTTTTGTAAGCTCAGCAAGAAGGTGTTTCCTGCTTCTGAAAATCTTTACCTTCACATTGGATAAAGAATATCCTGTAATAACAGCAATTTCTTCCATAGGAATTTCATCGTAATAATAGAGATTCAAAAGAGCCTGTTCCTCCGAATCCAGCCTATCCATTCCAAGCTTCAGGTATTTAATTCTATCCTCGGATTGAAATTTATTCATTGCATTTTCAGTCACTGTCAATTCATTCTCCGACAAACGAACATCTTCAATCTTGTATTCATTTTTCTTCCGGGTACGCTGCTTTGAGATTGCGTTGTTATAGACAATCCTGAAAAACCATGTTTTAAATGTAGATCTTCCGTTAAAGAAACGCAGTGAATTATATGCTTTAAGAAAGGATTCCTGGGCTGCATCCTCGGCCTCTTCATGGTTCCCAAGTATTTTCAGTGACAGAGAAAAAACCATATGCTGGTATTTTTCAACGAGTGATGAAAAAGATCCTGAATCTCCCTTCAATATCTCCCGGATATAATATTCATCTGTTTTCTTCTCCATCGACTAATTAGACGCAGTATCAGTTTTTGGGTTACAAGCTAAAACAATTAAAATTACAATAAAGATGTGACAAACGAAAGATTGTTGCAGGAGAGATTTTTTATTTGAAAATATTGTAACCGATAGGAGAGGTTCAGCGTCAAATGGCCAAATGATAAACTTAATAAAGAGATATTATGGAAGGTATATTTGTCCCACTTATAGTATTCGCAGCGGTCTTTGGAATTGTTTACGTTATCACTTCCGCGCGTAACAGAGAACGGATGGCATTGATTGAAAGAGGTGCAGATCCCAAATTATTTGAATCTGTTAAAAGAGAACGGCCTCACAGCATTCTGAAATGGGGATTGTTATTGTTCGGGATCGGACTGGGAATCGTAATTGCCGATATCATGGTTACAAACCATAGTATGAGCGAAGATGCTGCTTATCCATCCATGATCTGCGTCTTTGGCGGTCTTGCGCTGATTGTTGCTCATTATTTTATTCGCAAAGAAGAGAAGAAAGAAAAACAAAGCAAGGAAGAGAATCTGGAGATTTAGATTTTCAAGTCAAAATGAATGCTGATGACATAGATAGCGCAAATTGCTTTTATCTGTGTCATCGGTGTTTATTCATGCTCAATTTGGTTTAAGGTATTTTAAAGGGCTTTTCTTAAGAAATCCCAGCAAAGCTTCGATCTGGGTGAAAAGCAGAACCACAAAAATGATCTGAAAACAAATAGCCAGATTTTTTGGATCAATACCGAATATTTTTTGAGGAATTCTGGGTAAAATCCAGGAAATCACAATACCAAATGTTGTTCCGACAGCAAAGAATAACCAGGAAAGCTTTATGTCTTTTGCAATTCCTTGTTGATGAACAAATTTTTGTTCAATCTGTGTCATAACATTATCCTCAAAATCAGAAAATGGCATCTCCAGTTTGCCTTTCGACATCAATTCCCTGAAATAGATTTCTTCTTTTTTGTTAATATCCTTCATTGGTATAAAGCTGCTTTATCATTTTTATAAATTTTTTCCAAAACCTGCCGCAGATTACTTCTCCCCCGGTGCAGGATTACTTTTACGTTGGAATTGCTCCATCCTGTAATTTCAATAATTTCCTCAATAGAGCATTCTTCAAGATAAAACAATCGCAAAGCAAGGCTCTCGTTTGAATTGATCTTTTTCAAAGCTTCATTAAGATAATATTTCTGATTTTCCTCCTTCTCATTTGCTTCAAAATAATCATTTTCAGGTATTTTACTGCAGACGGGCTCCAGATCTGTATAGGTAGACTGTTTTTTTACTGCTTTGAATGCTTCGTTGATAAGAATGCGGTAAAACCAGGTACTGAATTTCGATTTCCCCTTAAAACTCTTTAAACCTGAATAAGCCCTGATAAAGGCTGTCTGCAGAATTTCCTGTGCCTGATATTCATTCTTTACAACGGAAACAGCAAGCGAATAACCAATATCCTTGTATTTTTTGATGAAATACCTGAATGCATCGGATTCGCCAGCGAGCACTTTCTGGATGTAAAGTTCCTCCATCTTTTTATTTTTGATCTTTGGACTTGTTTTTTAAGAACCCCAAGATCATTCCTATTCCTGCTCCTGCAAACAATAAAGGTCCTGTAAGACCATCAATCTTAATATTGTGTAAAACTTCACCTAAAGCAGCTCCGATTGATGCACCCGCCAACACAAATCCTATTTTTAGCAAGGGAATACTAAAATTAAATTTGCCACCGTTGGAAATATTTGAAATATCAATTCCTTTTTCGATCATCAACAAACGTTCTTTTGCTCTTGCTTTGTGAATAAAGAACCATGTAAAAAACAAGCCGGTCATAAAGCAGATTAATAAAATCCCGTTAATAAGTGCAGAAAAAGTTCTTTCTTCTGACATGATTTCAGCATAATTCATATTGTCGTTTTTGGTTTATACTTACTTTAGAGATCCTGATGAGAGAAAAGGTTACAATTTTAATACATAATTTCTGATTATATTTACTATTCACAGTTTACTTTACTTTTATTATCTTTGATTCTTATATCAAACTTTACCGGTTATGAAAAATATGAACAGCCTTTTCAGGGGCATTGCCATCATCTTCATTTTAAGCTGCGTTTCTTTTGGCGCATTTGCTAAAAGTGAGGTTAAACAGCTTCTTTGTGAGTATAAAACAAATCCGCTTGGGATAGGAGTAGCCCAGCCGAGATTTAGCTGGCAGATAGCATCCGTTGAAAATAACGTCATGCAGACTGCTTATGAAATCAGGGTCGCCCTGTCAGAAGGGGATCTGAACAAATCAGGGAAACAATTATGGGCTTCCGGCAAGGTAAATTCTTCACAATCAGTGAACGTGGTTTACGGGGGCCCGGCGTTAAAGTCGATGCAGAAAGCTTACTGGCAGGTCCGTATCTGGGATAATAAAAATAAGGCTACTGCCTGGAGCGCTCCTGCATCCTGGGAGATGGGCCTGTTGGAACCTTCTCAATGGAAAGCTTCCTGGATTTCACTGGAACCTGAAACCAGCACAGAATACGAGAAGCCAAACCATTTTTTCCGGAAAGAATTTAATGTCGCAAAGAAAATCAAATCAGCAAGGGTATACGTCACTTCATTGGGTTTGTATCAGCTCTTTCTGAACGGACAGAAAGTCAGCAATGACCTTTTCACACCAGGCTGGACGAGCTATAAAAAAAGATTGCAATATCAGACTTACGATGTGACCCCGATGTTGAAAACTAAAAATGCAATTGGTGCAATCTTAGGAGATGGCTGGTACCGCGGGCGTATCGGATTTACCAATCAGAATCATTATTACGGAGAAAAGCTCTCTCTTCTTGCTCAGCTGCAAATTACCTATACAGATGGCACCAGCGAGATCATCCGAACCGATAGCAGCTGGAAAGCAAGCACCGGACCTATTATTGCATCTGATATTTATGACGGTGAAAAATACGACGCCCGGTTAGACATGAATGGCTGGAATAATCCGGGTTTTGATGAATCAAAATGGATTACTGCAACTATTGCAGACTATTCCAAATCAATCCTGGTCTCTCCTGAAGGCGAGGTTGTAAGGGCCATCCAGGAAATTAAACCAATTAAACTCATCACCACCCCCAAGGGAGAAACCGTATATGACATGGGGCAGAATATGGTAGGATGGGTAAAACTCAGCGTTCAGGGTAACAAGGGAGATCAGGTAACGCTGAATTTTGCAGAAGTTCTTGATAAAGAAGGGAATTTCTATACCGCTAACCTTCGTGCAGCCAAAAATACTGATATCTATACTTTAAAAGGGGAAGGAATCGAACAGTTCGAACCGCATTTTACTTTTCACGGATTCAGATATGTAAAGGTGGAAGGACCTAAAACTCCTTTGGCAATGGATCAGCTGACCGGAGTGGTTATACATTCGGACATGAAGCCAACAGGGACCTTCAGCTGTTCTAATCAGCTGATCAACCAACTTCAGCATAACATTCAATGGGGCCAGAAAGGCAATTTCCTTGATGTTCCCACCGATTGTCCGCAAAGGGACGAACGGCTTGGCTGGACCGGCGATGCACAGGTATTCAGCATGACGGCAGCCTTTAACTTTAATGTAGCTTCATTCTATACGAAATGGCTGGGAGATGTTTCACTGGATCAATCGGCCGATGGCAAATTACCCCATGTTATTCCGGATGTATTAAAGGAAGCAGGAGGTTCAACTGCATGGGCAGACGCCAGCATTATTGTTCCCTGGACCGTTTATCTTGCGTACGGCGATCAGCGCATTCTTGAACGCCAGTATCCAAGTATGAAGTTATGGATCAATTACATGAAGACCCGTGCCGGTGAAGACAATCTTTGGACTGGCGATAAACATTATGGTGATTGGCTTGCCTTTGCTTCCAGTGCCTCTGATTACACAGGAGCTACCACTGAAAAGGACCTGATTGCCACTGCTTATTACTGTTATTCTACCAAACTGATCGCTAAAATTGCAGCCATTATTGGACAGAAGGAAGATGCTGAGAAATATGCAAAACAGGCTGAGGCCATAAAACAGGCTTTTATACAGGAATTCGTTACTCCGAACGGACGCTTGGTTTCTCATACCCAGACTGCTTATTCACTGGCCCTTGCTTTTGATCTTTTACCTGAAAACCTGAAAGACAAAGCGGCAGGATATCTTGCTGATGATGTTAAAAAATTCAGCCATTTGACAACAGGATTCGTTGGAACACCCATCTTATGCAAAACTCTTTCCGCAATAGGACGTGATGATCTTGCTTTCATGCTGTTGAACCGCCAAAAGTATCCTTCCTGGCTCTACCCAGTTCTGCAGGGTGCCACCACCATCTGGGAAAGATGGGACGGTCAGAAACCAAACGGTACCTTCCAGGATGTGGGCATGAACAGCTTTAATCATTATGCGTACGGTGCGATAGGAGAGTGGCTTTACCGTCATGTTGCAGGTATTGACATTGATCCCGAACAACCGGGTTACAAACACATCGTGTTGAATCCTCATCCCGGAGGCGGCCTTACAAATGCTTCCGCTGAAATCGAAACGCTTTACGGGAAAGTTTCTTCCGGATGGAAATATGACGGTAATGATTTTATTTATGAGATTAAAGTTCCTGCCAATACTACCGCATCGGTTACATTGCCTTTTGCAAAAGCTGAACAAATAAATCTGAATTCCCAGCCACTTGCTTCGGTGATAAAAGAGAGCCTAACCACCAATCAAAATGGTGTAACGCTTAAAATGGGATCGGGAACCTACCAGTTCCGTTATCCTGCTGAGGAGTTATTGGCAGCAGCAACGAAAGAGGATAAAACTTCAAAATAATTAAAAAAGGCTGCCGGATAAAAGCAGCCTTTTTTAATTTTTATCATTTAAGGGTCTGATATGGCTGTTGAAATAAAAAATGCTGAGAAAAGAGATTTTGATCAGGTATTTAATCTGATCAAAGAATTTTCTGTTTTTATCAAAACTCCGGAGAAAGTATCAACGACTCTGGATCAGATGGTACGAGATAAAAAGCTGTTTAAATGCCTGATTGCCTTGGAAGACGAAAAGATCATTGGATATGCTTTTTATTTTTTTGGCTATTATTCCTGGACAGGCAAATCTCTTTACCTTGATGATTTGTACGTTACCGAAAATTACAGGGGTAAGAATATTGGATCAAAACTCCTGAATGCAATAATCGAGATTGCCCGAAAGGAGAATTGCACAAAAGTCCGCTGGCAGGTTTCAGATTGGAACCGCAATGCCATTGAATTCTACAGAAAGCATGGTGCAGTAATTGATGACGTTGAAAGAAATTGTGATTTGAAATTATAAAGAATCACAAAGAAGAGATGAACTCCAGTGTAAGGCTATTGGCTCAAGAGCCTTTTAATAAAATTAACTTTATTGAAATAAACCCCTTCAAACTAATCCCAGCCAATATGTTTTACAAAGTAAAATTATCTTTGTTCTGTATTTTAACTTAATGCTGATGCTGAAATCTCTATTTCTGGTTTTGTTATTAATGATCGCTTCCGGTGTTTATTCACAGGAGCTTAAAAGTAATTTGCCCGAAATAAAAGCTTCAATGGGTTCTTACGTTTCATCAGGCGAAGACCTTCCTTTCTGGATGACCTCTAATCAAAATGGTATTTTCACCTTTCATCATTCTTCTTACCAATTAATTCAGTTGGGGTTTGAAAGACCTTTGGCAAAGGATTCCTTAAAAAACTGGGATTTATTCTATGGTACCAATCTCGTTTACGGCTTTTCAGGAAAAACTTCCGATTTCCAGTTTAATCAGTATTGGATTGGAACAAGATACAAGTGGCTGATTTTGAAAGCAGGGGCAAAACCTGAACCTGTTCTCTACAACGGATTATCCTCTACAAATGGGAATATGGACTGGTCAAATAATTCAAGATCGGTTCCTGGGATCTCTCTTTCCACCAATGGTTACATACCATTTTTCTTCGCTAAAAAATGGTTTTCGTTCAAAGCTCTTTATGCAGAAAATCTGTTGAATGACAGACGATTTGTAGATAATCCTCACCTGCACCGTAAAAGCCTTATTGGGCGTGCTTCTTTTGGAAGTATAAATCTATCTATGGGCCTTGATCATTGGGTATATTGGGGAGGTACTTCGCCGGTTTATGGTAAACTGCCCGGATTCGATAATTACTTCAGATACATCGTTGCTTTAAAGGGGGGAGCAAATTCTCCAAACAATGAGAGAAATAACGCCTCTGGCAATTCACTGGGAATTTATCTGTTTACCTTTGAAAAGGATTTCCACAATTCCAAACTGACTTTTTATTACAATCATCCTTTTGAGGATCGCTCAGGATTGGAAATGGATAATGCCCCTGATGGTTTGTGGGGCTTGCATTTTGGATTAAAGCGAAAGAATATCTTATCTGATTTTGTTTATGAATTTCAGAACACCACCAATCAGAGCGGCACTTACAACATGGTTGAGGTGGGAAATACAGGAAGATTTACCGGCCGGGGCAATGACAACTATTTTAATAACTGGATTTACAAATCTGGTCATGTTTATTACAATCACATGATGGGAAGTCCTGTTTTCGTTCCCGTGATTGATGCAAACGGCATTTCCAAAGGTTTTGATAATACCCGCATCCTGCTTCATCACATAGGCCTCAGCGGCTGGCTGAATGAAAGGTTGACCTGGAGATCCTTGATTTCCTTCTCCCGCAGTTTCGGAACCTATGATCCTGAAGGCGTGAGATACGATCCGCCCCTGGATCAGTTGTCTTTTTTAACAGAATGCGGATTTATATTTAAAAACCTTCCGCTCAGATTTAATGCAGGAGTGGCTGGGGATTACGGTAATCGTTTTGAAAAAAGAATGGGAGCATATGCCGGATTGTCCTGGACGTGGAAATAAAGTAGCGTTAAATTTATTTTGATAGAATGGTAAAGGTAGAAGATATTTCTGTTAAGGATTTTACTTATAATCTTCCAGAGGAACGTATCGCAAAATATGGGTTGACAGAGCGCGATCAGTCAAAGCTGCTGGTATGGAATAACAACAGCATTACGGATGATCATTTTTATAACATATCACGGTATATTCAGGAAGGTACGATGCTGGTTTTCAACAACACCCGTGTAATTAAGGCACGAATCATATTTCACAAATCGACCGGAGCAAGGATTGAATTATTCTGCCTCGAGCCCATTGAGCCCGCTGAATATTCTGCATCCTTCTCTCAAACCAAATCATGTCGGTGGAAATGCATTGTGGGGAACCTAAAAAAATGGAAAGATGATATTCTTCAGGAAATAATTGATATCAAAGGCGCTCCGGTAGTTCTTACCGCAAAAAAGTTTAAAGAATCAGCGGATTCTGTTGATATCTTATTTTCATGGGATAACGACCGGTTTTCTTTTGCTGAAGTATTGGAAGCCTCCGGAAATATCCCGATTCCGCCTTATCTGCAAAGAGAATCGGAAGTAATCGACCTGCAAAGTTATCAGACGATCTATTCCAAAGTCAAAGGTTCTGTTGCTGCTCCAACAGCAGGTCTTCATTTTACGGAGAATGTATTGTATCTTTTGAAGCAGAAGAAGATTGATTGCGAAGAGATCACTTTGCATGTGGGAGCAGGAACATTCCGCCCTGTGAAATCAGATACCATCTTCGGGCATAAAATGCATACCGAACATTTTATTGTAAGCAGGGAATTTATTGAAAAGTTAACCCGTCATAAAGGCAAGATTATTGCTGTTGGTACAACCTCTGTGAGAACCATCGAGAGTTTGTACTGGATGGGATGCAAGATACTAAGAGAACCGGATATTGAGCCGGTAAAGCTGTCTGTTTTGCAGTGGGATCCGTATCAGGCTGACCAGCAGCCAGCGACAAGAGAATCTTTTAAAGCTCTTCTTGATTACATGGAAAGGGAAAGGCTTAATGAATTAAGTTCCTCCACACAGGTGATCATCATGCCGGGTTATGAATTTAAGGTGATACAAGGCATGGTTACCAATTTTCATCAGCCTCAAAGCACCTTATTGTTGTTGATCGCTGCCTTTCTTGGTGATCAGTGGAAAGAAATCTATGACCATGCGCTAAAAAACAATTACCGTTTCCTGAGTTATGGAGATTCGAATTTGTATTTAAAGTGAAGGTCCCAAGATTTCAATGGTTACAATCACATCAGCCTATTAGCCGCAGAGCGGCGGCATTACGGTAGCAAAATCATAAGGACATTTTAACAAGCCGTGTAACGGCGACATTTTGGTAAAGTGCATTACCAAAATGTCGCCGTTACACGGCTCTATATAACCTTCAATTAATAACCTACCAAAATAACGCCGCTCTGCGGCTTGGTTGAATCAAAATATCACCCTTGAAGGATATGACAGATGAGCAGCACATCATCTAATCAGCACATCATATTTCTTACCTTGCCAGGTATCCCTTTCCTTCAATCGCTTCTCCACTTTAGCCACAAACTCAAAGTTTTTTAATCCCCATTTGGGGGCGATGACCATCTTCCCGGGAGCAAAGCTGACGAATCGCTCTACGATGATGGATGGGTTGAGGTTTTCGAGGTAATCTACAACAACTTCTACGTAATCTTCCAATGAAAACAATGGATACCGTTCAGGAAATTGGGCGTAATCTTTCGCCATCTGGGTACCTGTATGAATCTGAAGCTGATGAAGTTTTAAATTCTTCACCGGCAGTTTTGAAATGATTCTTGCCTGATCAATGTAATCTTCGTAATCTTCACCCGGAAGTCCCAGAATTAGATGTGCACAGTTATGGATGCCTCTTTTGCTGATCTCTGTGATTGCCCTGACTGACTCATCCCAACTGTGCCCCCGGTTAATAAGATTCAGCGTTTCGTCCTTCACCGATTCAAGTCCAAGCTCCACCATTACATAACAGCGTTTTGATAACTCCTCAAGTAAGTCAAGGATATCTGAATTGATGCAATCTGGCCGTGTGGCAATAACAAGTCCAATTATACCGGGATGTTCCAAAGCTTCCTCATACAGTTCCCGCAATACCTCGACAGGTGCATAGGTATTGGAATACGATTGAAAATAAGCGAGGAAGCGCATGGTGTCATACTTCTTCGAGAAAAATTCTATTCCTTCCTCTATTTGTGTCTTTAATACCGTTCTCATATCGCAATAAGAAGGAGTGAAAGTCTTGTTGTTGCAATAAGTACAACCTCCGTATCCTCGTGAGCCGTCGCGGTTAGGGCAGGTAAAACCCGCATTTAATGATATCTTTTGAACCCGGCCGTTGAAAAGGTTGCGGAAATGAGAAGAGAAATCGTTGTATCTTTTCCCTGAAGGGAATGGCATGCTGTAACTCAATTGAATCAATTTATTAAACTACAAATTTAATGATAAAACTTTGCTGAATATAACCGGCAAAAAGAAACAATTTGGTTGGTGTATTCTCTCCGAAGATATTTTAATTAAAGTTTCCCCACAATCCAAAATCTTTTATTCCGTGAAAGGCATAATTATTTTAATTTTGTAGATTAAACATTCGGGCTTATTTACCCCGGAATGAGTTATAACATAGGAAAATAATGAAGAACAGCATTGCAGATGTCCTGAAATCAGGGAAGATCGGAACGGAAATTACGGTAAAAGGATGGGTGCGCACCCGTCGGGGAAGCAAAAATGTTAATTTCATAGCATTAAATGACGGCTCCACGATTAATAATTTGCAGGTGGTAGCCGATGTGGAAATCTTTGGCGAAGAGATTTTTAAAAGTATTAATACCGGGGCAGCTATCGGTGTTACCGGTAAGTTGGTTGAATCCGCTGGTTCGGGCCAATCGGTGGAGATGAAAGCTGAGAAACTCGAAATTATCGGGCTGGCTGATCCTGAAAAATATCCTTTGCAGCCAAAGCGCCACTCATTGGAATTTCTCCGTGAAATTGCCCATCTCAGGCCGCGTACCGCTACTTTCAGCGCCATATTCCGCATCCGGCATGCCATGATCTTTGCCATTCATCAATTCTTTAACGACAGGGGATTCTATAACGTACATACTCCTATCATTACCAGTTCGGATGCCGAAGGGGCTGGGGAAATGTTTCGTGTCACTACTCTTCCGGCTACAGAATTACGCCTTAATGAGGAAGGAAAGCCTGATTTTTCAGAAGACTTCTTTGGTAAATCAACCAATTTGACCGTTTCCGGCCAATTGGAAGGAGAGCTTTTTGCAATGGCTCTATCCCGAATCTACACTTTTGGCCCTACCTTCAGGGCGGAGAACTCCAATACCTCTCGCCACTTGGCCGAGTTCTGGATGATTGAGCCCGAAGTGGCTTTCTTTGATCTGAATGATAACATGGATCTGGCAGAGGAATTTCTGAAATACCTGATCCGTTATGCACTCGATAATTGTATGGATGATCTTCTTTTCCTTGCCAATCGTCTGAAGGAAGAAGAAAAAAACAAACCTGCCGATCAGCGGTCGATGGATCTGATTGAAAAGCTCAGATTTGTGGCAGATAACGATTTTGTAAGACTCACCTATACTGAAGCCATTGATATTCTGCAAAATTCAAAGCAAAATAAGAAGGGTAAATTCCAGTATCCGGTTGCAGGATTTGGAACCGATCTGCAAAGCGAACACGAACGTTATCTTGTGGAACATGAATTTAAAAAGCCGGTTATCCTGACCAATTATCCAAAAGAGATCAAAGCTTTTTACATGCGCCTTGATGATAATGGTAAAACGGTTTCAGCCATGGATGTTCTTTTCCCTCAGATCGGAGAGATCATCGGAGGGTCTCAGCGTGAAGAACGTCTCGATGTACTCGAAAGCCGTATGGAAGAAATGTCTGTTCCGAAGCAGGATATGCAATGGTACCTCGATACCCGCAGGTTTGGCGGATGCCCCCACGCCGGATTCGGACTTGGGTTCGAGAGGCTGATGTTATTTGTTACCGGAATGGGGAATATCCGCGATGTGATCCCTTTTGCAAGGACCCCGCGTAACTGTGAGTTTTAACCGAAGTTATACTTTAAACATTTAATATATAGGTTAGAAAAGAAAATTATGCAGAAACTAAGTCTTCAACAGAAATTGCTTCAAAAGCTTTCACCTCAGCAAATTCAGGTGATAAAGCTGTTGGAACTTCCTACGCTGCAACTTGAGCAAAGAATCAAAAAGGAGCTGGAAGAAAATCCTGTACTTGAAATCGAAAATGACAACTTTGAATCCACTGATGAGGAATATTCCGGGGAAGATCTAAAATCAAACGAGGACAAGGATAATGAAGAATTTTCGGTAGCTGACTATTTGAATGAGGAAGATTATCCTTCTTATCGTCACAATACGCAGAACACCTCGAAGGGTGAGAAGGTGAATGAAATACCTTTTTCTGATGGTACTTCCTTTCACGAGTACTTGCAGGATCAGATTCGGATGGTGGCATTGAATCAATATGAAATGGCACTTGCCGAACACATCATCGGCAGCATTGATGAAGATGGTTATCTGCGCCGTGATCTTGAATCCATCGTAGATGACCTGGCATTTGCTCAGAATATAAAGACAAACGAAACGGATCTGATCCGGATTTTAAAAATCGTACAGGATCTTGATCCCCCGGGTGTTGGGGCCAGGAATCTTCGCGAATGCCTTCGTCTTCAAATCTCACGGAAGGAAAATCAGAGTGAACTGGTCAAATTGGCCGGGCAGATTCTTCGCGATTCTTTTGAGGAATTTACCAGGAAGCATTTTGATAAAATTCAAAGGAAATTCGGGGTAGATGATGAAACCCTCAAAGACGCTGTTGAGGAGATCCTTAAACTAAATCCAAGGCCCGGAAGCTCCTACAGCAATAACATTAACAGAACCAGTCAAACCATTATACCTGACTTCATTCTCGACATCGTAGATGATGAATTTCAGCTCAGCCTGAACCAGAAAAACGTTCCTGAACTGAACATCAGTCCTTATTATTCAAACATGCTGAGGTCGTATCACGAAAATAAGAGTGGTTTGAATCGTGAAAATAAGGATGCGGTTCTGTTTGTCAAGCAGAAAATTGATTCGGCCAAGTGGTTTATTGATGCCATCAGACAGAGACAGACCACGCTGATGATGGTCATGACCGAAATTCTGATGTATCAGAAAGCATTCTTTATGGAGGGTGATGAAACCAAAATCAGGCCAATGATCCTGAAGGACATTTCAGACCGTACAGGCCTTGATATCTCTACGATCTCAAGAGTTTCAAACAGTAAATACATTCAGACTCATTTTGGAATTTATCCGTTAAAATATTTCTTTTCCGAATCGATGCAAAAAGATACGGGAGAGGAGGTCTCCACGCGTGAAATCAAATCCATCCTGCAGGAGTGTATCAGCAGGGAAGATAAACGCAAACCCCTTACAGACGATGATCTGACGCAGATTTTAAAGGAAAAATCATATGCCATTGCCCGTCGGACCGTTGCTAAGTACCGTGAGCAGTTAGAGATTCCTGTAGCCAGGATGAGAAAGGAGCTTTAATTTTTCTCAAAGTAACGGCCTTGTTTTCTCTAAAAATTCCCTCTCGATTTTCTTATTCAAAAATTAGGACAGACATTAATTCCGCTTACTCCGGGAAAGGTCGTCCCCGGTCTTTATTCGTACATTATTCGTATATGATCGAATTAACTACGAATAATGTACGAAGAAGATACGAATAAACTCCGGAGATGGTAGGGCGCAAAAAAAGAGAAGCAGTGGTTGCTTCTCTGAATTTTTTATAAATTTTCAGGATTAAAATCAGATTACAAATTTGTATCCAATTCCTTTTAAGGTGCGGATGTTATCATTTCCGATTTTTTCTCTCAGTTTACGGATATGAACGTCAATGGTACGGTCGCCGACGATGACGTTGTTTCCCCATACAGCTTTGTAAATCTCATCCCGGGTAAATACTTTATCCGGTTTTGAAACAAGCAGTGAAAGAAGTTCGAATTCCTTGCGCGGGAGAGTCAGTTCTCTTCCCTCAATCTGAAGCACATATCTTTCTTTGTCGATCACCAGATTCCCGATTTTAATGATCTTTTCATCTTCAACTGTTTCGGCAGGAATTTCTCCGGTCCTTTTTAAAAGAGCCTTAACACGACTGATCAGAACTTTTGGACGAATGGGTTTGGTGATGTAATCATCGGCTCCTGCCTCAAAACCTGCGATCTGTGAATAGTCTTCACCTCTGGCGGTGAGAAAAGCAATGACCACATTTTTACCGCCGGGGAGTTTGCGGATTTCTTCACAGGCCGCCATCCCATCCATTTCGGGCATCATTACGTCCAGGATGATCAGGTCGGGTTTTAATTTTCCCGTCATCTGTATGGCTTCCGCGCCATTTCGAGCAGAGAAGACCTTGAAACCTTCCCGTTGAAGGTTGTAACTTACGAATTCAAGAATATCTTCCTCATCATCAACCAGGAGGATACGTGGTGCATTATCTTTATCTACCATTGGTAATTATTTTACTTAATTTGGTTTTAAGGCACTAAATATAACAATAATTCTGAATTATCGTCCTGAATGGTGGAATATTTTCCTTTCAGTCTGATATGAATTAAATAATTAATTTTCAATTGGCTCAGGTTCATTTTTTTTGCTGTACTTTTCAAGCATGAATGTAAAGGTAGTCCCTTTATTTATCTGGCTCTTGACATTGATGGTCTGTTTGTGGGCCTCTATGATGTGCTTAACAATGGAGAGTCCTAACCCGGTCCCTCCCTGCATCCTTGAGCGGCTTTTGTCGACACGGTAAAAACGTTCAAAGATACGATGTAAATCTTTTTTATCAATACCAATTCCATCATCACTGACCTCGACCATGAGCATTTCATTCATGTCATAAAATATAACATTGATGTTGCCTCCCTTTTTACCGTACTTGATGGCATTACCGATCAGGTTGGTAAAAACCTCAAATATTCTTCTTTTATCTGCATTGACCTCGACCGGTTTGGCTGCTTTGACCGTCAGATTCATCGTAATCCGCCGTTCGTTGGCAGCCCGCATTTCCAGATCAAATACCTCTTCCACAAGTTTGATCAGGTTTACACTTTCAATTTTTAGCTTCACTTCGCCGGATTCGAGCTTGGTGATGGATTCGAGATCTTCCACAATGCTGATCATCCGGTCGATACTCTTTTCGGTCCGCTCCAGATAAAGCCTGTTGATTTTGGGATCTTCCAATCCGCCGTCAAGAAGAGTCAGGACATATCCCTGTATGTTGAAAATAGGAGTTTTTAACTCATGGGAGACATTGCCTATGAAATCCTTCCTGTATTTTTCAATGTCACGCAGCCTGTCGATTTCGGCCATCTTATCATTGGCCCACATTTTTACATCCAGATCGACTTCTGTTATGATATCCTTCCGGTCTTCAATGTTTTCTTTGATCCTTTTGCCATCGAAAGGTACGTCACCGATGGTCTTGTAAATCGGGGCGATTTTTTCGGAAATCAGTATTTTTAATACGTACTGTGTAGTGAAGTAAGCCACGGCAAAATTGAACGGGATAAAGACGAGCATCCAGATATCCCAGCCTAAAATATGCGATAAGGCCAGCAATACCATCGAAAAAAAAGTGACAATTATCGATGAAATAGTCGAAAGACTGGCAGGTGTTATTGTTTTTACCGGTGTAATTCTCATATTTTCAAAGTAAAACAACTCATTTAAAATTTGATGTATTTTTTACACAAAATTAACTTTTACTAACATTTATTTAATATTTTTGAAGTAATCCTACAAAGGAATCAGGAATAACTTTGTAACGATTATCAGAGGTTGAAAATACATGGAAAAAATATATTTATCGCTTATTGTTTTAATATTTATTCTAACAGTTTCTGATCTGATAGTCAACTTTAGTGCGGAAGCATTAAAATCTTTGAGTTCTGTTTTTTCTTCTAAATTATTTCCGGTATGGCTGGTCTTTGGGATTGCAGGAGCCGGTATATTTTCCGGAGTTATCTTGTCTGACGGGATGCTGGACCTGGCCCGAAGGGGAATATTTAAAGCCGAGCAATTTTACTTTTCCGAAATCATCATCATTTTTTTATCTGTTGTCCTTACTGAGATCCTGCTGATCAATGTCTTCCGATCGTTTGGATTGCCTTCTTCCAGCACAATATCGGTTATTTTTGCTCTTCTGGGGGGGGCGGTGATGGCCTCAATTCTGAAAAGCGGCGGAGAAAGAATTGTACCTTCCGAATTTTTTCAATACCTCCATAATGATAAAATTCTGGCAATCCTGTCCGGTTTCCTTTTATCGCTTGCCTTTGCGTTCATTTCAGGCTTTCTTGTACAATGGCTGATCCGTATTGTGTTTACTTTCCGGTGCAAGGAAAAAATGCGCTATTACGGTGGATTATTTGGAGGAATTGTTTTCACATTGCTTGTAATTATTGCCTTATCCTCCATCAAAAATTCCTATATCTTGCCTTCCGGATGGAGTGAACAGATAGCCAGGAATAAAAACCTGATTCTTTTAAGCACTTTTTTAATCGTATCTGTAGTTTTTCAGCTGCTTTTACTGTTAAGCAAATTCAATGTCTTCAATATAACCTTGCTGATTGGAACTTTTGCCGTGGCTTTTGCTTTTGCCGGGAATGATCTTGCAAATTTTATCGGCGTCCCGCTGGCCTCTTTTGATTTATTCAATGGATGGCTGCATCTGGGAAAACCGGACCCTTATTCCTTTACCACCGATATTTTAAATCAGCGAACCAGCAACGAAATTCCTCTGCTCCTGCTTTTTGGCACAGCCATCTTTTTGGGAATAATGTATTTTCGCAAAGTACATACCTATCATTTTATTAAGGAAGAATCACCACGGAACACAGAAACAGGAGAAAAACGTAATTCTTATACAGTGTCGAGATCCATTGTCAGAGGGAGCATTATCACCGCAAACAGAGTGGGGAAATACATCAGACCGGGAATAAAGAGATGGTTCAATAACCGGTTTATCCAGGACACAGGCGGAGGATATGGGAATAATAAATTTGATAAATTAAGAGTCACGAATATTCTGATCATTTCGGCCGTATTGATCTCTTCCGGTACGATGGTTAAAATCCCCTTATCGACGGCCTATATTACTTTCATGGTTACTTTGGGAACTGCTCTTGGCGACAGAGCCTGGGACAGAGAAACGGCAGTAACCAGTATTTCCGGTATATTTTCTATGATGGGGAGTTGGTTTTTTAATTCATTTTTTGCCTTCCTCCTTGCCGCCATAATTACCTTACTGATCTTATCTTCGGGTAATATTGCCGGGATCATTCTCGGGGTTTTAGCGCTTATCCCGGTCATAAAGATTATTATAAAATATCAGAAGAGGGAAGTCATTATACAGGAAGTGGAGGAATTCCCCGAATCAACAGTAAAGGCGGAAAGTGTACTGATAAAGACCAATCAGGATACTTCCAATGCAATTATTATGGTTTCGAAAGCCTATTTTCTGGGTTTAAATGGATTTCACCTGGAAGATCGGCAACAACTTGGAGAAATTGATGCTGAAATTGAAGAATTTAATCAGCGCATGCGCAAACTGAAAGCCAATATTTTCAAGATCATCCAAAAACTTCAACAGGATTCTATTGAAACGGGACACTATTACGTACAGATTATTGATTACCTGCGCGAGATGGCCCACTCGATAAAATTCGTGGTCAGGCCTCTTTTTGAACATCTTGAGAATGGGCACAGACCTTTTTCTGAAGAACAAAATGAGGAATTAATGCAGTTTAGTTCACAAATTAATGATTTCTTAAACTACTCTCTTTATATTATTAAGGAATCCAAGTTTGACCAGATTGAAGAACTGATTGCCAAACGTCAGGATATCAATGAACTGATGCGTGATCTGGAGAGGAAGCAAATCAGACGGATCAAAAGAAAAGAAACAAACAGCCGTAATTCGGTCTTGTTTTTTACTTTGATGTCTGAATCAAAGAACCTGCTTCTGCAAACGGTTAATCTACTGAAAGCCACAAGAGATTTCGTTTCTTACACCAAATCCTGATTTCCCTCCGGTCTGCTAATCATTTCTCGTCTCTCCTACTATATCTTTCATCTCTAAATAGAATTCGTAATTAATTCCTAACTTTGAACCGAAATTCAAAGAGGGGTGCCTTTAATATTACAGGCTGAGATCAAACCCATCGAACCTGTTCGGATAATGCCGAAAAGGGAAAATGAAGAATTCTGTTTCATTTATTAATGCTCCTCTTTAGTTGTGGAAAGGTCTTGATGGCAATCAATCTTAGTCATTAAGGTCAGATATGGTCATTGGTCATTCGGATCGATAGTCGTCAATTCATGAGGGATGACGCCGAGTGCATAATTTATACAATGGGGTGCCTGAAAGGGCTGAGATCATACCCATCGAACCTGATACGGGCAATGCCGGCGAAGGGATGGTTAACAGGAATTTCCTGCCTCGTTGAGTTTTTTATTAATTATATTAAAAAATGAAAACAGGAAGTTTGATTTTATTTTTGCTCTTGCAAACGGTTGTTTTTGCACAGCACCACCTGACGGGGACAGTCAGGGATGAAAACGGGGGGCCTTTGTCCAATGCCAATGTTGTAATGGATAATACCTTCATGGTGACATCCACCAATTCTGAAGGAAAATTCGTTTTTAAAAATTTAAAGGATGAGAACTATCTTATTAAGGTCTCTTATCTGGGATATGAAACTTTCCAAAAACAGATCAATGTCAAGGATTCTGAAATTCTGGATATACATTTAAAAAGATCTCCCGTCCTGGTTGAAGAAGTTCTGATTTCGGCTTCCAGGGCAAGTTCTAATTCACCTGTTGCGCATACTACCATTGGGAAAGAAACGGTCCGGAATGAAAATCTCGGACAGGATATTCCTTACCTGCTCAATATGACTCCCTCTTTTGTGGCCACCTCAGATGCAGGCACGGGGATAGGATATACAAATTTCAGGATTCGTGGAACAGATCTGAACCGGATAAACGTCACCATGAACGGAATTCCGGTTTCTGATGCAGAATCCCATAGTACATATTTTGTGGATATTCCTGATGTTGTCTCCTCAGTTGAGAACATCCAGGTACAAAGAGGAGTCGGAAATTCGACCAACGGGGCAGGGGCCTTTGGCGCAAGTATCGACATACAAACCAGTAAGCTTGATTCTCAGGCTATTGCCAATTACAGCGGAACTTATGGTTCATTCAATACTTTTAGAAATAACGTGTCGGTTGGAACCGGATTAAACGGGAAGTTTGCTTTTAATGCCTCTCTGTCTAAAATAACTTCAGACGGATTTATCGACAGGGGCGCCTCGGATCTTAAATCCGTGTTTTTATCAGGAGGTTATTTTACAGCGAATACCATTTTAAAAGCAATTGTATTTTCTGGTATAGAACAGACTTATCAGGCATGGAATGGAGTTACTTCGGTTCGCCTCAATAATGATCTGGCAGGAATGCAGGAATATGAGGATAATTATTTGTATTCACACGACCAGACCGTGAACATGATTAACTCCAACAGCAGAACCTATAATCTCTATACCTATAAAAACCAGGTTGATCATTATCAGCAGGATTATTATCAGCTACATTTTTCCCATAAATTCAATCCTGACTTTAACCTGAATATTTCAGGATTTTACACCTATGGCCGTGGCTATTATGAACAGTATGAAGATGATCAGGATTATCAGGATTATAATCTGAGTGCACCCGTTGTAAATGGTGCACCCGTAGAATCTACTGATTTGATCCGGCGAAAATGGCTGGACAACAACTTTTACGGATTAATTTTTTCGTCTACTTATAAAAATAACAAATCGGACCTGACTATCGGGGGAGGAGGAAATATTTATGACGGACGGCATTTTGGTCGGGTGATATGGGCTGAAAACGGTGGCTTTCCTGATAATGATTACCAATGGTATCACGGCACGGGGATTAAAAAGGACTGTAATTTATACACGAGATATAATTACAGGTTGACTAGCAAATTGAATGCGTCTGTTGATTTACAATACCGGCACATTAATTACGAAATAGGTGGGATTGACGATGATTTAAGAAATCTGACACAATCACACAGCTTTGATTTCTTCAATCCCAAGGCTGGCTTTTTTTATGCGATTAATGGCCAAAACAGCATGTATGTAAATTATGGAAGAGCCAACAGGGAGCCTAACAGGGATAATTTCGTGGATGCTGATCCTGCAGGCAAACAACCAACGTTTGAAACTCTGAATGATTTTGAGGGAGGCTATCAATTTAAATCAGCTCATCTTTTATTCGGGACCAATTTATATTATATGCATTATAAGAATCAATTGATATTAACCGGTCAGATTAATGATGTAGGATCCGCGATCATGACAAATGCGGCGGATAGTTACCGTGCCGGAGTTGAATTGATGGCAGGTTTGAAGTTTTTGAAGATTTTCAACTGGGATATCAATGCAACTTTCAGTAGAAATAGAATTATGGATTTTACAGAATACGTGGAAAATTGGGATTCAGGAGATCTTCGCGTGAATGCGCTTGGGAATACGGACATCGCTTTTTCTCCCGATATCATTGCAAACAGTAAATTCACCTGTAAGCTTTCTGAAAATCTTGATATGAGTTTTCTTTCTTCCTATGTCTCTTCTCAGTTTATCGATAATACATCCAATTCTGATCGCAAACTTGATGCTTATTTTGTGAACAATGTTAAACTTGATTATCTGGTAAAGCAAAAACTCTTTAAGGAACTTAAACTGCATTGCCTGATTAACAATATTTTTGATGAAAAATATGAAAATAATGCCTGGGTTTATTCATATATATATAATCAGCAGCGGTATAAAATGGATGGATATTTCCCTCAGGCAGGGACGAATTTCCTTTTCAGCATTAATATAGGATTCTAATCTCTTAAGGTTTCAGGTTTCAAAGTTTCAAGGGCTCGCGACCTTTGAAACTTTGAAACACTGAAACATTGAATCTTCTTTTTTATTCTTCTGCTCCTCCGAGAATAGCCCTGATTCCAAGATCAGTAAGAATGAATTCCTTATCCTCTTTGATACAGAAGCCTTTCTTTTCATTCTTATTTAAACAGTCGCTGGCATTGATTAATTTTTCGATGCCTGTATTTTTAAGAGTTTTGGAAATCAGGGGGGTAGAATATTTTTCCATTCCGTGTGCATGTAAATAAACAGCAACTGCCAGGAATTTTCTTACCTGATTTTTATCGGCCTTCTTATCTCTTAAAAAATCCATCAGAGGATCTGTGGAGGTTTCCGGTTTTGCTGATTCTGCTCCAGCTTTCGGTCTTCTACCTTTTGGTCTTCTGACCGTTTCAGCAATAGAAGTAACTTCCGCTTCTTGAGTTTTAACAGCAGGTGTGGCTTTATTTAATCCGGGTATTCGGTTTAATACCTGATTTAATTGGGTCTCAACCCACTCCTTTTCCCCTTCACATGAAAAATGAAGGTTGTCATACGAAAATTCAATCTTTGAATCAGCCATATCTTCTAATAATTCTAATTATTTATTTTTATAAAAATACAATAATAAAAAATACGGTGTATTATCTATGCTAATTTTACAATAAAAATATTCAATTTTTATTGTTTTGAAAAAAAAGATAAATATCCATTCTTAGAATCCTATCTTTTTAGATGAATCGATGGGAAGCAAAAAGCGCTTATCTTCTTCAGCGATTTACAGATGGTTAATTTTTATTGGATACGGTTTTAACTTCTGCTTTTTTTACTCCTTTGGGTTCCGGACTTTTATTCGGGTCAAAAGGATTGTAGTAATTTATTTTGAGTTGATCAAAGTAATTTAACATCTTCCGTAATCTTGGAGCAAAGTCTTCATAATTTTTCAGGGGAGCTGTTGTCCATCCTGCTTCAGAGAGCGCGCATATTCTTGGATACACCATAAAATCAAACCGGTCATAATTTTGAATAACCTCGCTCCATAAATTGGCCTGAATGCCGAGTACCTGATTTTCGTATTTCTTGAATCCGGGGAGAGTATCGGGAGGAAAATTGTACACGTTTTCAATTGAACATCCTGCGCCTTCGGATTTACCTCCCCACTTATGAGACTTATCCTGCACATAATCAAAGTAGAGTGGAGCAACAGGGCATAAGACCACCTTATATTTTTTCTCAAAAGATTTTACCAATTGATCGGTATTGTCACTTCGCCACCACATTACCACCGAATTCGCTGGATCTAAGCCTGTATCCACAATTTCATCCCACCCGACAAGTGTTTTATGGAGACTTTTCACTGAATCAGCCATCCTTCGGTTAAAATACGACTCTACTGCTTTAAGATCATTCAGATTTTCTCTTTTCATCAGTTTTTGTACATCCGGATTCGTGGACCATTGCTCATTCCCAAAATGTACTTCATCACCTCCGACATGAAGGAAAGGAGTTGGAATAATTCCACAGATTTCCCTCAAAATTTCAGTTAAATAAAGGTATGTCCCTTCTTTTCCCGGATTAAATGTGAAATTGGGCAATTTAGGAGAACCACCTCCACAGTATTCGGGGTATGCACGATTTGCAGCTGACGCATGTCCCGGCATATCCACTTCCGGAATGATCCGGATGAATCTGGCGGAGGCATACTTCACGATCTCAATAATTTCGTTCTGTGAATAAAATGCAACAGAGGCATCACGATCATGATAGTTTCCCTTTCCTCCGATCCGGGTAAGATCCGGATATTTTTTTATTTCAATTCGCCATCCCGGTTCATCAGTAAGATGCCAGTGAAATGTATTAAGTTTATGAAGCGCCATTATATCCAATAACTGTTCAATTTTTTCTTTTCCGAAAAAATGTCTGGATTCGTCTACCATAAAGCCTCTCCAGGAGAACCTTGGGGAATCTTTTATTTCACAACACGGAATCTTTATGCTTTCTTCTGTTTTGTTACCCCATAGCATCGTTTGCCTCAGACTTTGCAGACCATTAAATACGCCATGAGCAGTATGGGCCTTAATTGATATTTTGTTTCTCTTAATGGAAAGTACATATCCTTCTTCACCAGTGCCGGTGTTATCATCCAACGTGATTTCCAGAAAACTTTTTTGAGATGAAATGTGGGGAATCGCTAAATCCTTGATCTGGTCTGCAAAAGTATTTAGTACAGGTACAAGACTGGTATCTGAGACCGAAACGGCGAATTTTTTAGGCACGCTCAAATTCCCTCCCTTTATTGTGATAAATTCCGGTTTAGGAATGATTGAAATGACATCTTTATCGGACCGACAGGAAATCAGGGATATAAAAAGAAAAAAGGATAAAAGTTTTATGATTTTCATCGTATTGCTGTTCTGGATTTGATATTTATTATTTTTCTTCAAATTTAACATTTAATAATTGAATTAACTTTTGAAGTAATTAAAGTTACAGCGAGTGGATAGAGATAAGTACTGATCTTAAAAATGAAGATTTATTTTTTTGTCATAACATCCAGATATTCTGAGTCATTAGACCTGTGTTTTAAGATTAATTTACAACTACTTTTAATAATGGTCGTACAAAAAGTTGGAACTTGCTCTTTGATTTTCTTTACTTTGCAAAAATTTTTTGATCGGTTCAGTTATCTGGTTATTATTATGGAAGACAATCTGGTTATTGTGGAGTCACCTGCGAAAGCAAAAACGATAGAAAAGTTTCTTGGTAAGGATTTTTTGGTAAAGTCCAGTTTTGGTCATATCCGCGACTTGGATAAAAAAGATTTTGGCGTTGATATCAATAACAATTATCAACCAAACTACATTATTTCAGAGGATAAGAAAAAAGTGGTCAGTGAGCTTAAAAAGCACGCTAAATCTGCAAAAAAAATATGGATCGCATCTGATGAGGACCGCGAGGGAGAAGCAATCGCCTGGCACCTGATGGAAGTATTGAACTTAAAGGCCGAAATTACCAACCGGATCGTATTTCATGAGATTACCAGTGATGCAATTAAATACGCTATTGAAAATCCACGCCGTCTGGATAAAAATCTTGTTGATGCCCAGCAAGCCAGACGAATTCTGGACAGGCTGGTCGGTTTTGAGATTTCACCGGTTCTGTGGAAAAAGGTAAAACCCTCCTTGTCGGCGGGTAGAGTACAATCTGTAGCTGTGAGACTTGTTGTTGAAAGAGAGCGGGAAATTATTAATTTCAAAACGGCCCATTATTTCCGTGTAACAGCGATTTTCCTTGTTCCCGATAATAATGCAAAAACGGTTGCTCTTAAAGCTGAGTTATCGAATCGTTTTGACACTATTGAAGAGGCCCGTTCTTTCCTTGAGAAATGTGAAAAGGCTCAATTTAGTGTATCTGACGTGATAACAAAACCGGCAAGAAAATCACCGGCAGCTCCTTTTACTACTTCCACTCTTCAACAGGAAGCCAGCAGAAAATTTGGGTTTCCGGTCGGGTTAACGATGTCAATAGCGCAGAGACTTTATGAATCGGGACTTATTACCTACATGAGAACGGATTCAACTAATTTGTCCCAATTAGCCCTTGATTCTGCAAAAAAGAAGATTCTGGAATCTTTTGGAGAAAAATACCTTAAAATCCGGCAATACAAAACCAAAATTAAGGGGGCACAGGAAGCTCATGAGGCTATCCGGCCTACATATGCTGACAGGGAGGAAATAGAAGGATCTTCTCAGGAGCAAAGACTCTATAGTTTGATATGGAAAAGAACCCTTGCTTCACAAATGGCCGACGCCGAATTGGAAAAAACATTAGTTACTATTAATGTTTCTAATTCCACCGAAACTTTTTCAGCTTCAGGAGAAGTCATGAAATTTGATGGGTTTCTCAATGTTTACATGGAATCAAGCGATGATGAAAATCTCTCTGATGAGGAAAAGGGCTTATTGCCGCCACTCAGAATCAACCAAAAGTTAGAACCTGATCAGATCCAGGCAATGGAGCGATATACCCAGAAACCTTCCAGGTATACTGAAGCCAGTCTTGTCAAGAAGCTGGAAGAGCTCGGGATAGGACGTCCTTCCACCTATGCACCGACAATTACCACCATTCAGCAGCGCGAATACGTTGTAAAGGAGGATAGGTCCGGTATGGAACGTGATTTTAAAACACTGACCCTAAAAAATGGCCGGATTTCAGAAACATTAAATATGGAAATCACGGGTGCGGAAAAAGCCAAAATGTTCCCTACAGACATAGGTCTTGTGGTAAATGATTTTCTTATAAAATATTTTGAGGCTATCGTTGATTATAATTTTACGGCCCTGGTGGAAAAACAATTTGATGAAATTGCGGAAGGCAAATTGGTCTGGACAAAAATGATTGATAAGTTCTATCGGCCTTTTCACGATAAAATTGAAGATGTAATGAATACTTCAGAACGGGCCAGAGGGGAGCGGATTATTGGAACAGACCCGGTTAGCGGGAAAACAGTATCAGCAAAGATTGGCCGTTTTGGTCCTTTTGTTCAGATCGGCGAAACGAATAGTGAAGGGGACGAAAAACCTTTATTTGCCAGTTTGCGCAGGGGTCAAAGTATTGAGACCATTACTCTCGAGGAATCTTTAAAATTATTTGAGTTGCCTCGCGATCTGGGTGAATACGAAAATAAAAAAGTAACTGTGGGTATAGGCCGTTTTGGACCTTATGTAAAGCATGATAATTCTTTTGTTTCCTTGAAGAAGGGGATTGACGATCCTCTTACTGTTACCCTGGACAGAGCCATTGAATTAATTAATGAAAAGAGAGTACAGGCAGAAAAGTCAGTCTTAAAAACTTTTGAAAGTGATCCTGAAGTAAAAATTCTGGAAGGACGCTGGGGCCCCTATATTTCTTATAAAAAGGGAAATTATAAAATAAAAAAGGGAACAGACCTGAATCAGATTACTTTGGAAGAATGTAAAAAGATCATCGAATCAGAAGGAGCAAAATCATCAGGTTTTAAAAGAAAAACGAAAAAAAGTTGATTATTCGGTTGAGAATCTCATTTTGATTTCATGATTTTCCTTTTTTTAAGTGAAACCGTTGGATAAAAAAAGCTTTGAAATTTGTTCTTTTTATGTCATCTTTTTTGTTCCTGAATAAGGAGAATAAATTGATGTCGTATTTTACAATCTTTTTGTTATTTAACAATAATACGGCTAAAATTCACAGGGGTTCTCCTCGTATTAAGTCCGTATTCGGTTCGTACCAGGTTCGTACCGGCTTTTTTAAAGAGAACTTACATAATATAACAAAATGGAATTCATTTCTAAAATAAAAATCGGCAATCTGAAATACGACGTCATTTCATATACTTACCGGAAATTCTTTATTGAATATCGGGTATTTCCCGGGAAAAATATAATTGAATTGAATTTTGTTTTTCTCTGAATTTTTTCTTTATATTGTGTGATTTTCTCAACAATCTAATTGCTTCATGCTGAAAGAACTTATTACTCCTGTAAATGAACTTGCTTACGCCAAAGAATTAACCTTAAACCCTTCACAGTTTGGATATAATTTAAGGATTAATCATTGGGACAGCAATAATCTTCCCAGCGTGGCCATATTAGGTGTTCCTGAGGGAAGGACTTCATCTTGTCCTGCTCTGTCAGATGGTCCCGATTCGATCCGAAAACAACTTTATACATTATCTGCATTTAATGATGAATTTTCTGTAATAGATTTAGGCAACGTAAAAAATGGGAAGGATCCGGCAGATACTTTTGCCGCTGTGAAAATGGTCGCAGAAGAATTATCCACTTATCGGATTCCTCTTTTGATTCTCGGCGGCAGTCAGGATATTACTGAACCCCTGATTTCCGGGATTGAGAAAAAAGAGCTCAGTATTACTATTATAGATGACCGGATTGATAATTGCATCAATCACAACAGTGCCAATGACGAACTGTTTATTAATAATCTTCCTTTCAGGACAAGTATAAATATCATCGGTGGACAATCTTATTTCATCGGTGAGCAAGGCCGGGATGAGGTCTCAGAGAGCTTTAAAGGCAAGATCGTTACTTTGGGACAAATGCGTGCCAATATCAAGGAAATGGAACCCATTTTAAGGGGGACAGATATGGTGAGTTTTGATTTGGGAGCGTTGAAATTGTCTGAAGCGCCTGGTCAGATTCATCTTTCCCCAAACGGTCTTACCGGAGAAGAAGCCTGTCAACTCGCCTGGTATGCAGGCATGGCAACATCTCCTGTATGGTTTGGTCTGTTTGGGTATAGTCCTGCATTAGATCCATCTACATCCGGTGGTATGATGGCAGCCCAGATAGGATGGTATTTTCTTAACGGAATTTCAAAAAAAATCGATAAAGCTCCATTAGATGAAGCCACCGATTACATTCATTACCATATTCAGGTGGATGAACTGGAAGAGCCGATTTCTTTTCTCAAACATCCTATCACAAAAAGGTGGTGGATGGAAGTTCCTTCGGAAGATTGTGATTATTTCCCTTTAAGAATTCCATGCTCTAAAAAGGATTATAAAAAAGCTTGTAAAAATCAGATTCCTTCGAGGTGGTGGAATTATTTTAATGAACATAGTGTGTAGAAGAATGAAAAATCCATGAAAACAGGGATATTTTTTTATGTTTCAATGTCCGAAATTTTCTATAAGATAATAGGGATGTTCATTTTAAAGGTTTTTTAATAAATTATGAAATATTTGTAAAAAAAGATTTTACAGGTGAAAAAACTTTTTTTACTTTGTTTTGAATTTTTTAATCAAAATTAACAATGATTAAATTGCTGATTTATCAGGATTTTTAATTGAGTGAGATTGAATTATTCGCAGAAAAATAACTATACTAATGAAAAGAACCATTCTTTTGGGATTGTTGCTGATTGTTAGTATGGTAACCAGATCTCAGCAGGATCCTCAATTCAGTCAGAATAGATTTAATCTTTTGACAGTAAATCCTGGTTGTGCAGGTGCTTCAGGTTTAATAAATGCTGCTTTATTGAACAGATTTCAATGGATTGGTTTCCCCGGGGCACCGGTAACAACAGTTTTTAATATCGACGCGGCGTTAGGAATTATTGGAAAAAATGATGGACTTGGTGTTTCAATTATGAATGATGTCATAGGTTATGAAAAAAATGTTTCAGTTACTTTGAATTATTCATGGCAGAAACAGGTTGGTTCTGGTAAACTTGGTTCAGGAGTTTCAATGGGATTAATGAATAAAAATATGAAACCTGGGTGGTCGGGAACGGATGGAAGCGATTTGATAAATCTTTCTGATCCAGCTATCCCCGCTAAAGAAATAAATGGGATAGTTGCGGATATCGGAGCCGGATTTTATTTTCAGCAGAGTAATTATTCTCTGGCCCTGTCTGTTAAGCATATTAATCAACCGTCCTTTTCATATGAACAAAACGGGAGTTATTCAATAAAAAGACATTATTATTTTATGGGAGGATATAATATCAAATTGGAGAACGAATTCCAGATGACTCCTTCTGTTTTCTTTAAAACCGATGCTTCGGCATATCAAACGGATTTTAATCTGACATTGACATACGATCAGAGAATATGGGGAGGACTCGGATATCGTCCTGGTGATGCCGTAATTTTTCAATTGGGAACAGAATTGAGAAATGGAGTACGGTTTGGATATGCTTATGATTTGAGTACATCCCCTATATCAAAGTATAACTCTGGTTCTCATGAAATATATCTCTCCTATTCCTTTTCAATTGATAAAAGGAAAACGCATAAATACAGAAGCATAAGATTTTTATGAATAAAGTTTGAGCACCACATATTATATTAATTATGAAGCGACTATTTTTCTTTGCTGGTTTATTGATCCTTTTGTTTTCAGGCTGCCATCGCTCGGGAACCGGGGAATTGGTTGGTGTGGAGAAACGAGGAAAATATTTTGAACCTGCTCCAATGGGAATGGCCTTTATTACCGGACGAAGTTTTAATATGGGTCCCGGAGATCAGGATGTTGCGTATGCATCAGCGCCAACCCGTACAATTGATGTGGCGTCATTCTGGATGGATGATACTGAGATCACCAATAATGAATACCGGCAATTTGTTCATTGGGTCAGAGATTCTATTGCACGGAAGATGCTTTCTGAAAAATTTGAAGAGTTCAAGATTTCGGAGGATAGGAAAGGCAATCCTATTGATCCTCCTATTATTGATTGGAAGACAAAATTGAACTATAACAATTCTGATTACAAAGAAACACTTGAACCAATGTATTATGCCGGTAAAGATCGCATCTTCGGTAAAAAAGAATTTGATACCCGGAAATTGAATTTCCATTATTACTGGGTTGATCTTCAACAAGCCGCAAGAAGGCAAAATGCTTATGATTTCGATGCTCAAAAATATCAGGGTACCGTTACTGACTTAACGGGGAAAGTTGTTCCTATTGAAAGCCGTTCCAGTTTTGTAATGGACGAGAGTGTCAATGTTTATCCCGACACCTTGGTTTGGATCAGGGATTATTCATATTCCTATAACGAGCCATGGACCAAAATGTATTTTTCTCATCCGGGATTTGATGACTATCCTGTCGTAGGGGTCACCTGGAGACAAGCAAAAGCTTTCTGTATGTGGAGAACGAATTATAAAAACAGTACTCTTTTAGGCAAAGGGGATTTCCCGGTTCAGGATTATCGTTTACCCTCTGAGGCAGAATGGGAATTAGCTGCAAGGGGAGGTTTGAATAATTCAATGTATCCTTGGGGAGGTTATTACACCCGAACTCAAACAGGTTGTTTCCTTGCCAATTTCAAACCAATGAGAGGAAATTATAGTGATGATGGTGGGAAAGCTACCGTGAAGGTGGCAAGTTATGAACCCAATGGTTACGGATTGTATGATATGGCAGGTAATGTGGCGGAATGGACCATTACAGCCTATGATGAATCAGCTTATAATTTTATGCATGATCTTAATCCTAACTTTGAACACAATGCTCTTCCTGATGAACCTGCAGCGATGAAACGTAAAGTAATCCGTGGAGGCTCCTGGAAGGATATTGCTTACTATATTCAGGTCGGAACCCGTACCTACGAATATCAGGATACGGCTAAGTCATATGTAGGGTTCCGCTGTGTCCGTTCTTCATTCGGAGATCAATTTAAAAAATAACAACTAAAACACATAAACAATGGGAATGTCAGAATTAACTCATTCAAAGAGGTGGAGATCAACAATGAACTATTTTTATAGCATTGGAGCATCAGTAGTTCTGTTAGGCGCTTTATTTAAACTCGAGCATTGGCCCTACGGAGGAACGATGCTTATGTTTGGAATGTCCTGTGAAGCACTAATCTTTTTCCTTTCCGCTTTTGAACCGCCGGTTGAAATCCCGGATTGGGCCAAAGTATATCCACAACTGAAAGACGGATATGAAATTGAAGATGAGGATTTCTACCCAACGAAGAAAATGCAGCCGGTAACCTTTGACAACATGCTTGAGAAGGCAGATATATCCTCCGACTTAATGGCTAAAGTCAAAAAGGGCCTTCAGGATCTCTCCAACACGGCCAGTGGCATTGCTGATATTTCCAGTGCAGCCCTTGCTACCGATATCTATGTAAAAAATATCAATTCAGCCTCTGAATCAATGAGCTCTTTTAGTGAAATAAATGCCCGTGCAGCTCATTCTGTTGAGAAATCTACCAATGAATTGATCCATTCTTATGATCATACTTCACAATTGCTCGCAAATTCATCAAAATCCATTTCCCAGGTTTTTGTTGATTCAGCAAAAAAAATCAGTGAACAGTTTGCGACCTCGGGTGATAAGCTATCCTCTACTTACAGAGATTTGTCAGATGCCCTCCATAAAGATTTTGCTGCCCTTAATGAGAATTCAAAATCCTATGGTCATGAATTAAGCAGGATTAATGTTAATTTATCTTCCTTAAATTCATCCTATGAACTTCATCTGCAAAATGCCCGTAAAATGTCAGAATCGTCCTCAAAAGCCTTTGATGAATACAACAAGATGAATGGACTGATGACAACAGCATTGGAAGAGGCACAAAAATACCATAAGCAATCTGAACAGCTCAATAAAAATCTTGAGGCTCTTAATCATGTATACGGCAATATGCTTGGTGCAATGAATGTAAAAAATTGATGTGCTGTCGTTTCAGATTGTATGACACAAAAAACTAATACTTATTTTTTACTAACCTTTATAGTATGGGTGTAAAAAACTGTCCCGAAACTCCCAGGCAGAAAATGATAAGCCTGATGTATCTTGTTTTGACAGCCATGTTGGCGTTAAATGTGGATAAATCCGTGCTCGATGCTTTTGCCACAGTGAACCAAAGTTTCATGAAAACTATTGAGAATTTCACGGCAAAAAAATGCTCGTGTATATGCTGATTTCAATAATGCAGCTCAGGAAAATCCCCCAAAAGGCAGGGGAATTAAATATAGCTGTGATGAAAGTCAAGTCACGCTCGGATTCCTTGTATAATTATGTCGCTCAGTTGAAGGAGATGATTGTAAAGAAAGCCGATGGTCCGGAGGGAGATGTGAATAACATAGAGAGCAAAGATGATCTGAATATTCCCGCGGAACTGATGATTGTCAAAAAAACATGGTACCGCTCTGAAAAAGGCAATTGAGAGCTACCGGCAATCGTTAATTGCTCTTGTGGATCCTAACGATTCTTCTTTAAATTGTCTCTATTAACAAGAGTCTTGATACTTCAGCCCCACCTCCTAAAGAAGGACAGACGCCCTCCTGGGAAATCAGTAAATTTGAAGGATATCCGCTTATTGGAGTGATCACCTTAATGTCCAAAATTCAAAGCGATATACGCAATGCAGAATCCGACGTAATAAATCATCTTTATACTCAGATTGATGCCCGGTCATTCAAGTTTAATCAACTTCAGGCACAAGTGGTATCCAAATCAGATTATATATTACAAGGTGGAACTTATGAGGCAAAAGTTTTTTCTCTCAGCTATTGATACAACAGCGAAGCCTGAGATAATAGTGGGAGGGAGAACCCTGCCGATGATTGCATCTGAAAATGCCGGTGTTTACAAGGTGCCTACCACAAATGAAGGAAAATTTGAGTGGAGCGGACGAATTAACTATAAGAATCCGGAAGGCGAGATTGTCAGTTATCCATTTAAAACATGAATATGAAGTAGCAAGGCCGTCAATGACGGTCTCCCCAACAAAAATGAATGTTTTATATGCGGGTCTTGCGAATCCACTTTCTGTTTCAGTTCCTGGTATTTCTCAGACAAATGTCAAAGTTTCTGTTACCAATGGCCGAATTGAGCAGAATGGCCAGGGATATATTATTTATCCCGATAAGGTTGGAGTCGAATCTGTCGTTTCAGTAAATGCCCAGATTGATGGAACTCTTAAAAACAATTGGAACCACTAAATTCCGTGTAAAAACGTGTTCCGAATCCGATTGCTACAGTGGCCGGTAAAAACGAAGGAGTCATCACAAAGAATCAACTTCTTGCCGAGCAGGGTATTTATGCTGAAATACCGGATTTTGATTTTGAGATGAAATTCACTGTCACGTCTTTTTGTGGTTTCTTCTTCCAAAGGAGGATTTGTACAGGAAAAAAATTGCTAACGGGAAACCGTTTTTACCCAGGAACAACTCGACCTGATGAAAGGGCTGAATCCCGGAAGTCGCGTGTATATAGATAATATTGTTGTAAAAGGAGAAGATGGTACAACCAGAAATCTATCAGCGATCAGCTTTAAAATAAGATAATAATCATGAAAGCTGGAAAAGCGAATATATCAAATAGTTAAAGGTTTAATATTAACCTCAATAGAAATATGAAAAATTTATTTCCCATCCTATTTATGGTTCTTTTAGGAGCTTCATTAATTACAAGGGTAAATGCTCAGGTCATTGAGGATGATGTCTATAAAAAAAGAACAACTTTTGAACGTAAGCCAGCTCCGTTGCCAGGAATCCGGGAGGCGGATGTGCTTTGGTCAAAAAACCATCTGGAGAATTATCGATCTGCGTGAAAAGGTAAATCAACAGTTTTATTATCCTACACGTGATATGCAGGGCCGCAGCAATTTAGTAAATCTGATTCTGAAAGGAATTAACGAGAAAAAAAAATTACTGCTTTCGATGCATCACAGGATGATGATGAATTCAAGTTGCCCCTCGACTCTGCTCAAATAAAGCAGCAATTCGGAGCTTCCCCCAAAATGACTCAAAGGCGAAATATAGAAACCGGAGCTATGGAAGATGTTGCTATTGCACAGGACATGAAGACTGATGAAGTCAAACAACTTATGGTGAAGGAAATATGGTATTTCGATAAACAAACATCCACTCTCCAGGTACGCATCATTGGTATTTGTCCCATTCGTCTTTATTACCGTGACGAAGACAAGAATCAGGAAAACCATTCTCAGGAAAAAGCTTTTTTTGGGTAAGATTCTCTGAAATTCGTCCTCTGTTAGCCAGAAGTGAAGCACTGAACTACTATAACGGAGGTCGTAACTTGAGTTTTGATGATGTCTTCATTTCAAGGAAATTCGATAGTTTTGTTGTAAGGGAAGAAAATATTTATAACAACCGCTCCATCGAACAATATGCATCGGGAGAATATGCCGCGAGGGAATCTCAAAGAGTTAAAAATGATATATTTAATTACGAGCAGGATTTATGGGAATATTGATCTATTAATATAGATTTTATTAATTGAACTGACCGGATGCTGTTGATTGTTTTCTCATAGGTGCATCCGGTCTGTTTTTATTAAAAATGTTTTTATCCATTTTACCACCACATTCATCGCTGGATACTGGCTGCGGAACAGGTTATTTTTTAATTGCGTAGCCCATATAGGATACTTGTAAAGAACTTCCTTCTTTCAGTCTGCATACTTTACTGAAATCTTCACAGGACAATTTGCCTGAAGCTCTTTTATGCAGGTTCTTAAGAATACCCGGATTCGGACTACAGGTAACAATTCCCCGATGTTCTACCCACTGTAAATCAAAGGAGAAAAGCAGTCTCTTCATTTCCTCCGGACGGATAAACATTTCCCATACATGCAGGTTATCAGGAAGAACGGAAAAATATTCCCATTCCTGCAGAATTTTAATTACTATCATTTTACTCAGGAAAGTCCGGTTTATTGTATCGTAAAAAAAGATACCCCCATGCTTTAAAACTCTCGATATTTCTGAAATTACTTTAGGTAAATCCCGCACATGTTCTAAAACGTCACAGCAAAAAATCACATCAAAACTTTTGTTTTGGAAAGGAATTTCTTCCCCGGACCCTGTTAAATATTTTATCATAAGACCTTCCTTATTGGAATGTTCCCCCGCACACTGAATGGATCCAGATGAGGGATCAATTCCCGTAGTCATAAAACCCATTCTTGCTATGGCCTCACTCAGAATGCCGCCGCCGCATCCTACTTCTAAAGCCTTTTTGGAAAATGCATCAAAATGGATTTCATTCAGAATTCTTTTGAAATACTTTATCCTGACAGGGTTTAAAATAGATTCTATAAGGTTTAAAGGTGAGTCTTTATCCCACCATTTCACGAGATCTGAATTATAGAAGGAATTATTAATCCGTTGATATACTTCAGGAGGGATCTTTTTCATCATTTTTCATCTCTTTTTTGAATATGCTCTCTCCCCAATTAACTGCAATCGCATAGTTCATGCACCGTCTGAAAATCTGGTCCGTCATTCCGGGAACCTGTATATTCCCTGTAACGCGGTCAGTATTTGTTCTTTCAAATATTCTGTCATCTGATAAGTAGGGTCTGTAAGGTTCTATAAAACGGTCAAATAGTTCTTCTACAGGATTCCGAAAATCCCTGTTTGATGATTTTCCATAAATTACTTCAATCCCCTTAATCCTGAGGAAATCTTTAATAAAAACGGCGAGTTCATCCAGATTTGAGGGATTTTCATTGCTTACATGATAAATGCCTTCATGGTCCGGGTGATCAAGTATCGTCTGTGTTATTTGTACAAAATAATTGACTGGAATAAGATTGATTCCCCCCTTTTTAGGCAGATAAAGTCGCAATGGAAGAAATAGATAGCCATCTCTGTCCAGAAAAATTCCTTGGCGGGCAGATCTTTGACCTCCATGATTTTGTATGTCGTTAAGATAAATATCACGGATATTCAGCAAGGAACGTATCGGATAATAAAAGGCATTAAACTTTAGGGTCCTACCGGTTAATGAATCACCATAAACAATAGTTGGACGAATGATCTTCAGGTGAATTGAATTTCTTTGGCAATGATCTGTAATCACCTTCTCAGCCAGTGCCTTACTTTCCTCATATACATTTACAAATTCTCTGGATGTAGAAAGCCTTTCGCTGCATATCTGACCATTTAGTCCGGCTGCATAAGCCGTACTGATATACGAAAAGGTTTTAATCTGTGCGTCAGAAGCTAATTCAAGAATTCCGCTCAGCTGGTTTACATTGAACTGAAGAACTTTGTCTCTTTTTGATTCTGAAAAGCAGGTGTCTGAAGCGCAGTGGATCACTTCCTCTGTTAAAGAGCTAATCTCTTTAAATACGGAGGGCGATAATCCCAGCAATGGTTTGGAGTAATCTATTTCAATAATTCTTAGCTGATCCGAATAGCCGCTGAGGCCGAACCATCTCAGGAGTTTATAAATCCTTTCTTCCAATGTTTCCTCTTTTGTGCTGCGGCCGGGAATAATTAATTTACGGCCTTTCAGGAGCATGGAACTCATCAGGTGACTGCCCAAAAAACCTGTGGCCCCGGTTAATACAATACTTCCCTTAGTAAGATCAGACATAAGCTAACTGATTTAGGAATAGAGGAGATTCTCTTTCCGTGAAAAACCTTGATAAAGGACATAGGGATGCCCTCTGACGGTGCCATTTTTAACAGAATACTCATCAATAAAATGATTTATTTCGACAGCAGCACTTCTTATTCGTTCCAGTTCATCAGGGTCATTATAATCAAAAAAGAAATCATATTCGTAAATACACCTCTTGCCTTGATCAATAGGGGTAATGAAACCAAATTCATTCTCTATCTGATATTCTTCTGCAATTCTGATATACTGATCTGTAATCTCCTTTATTAAATTATAATCCACAGGAAGATAGATAAGCATGGGAAGAAAGCCTTTCCTTCGGCCTATACGGGTACTCAGGATCCTGAACATCGTTAGCCAGACCATATCCGTCATTTCGGATCGGGAATAGATCTTTTCGTAAAAATGACGCAGGTCCGGGTCTGTTTCATGGGCATATAATTCCGGGGAAGGATCGAGGGCTGTTTCTGCCAATTCGGTGAAATGATCTAATTTCAGGTAGCTATATGGTTCGTTTACGGAGAGTTCACTGGCAAGATTTAACCAGGTTGCTGATCTTAAAGCCGGTAATCCCAGGTAAAGTACTTTTAGTAGTTTTTGATCAATATAAGGGTATCCCATTTCTTTGACGGCAGCAAGAGCATATCTGTCTCCGATCAGTAGAACCAGAAAAGGAATCTCCAGCTTTTTCTCAAAAAGTTCCTTTACTTCTGAAGCTAATTTTTTCGTTGGGGATAAAAAATTGGAAATATATTCTGTTCCCAAAATAGCAATCCCAATTCCTACTCGTCTGATAGCACAATCTCTGGCGAAATTTACAGCTTTATCCAGCGAAGGGAAGGGTACAAGTATTCCGCTTTCATCGTCGGTAACAGGGTGGAGCCGGATATTTACTGAGGTACAAATACCAGGTGAAGCCGGGTGATTCAAATCCTTGTAAGCATACAGGTTTGGTGATAAAATATCATTTACTTTAAAAAAGGTTCCATCATTGGATACAAATTCAGCATCTGTATAATTATCAGCATTGATCCCATAGGTTGTTGAAAATGTGGACATCACCCCTGATCCCATGATGTTGGAACAGATCATGGCTGCAGGTTCCCCTGCATTAATGCGGAATCCTCTCTTCTTCGCTTCTTTTTGTAGATCAAATGCAGTTACTCCTGGTCCTGTTCTGACGTACCATTTCTTTTCATCAAACTCAATTGTTTTCATCCTGTTGAGATCAAGAATAACTCCGCTATTAATGGTAAATCCTAATAAATTTGTACCATTACCCCTGACAGTAAACTTCAATTTATGCCGGTTGAACAATTTTACCAGCTCTGAAATCTCTTCACGGCTATTGGGTAAAAACTACATAATCCGGCATTGCGGGCGATGATACCGGGCTTAAATCATGGCAATAGGAATACAAAATAGCCGGATCATTGCTCGCCCATTCTTCACCGACAATGGCCCTGATTTCAGTTAATATGGGATCTTCTTCCGGTTGAATTACTTGACCACCTTCTTGCAAATAATCCGAAATGAAATCTTTTAAAGATTTCATCACCCTTGTAGGCCGTAATTCGGTAACGAAATAACATTGGAAATCACATTTGCCGCATAAATTACAGGTTGAGGCAATCTCAATCCCTTTTTCTGTAACCGGGATTTTCTTCTCTGCCAATCCTTCATAGAGAATCATTCTCCCCTGAGGATAGAAGCTTACATAATGCTTCTCAAGCCCCGAGGAGCAAACTCCGCTTCCAAGGAAATCAATCTTGCACATAGCATAATGACGGCAGTTTTTGGCAATCTTTAAGGAATCTGGCATTTTTTTAATTCTAAGTCTTTCTGTTTAACCAAGTCTTTTCAATTTAATTATTTGTCCGTGATAAAACAAGAAATATTTTATTTAGAATTCCATTGTAAATATTTATTATACCAAATTAAAAGCTTGTTTTCTTGCATGGATATTTGTAAATTGAATAAATATTACTAAACCCCATTTATCAATAAGATGATTAGTACAGCACATCTTCATCCAATGTTGGTCCATTTCCCAATCGCCTTAATTATGGCGGGTTTTTTGGCTGATTTGCTTTTCCTTTTTAAGAGAGTCAGCTGGTTATCCCGAACAGGCTTTTTTCTAATGATTCTTGGGACCTTGGGAGCAATAGCTGCAGTCCTTTCAGGAGCATTGTTTACCCAGGAGCCTACCGAGGGTGAAGTGGTTAAAATATATGAAATTCATACCCGGGCTGCTTTCATTACACTTCTAATCATGTTATTTGTTACGATGGCCCGGATCATTTTTTTTGTAAAGCAAAAGGAAGACAGGTTCCGGTGGGCCATTTTCTTTTTGTATCTCTTTGGAGCTGCAGCCGTAAGTTATACCGGATTTATGGGAGGGACCATGGTTTACAGCTATTTTCTCGGAATTTAATTTCGGAATAAAACTTTAATTAAAGCTTGTGATAATAAATGAAAACAGATCGCAGAAATTTTTTAAAAAAAGCCGGGTTGGCCGGTGTGGGATTAATGACAGCTTGTTCTCAGCCCAAGCCGTCAAAATCCATGAATGATCTAAAAGTCGCATATATTCGTGAAGCTACAACCCAGGAAAAGTATTCTAAATTTGCTATTAAGGCCAAAGAAGAAAATTTCCCTAAGATTGCAACCATGTTTAACGCCATCGCCAAGGCAGAGGGGATCCATGCTACAAATCATCAGAAAGTAATGGAAAAACTGAAAGGAACTTATCCTGCCTCTCCGGTTGGAACCTTTGACGTAAAATCTACACTTGAAAATCTCCAGAACGGGTTGGAAACGGAAAATTTTGAAATAGAAACCATGTATCCCTTATTCATTAAAGAAGCCAAAGCGGAGAACATGACTGATGCGGTAGATGCATTTACATGGGCCTTCGAAGTGGAGATTCAGCATCAGGGTTATTACAATCTGGCCATAACAGCATTTGGGACAGGAAGTGAAGAAAATCTTCCGGGCAGCTGGTATGTTTGTCCCGGTTGTGGAGGGACTTATGCAAAAGAGGATCTGAAAAATACCTGTTATTTTGATCCCACCCCCAAAGAACAATTCTTCGAATTTAAATAAGGGAATGTCAGTTATCGGCTCACCTCTTTGTACCTTCGATCACTCGCCGAAGAGAGAAAGGGTATAAAGTATATGGAGATATACTTTCCGCTGATTGATTGCCTGGAATTCATCTTGATTTATGCGCTAATCATTTATGTTTTATTTTCTTAATTCTTGTCTTTATTTGAAGTCACCATGAGAAAATCTTTCTCACAAAGGAGCATGATTATTGGGGAGTTCCGTCTGTCCATCAAATAATAAAATATAAACTGATGAAAGAATCGGGTCAGACGCATCCTTAATGACACGATGGAAGACTTGGGGCATAGAAATGTAAAGATAAAAAGAGCCCGGATTGAAAACGCCAATCGTGGTTTCGGTTTTGCCACCTTATCCTGATTCCTCAATACACCCTCACTTTAACATATTATTTCCCTACTTTCCTACTCCCTACTTTCCTGAAACGACCATCAGAAAATCTTTCTTACCAAGAAGTAAGATTATTGGGGAGTTCCATCTGTCCATTAAACTACAAATTATAAATGCATGAGATTTGATAAAAAACCTTCAAAAAGCAGGCAAAAAGGAATTTGGGTATTCGTTTTCTTCCGGGATGCAGGTCAAGTGATATTTTTTATCTCATCCACTAATTTCCTGAGGTAATTGCGCTTGTAATAATCAGGATCAATTATTTCACCATCCCATACAACAATATCCAGATCAATAACACGGGGACCGTATTTGGGGGCTGTGCGGTCGCGGTTTAAACGGTCTTCAATTGATTTCAGGTAAAAATTGAATACATTCTTTTCCTCGTCAGTTAAAAGTTTAACGGCCCCATTAAGGAAATCCGGCTGATCTTCTATTCCAACAGGAGCCGTTTTGATGAACCGGGAGACGCTGATAACTTCAGCCTCCTTGCGCAGGATGGCCAGCGCATGCGCTACATTTTCTTCCGGATCAATGTTCGATCCGATGCCGATAATGCATACATGTTTTTTTACCTGCCAATCGTTCATGATCGTCTAAAGTGATGACTGGTGTGCTTCCAATTCTACTGAAACGGATTCGGCATAGCGTAGAGCCCGGGGTTTATCTATTTCCACCTTGGCCCTGATCACGCGTTTGTCCTTCAGTATTATTTGCAAGACTTCGTGGGTAAGCTTTTCAAGAAGTTTGAATTTACTCTCCTCCACAAAAGCAATGATGGCTTTGGTAATGTCCTTATAATCATATATTCCATCCTGTTGGTCGGCATATACAGAATCGGAAAGATCAACTTCTATTTCCGCATTGATGATCACATCCTGCCGGTTTATCCTTTCCTCTGGATTCAATCCGATAATGGTACGGATCAGAAGATTTTTTACTCGTATAATGGCCATAGATTCGATTAGTAAATAGGATTAATTAAATTTTCTCCACTGTCGCAAAATAAGAGATGACCGGTCATGTTGTCGTTGGCAATCAGGTAATCGATGCTTTGCATGATATTCGACATTCTAACCGGTATCCCCATAGGCATTTTAGCAGCAACATGTTCAAGATAGTCTTCGCCTTTTCCTTCGGGTGGGAGTAAAACTCCCGGAGCGATGGAATTCACCCTGAATGCGGGAGCTAATTCAAGGGCGGCCATTTTGGTCATTTCGTGCAAGGCCTTTTTCGCAATGGAATAGGCAAAGAAATTGCTTTTATTGTTGGTGATCCGGGTATCAGTCATGTTAATGATCAGGCCCTGGTCAGATAGATTGGCATATTCATTCATCAGGATAAAAGGAGCTCTGAAATCTACCGTCCAATGACGGTCAAATAAATGAATGGTGGAATCTTTAAAGGAGGAAGGTTCAAAAATGGCTGCATTATTGATGAGTAAATTCAACCGGCCGAAACGGCTGATAACATCGCCGATCAGATTTTTGGTCTCATCTGTGTTGGAAAGATTGGCCCGAAAAGTATGGAACCGCTGATTTGGATACATGTATTTCAGATCAGTTTCCAGGTGGCTGGCTTCCTCTGATGAGGAATTGTAGTGAATTGCAAGGTCCCAGCCTTTTTCTGCAAGATGCAGGGATATTTCACGGCCAACCCTAACGGCGCTTCCAGTAACTAAAGCGATTCCTGTCATTTTTGATATTTTTCATAGGTTAAAACAATCGAACCCGCTTAAGATAAAAAAAGCCCTCGCCGGGCTTTCCTGTAAGGTGAGGAAGGATTTGTTTTTCCAGCGAGAGCAATTTTTTGTTATACAAATTTAGCATTATTCAGGAATGAATAACTCTTGGTTATATCTTCCCATACGTCACCTTTTGTTCGGTCCTCTTCAACAAAGAAGTGTTTCATCCCGGCTTTATCACGGGCCGCAAACACCTGTTCCCAGTTAATGGTACCGGATCCCACCGGAGCAAAGAATTTCTCAGGTGTATTATCGATATCCTTCACATGCCACAGTTCATAACGGCCGGGATATTTATTGAAATATTCAATTGGATCTTTACCTGCCTTTACAATCCAGTAAATATCAATTTCATATTGTACTAATTTCGGATCGGTGGCCGCCATCATGACTTCCATCGGAATCTGGCCTTCCATTTCGGTATATTCAAATGCATGATTGTGGTAACCTAACTGGATTCCGCTTTTTTGGGCAGCTTCACCCATTTTGTTCAGCATATCTCCCACTGCTTTATAACCGTCGATATTCTGCCTTAAGTTCTCAGGCAGGAATGGATAAACGATGTATTTGCAACCGGCCTCGGCATGAGCTGCACAAACTGCATCAGCCTTATCAAGGTCGAAAGTGGTATGGCTTGAAAGTAGTTTCATACCAAGATCTTCGAGCATCTTGCTGAATTCTTTAGGGCTTTTCCCATAGAATTGGTATGCGCCACCGGCGTTGGCAAATCCCGCTGCTTCGATCGAATTGTAGCCGATTTCAGAAAGCTTTTTCAGTGATCCGGCCAGATCGGCGTTGAGTTGCTCGCGAATGGTATAAATCTGGATACCGATTTCTTTTTTGGAAGAAGATTTTTTAGCGCCTCCGCCACAGGAAATTACGGAAGGAACAATCATGGCGCCGGCTGATATAAATGCCGAGCTTTTTAGGAAACAACGTCTTGAAGTCATAGTTTTCAGATTACAGGATTAATAGGAACTAAAATTAAATATTTTTCTACAATATAAACAAATCATTTTTATAGTAAGCGGGGAAATTTCTTTTTTAGGTTAAAATATTCATAATTATTGATAACTTTGGTTTTCCTCTTGGTAAATATTTATTATTAATGCGAATTATGGGTTGAAAAATAATGAAACTTGGAAAGTTGACCTTGTGATGTAGCCAATTACGTATAGAGTTTTTTCCATTAAACGTTCAATTTAAGAAATGGGTAACCTAATCTGTCGAAAACACCTCAGTAGAAATGGCCGGTAGTGAAAAATTTAACTAATTACCTAATTAAATTAGGTAATTAGGTCGGTGGAGAGGTAAAATCAATCCCTCTACTGAGGTGTTTTTTAAAAGATTAGGTCTCGAAGATGATATTTTCAACTCTTAATTCGCATAAATTAACTGAATCATTATGAGAATAACAGAACTATTGCTTATTTTTTAGTAGTTTCTTGTAGTTCTAAAGTAGGGCAAAAAAAAGCAGGTCAGGATACGAAAAATGATCTGCCAACAACGGCTCTTCAGAAAACAGATATCAATTTGGGAAATGAATCCAGCTTCAAGTTCGAGTTTAATCTTAAGTCGAGGAATGGTGACACTATTGGTTCTGTGTTCATAAAACCGCTCCCGGATAATAAAGAAGTCTTTTCTTCTTTACTTATAAAAGGAGTTGGAACATCTAAAGATGATACACTTTATTTTATTAAAGCTAATATTTTTAGAAATAGTAAAGGTATCGATATAAAAGTTTATGAGAAGAATCTCTATGGATATCGTTTTATCAAAAAAAATGAAAATAGTTTTATTATAATGGCTTTACATAATGGAGGAAAAATGTTGGCGACAATATTTGGATAAGATGGATTGACGAAAAAGAATCTTTGAAGTCGAAAAGACACCTTGATTAACATATGTTTATTGTAAATGAATTATATTTCAAGCATTATACCTGGTTAATTGAAATAGAAGTTATGAAAGCAAGGTTTAAAACGATATGCTTCTTTTTTGTGGTTATATTTATTAGCTTCAATGGAAAGATAGTTCAATCACAAGACCTAAAGGCGTGGAATTTAAAAGAAGAAAATCAAATAAGTAAAGAAATAAATACAGTTGATAATCAGAAAGGCAGGAAACTTCCTTTTGATCAGCTCAACCAATTGTATTCAGCGAGCGAAACAAGGATAGGAATTTTCAGCAAAATGGCATCGGAACCTGCAACAATGAAAAAGAAATATTCCGAATTGATTGGGAAAGATAGTCTTACAATCACAATTTATTACCGAAAGAACCGGATTATTACAGTAGTCTATAGAATTATTAATTCTATGAATGAAAAGATTAAAAATCTTGTATTCTATTTTGACGAAAAAAACAATTGCATCTCTTATTCAAAACGAGAAAAAAAGGATCTCAGTATGATTATCACAGCAATGTTTGGTGATTCACTTATCCGATTTGATGCTAATTATGACAAATTTGATCTTAATAATTCTCAGAAACAACAAGTCATTCAGTCTACAAAAATTACTCTTGATTCAATTATGATACATTTCCCGGATTTTAAATATTCAATGAACTGGAAATAAGAATATGGAAACAATCATTTGCAAATGCATCGCTTTTTTTCTGGTAGTTTTTACATTACCTGTTCGTCAGGAAAAAGAAACAAAAAATGCTAAAGAAATCCAAAGTTTAATTGGAATTTGGGGCAAGGATATTAATGAAAATGCGACTTTTGATATAAAAAAGGACTCAATGTATTACGTTGATGCGAACAAATCGGTAAAATATTGGATTAAGGAGAATACTGCTGGAAAGGATTCAATTTTTATTGATTACGGTGGTTCTGTTTATAGAGGTATTTTCTACTTTAGGAATGACTCTTTGATTATCAGGGATCAAAGATCTGAGCACAAATTTGTGAGAATTAAATAGAGAAATCATAAGTTCTTATTACTAATCCTTCGCTGGCGCGGAGTGTGATCCGTGCCTTGTTTATTGACACAGAATGGCACGGTTTGCAAAACCTCGCCAGCGGTCTACTAGCTGTTTTCGAAAGGATTAGGTTATCCATTCCTTAGATCGAACTTACGTTGGTAGGTTGAAATATAAGATTATTTTTAATGAGTATCCGGTATGTTGCCCAATGTTTATAGATTGTGTCATTAGTCGTCATTGAGTCGTCATTAATGGTCATTGTGCGGCAAAAAACAATTAATGACAATCAAATGACCATAAATGACAACATTTGACAAAGAGAAATCTCAATTAGGAAGGCAAACGGATATTCATTTTATTTTTTTACTGAAGGTTTAATATTTTGATTAACACGAAAGAAATTATCCGGATCGTATTTATTTTTTATTTCAACCAATCGGGCATATTTTTCTTCACCATAAGCTGCTATAATCCGCTTTTCACCTTCATTTCCCATGAAATTAATATAAGACTTTCCACTTGTGTAGGTTTTAATTGCATCAGAAAAATATTTTACCCATCCAATTTGCCGGTCGTTTTCTGATGGGTCCATCCACATCCCAATTATATTAAGGATGAAGGGTGTTTCACGATTTCCATAAGCCATCGTATCAGGGTCCACTCTGCTAACCGCTCCCTGAAGATAATGAATGTGAACAGCTGAAAAAGGAGAACCCATTTTTGCGGCTTGTTCACAGATAGTATGGATAATGGCGTCATCCATTACAGATAAATTTTCACTCCTCCAGTAGGATAAAATACCTTTGGGAACTGATTTGTCAAACATTTTTTGCAAATCAATGTAAGGAATAGAAGCTGTCAGATTTATGGCCGGGGGAATGAAATCACGAAGAGGTTTGATCACCTCCTCCCCATCTTCTGGATTCCCGCAATAACACATTGCCATGGCAATCATGGGAGTTCCCTGTAAAGTTGGGGGTATGAATGGTTCCGGAGGGGCAGTCAGGAAGGCAATCAAAGTGGTTAATTCCTCGGGCGTGTCTTTCACCCAATCTCTGTAAAACCTTAAAAAGTCAACCGCCTGTGAAGCGGGATAAAACAGGGCACCTCCATAAACCATTGGACCCACTGAATGTAAACGATAGGTGAAATTGGTAACAATACCAAAATTGCCTCCCCCTCCTCTTACGGCCCAAAACAAATCCGGATGGTCATTAGTGTTGGCAATGACCTTCTCTCCATTGGCAGTGATTAGTTCCACCTCCAAAAGATTATCAATGGTCATGCCATACTTGCGCATAAGCCATCCAATCCCGCCTCCCAGGGTTAATCCTCCTATCCCGGTTGTGGAGACAAGGCCCCCGGTGGTAGACAAAGCAAATGGTTGGGTTGCCTTATCAAAATCGCCCCATGTTAATCCTCCCTGAGCACGGGCAGTTTCGGCCTGGGTGTCAACCTGAATTTCTCGCATCTCGGAGAGGTCAATTATCATGCCGTCATCACATGTTCCGAATCCGGCCACATTATGGCCTCCACCACGAACTGCAGTGAGCAGATTATTCTCCCGACCAAAATTTACTGCATTTATTACATCTGTTTCATCCAGACATTGAATAATTAAAGAAGGATGCCTGTCGATCATCCCGTTCCATACCTTTCTTATGGTATCGTATTCTATGTCGGATGGCAGTATTAGCTGACCATGCAGCATATTTCGTAAATTTTTGATAGCCTGACTATTTTCCATATTTTTCCCCTTCCTTTTTTTAATGTAGTCTTCTAAAGACTAAACAAATTTGAAAACACGAAGGTTTTATCAAACAAGGTTTTTATATCATAGGTGATTGTAAAAACGGGAGACGGGACAATGTTGTCATCGCCCCGGGAGATGTTTGGCTAAAATAAAGGTGGGAAATGCGGTAGGTAGGATCAACCCCTGTGTATGAGAATGGAGTTAACCTTAAAAGGCATCGTTTTATTCTTCCACTTCCTCAAAATCAAAAGAAAGCTGTTTGTCAAAGAGTCTGAAACTTTTGCGGTGATACTGGGTTATGCCATATTTGGCAAGAGCTTCCCGGTGGAATAAAGTTGGATAACCCTTATTCTGACACCAACCGTATTGCGGAGCTTCCCTGCCCAATACATTCATGTAATCGTCCCTGTATGTTTTGGCGAGAACCGAAGCGGCTGCAATAGAAAGATATTTACCATCACCTTTAATAATGGTCGTATAGGGGATATTCCTATAAGGTTTGAACCGGTTGCCGTCAACGATGATGTGCCGGGGAATTACCTTAAGTTTATCGAGGGCCCGATGCATGGCAAAAATCGAGGCATTAAGAATATTTACCTCATCAATTTCATTATTATCATACATGGCGACTCCCCATGCAATTGCTTTAGATTCGATCAGCGGCCGGAGTTCATAACGTTGTTTTTCTGTGAGCTGTTTGGAATCATTAAGAACTTCGGATACAAAGTTTTCCGGAAGTATTACTGCCGCAGCGAATACCGGACCTGCCAGACATCCCCTGCCGGCTTCGTCGCACCCTGCTTCCAATTGACCCTTGATCAAATTATTCAACAGCATCACCTGAATATTTAAGGTGTAATGAAAATAAAAAACGCTGAAGAAAGCAAGAAAAAAGTCATTTATCTTTCACCATTGCCGTCAGCTTCAGTGAGTGTTGCACAACCTCAGAAAGTAAAAAAATAAACTCTGCATTTGCATGAGACAAGTAACCCCTGCCTTTAGGCAGGGGTTACTTGTCTGGCCCGAGTTGTGCAACACTCACTTTAGCTTATGGGGAAGTTTAAATCTTGAGAGGGCTTTAGCCACATTTATATATTTGATTTTTAAAGATATCAGTCTTTTGAATTAGCATTTTCATGAGGATGTCCAAAAAGTCTGTTTCCGATCCATTGCCGTCAACTTTAGTTGACGGTACAGGGCTAAAAAACAGATGGCTTTAGCCACATTTTTGCTAAGAGGAATGTGGATAAAGCCAAATAAAACAGCAATTTACACCGTCAGCTGAAGCTGATGGCAAGGGATAAAGATTTTTGAAATTGCTAATCTCTTTCTGGATTTGTTTATTGTTTTTAGCTTTTGGGACACCCTCCAATGGGTGGGAAGGATATCAAAAATGTTCCCGATCCTTCAGACATGAGCTGCTGCCAATATCATATTCCAACAACAACGAAGTATAATGACTATAAAATTTAATGACAGCGAAGCCTTATCCGTTATTGCAATAATGTAAACCGGAAACTGATACCAAAATTTGAAGTGGTGGTACGGTAAGAGTTGGAGATAAAAGGGCTGTTTAATAATCTGTCATAAAATAAGCGGACAATAAAAACCTCACTTAAATTATAATCAGCTGAGAATTTTACTGACATGGATTGTTGTCCGGCGGTTATCTGATTATTTTCCTCTATTAATTTTCTGAGGATAGTCTTATTTTTCCCGTAAGATACATCAGCTCTTACATTCAAATCATGATTCAATGTCTTTTGAGAGTTTTTTGTTTTGATAAACATCTTCATTCTTTCAAAACGGTATCCTAATCCCAGGCTGGCTTCATTATTATAACTCTCTGTGGCCTGGTTATTGGTCAGGCTGAGCAGAATGTTTCTTGATTTGCGATACTCCAGACGTGTAGTGAGGTTATTCAGCCAGGTGATGTCTACATCAAACAAGGGATTAAAAGTTTCATTGATATTGATGCTGGCAATATCATATTGGGGAAGAAAATTATTCTGGGCATCAAATTTATAACTAAATCCATCACTTTCCGGAAGATAATTCATATTGGTAATATAGGAACCTACGTTATAGGTGGACCGGTAATCGTGAAGGATATTCATCGATTTCATTACATTTTTTAATCCCTCGATTTTATTGACTGCTCCTGAATATTGGATTCGCCAGTTAGGCATCATGAATTTTACCGAAGGGAAAGGGGAGAGGGATACTCTTTCCGGATTGGTACCTGAATAGGCAGCCAGAAATGCTGGAATCAGAACTTCCTGTGATGAGGGGCCATATCCGATGGGATAGCCTGTCGCCGGGTTAATAGATCCCGGTAAATATCCGGCTCCCGGATTGGGTATCCTGGAAGCATCGAGGCGATGAGCAATAATTTCCCTGTTCTTTTGAAATTGGCTCCATGCACCCGATTCTTTTACTTCAGCATTTCCCAGTTTTTCAAAGGAGGAGCCTATTGAAATAACGGACATGCTGAAATTTCCATTGTAGGATTTATTATAAGCGTCCCAACCTCTTTGATCATTATAGATGAAAAATTCAGAGGAATTGCTTGAGAAGGTCCGGTTGGCCTGAATATCTATTTTCAGATCGGGTATGGGAACTACTTTAGCCCGCACCATGAGTCTTGTGTTTTTACTCATGGTATAAGGCCTGTTCAGGATAGTATCCGTGGAAATCCATCCGTATCGGGCCGCATTCAATCCGAATTGTTCATCCTGATGGCCTAAGATAAAAGGAATACCGGGGGCAAGGGAAGTGTAACCATTCTCTGAAGAGTAGTTTGTGGATCCAAACAAATTGGTGCTCGGAAGATACCCGTAAACACCCGTCCCGCCGTTCTCCGTATAGGAGATATTAATGTTATAAAGGCTCATCAGTAAACGGGCCGTATAATCGAATAGCTTAAATTTAATTCTTGATTTCTGATCTTTTTGACCCGTAACTTCTGCTACTGCTTTTTCGCAATCGGCTTCGGGAATAAAAATAATCCGGTTATCATTTATGACATTCGTTTTGCCATTGATTACTTTCCCCTTCTCGTCTGTTATTCTGACCGCTACATCGGAAGTCCCCAATTTATGGAACAATGAAAGGGGCGCATTCTTTTTTAACTTCAAATTAGCTTCCCTGTATTTAGATGATCCTCCCGTATTACGGTTTGTTGACGTTCCCCTGGATTGTGCCTCCATTCGGCCTCTGCTGAATTCACCATATTCGGTATTGATCTTTTTCAGAAAGGGGAGCTTATTGTACAGTCGAATAAATTCCATCTGACCATTTAATTGAATGGCCCGTGAGTTGCTGATGGAATTTCCGACAACATAATCGCTTTGAGTCAATGGAGCAACATCCCAGTCATAACCCGCCTGATAGACAGTAGATAAAGAAGTCCAGTCAAGAAGCGGAAGTTTATTCACAGGAATCATGTACTGGATATTCCAGGTGTGGTGATAATGGGTATTTCGTCCCCCATCGAGGATATTCTGCCAGATGGTATCTCTTCGCGCCTGGTATCCTGGAAGATTTTTATCCATGGAGCCAAGGGGTTCATCAATTCTGGATGAGTTAACTGCAGAGAAATCAACCTTTAAACTCCTGGTCAGGTCCATTCGGAAATCATAGTACCTGTTCCAGATGAAATCCTGCTGATAGGATTTTGGAAGAATTAAGGATGGGTTGGTTATATTCCGGTATTGCAGAATACTATTGGTTCGGTTCATATCCGAGCGGAAAGATAACTGCGACGGAATCACGTTAAAATTAAAATCCCTGACCAGGTTAAGAAACGGAAACTTCAGTAAATCTACCTTTCTGAAGGGATCTATTGACTTTGGCCTGGTGACGTAATTATAACTCAGCAATGTCCTTGTGTTGGTGGTTCTTTCCAATTGTGTATTTATGTCACCATGCTCAAGTTGGTTATAGGAATAGGTCAGGGCCAGATTGGAAATATCATAGATTTTTGGTGCCGTTGTTCTGTTCGGTTTATCAATCTGAACATTCGTGAAGTTTATGCTTTTGCGTGAAGTAAAGGTCTGGGAAATCCTTTTGATTGAATCCCTTTCATGTGCATTGGCTGCATTGTCAAGAGCATCCTTTAGCTTAATGTCCTTGTCAAGCGGCGAATATTCAGGTGTTGAAATGGCTTTTGATAAACCAATGTACAAAGGTATTTTCACTCCCGATTCTTTTTTAAAGAATTTACCTAATTCAAGATTGGTCGATAGGTCGTATTCGTAACTGTCATCCATGGTTCGCTGGCCCATCTTCGAATCAATACTGCCAAATCCGGAGGTGGTCACCCTGCCCGCCACCGAATAAGTACCCAGATCAGCCAGATTACCGGTGATGCGTCCTATTCCTGCCCAACCTCCCTTTTCCTCAAAATTGGTCAACCGAAGTTCATCCACCCATACTTCCACCGATTTTGGACCTAAGGTCTTACCTTTCTTGTTTCTTATCCCAATCATCATAACCTGCACCTGGGAAAGATCCGGATTTCCCTTTACCTTCATCAGATTCTTACCCCCGTACAACTGTTCGAAGATATCTCCCAGGGTTATTTTGGAATCAGACTTCCGCATTTCAGTATTTCTGGACAGCTTAAGGTCTGTAAGCATATCCAGTGGAATATACATCCGGTTGCTGTCCGGCCATACGGCATAACGGTCATTCTCATTATTGGGATTGTAGTCGCTTCTTGGTCTTGTTAATTTAAGAGGAATTTCGTATTCATAATAGTTGTACTGATAGTCTGATCCAAGGCGCATAAAGAGATACAAATCATGATCCTTTAAGTCTTCGCCTTCCACCGCTTCGGCATGCACCTCCATTTTTAATGTCTTGTAACGGCGCATGTCAATGTTTGTATTCTTATAAGCTCCCCTGGCATCCCCCGGATATAAATCAACAGCCTTGAGTGACATCGATTGCTCATTTAACTGAACAAGCTGGGCATTGGAAGGATCGATTACCCGGTCGATACCGGGAGGAAGAACATAATTGACAGGTTTGCGGCTGCTGTTCTCTTCTATATTTACGGCCGAAATATCAAATTGCGTATTGGGAGAAGGTAAACTGTTGTCTTCGGTTAGTTCTTTTTCATACCTGCGCCAATTGGTTCTCACGAGGTCAAGAGTAGCAAAACGCAGCACTACAGGGTCCTGCCATCCTTTCAGAAACATTCTGATGAAGCGGATAGATCTGAAATCACTGATTGGACCGTAAGTTTTATCAGGTGATGAAATTGGTATTTTAAACTGGTACCAGGTAATGTCTTTAGTTCTTCCGCTTTTCATCGGAACATCTTTTGTCGTTTTTACATCAGTAATGAAGTTTTTACCCAATACCATGTTCGCTTTATCCAATCTGAGATGATACTGATAATAGGCTTCGTTTTCATTTAAGGTGTTGTCATCATTGATGTCTTCCACGTCGGGAATGGTAGTGGCTGCAGTAGGATAAGGCTCGGTCGATTGTTCCGAAGTGGGAGAGTTGCCTTCTTCCCTGCTGTAATACTTATATCGCTGAAGGATATCCAGTTTCTTATCATCGTAATCCTTTCCTCGAAAGAAATGGAAATCATCGCTCGAGGGATCCTTTTCTGCTTTCTGATACACGGTATCATAAACAAGGGGCTTTAAGGTATTCAGGTAGTTGTTAAAGAATGTCTTTTCATGTTCCGAATTCAACCCATCAAGTCCGACGTCCTGGTAAACACGTGCTGCAGGGGAATTATCAAAAGCTTTGACAAGAGATTGCTGTCTGGATACTCTTCCCCAGTGAGTAAAATCAGTTTTAGTGGTATCCCCGTTATTTGGCAATCCGTGTTCAAAAGACTTCCGGCCATCGCGGAGGATATCTTCCGAAATGTTTCCAAGATTAAAATAGAGATCACCTCCTTTACTGATGGTATTGTTATCTGAGTCTTTGGCAAAGGGATCCATAAGCCAGAATTCAATGTATTCTACATTGGCTGCTTCGAAATCGCTGGTTTCTATTTTCCGCATGATGCCGCCCCATCGGCTTTCGGGATTTCTTAAACTTCCGTCTCTGTCGACACCGGAAGAATAACCCGAAGGTGCAGCGTCATAGTTGTTTGTACCTCTTTCCTTTGGATAAAAAGCAAGGTCAAGGGTAGGTATATTGGTAGGCTGACCGGCCGGGGTTTCCCGGTCAGGGAAGATCTCCCGCTGAAACACCTCCCGTACACGCTGGTCATCAAGCTTTTCCTTTAACAGATAGGAAGGTGCCGTATTCCGCTGCATAAACGGATCGATGATATACCAGGAAAACAAGGCTCGGTTATAACCGCTTGCAAGATCATTGATCAGATTACCTTCCGGGAAAAGTTCGCTCCCCTGAGGGGTGCTTGCAACATTCCAGCCAATGAAAGATTTCAGGTTGATGGGTGTTTTGGCTCCTTCGAAATCATCCAGGTAAGCAGCCCCTTCTTTGGAAATAACCCTTGAATGTCCGGGGAATAATCTGGCCCATTCGGCTTCAACGGCAATTTTTGATTCTTCCTTGGTATTCAGAAAAGGAAGTGCATTCACCATTTTGGTGATGAATTTCGAAGAGGTATTGAACGAGGTATTCAATCCGAGCATCAGGTTCGATATGGGATCTTCTCCATAGTTTACCTTTTGGTAAAGCGGTTTCTCCTGTAAAAACATCAGTGTTGAACCTATATTGAAATTCTTGCTGATTTCGTAATTAAGGTGAGTCCCCAAAAGGGTTTTTCGCTGCATGCTGAACAGATCTTCACTTTCTGTCGAAATCGAGATGGGAGTGCCCGATTCCAGCAGACCCTGATTAATGATCTTTACTTTACCTTGTGTATAATCAACAATATAGTCCACATCCTCCTGTAGTTGCCTGCCTCCTGACATTACTTTTACTGATCCGCGGCTTATGTTTGGAGCATCCAGGGAGATTTCGGAATTGGATGAACCTTTATAGGATCCTTCAATGCTGAATTTGTTCTTTTCTGCATCCTGTTCTGCCACTGTTTTTGTCTCATCATACAAGGATCTGAATACATACTTCTTAACGGCATTCGCATCTCCCTTAAATTGCTTTTCAAGATTCGAACCAAAAGGTTCAATAACAGGAAAGATAATTCGTCCTCGTTGTGAGTTGATTGTGATCGTTTCAAGAAAATCAAAAATACCATCCGGATAAGGGTCCAGTTGTTTATTCAGCTTATCAAGATTCATGACCTGGAGCAGAATCTTTTCTTTCAATGGGCCATCAGGCAGGTAATTCAATTTGGTCCCTGCGGCATCATTCTTAAAGAGAATATCGGCTTTAAAATCATCGGCTGATATCCGTTGGCCATTGATGTTATAGATATTTTTCATCATCAGCCGCCAGCTCTTGTATTTAGGATTGAGATTCGTACTGCGCAGCATCTTTAAAATCAGAGTATTTGGAGCAACTACTCCATCGGTGGAAAATTCACCTACCTGGAAAGTTTGACCATTGGCCGTGTACTGATAGGCTACTGCAAGCACTTCATCTGCATTTAACGACTGGTTTAAAGAAATATAACCCAGCTGTCGGTTTACACTATATTCTGTTGAATCAAGCAGCCTTGCATTCTCTATCTTTTCATAATCACGGCCCCCGATGAAATCCCTCGGGCTTAAGGGATTCAGCACTTCGGTCAGTCTGGCAATGTCACGGATCCCCACATAGGTAGTTGACATTGCGTTATATAAGCCGTTTATTTCATTGCTTGGAAAAGTATTAAGAGGATAGGGTAAATTCGCTGCATCTCCGAATTCAGGTATGATCTGGTTCTGCCTGTTGGTTCCGCGCTCGCCCAAATCTTCAAGTGCCAGAATATTGCGCGAAGACTGGAATCTGCTTGATTTATTAGTGACCCAAACTTCAATCTTGTTGATTGTAATGGCGGACTTTATAATCGGTAATTCTGACAAAGCTGCATCATAGTGGTCATAGAAATAATGGCCAAGCAGGAAGTGCCGGTTGGCATCATATGAGGTTGCATTAATTTCAAACCTTGATTTTTCTGCCCCTCCTTCTGTATTAATGACTTTATTCTCCCCTTTCTGTTGCGAGAATACCGTAGAGACAGATAGTTTGCCAAATTGCAGATCCGTTTTTACTCCAAAAAGATTCGTTCCGCCTCTGATCAGGGTTCCTGTCAAAGGCATTGATACATTACCGGCTTCAATATTCTTTACAATGTCATCCTCATGACCTGTATAATTTAACTTAATCCTGTTCTCAAAATCAAAAGTCGCGTCAGTGTTGTAATTGAATCTCATTTTCAACCGGTCACCGACCTCGCCTTCCAGGTTGACATTGATTTTCTGACTGAAATCAAAGGTTGTATTTTTTTGCATTCGGACCGGGATAGAAGGATTCTCGATACGGTTGCTTCTTACTCCCATGCTCATCTCCACGTACCCTTGCGGCCTGATATTAACTACATTGGTGCCAAAAATTTTACTGAAAGCCTCTCCGCTGATCCTGAGTTGCGGAATTAATTGGGAACGGTTATCCAGATTATTCTCTGCCATCTTTTGCCGCCAATACCTGTCAACTGATTCTTTAATGTCAAGTTTTAAGTACTCCTCTAAGCTCAGCGATCTCGGAAGACGGTAATTCATTCCGTTTACTTTTTCATAGATCAGGTATTCACCGGTGGTGGCGTCATATTCGACTTCATATTGGATATTGGAAGGTTTTTTCAGATAGATTGCAGCCGTATCCTGTGGATCCGTTTTTGCAAAAGGACCTTCGTCTCTGAACGGATAATGAAGATTGGATAATGAATCGGAATGGACGGTAAAATTATCTATAAATCTCTCATAAGCTGATGAATCCCGACCTATTGAAGCATCGCTGCGCCAGAATAGTGAAGATAACATCAACAGAGATAAGAGTCCTGCGATATTTAATAAAAACTGTCGCAATATAAATTGTTATAAGCTTTTTAAAGCTATTTTTAGAAGATTCTCAACTGTAAGTCCCGGTTGTTCTTTTATGATTCTATCCAAATCCTTTTCTACAGCCCTCTTGTTATATCCCAGCATTTCCAATGCACTGATGGCTTCATTCCGGACATTGTCCTCTCCAGTCTTAAATATTTTATCGCTGGCAGGACCGAGTCCGACTTTATCCTTCAATTCTATAATGACACGCTGAGCTGTTTTAGCTCCGATCCCTTTTATGCTTTTCAGAATAGCGACATTTTCATTCAGAATAGCTTGTCGAAGATCTTCCGGCTGAAATGAGGAAAGCATCATAATGGCCGTGTTGGCTCCTATTCCGTTCACCGAAATCAGCATCCTGAAAAGATTCCTTTCTTCCTTTTCCGCAAATCCAAACAAAAGATGAGCATCTTCACGTATGATTGGCTGAAGAAATAATTTCCCCTTCTCCTGATGATTATTGATTTTTGTATAGGTAGTCAGAGATATATGGATGAAATAGCCAATCCCACCGGCTTCAATTACGACAGCGGCGGGACTCAGTTCAATGATATTTCCTGAAATATATTCGTACATGGTTAATGGTTGACCGTTATTTTAATAGTTTTCGTTTTTCAACCTCTTGTAATATTTTCATTTGTTGAATGGCAATTTGGTTCAATTTAACTAATCGCTCACTTTGAGGAAAGGTTTCGTTGATAAAAACAGCATTCAGGTTTTCCATATTCGAAAGGCAAATAAGCTGGTTAATAGTGGCATAGTCTCGTATATTGCCTTTCAAACCCGGATTTGCATCACGCCATTGTTTGGCCGTAATGCCGAAGAGTGCAACATTCAATACATCAGCTTCGTTGGCATAAACGTGCGATATTTGTTGCTGCGTAAGTTCTGCTGGGATGAGGTTTTGCTTTATTGCATCAGTATGAATATGGTAGTTTATTTTTGACAATTCGCGCTTTGCCGACCAGCCGAGTTGTTTTTGCTCTTCTTCTTTTAATCGTTGAAATTCTTTGATAAAGTACAATTCAAATTCAATGGAGATCCATGCTGCAAATTTGAAAGCAATATCTTTGTGTGCAAAAGTGCCGCCATACCGCCCTGATTTAGAAATAATTCCTTTAGCATTAGTTGCTTCAATCCATTTTTGAGGCGAGAGAGTGAAAGCATTAAGCCCTGCTTCTTTTCTAAACCCCTCGAATTCGAGGGGTTTAAAAATTGGATTATATAATGTTTCCCAAATTCCAAGGTATTCAATCGTATTGCGGTTTCGCATCCAATTCGCTATAACATCGGTTGGTTCATTACTTTTATATTTTGCAATATCAGTTAGCGAAATGTAATCTATCTCGTTGATTTGCAAAATTGTAACGTCAGTTTGTTGTACACTGATTTTTCCCATAATGCTCTTATCTTTTAAAACATTAACAGCGAACCATTAAGCACCAACCACTATGCACTAACCATTAATCATTATTCTCCCCCTGTCCGGTCAATTTCATGTCTTTGTAACGGATCTTTTGCCAATTCTTTATACTTCCTACGGTTCTCAAAAAGATCGATGGCCAGATACAAAGCGTTCCGGAAAGATTCTTCCGAGGCAGTACCTGTTCCGGCAATACCATAGGCGGTACCGTGTCCCGGTGAAGTTCTGATGATAGGCAATCCGGCTGTATAATTCACTCCTGATTCAAAGGCCAGTGATTTGAAAGGTATCAAACCCTGATCGTGATACATCGCCAGTGTGACATCGAATTTCTTAAATTCTCCTGAACCAAAAAATCCGTCTGCAGAATAAGGTCCTAATGCGATAATTCCTTCCTCATAAGCCTGCTTGATCGCAGGAAGAATGATAGTCTCTTCTTCGTCTCCAATCACTCCTCCGTCTCCGGCATGAGGATTGAGTCCCAGTACGGCAATTCTCGGTTTCCTTACTGAAAAATCCTCAAGGAATGTTTTATGCAGTAATCGGAGATGGCTTAAAATTTTGGCTTTCGTAAGGCTCTGACTTACTTCCGAAATTGGAATATGGCCTGTTACGACCCCCACTTTGATGATATCGCTGACCATCAGCATCAGGTAATCTTCCGAATTAAATTCCTTTGCAAAATATTCAGTGTGTCCCGGAAAATGGAAATTCTCCGATTGGATATTTTCTTTGTTGATGGGACCGGTAACCACTACATCAATATCACCCGATTTCAGATCCTTTACGGCCGCTTCAAGAGCAAGGTAGGCGGCTTCACCTGCCGCCTTTGTGGATTTGCCAAGTTCTACCCTGATCTCCTCATCCACACAGTTAATGATGTTAATCCGCTTTGAATTAGCTTCTCTGGCCGATTGAATATGATTGAAGGTAAACATCTCCGTATCAAATGTCTTCCGGTGATAAGCTGCAACTTTTGGAGAGCCATAAACAATGGGGGTACACATGTCTAAAATCCGGCTGTCTGCCAGTGATTTGATGATCACCTCATAACTAATCCCATTAATATCCCCATGGGTAATTCCCACCTTTATTTTATTTGATTCCATCCTTATCTTTTTGTATGCTTTGTATTAATAATTCATAGGACTTTAATTGTCAAATTTAATCTTTAAATCCAAATTATCGGAATTGAGTTTGGAAAATAATTACGGCAGAGAGCGGAGGGCATGGAGCATAGAGTCTCCGCTCCATGCTCTATGCTCCATGCTCTATGCTTTTCAAAAAGTCCAGCAATAATCTTAAGCCGGTGCCTGTGCCTCCTTTGCTTCGGTAATGATCAGCTTTTTGCAGAAAAGCCGGGCCCGCAATATCAAGGTGGATCCACGGGTAATCAACAAAATTGCCAAGAAATTTCCCCGCTGAGATAGCTCCCCCTTCGCGGGAACCAATATTTTTAATATCCGCAATATCAGATTTCAGCGATTCACCGTATTCATCCCAGAAAGGAAATTCCACGATTCTTTCGTAAACGTGTTCCCCTGATTTTTTAAGCTTGTCAAATGTAGCCTTATCGGCATTTCCCATGGCAACGATTCCATAGGATCCGATCGCCATCGCTGCGGCTCCGGTAAGTGTGGCTGCATCGATTACAAGAGAGGGATTATATCTTTTTGCATAACTCAGCGCATCGGCCAGGATCAGTCTTCCTTCGGCATCGGAGTTAAGCACTTCCACCGATTTTCCGCTGAGAGTATAAATAATATCACCGGGCGTCATGGCATTTCCGTCAGGTCTGTTATCGGTGGCCGGGATGAGAGCAATTACAAATACAGGTAATTTTAATTTGGCTGCAGCATAGACCACAGAAGCTACCGTTGCTCCTCCGGCCATATCGGATTTCATGTAATCCATTGAATTGGAGGTGGGCTTTAAGCTAAGTCCCCCGGTATCAAAAGTGATTCCTTTACCTACCAGCACAACCGGCCTTTCATTCACTGCATTATCGGGATGCCATTCGAGTACGGAAAATGTCGGCGGATCGATGCTTCCCCAATTAACGGCAAGTAACCCACCCATCTTCAACGCTTCAATTTTTTCCTTATCAAAAATATCTGTCTTAAAACCGGCTTCCCGGCCCATCTCTTCAAAAGTCTCCGCCAGTTTTTCTGCATTCAAATAGGATACCGGCTCGTTGATCATGTCCCTCACCCGAAAAACAGCCTCCACAACTATTTTCAATTCAAGAATTTTATTTTCCGGAACCCATAAATCGGCAAACAGGATCTCTTTCAATTCGCTTTTGGTTTCGCTGGCTTTGGTCAGATATTTGTCGAAATCATAGCTTCCCAGCGCCATCCCTTCAGCCAGGGCGATAATGCCATCGACATTTTCTTCAACCCCTTTAAGTGTAATGGCTGAAATCTTCTCTTTCCGCAGATGAGTGTTGATCTCGTTCCCCTTTTTGCGGCATTCTTCCAGAAAAGCTGGCTCTCCTTTTGATGGATCAATATAGACGATATAGAACCATTCACTGAAATGATTCAGCAATACTACATTGGTCCCTTTATCCAGTTTCTCCAGAACGTAATTTTTTTCACTGTCATTCAATATCGTTTCGTTGACCTTGGATTTTTCTGTCAAAAAGAAAACTTTATTCAGGGATTCACCCGATTTAAGATCTAAATTCATCATGATTGTAAATTTTTCATTTAATATAACATTTTTTTATCAGGTAAGAAAACAAAAATGTCAGGCCTGCAAATTTATTACCTTTATGCCGGATTTAAAGAAGAATTACGAATTACGAATTGCAAATTAGGAATTCTGCTGACTTAAGACTTAAGGCTTAAGTCTAAATGTCTGAATACGAATCTCTAAGATGAATTTAGATAATCTTTTTATACGCGCGCTGAATCGTGAAGCTCTTTCGCTGGAAGAGGGATTGACTTTATACACAGAAGCCTCGACTCCTGAATTGATTCTTATGGCCAACCAGTTGAGGCAGAAACTTCACCCCGAAAATACAGTGACCTGGATGATTGATCGTAACATCAACATCACCAATGTCTGTATTTCAGGTTGTAAATTCTGCAACTTCCACAGAAAATGGAATGAGGAAGGCGCCTATACTACAACCCTTGATGATTACAGGGAGAAGATTGAAACGATGATCCATCTGGGCGGAAGGCAATTATTGCTCCAGGGAGGGATGCATCCCCAATATGGTTTAAGCTTCTATACCGATCTTTTCTGTCAACTAAAACAGGAGTTTCCAACCGTAAAACTTCATGCACTCGGCCCCCCTGAAATTGCACATATTGCCCGTAAAGAGCGAATGTCATACAGGGAAGTGCTTGAAAAACTGATCGAATCAGGCCTAGACAGTCTTCCGGGAGCAGGGGCAGAGATATTGAGTGACCGTGTCCGTAAAGCTATTTCGCCTGGAAAAGCACGCACACAGGAGTGGCTTGATGTAATGAGGGAAGCGCATAAATTGGGAATGGTCACCTCGGCCACCATGATGTTCGGGCATATTGAAACAATCAGCGAAAGAATACAGCACCTTGTTCATTTAAGGGAGGTTCAGGCTGAAAAACCTGAGTCTTCTCAGGGATTTTTAGCTTTTATTCCATGGCCTATTATGTCTGACGGGACTGAATTGGGAAAAGAAACAGAAATTTCTCCCGTTTGGCCGGTTGAATATGTCCGCACCATCGCCATCAGCCGCATCATGCTCAACAATGTCAAGAACATACAGGCCTCCTGGCTGACGGTTGGCAAAGAAACTGCCCAGCTCTGTCTTCATGCCGGGGCTAACGATCTTGGCTCCATCATGATCGAGGAAAATGTTGTCTCTGCGGCCGGGGCATCGTGTAAAATGGATTCTGCCGAAATACAAAAAACCATAAAAGACGCCGGATTTACACCTGCATTAAGAAATCAGGCATACGAATTGATCGAAACACCTTTGTTTTAGTCTTTTCCTTTAAGTGACTCATATCTTCCTTAACTCCTATTATACCAACTCATTACCGCCTTTCCCATAATCCAGATCCTGAAAATCGGTTTAAGCTCAGGATCGGCTGATTTCCTTTTGAATGGAGGAGCCATCCGAGTTTTATACCGAATGATGATTGGCTTAATTTCGGTTGCCCGGATGATTAGGGAAAAAACAATATAAACCAGTGCTAACCTTCTGACATTTAAAGAACTTTAAAATATTTAGGAATTAATAATTTATCTCATCTTTAAAGTATCTTTGCAACCAAATTTGGTAGTAACATTTTAATATTTTTTTCGCTGATGAGAAAATGGCGTGTGGAAGACTCGGCTGAGCTTTATAATATCAATGGTTGGGGCATTAACTATTTCTCTATTAATGAAGAAGGTCACGTGGTGGTTACTCCGCGTGAAAACTGTGCTCAGGTTGATTTGAAGAATTTGGTGGAGGAGCTGCAGCTTCGTGATGTATCATCCCCGATGCTTCTTCGGTTTACAGATATACTGGACAGCCGGATTGAAAAGATGGCCAGTTGTTTCAAAATTGCTTCCGAAGAGTATAAATACAAGGCCCAGAACTTTATCATATATCCCATCAAGGTCAATCAGATGCGTCCGGTGGTTGAGGAGATCGTCGGACATGGGAAGAAATTCAACATTGGTCTTGAAGCCGGATCGAAACCTGAGCTTCATGCAGTTATTGCCATCAATACCGATAATGATTCACTGATCGTTTGTAACGGATACAAGGATGAGGATTACATCGAATTGGCCCTTCTTGCACAGAAAATGGGCCGCCGTATTTTCCTTGTGGTGGAGAAATTAAGCGAGCTGAAACTGATCCTGAAGATTGCGAAACAGTTTAAGATTAAACCTAATCTGGGTATCCGGATTAAGCTGGCCAGCGCCGGCAGCGGAAAATGGGAAGAATCAGGAGGCGATGTCAGCAAATTCGGATTGACATCGAGTGAACTTCTTGAGGCTCTTGATATTCTCTCGAAAAATAAAATGAAGGACTGCCTTCATCTGATTCATTTTCATATTGGCAGTCAGGTCAACAACATCAGAAAGATAAAAGTAGCTATCCGCGAAGCTTCTCAATTTTATGTGCAGCTTCATCTGAATGGTTACAACATCAGTTTTGTGGATATAGGCGGCGGTCTTGGCGTGGATTATGACGGAACAAGTTCCTCAAACAGTGAAAGCAGCGTAAATTACAGCACCCAGGAATACGTCAATGATGTGATCTCAACCATGGTTGACGTCAGTGATAAGAATCAAATTCCCCATCCAAATATTATAACGGAATCAGGCCGGTCATTAACAGCACACCATTCGGTACTTATATTTGAAGTACTGGAGGCGACTTCTCTTCCGGTTTGGGAGGAGGAAGAAGATATCAATCCCAATGATCATGAGCTTTTGAAGGATTTATTCAATTTATGGAATACTCTTAATCAGACGCGGATGATAGAGACCTGGCACGATGCCCAGCAAATCAGGGAAGAAGCTCTTGACCGCTTCAGCCTTGGCCTGCTTGACATTAAAACACGTGCTCAGATTGAACGCCTGTTCTGGTCTATCGCAAAAGAAATTCATCAGATGACAACCGGGATGAAGCATCTTTCAGATGAATTGCTGCAGCTTCCGAAAATTCTATCGGATAAATATTTCTGCAATTTCTCTCTGTTTCAATCTCTTCCGGATTCATGGGCCATTGATCAGATATTTCCTATAATTCCCATTCAGCGATTGGATGAGAAACCGGACCGGTCTGCAACCCTTCAGGATATTACCTGTGATTCGGATGGGAAAATAGATAATTTTATTTCAACCCGCAATCTGTCTTATTATTTGCCCATTCATTCTTTAAGACCAAAGGAACCTTATTATATCGGGGTATTTTTGGTCGGAGCTTACCAGGAAATACTGGGCGATCTGCACAACCTTTTCGGAGATACCAATGCAGTGCATGTTTCAGTTGACGAAAAAGGCTACAGCATTGATCAGGTAATTGACGGAGAAACGGTGGCCGAAGTTCTGGAGTACGTTCAGTACAGCCCTAAAAAAATGGTCCGTACTGTTGAAACCTGGGTTACGTCGTCTGTTAAAGCAGGCACCATCACAACCGAAGAAGGAAAGGAATTTCTTTCGAATTATCGTTCGGGATTGTATGGTTATACTTATCTTGAATAAACAACTGGGAAACTCATTTGGTGAGAAGAGCTTTATGAAATCAAATTCATAAAGCTCTTTTCTTTTACAAGATAATCAGATGGGTTGAAAATATCTTTTCGTTATCATTCTATAAATACTTTTCCCGGATTTTCTGTTGGGTTTTTGCTGTAATTATCAAAAGTTCAATTGAACAAGCCTCCTTTCATATATGTTTTAAGCAATGAGGAAAAGTTTACTCCTCAAGTTTTGTATTTTTGTATTTATGCACAATTCCTGTCAGTTTTACTTTATCTTCCTGGTAATTTTATCGGGATACTGTATCCGATTATCCGGACAGGAAAATTATGAAATCCGAAAGATTACCTTTCATGGGAATCATACCTTAAAGGAAAACTATTTGTTAGAAGGTATGGGACTGAAAGAAGTCTCAGGTATTGAGAAATTCATTTCAAAGAAGCAGTCCACATTATACACAGAAGAGACCATGGAGCTGGCAATGAAACGCTTAGACCTTCTTTGGAAGAGCGAAGGCTTCTTGAACGTTCAATCAAGTCTCAGGCCCCCTCAAATAATCTCAAAAAAACAGACAGTGAAACTGGTAATTGACGTAAAAGAAGGGGAACCTGTTCTTGTTGATACTGTAACAATTTCGATGAAAGAGGAAATAAAAAGAATCAATGTTGATTCTCTTTTTAAAAAGATATTCAGGAAACTTGAGCTCACAAAGAAACAACGCTTCAGGGATCAGAGCCTTAAGAAAGATTTACTGTTTATTGAAGATGTCTTTCGCAAGCATGGCTATGCGTATGTTAAAGTCGATTTTACACTCAAGGTCAAGCCTCAGAAATACTTAACAGAGATACTTTATTCTGTTGCCCCCGGTCCGGTTTGTCTTTTCGGAGAAACGACCATCACCGGGTATAAGCATGTCACGGAAGATTTTCTCAGGAAACAGCTAAAGTATAAAGAAAATCATATTTACAACAAATCACTTTTGGATGAAACAAGACGGAACCTCTATAAGTTACAGATGTTTCGGGTTGCATCTGTTCTTCCCCGGTCAAATGAAGATACACTTCTCAATCCTATTCCGGTGAAGGTCTATATTCAGGAGGCTCCACGACTTTCAACCAATTTTGGAGTGGGCTATGGCACTGAAGATAAATTCCGTACTTACGTGGATCTTACCTATAAAGGATTCTTCGGTACGGCCAGGCGTTTGAATGTAAATCTTAAACATTCAGCGCTTATGCCTTATTCGGCAAATATCAGCTGGATTCATCCTCAATTTTTTACTTCTAAAAGTACTGTAGCCGTTAATCCATTTATTCTGAGAAGGCAGGAACCGGGTTTTAATACCCGGAGTTTTGGATTCAATGTTCCTTTCACCTATCAGTTTAATAATTATCTGAGCACCTCACTAACCTATTACCTTGAAAATGTGAAAGAGTATCTTGAACCTGATGACCCTGATTTCCCTGACAGAGAAAGTAAAAATTTCCCATACAATAAATCAGGTGTTCTCCTTGGCGGTGTTTATAACAACTCTTATCCCAGATTCACGCCTAAGGGTGGAGAAAATATCACAGTAGGATTTAAAGTTAATGGCTATTTTTTTGGAAGCGAATTCGATTACACCCGTCTTTGGGGTGATTTCCGGATTTATCGTGAAATTAGTGATTGGGTCATAGCATACCGGTTTATGGTTGGAGGCATTAAATCAGGAAATGCCAGTCAGTTTATTCCGGTTGAAGATCGTTTTTATTCAGGGGGCGCCAATTCGATCAGAGGCTGGTATCGTAATGAATTGGGGCCAAAACGTCCAAGTGGTTCTCCTTTTGGGGGGAAGAGTATACTGGAAACAAATCTGGAGTTTCGTTTCCATCTTTTCTGGATTTTAAGTGGAGTCGCATTTCTGGATGCCGGAAATGTTTGGCTTGAATCATATACTTATCGACTTAGAGAGCTTGCCTGTGCCACTGGTCCGGGCCTTCGTGTAGACACACCAATAGGCCCGGTTCGGTTCGATATAGGTTTTCCTATTTGGAATCAAAAAACAAGCCCTCAGTTCTTTATTAGTGTTGGACAGGCTTTTTAAATTTAGAATGCGTAAAATTATCAGATACAGTTTGCATGCCATTGGGTGGTTTTTAATCCTTTTCACGGCGATTATCGTATTGGCCGTGGGGATTATACAAACCAAAGCATTCAAAGAAAAGCTGGTATCTGTTATTGAGAATAAGTCACCTGAATTTATTAACGGAAATCTTACAATCGGGGAAATAGGAGGTAATTTTTTTACTCATCTGATATTGAAAGATGTTTTGCTTTTAAATGCTTCTGATACGATATTGTATATGCCGGAATTGGAAGCCTCTTATAATTTATTGCCGCTTTTGCATAAGAACCTGAATGTAGAAGAATTCAGTATCCGCAGTCCGTATATAAACCTCAGACAAATAAATGACTCTACCTGGAATGTCATGCAGATCCTTAAACCTTCAAAACCGGGCGCTGAAGATACTGTTTCATCCGGGCAGTCGTATAACATCCAATTAGCCTCCTTTAAAATCACCGGTGGAGTTATTAATATACTTTCTCCCGATACAATGATTCCCAGGCATATTCAGAAGATTAATTCAGAGCTCTCATTTTCGATGGTGAATAATCTGATGTCAGTCCGGATGAAGAATTTATCTCTTCTGACAGTAAGTCCTGATCTGGCACTTAAGAAATTAATATTTAATCTGGAGCAAAGTCCTGATTTTATTAAAATAAGTGACCTTATGCTGGAGACCACTCAAAATCATCTGGACGGTAAAGTTGAGTACTTTACCGATAAATCAAAGAAGTCTGCTGTGATGTTAAAGACTTCACCCCTCCGGATGGATGAGTTTAAATACTATCTCTCCGGATTTGAAACACAGGCCAAACCTTTATTTTACCTGGATGCTTCAATGCAGAATGATTCGGTAAATGCGTTGATGGATCTTTCTGATCAGAATCAAGCTCTACATCTGAAAATCCGGTCACCTAATTTGTATAAATGGTTGACCGTAAAGTCAGATTCGCTATTAATATACAAGCTGGAAGGGAAACTTGAAAATATAAAGATCTCTCATTGGATGGATATTCCCGGATTGAATTATATACTGAATGGAGATTTTACAGCCGCTGGGAGAGGAACGGATGCTAAAATGGCAGAAGTTAAAATGGCCGGTAATATAGATAATCTGATTATTGAAAATAGGAAAGTGGACCGGGTTCATCTTGATTTCGGATATGATAAAGGAGATCTGGTGGGTTCTATGCAGGGTAAAGGTAAATTTGGAGGATTCGATGTGTCTGCAAATATTAAAGATATTTTGCATGAACCTGTATATCAGTTAAATCTCATTGCAAAAAATCTCGACATAGGTACCCTATCAGGTATTGATACTTTGAGTTCAGCCATAAACATGACTGCTGATTTAAGAGGCAAAGGATTCGATCCAAAATCTCTTTCGGTTGTTGCTGTTTTGGATATTACCGAATCCCGGATTCAAAAAATTAATGTGAATACATTGAAAGCATTTGTTCAGTATCAGAAAGAAAATATGAACATAGATTCCCTGCGTTTTCAAACCAATACTCTCACACTTAAAGCTAAAGGGAACTACAGTTTTAGATCTGGTTCAGAACTGAGACTTACGGCTGATTTAAAAAACATGGATGAATTTTCCTCTTTTATTCCTTTACAGGATTTACAAACAGGCGGCCATCTTGACGCCCATCTTAAAGGAAATCCGGATTCATTGAATATAGATGCACACATTGATCTGCCAAATACGAAATACGGGGATTATCTTTTGGGACCGGTCCTTATCTCCGCTCGTGCCGGATTATCTCCTAAAGATACTACAATCAATGCGCAAATTATGGCTCAGGATTTAAGTTATAGAGATTTTAATCTTGATTCAGCATCCTTTAATATAGATGGAGCAAATGACTCGGCAAGGATTAATGGACATCTTGTCAATAAGGATCTGGACACACGTTTCCTAACCACTATACAATTAGGAGAGCTGACAAAGATCAATCTTTGGAAACTGGCAATTAATTATAAAAACCAGTTGTGGAATTTGGATCAATCACCTGCTGTTTTTGAGATATCGCCCAGGAATTATAAGATTGAAAACCTCAGTTTATCGAACAATAGCGGCGATAGTATCCAATCAATTAAGGCAAAAGGAAATATTAACAGGGAAGGCAAGGAGAATTTCAATCTTAATATTAAAAATATTGATATTAAGAAAATGGCCGAAATGACCAATCAAAAAATAGCTGCCTCAGGAATTCTGAATCTGAACTTAATCCTTGGAGGTACCTCCCGTTCTCCTCTTTTGGAGGGAAATTTTGCCGTAAAAAACGCTGTTATAAATAATTTTCCCTTTACGGAGTTAGGTGGAACTTTCGATTATAATTCTAACAGAATGAACATGGACATGAAAGTCCTGCCCCGTGACAGTGGTAAATTCGAGCTTTCGGGGAATATGCCGCTCCGGCTGAATCTGGATAGTATGAGTTTCAGTTTTAATAAAAAAGATTCGGTTAATGTTTCACTTGTAGTTGAAAAGTTTCCTTTGGCTGCAATAAAAACGATTGATATAGTAAAACAAATAACAGGTTATATCGAAGGTGGTGTTCAAATGAGGGGGAGTATTGATTCGCCTGATCTTAAAGGAAATTTGCATCTGAAAAATGCCTCCGTAAAAGTCCCTGAATATGGAATAGATTATCGTGATGTCCTGTTCAATGTTGATTTTCTGCGCGATAAGTTACATCTTGACACGTTGTACATCAGGACCGATAAAGGAAGCATGACCGGTACAGGAGAATTTAATTTCAGTTCTGATTTCTATAAGGGCCATATCAGCAATTCTGAAATAAAGTTAAAATTCAATGGTTTCAAGCCTGTAAATCAACGGCAGGTAAATATGGATATTTCAGGAAATGCATCATTGGGGGGAGCAAAGGGTAATGTAGTGTTTGAGGGTAATATGGAAGTAAACAAGAGTGAAATCTATCTTCCGGCTCTCTTCAATATGATGGGGAAAACCGGTACATCTGAGATTCCAGAACCCCTTTTGGTTCAGGCCATGGACTCCACTGCAGGCAAGTTGGATACTCTTGTAATTAATAAGGTGGATAAGGCCCGGGTAGATTCGGCCAAATGGGATTATTTCAAAAATCTGAAAGGAAAACTGAGATTTAAGATACCCAAAAACGTCTGGATAAAAAACGAAAATATGTATGTTGAGATTTCGGGAGATCTTGAACTGATTAAAGAACAGCAATTCTTCGAACTTTTCGGAAATGCAGATGTCGTGAGGGGTCAATATGAATTGCTGGGACGGAGATTTGTCATTGACAAGGGAACGATTAATTTTCAGGGAGGAGAGAAAATGTGGCCTCAGATGAGCATTCAGGCTTCCTATTCTTTCCGCAATACGCAGGGTACTACGCAAAAGTTGAGCGTAGATGTTGAAGGAGCCCCTGATTCTTTAGTGGTTAATTTTACTCTTGACAATAGTTCCATTAATGAAGGTGAGGCCATGTCCTACATTTTTTTTGGAAAGAGCATGAATGAACTTACATTAGACCAGCAGCAAGGCATTGCCGGAAGTGGAGGCAGTATGGCTGGGCAGGTTGCAGCTTCTTTGGTATCATCGCAGCTTACTAAATTCCTTGGAAGTAAACTGAACATGGATTATCTTGAAATAAAAAGTGAAGGAGGATTTGACAATGCTTCACTGACAGTTGGAAAATACATTGCCAAAGGCCTGTTTGCGAGTTATGAACAGCAATTTGGTCAAACAGATATAAAAGGTATTCCGAGCTATCAACTTAACCTGGAGTATGAAGTTTTAAAATTCCTGTTTCTCCGGATGAACAACTCTTCCATTGATAACGGATTTGACGTAATTTTTAAATTTGAAGGGAAATAACAAAGACTTATTTATTCTTGTCACCGAACCAATCTTTTGGGATTTCCAGAGACCAGATATCATTGACCAGCGGAGGGGTCATCCCTCCGGCAATCCAGATTTTATCCTGAAAGACAAAAGCCGAAAGTTCATGACGTTCTTTCCAGCAAACATTTGATTTTAATTGTTCCCATACTTTCCCATCCTTTGTATACCAAACATCTGACCAGTTTTTATAAGGGTTGTTTGACCATCCACCCATTACCCATATCCGGTTGCGGTAGACTACCGATGAAAACCATAAACGCTCATGCCATGGGGCCGCCTCACTGACCTTTGTCCAATGTATCCCGTCCTCTGAACTCCAAACATCATTTTTGGCATGATATTCAGGAACATAATTACCTCCTCCGAAAACATAGATCTTCCCGTTCAGAACTGACGCCTGGAAAAAGGCCCGGGGAGACCAGCCTGCATTAGCTGTTGCCAGTTTCCAGTTTTTGCCATTTGAGGAATACCAAACATCATTCTTTAAACTTTTTTTATCTCCAAAGTAATAATTTTCTGTGCCTCCGAGGATCCACATTTTCCCTTTAAATTCGACGATAGCTGCAGCAACCCTGGGTGTCCAGGCTGCTTTCTCTGTTACCTGCTTCCAGTTTACACCGTCAGTCGATGACCATACCTGGTTACTCGCGGAATGTCCTTCCAGCCGGCCATTGTACCATCCGCCCATCATCCACATTTTATCTTTGAAAACAATCGACATCGGAAGATCGCTGTGAATCCATGGAGCCGATTTATTTATAAGATTCCATTTTCTCCCGTCTGGAGAGCTCCACACGTCCTTAGGTGGAGCTTCATAAGAGTTGAACCACCCCCCTAAAATCCAAAGCTGGTTTCTAAATACAACTTCGCCCTGTGAATCACGTGCTTTCCATCCAGCCTGATTGGTCACCTGTACCCAGTCAGCAATTTTTTGCTGGGCGGATAGCGGAGAAACCATTAACAGGGTAATTGATGTAACCGTTGTGACCAACTTCACCAGATTATAATTACTCATAATTAAAAATTTTAAAAATTATTCTTGAGTAAGTATTTTAAAAATTATTCTTAGATGTTAAACCTAAGTTTATTTTTGTTGGGAACATAGTCTATCAGCACGGCTCTTTTTATTCATTTTTTCTCCGGATGGATGATGATATCAGTGGATCTATCCGCATATGAAACAACCCTGAGAAAATCTTTCTCACAAACGAACCCGATTATTGGGGAGTCCCATCTGGCCACTAAAAAACAAGATATAAACAGATGAACTAAAATAAGGAAGGATGAAAAAAATCAATCTTTCATCTTTCCTCTTTTTTGTTCACTTAATTATCTGGTCACATACTGTTGTTCGTAAAATTTTTCGTATGCTCCGGAAGCAACATTTTCAAGCCATTCGCTATTGGCAAGATACCAGTCCACTGTCTTTTCGATCCCTTCTTCAAATTTCAGCGAGGGTTGCCATCCGAGTTCCTTTTGCAGTTTGGTGGAATCGATGGCATAACGCAGATCATGTCCCGCACGGTCTTTCACATACGTAATAAGTTTTTCTGATGTGCCTTCGGCATAATTAAGCTTTTTATCCATGACCCGGCACAGGATATTGATCAATTCAAGATTGGTCAGTTCGTTATTGCCGCCGATGTTATAAGTCTCTCCATTTTTGCCTTTATGAAAGATCAGATCGATGGCAGCAGCATGATCCTCAACATATAACCAATCACGAATATTGGCGCCTTTCCCGTAAATAGGAATCGGTTTCTGATGCGTGATATTATTAATGGCTAAGGGAATCAGCTTCTCCGGGAATTGATTGGGTCCATAATTATTGGAACAGTTCGAGATAACCACAGGAAGCTTGTAGGTATTGTGATAGGCCCTTACCAGGTGATCGGAGCTTGCTTTTGAGGCAGAATAAGGACTTTGCGGATCATAATGAGTCGTTTCCGTAAAAAATCCTGTTTCGCCAAGCGATCCATATACTTCATCCGTTGAGATATGATAAAATAGTTTCCTGTCAAAATTAAGTTTCCATAACTCCTTGGCGGCATTCAGCAAATTCACTGTCCCTACAATGTTGGTCATGATGAATGACATCGGATCCGAAATGGATCTGTCTACATGAGATTCAGCGGCCAGATGCAGTACTCCGTCAAACTGGTATTTTTCAAAAAGACGATTGATGAACGGACTGTCGTTGATATTTCCTTTAACAAATTCGTAATTTGGTTTAGAATCAACATCCTTTAGATTTTCAAGGTTCCCGGCATAAGTTAAGGCATCAAGATTTACGATCTTGTAATGAGGATAATTGTTCACAAATCTCCTTACTACATGCGAACCAATAAATCCGGCTCCGCCGGTAATTAGTATTGTTTTTTTCATTTTAAGAATTCCAGTATTATTGATATTAACGAAAGTAGAAAAAAAACAAACAGGATCAGGGGAATGTTTGAAATTATTTAGACTTTAGGCTTAAGACTATAGGCTTAAGGGGAAAGGCCCTGAAACCAAAGGATTTTCCTAAAGCCTAAAGCCTTTTTAATTTTATTCCATTTCCGCCGTTTGCACTGATCTGGCTCTGTAAGCTGCAAAACTCTCCAAAGCAAAAAGAGTCAGGGCTATCCATACCATCCCATATCCGATCAGCTGTGTATGCGAAAAACCTTCCCTGAAGATTACCACACCACAGAGAAATTGAAGGGTAGGGGAGATGAACTGAAGTATTCCGATCCAGGACAGTGGAATTTGCTGGGCGGCTGAGGCAAACATTAAAAGCGGGAAAGTTGTAATTATGCCTGCGCCTATCAGGAGGAGATTGTTTTCCCATCCCGTATGAAAGAAGGCCCCCGTTCCTGCTTTGTCTGCAAAAAAAAGAAATGCGGTAGCCGGAATTACCAGGATGCAGGTTTCGAGCATCAATCCGAAGAGTGAACCTAAAGGCGCTATTTTTTTTACGATTCCATAAATGGCGAATGATCCGGCCAGAGTTAATGCGATCCAGGGTAAGGATCCATGGACAATGGTGAGGTAAGTTACCCCGCAAAAGGCCAGTCCAACGGGAATCCACTGCCAAAGACGAAGACGTTCGCGGAAAAAGATCACTCCAAAGAGCATGCTCAGCAAAGGATTAATGAAGTAACCAAGACTGGTTTCCACAATATGACCCGCATTTACAGCCCAGACATAGGTAAGCCAGTTAATTGTAATCAGGATGGCGGCAATGAAATAAATCCAGAATATCCTTAAAGACAAAACCTCTTTTTTGAATTTATTCCACTGCCGTAACGTCAGAACAATGATCAGAAGTGTAACAAAAGACCATAAAATCCGATGGGCAAGCAATTGTGTGGCAGGTACATTTTGTAACAATCTCCAGTAAACCGGAAACAATCCCCAGCATCCGTAAGCTGAGGCCGCAAGTAAAATTCCTTTTTTCATATAATGTATTTCCGATGCAAAATTAGAATAAACTATCTCTGCAATAAGATTCTGTTGATTGTTTCTTTCTGCAGGACATTTTCTTCGTTCTTTTAATAATAGGGTCTCTCAAAACTGATTCGTGTTTTGTAATAAAAGGAATTAAATAACGATGATCCATGCCTTTCCCATATCGGTTGGCTGCACTTAAATCCTATATAAAAGTAAAAGTAAAGGATGAATCCGGGAGGATTCATCCTTTTAAAACAACCTAACTAACCTAACTAAACCTATGAAAAAAAACTACACAAATCTAATCTCACAATCTTTAAAAGCTATTATTCTAAAGTTATCAAAAGTTAAAGTTTTAATCCTTTTTCTGACTCCAATGTTAATTTACAAAAGCAATATCCATATCAATATAGGATAATTTTATCAAAAAACAAAGTCTTTTTTTTGATCCTTGCCTAATTTTCTCTTGACTCTTGCCCAACTCACTTTGTAAGGTGAATATTAACGAAAATCCCGAGTTAAAAGAGGTTGATGATGTTTCATTCATACTGGAACTTTCTTCAGGCATTTGTTTGCTAACTTATAGAGATAAGGCATTGCCTTGTCTCTACGTAATTCTGATTGAATCAAAATTATTTGGCAGCGTTAAGCTTTTCTCTGCATTTACTGCACAGGAAATGTTTTTTCTGGTCGATATCTTCTACATAAGTACTTGATCTCATCACGCAGGCTGGATTAAAACAGTGAATCAATCCAAAAGTATGTCCAAGTTCATGAATAACTTCTTTTCGGAAACGGTCTGAAAGGAGGTTATTCTCTTTTGTGATGCCATATTTTTCATTGCTGAGCCTGTACAACGATGCGATTCCTGTACGGCCGTTTAAATAGGCCTGTCCAAATATGTAAGTCAATATGGGAATAAATAGATCAACATTAAACAGGCCAAGAGTTTTCGAATTCCCGGAAGCATAATTTTTATCAAGTTCTTTCAAAATTCTGTTTCCATCGTATTGTCTTCTTGAAAAATCATAGAATTCACTCAGATCCCAATGCCCCTCTTTTAATTTTACCGGAATCAAATATTCATTTTCCACATCATGGCCGATCTGTTCAAGAAGTTCCTTCTCAAAATACCCAAAAGTTACCAATAGGATGTATTCAGAATTCATTAACATTAACCATAACCATCAATCTAAAGTTCCTAATTCCCCGAAGGGGTATAATTTGAATAACCGTGGGCGAAACCCACGGTAGATGCTATCTCTGCTCCCCGCCCCCGAAGGGGGCGAATCTAAGGTCAGCGAAGACCCTGGTCTTGGCACATCTGCAAAGTTCGACCCCTTCGGGCAATGTCATTAAGTTAAGGATTTTAATATGCTGGTTTGTAATTTGCATAAGTTTTGTGTTTGGATTTAGACTGCTTATTTTTAATAATTCTCGGGAATGATCGGTTAATTCTTATAGGGATCTGATCTTTTATAAAATGGTTGTTTAGAAGTTGAAGGATGTCTGCTGGTTCGTGTATAATGAATAAGCTTACGAGATGTATCTTCAATTTTCCATATGATTTGTTTCGATTTACTTTCATTGGGTATTTCCTTTTACACTGCATATTTTCAATGGTTTGCTGAGCTTCCTTTATAAGAATAGAGTGCAAGTTGGTGATGAAAACTGTTGCATAGAAATCCTGCAATACCGAATATTGGGTAAGACCACTGAAGGATTCAAGCTGCAAGATATTTTTCTGAACCGAGATATTGGTTTCGACGCCCCATCGTCTAAAGTATAGTTCTTTAAACTCAGAATTTGAATGACCTTCTTCTTCCCATAAATTTGTCATCAACACTTCAACAGAATTATCTAACTCTACCCTTACCAGCCTCACTTTCAAAAGAGTGTCCCGATTGACAATATATCCGCTTTTGTAAAGTCCTTTGATAGCGGCAGGGGTAGTTCTAAGATAGACCACATCACTTTGAGCTCCGCTTTTTATAAAAGTTCGAATGATATTTTGTGTTTCCTTGGCCCTTATGACAAATTTAATTTCCTTCTCCTGCCACAAGTGCAAGGCAGCCATTTTGAAATTGCAAAAGTTCCGATCATAAATCATCACCATATCCTCCTCCAGGCAATCAATGGCAGAATAAGCCATGTTTAATTCCCCAAAGCGATAAGGGGCAATTTTCGCATGTAATATTAGTTCATTCAATACGTCGTAACAGTAATAAGCTTTGGCTTGAACAAACGTTCCTATCTGATTGCTCTGTCCTCCAAAATATTCTTCAAGAGCGGGTTTATTTATCAGACTTATGTTGGACCCGTCTGCAGCCACTAAACGATAACCTTTCCATCGCTTCACGTTTGACTCATAATAATGGTAAAATAGTTTAGACAAAAACTTGTTCCACACTTCAAAAAAGAAGGAATCGAGTTTCATTCTTTGTTGCGAAAATGCGCTCACAGTGCAGCTTGTGTTAAGGTTTATCTCCTCAAAAAAATTGTCTATTTCAAAGCTGAGGGTTTTCTTACATAATTTGGCAATCAATAGAACTAAACGATTAAAAGGTAGTTTTCTTTCCCTTGTAAAAGCATTTTTTTGAGTAGCAAACTTTTCTAAAATATCAGGAGATTCGTTTACAATTGAAAGAAACGCCTTTAACTCTTCAATAATTTTTACATTTGCATCTAACATGGGGACTTAGGATTTAATTTTTGTGTTGCAACTTCAAAATTAAGATCTTTGTCCTCTGTTTTTTATCAATTAATCCTTAACTTAATGACATTGCCCTTCGGGGCCGTGGCTTGTGAGTGTTTACTTTCCGTGGGTTACGCCCACGGTTGTTCGCATTGACCCCCTTCGGGGGCCATCCTAACATTCCCCATTAATCACTAATAACAGACCATTACCCATTACCCATTATCCATTAATTCTTTAATCCGTATTTCTTTATTTTATGATATAATGTAACACGGTCTACCTTAAGCGCTTTAGCAGCAGCTGAAATATTCCAACTATATTTATTCAGTATCAGGGTAATATGATTTTTTTCAAGATCATCGAGGCTTTCAAAGCTGGTATTGATGTTGTCTTTCCATAAAGGGAGGTCCTTAATGGTTATCTTTTTACCATCACCAACCACAACGGCACGTTCAATCATGTTTTCCAACTCGCGGATGTTGCCGGGGAAAGAGAATTCTTCCAGGCGTTTTAAGGCAGCCGGATCAATGGTAATCAGGGGTTTGTTCATCGAAGTGCAGTATTTTTTAAGGAAATATTCCACAAGCAGCGGAATATCTTCTGTCCTTTCGCGCAACGAAGGAACATTGATGTTGACTACATTTAAACGGTAATAAAGGTCTTCTCTGAACAATCCTTTTTCCACAAGGGTCTTTAAATCGCGGTTGGTGGCACAGATTACCCTGAAATCGGAGGTAATTTCTTTGTTGCCTCCAACCCTGATAAATTTCCTGGTTTCAAGTACGCGGAGCAGTTCTACCTGCATTTTCGGTGAGATGGTCGCAATTTCATCCAGGAAAATTGTTCCGCTGTCAGCCATTTCAAACCGGCCTTTCCGGCTGTACACTGCTCCGGTAAATGCCCCTTTTTCGTGTCCGAACAATTCGCTCTCCATTAAGCTTTCTGTCAATGCCCCGCAATGAACGGTGATCATTGGAAAAAACTTCCGCGGAGAATTTGTATGAATGGCCCTGGCTACCAATTCTTTTCCTGTACCACTCTCACCGGTAATAATTACCGAAGCATTGGATTGTGCTACATTCTCAATCTCCTGAAGCACTTTTTTCATGGCCTCGCTCCTGCCAACCATGTCTTCTACATTTTCCAGCGATACCACTCTTTCCTTAAGTAAATTATTCTCTTCAGTTAGAATAATCTGCTTTGTTGCATTTCTGACCAGATGAGAAAGATCGTCGGGATCAAAAGGCTTTGTGACATAATCATAGGCGCCGTCTTTAAGGGCCTGGACCGCTGTATCGACCGTTGCAAAGGCCGTCATGATGATAATGATTGCATCTTGCCGGATGGATTTGATCCGTCTTAACATCTCAAGGCCATCCATACCGGGCATTTTAATATCGGCAAGAATGATATCAAAGTTTTCGGACTCAAGAAGTGCTAAAGCAGTATTTGCATCTTCGGCACACTTAACCTGGTAATCGTCTTCTATAAACCAATTGTACAATGAATCTCTGACAGATTCTTCGTCGTCAACTATCAATATGGAGATTTTTCTGGCCATAGGATTAAGTCTTTAATAAAGGTAAAGATATTGAGAAAACGGTCTCCTTATCGCGAATGGATCTCACGCTTATTTTCCCTTTATGATTTTGAACAATACCATGCACAATAGCAAGGCCCAGGCCTTTCCCGTTGGCCTTTTCTTTGGTTGAAAAGAAGGGTTCAAAAATATGCGGGATATCTTCGGGTGAAATTCCGGGCCCGTTATCGATGATTTCTATCATCACATGCTCCTCGTCAGGATTGCTCGTTTTGATGAGTACTTCGCCATTCTCGGCCACAGCCTCAGAAGCATTGACAAGCATGGCAATACAGGCTTGCTTGATCTGGTTGGGGCTGCATTGAATTAAATCTGATCTGGCTCCGAAATCAGACCAGAAGTAAATGTTGGCAATTTTCATGGGGTGGGTCATCAACTCATAAGTTTCATGAAGTATTTCATGAAGATGCTTTGTTTCAAAACCCTCCTGATCTTTTCTTGAAAAATCAAGCAGTCCTTTGACAATATCGCCGCAGCGTTTGGATTCACTTTCTATGATTTTAAGATTTTTCAACATCGATTCCTTTTTAATGGGATCAATATCCTGGTTAACCAGCTGTTTGCTGATCAGTTTTGTATAAATAAGGATTCCTGAAAGCGGATTGTTGATTTCATGGGCTACGGACAAGGATAATTTTCCGAGTGAGGCTATTTTTTCTATGTTGATGAGCTCATTTTGTGCTTGTCCAAGCTCTTCTGTTTTCTTTTGAACTTTGTATTCAAGCTGTTGGGACCAGTTTTGTAATTCTATATTAGCAGAATGCAAATTATCGAGCATTTCGTTGAATGCAGTGGAGACCATTCTCATGTCCGAGAGCTGATGAGGTTTGATTTCCAACCTTGTGCTTTGATCTCCTTGTGCTACCGCTTCGCTGGCTTTGATCAGAGAATTTAATGGCTTCTTAATTTTCTTATTGGTGAAAATGAGTAAAGAAGTTACCAGCAGCAAAGTCATCAATACCGCCAGCAGAAAAAAGTCTGTGGTTGATTTCTTAATAGCCGTGTCCAGACCTTCCAATGGCATTTTTATGATCAGCGAGCCTAATATCTGCTCATTTGGACTGTGTGCATGACAGGAACTGGTGTAACAGGATTTATTATTTAAGATGGGTGATTTAATGAAAAGATGCCGGCTGTTGTTGGTATTTGGATTCATGATGCATTCACTGTTTGCATCAATGATCCGGTAAGATTTCTCGTTTCGGGAGAACATTTGATCAATATTCTTATGACAGGATTTGCAATCCGGATCGCTGTGATTGGCGGTTTCGTTCGAAATGGAGGTATAAACCAGGTTGTTCTGGCTGTCGTACATGTTTACATCATCGATGCCCGGCATGGTATTGATGATGTCGAGCGTACTCTGGAGAGAGGCTCTGTCATTCTCAAGCATCGACCGGTAAAGGGCTCCCTCAACCAGCGACCCAATGTTATTTCCGTTTTCACTGATGACAGACTTCATATACTCTTCATTTACTGACCGGAAGATGATGGCAAATGAAAGAAAAAGGAAAAAGGAAGCGATGGAGATAATAAATACCACCCTTCCGTAGATGGAAGAGCTAAAGCGGACATATCCACTGTAAAGAGGGCTTCGCAGTGGATTGTTCTTATCTATCTTTTTGAACCAAACCATAATGGCATTGGTTAGTGGTTAATGATTAATGGTTAAAGATAAAATGGTTAATGGTCAATGATAAAATGATGATTTTAAAAGATTTTTGTTAAAAATAAGAACAAAAATCCAATACTTTATGAAAAGGCAGAACTGTTTTATGAAAAATTTGAGCCGCCGATAATCATTATGATTTACCTCTTAGCTGTCCACAAAATTCCTTTTTAATTTTAGTTTTTGTTTGAATCAATTTAAGTTCTAAAATACAAAAGTTTGTTTATTTTTAAACTACTAAACTGGGTGCATTAAAGTTGAGAATTCAAGATCAAACAACAATGGTAATCCCTAGCTAGCGCTGGTCTGTGACCACGAGTGGTCGAAAGATTTTTTTATCATGAGTTATCATTGAAGTGATTTTGCTTTTTTCAAAAAATTCTTTGTTATTATTTTTCATGGAATAGAATATAATTGAAAGTACTTCTTGTTCATCAAAGCAGGATCTCCGCCACATTCTTTGACGATTATTTTAACTATCGTTTCCCAAAGTTCTATTGTAAACCTTCGTTTTGCCGTTTTATATCCTAATTCATTGATTTTCTTATACAAAAGCAAAAGCATGGATGCAATGAGAGTCATGTAAAGCATTACTTTTATACCATTTTCGCTAACGGATAAAAAATGACTTGCGCCCAGTTCTTGTTTGATGAAACGAAAGAACACTTCAATATCCCATCTTTGTTTATATATATCTGCAATCTCTTTAGGGCTTAGCTCTAAATTGTTGGTAAAAAAATAGAATATATTTTCTTTCTTTTTAAATCTTTCCTTATTCATTGAAAGGTTTGTGTCTATTTTTCCTTTCCTCTCGGCGATGATAAGACGGTATTGGTTCTTTGGATCCATGCCATATTTATCATATAAGTGAACAATTTGGCTGCTGATCAGAGTTAGTTCCCCTAAATCTTTTTCGTCTTCAGGAAGTTGATCTAAGGAGATGATATCATACCTTCTGTTTGTCATTAATCTTCCTACAAATGAAATATTGTTCGTTGTAAATGAAGAGAAATTCTTAATTGAAGCAACACCTCTGTCAAAAGTGTAGATGTTGGTATTTGAACCTTCTTTCGCGGCATTTAGCCTGACAACTTCGGGAATTGCTATATTCTCACTCAAATAAGAAGATTCATTAAAAACTTTAAAATCACATGCAGTAAGCCCATCGAAAGCAACCGTGTATTTCACCTGTTTGATTGTCTTCTCAGGATTATTTTTCTTTTTGTCACCAGGAGCCAATCCTTTTTTAAGCTTATTACAGGTTTCGGCCACCATACTACTGTCAACACGAATAATACGATGTTTTAACTGTTCTTCCGCTGTGAAGAATTTGGAAAATTCTGCATATATACCCTCGTAAGCTAACCGAAAAAATTCCGGATCAATTGTTGCTATGCGGGTAGAAATTGAACTGTGAGATACTTTCATCCCTGCATCATAGCAGAATAGTGCTTTGAAAAGGTCACTGCTGAAAAGATCTTCCAGGGTTCTCTGGCTTGTTCTATCTGTGGTCAGAATGCCATACAGCAGCAAATTAAATACACGCTGTCCGTAAAGCACTTTGCTACAGTAATCTACCTTTGTGTCCTTGGATAAAGTACTTAATAAATCATCCGGTATGAGACCCAGGATTTTCTGAATATTGATTTTTTGTCCTGAATACATTTATGTCTTAGTTTTGATATAAATGTACAATAAAAACAAAAATTTTAAACAATCATATAGTATTAGTTATCAACATATTGATGTTAATATCTCAAGTATAATATTTATTATCGAAGCACATGTGCTGACGCACTAAAAATCTTTCGACCACTCGTGGTCTGTGACCAGTGCTTTTGCTGAAGAAGGGCACAGTTTACAAAACTGCGCCAGCGGGGCAGATTTGGTTGATAGTCATAAAAATCTTTGGCATTAGACTTGTTCTATTGTAACTTATAAGTTACCTTTGTTTTAAATAGAAAGCTGATGGAGAAAATCCGTGAAATAGTAGCTTATAAAAATTATTTTGAAGAGTTCTTAACAAAGCAACCAATTAAGGTTCAGGATAAAATATTCAAGATTTTAGAAGCAATTCAGACTTTGGAGAGGATTCCAACGAGCTATTTGAAACTACTCAGAGGGACTAACGGACTCTACGAAGCCCGCATTCAATTGGGAACAGACATTTGGCGTGTATTTTGTTTTTTCGACAGAGGCAGGTTGGTAATTCTGCTTAATGGATTTCAGAAAAAGACGCAAAAAACACCCCAAAATGAAATTGAAAAAGCAATCACTTTAATGAAAGAGTATTATGAAAACAGAAAATAATAAAGACATTTCTACCTGGTCTGAGATCAAAGATCATGTATACGGGAAAAAAGGAACCGAAAGACGCGATAACCTTGAAAGGGAAGCAGAATCTTTCAGAATCGGTCTTTTGTTAAAAAAGGCAAGGGAATCACGCAACATGACCCAGGAAGAACTGGGACAATTAATAAACAAGAAGAGAACTTATATTTCGCGGATTGAAAATAATGGAAGCAATATTACACTAAGTACACTTTTTGATATTGTAGAAAAAGGATTGGGCGGGAAAGTGAATATTTCTATTGATGTCTGATTACTAGTATTTGATATTTCGCTTCCAAATGCTTTCATGAAGTTTTAATAAAATACAAAAGTTTGTTTATTTTTAAACAACTAAAGTGCGTGTATTAAAAGTTGAGAATTATGAGAATAATTATTATCCTTCTGCTGTTACTAATTTTCCCAGTTGTCAAAGGACAAGTTGAAAGTACGAGCGATGAAAAGTCCGAAAAAAAGGGCTATTCAGGAGTCCCAGATTATTTGAAAAACAGCCAAAATAATCAGATAGATGATTTAAAAGAGTATTATGAGAAGGCTCTTGGAAAAGATAGTATCAAATATATGAAACTGTTTTTCGTTACTTTTCCCGCCAACTTTGAGGTCTTTCACTCACTTTATGGTTTTGATGATAAAACAGGACCTATGCCATTGTATAGTTTATATGTGAAGCATATTGCTTTCTTTTGTAAACTTAATACTACACAATCAGAAACAGATTATTTCAATAAGCTTATAAAATTAGGTATAAATGGACATTGGGATGCCGATGGCGTAGGTGCCTTACAACAGTGTATTTTAAGTCACATAAACGAAAAACCTGACTTGACGATCACTTTACTTAAGCAGTTTAATGATTCAGAAATACGTAGCTTTTGGAGATTTTTATTCGATGGCCCTCATCCTGAAGATAAAGGTAAGAAAACACAATTTGATACATTGCATAAAAACATAGAATTGATAGATAAAAGAATGGCTGATTTCATGCAAATTGAATATTTGAGACTTATCAAAGATCGATTTCACTGACGATTGCATCGTCCCAGCTGCCCATGATTGTTCAATGAAGTTTTAATAAAGTACAAAAGTTTGTTTATTTTTAAACAACTATACTAAGTGCATTAAAAGTTTAGAATTCAAGATCAAACCTATGAAAAAATGAAGAAAAACGATTTAAGGCTTCTAATTTCAACCGGAGATAGGGTACTTGCAGAAAATATAAAGACTGCTCTGGAAGAATTTGGTATCTATACAATCTTAGTTTCAGATAATCCTGCCTCATCTGTTATAAATACTTATTTTGGATTTAACCCAATAGAAAATATTGACATTCAACTAAACAAGGAAGATTATGAGCAGGCAATTGAGATACTAAAGGACAGTCCATTTAAGGAATTAATTAATATAACATAACTCCTCCCAATAAGAAAGACCCTAGCTAGCGCTGGTCTGTGACCAGTGCTTTTGCTGAAGGACGGGGCACAGTTTACAAAACTGCCCCAGCTAAGGGACAAAAAAAAAAGCCACATTTTTCAATGTAACTCTTTGATTCTGTGGGTGGGCTCAGTAGGGCATGATCCTACGACCCCCTGATTATGAGTCAGATGCCTTCCTGCCCCGCTCCTGCGCGATAGTATCGGTGGTTTATACAGGCAGTATCAATTCCAATTTTAACATTTGTGCAGAAAAGTGTATAGCAAAATGGCATGTCGGAACTGATATACAGCATATTAGTTGTGCAAAATACAATATATACGGGTAATGTCTTTTTTTACACAAGTTCTTTACAAAATCAGATCCTTCCATTATTACCAATTATCAATTTTCTAATCGAGGATGCTCCGTATTTGCTCCATACCAAGTCCATACCAAGTCCAGTATGAGTCTTACGGCAGAGACCGGAGAAAAACATAAGAAGTCATTAGTCATTAAGAGTTCTGAAGGAGATATCGGATACGCTCAATAAGAAAATTGACAATGGACAATTAATTATCCATTATCCATTGTCAAATTATCTTGAGCAGTCCAGAAATTTTGTCTGGAAATTCTCCCAGACTTTCGGATCAAGGTCGGCCAGAACGTTATCGCAGATTTCACCGCCATCCTGCATAACGACTGGCGAGAGTTCTAAATCACCTAATTTGAATTCCATCGCGATAAAATCCTTCAGCCTGGTGATCTCGTCGCCGATCCATTCGGTGTATTTTTCGCTCATGAACAGGAAATGGTTCTCCTTCAGCCAGTTCTTTGGTTCGATCGTGTAGACCCATCCATCGGTAAACGGAGAATTATTCAGCAAAGTCGAATCAAACAGCAGGCTTCTGTTGCGTTCCCTGATAGTACCTGAAATGGGCGCATGAATGTCCAGCTTTTTCCCGTTACGACTGATGGTCATTATTTTTTCTCCCTTGCGGACAAATTCACCCGGCTCTTTCATGGCGACACTGGTGAGTTCACCGGTGGTGTGCTGCAGAAAATCGTCGATTCCCATTCTGACCATCCCTTCCTTTTCCATAAAAGCCCAGGTGTGAGATTTATCAAAATACAAACCTTTCGGAATTTTAATCGAATTTTCGCTCATCGCGGGAATAATTTCCGGTTCTTTACCATTTATAAGAGGTTTTTTCCTGCTTCCGGCTTTACTATAGTGCCAAATTACAGGGGTCAGCAGAACTAAAAAAGCAATTATCGTCCAAAGGATAGGAAACCTGTATTTGATAGTTGGTTCTGCTAAAACCGGACTGCTTAAATTTTCGATATTGGATCGTCTTTCGCTGATTGCAAGTGAACTGAATCCGCTTTGATTTAAGAGTGGCTGTCCATCGGTTTGAATCCAGGTGAGGAAATCAAGAGCAGCTTTGCTGTCAGGTTTTGAAAAACTCGCTGCATAAATATTGCTGCTTAATGCAGCGGGGTATTTTCCGATCCAAACTCCCCGGGTAAAAGCTTCCGGATTGTCGTATATATTCTCAAAATGATCGATCCGGCCATTGCTGTTTTTATCAATCGGCAGGATTCGGATCCCTTCGATGAAACGATTATTCGAAGCATCCAGGATATCGGTCAGTTTGCAGAATCCGATCGCATAAACATCTTTTTGAATAGATGCAATGATACCCCCTGATTCGACTGACATTTTTTCTCTGATTACTTCTGTAGCTGTTCCGGAAAAATCAGCCACTTTGGTTATCAGGTACTGATCGTCATTAATGTAAAGATGAACGGGAGACGGGTCTTTTGCATTTATTAGTGTTCCCCAGCTTTGTTTTGTTTCTGCAAGGAGTAGTTGGAAATTTCGTGAAGTCATTCCGCAAGGCAGAATTTTATTGAGAAGAGGGTTTCCTGAATTTACAATCGGTACGATAGCTTCCCTCCCAATAATTATTTTCCAAGAAGCGTCATCTGTTAGAGGAGAATTTTCTGTAGTAAAATAAATGTGATTCGGTTGGACCGTCTTAACACCGGGATCTAATTTCTCAACATTTATACGGGCTTTGGAATGTTCTTTTTCATACTCGCTGCTCCAGGAATTTGCAAGGGGATAGATCTCTTGTGAACTTAAGATGTTAATTGATTGATCGGATAATTCTTTTTGGTTATCATCCTTGCTGTTGCAAAAAGAGTTATTAGAAGCAAACAGCAGTGAAAACAACAAAGAAATGAATAAGAGTGGTTTCATGACATTTTATTTTAAAGCTATCAGGTAGAGATATCTTAGCTTTAAAGAAGACGCAATTACAATGCCATTCTATTTAATAATCATTAAATCAAATTCATGTATATAAATCAAAAGGAATAAAGGGTATTGGTTGTGTTGATTTTATAAGCAGTGCTTGGAGATATGTTCTTTTAAGACCTTGAAAATAAGAACATTAAAATATGTGTAGAGATTTTAATCAATGTTGAATTATGCAACACTAATACCTGTTTATTTCTTTCAATTTCAAGTACTAAACTACAACCGGATGAAAATTTTCTTTTGATATAAGAAGTGTGCAAGCCAGAATACGAAAATGAGAGTAATAACAGCCGTAAAGAATTCGTGATAGGAGCCAAGCCAGTCTTTTACTTCTCCTCCAATAAAACGCTGAGACAAACGCCGGAAATTCATGATTGCTGAAGTGATGTAGATTGCGATAGAATTCATTCCAATCCAGATAAAGGGCTGAGCCCATTTTTGATATTTCCAAATCTCGATTACCTGGTAGAAAATGGCCAGCATAATCAATCCGTATCCGCAGGCTACCAAAACGTAGGACGATGTCCAGAGTAATTTTATAATAGGAAACCAGATGCCCCAGATGTAACCAGAAACGAGGCTTATAAATCCCGCGATTAAAAGGGTATAAACTTTTTTCTGTTGAGGATAGCTTTTGTTTTTTATGATATTTCCTATAGCTACCCCGATTAAGACGTTCCCAACAGCGCCCAATGTACTGAGGATCGTTCCTTCGAATTTCTGTCCGGGGAGCCATTGATCGATGCAATGAGCGAGATTTTTACCCTGTTCAAATGATGGAACGCCGAATCCTGGCACGGGAACTAAAGCAAGAATAGCATAATATCCCAATAGTAGAACTGCGGCTATAATGATGAGTGAGCGATTGTTGAAATAACAAAATAAAATTGCAGCGAAGAAATAGGCAACCGAGATACGCTGTAATACTCCTGCGAAATAAATGTTATTCAGCCCATTTGCAATACCGCCCAGGTAAAAGATTCCTAAAGCAAAAAGGAGAACTGACCGGGTTACGATATGTTTCAGCGCTTGTTTTTTACCGTTCTTTTCAATGGCACGGGGGAGAGCGAGAGAAATGGAGATGCCGACAATGAAAAGAAAGAGAGGGAAAATTAAATCATAAAAATGAAATCCCTCGTAAGGCACATGATCCATCTGAACTTCCAACTCCGCAGTAAAGCCGCAGTCGTATATCTTCCGGAAGGAGCGAAAAAGAAAATCGCCTCCCATGATCCAGAACATATCGAAGCCCCGCAATGCATCAATGGATGTCAAACGTTCGTTTTGCATGTGATATTAAGTTTTAGTTTTTTGGCATAGGGCAGAGAGCCTAGAGCATGGGCTCCGCTCTCTGCCCTATGCTCTATGCTCATTCCCCGGTTCCGCTGCATTTGATCAGCACGCCCTGCCCGGCAGGAATCCAATACGCTTTTTGTTCTGTCATTCTAATCTGTTCGGGAGTCGTCCCTTTCATGGCAGATTTACTGCGGGTAATTTCTGAAAAATAAGGGGAATCACCTCCCGCTGAAATAACAAAAAGACGTTCATTGGGAACTTTTGTATTTAAAACAAAACGCGCTGATTTTTCAAGGCTCAGGTTAACGACCATCACGTATTTATTCCCCTTTTTGCTTTCAAATTCACCAATCATCAATGGTTGTTTACATTCCACGCTGTTAACAACTTTCCCCGGCAGAAGCGGAAGGCTTGGATCGATATCAGGATCAGTGAAATAAACTCCTGTGGATTTCAGAGTTTTAATCATCGGGCCTACTATCGACATCTGCCTGTTTACTTCACGCAGATAGTGCCATGTTAACGTTTTTTGTTCATCATTATTGATTGGAGCGTAGTTATACCCGCCCTGCCAGTAAGTAAACCATCTGACTCCGCCTGCGCCGGCAGCCAGGGAAGTATAAGCCTGCAGCAATAAATTGGCCATGGAAGGAATAACGGTGAAAGGACGGACCTGATTACCGGAAATAACATTCCACCAGGGGATATTGCTTTTTAATGAAGCTTCCCTTACAGCCATGATGTTGGTATAGTGTTGAGCTGCACGTGCTTTCTCTTCCTGGTCCATGGAGAACTGGATCATGTAATTATCATAGGATATCATGTCAGGTTTTACAATTTCAACCAGTTTATCAAGATACTCTTTATAAGTACGGGTGCCAAGCTGAGATTTAACCTGATCTAATGTCCAAAGTGTGGCATAGTTGGGATATAAATTAATGGTGGCCATTTTGCCGGGTGCATATTTATGAACAGCAGCCACAGCGACGGCTAACTTGGGAAAAGCAATGGAAGAGGGTTCGTCGCAGATATGGTAGCCGATAATGGACTTATTCTTACCACCGCTTTCTGCCATTTTTTTCACGTATTCATCAATCTCCTGATCAGACATTTTCATCCAATCTCCTCCAACAAGGTGTTTACCTTCTGCAGAGACAACCACTCCAAGGCCAAGCTTTTTGCAGAGAGAGAAATTCTGTTTCTTTGCATCAGAAGCGTCGGAAATATTGAAATAGCAATCAGCCATCCCTTTTAGTCCTTTGTCCTGATCCTTGAATTTATTTGCATGGAAGTCGCGTCCAATAATGAATTTGTTGACATCAAATGGCTTTTGTTTAATTGAAAGTATTCCGTCATCATCCGTCATCACACCTTCAGGAGAGATCTGTGCAGATGAATGAAAACTTATCAGAGTCAGCGTGAATAAAAGCGATAAGCACTTTATAGTATTTGATATGTGTTTCATTATATAAGAATTAAAAATTTAACTGTTCACTGATCATTTGTTACTTTATTTTCATCTAACCAATTCAAATAAGGTTAATAAGGTTGGTGGAAGGAGGGGCGTAATTTTCTTCTGCTAAGGTCAATAAGGTTTTGAAGAACCTATCGTAATTATCAGACTTTATTGACCTTAGTAGTAGAAAACATGCAAACAAACCCTTAAGCCTTATTCACCTTATTTCTATTTGTTTCATTAGTTCCCATTCGAGGCGGTTTTTAATGCAGCGATCTGTTCACTATTCACTGTTTACGGTTCACTTTACCGGTACATTTTATCATGACTCCTTCGCCTGCCGGGAGCCAGAGTCCTTTATCCAGTTCTGATTCATTTTTCGGTTTCCATCCCATATTGGCATCAAAGGATGCACGTTTGGAGGCTTCAAAATCATAGAGGTAAGGAGTATCTTCACCTAATGATACAGTGTACATCTGTTCATCCGGAGTTGATGTATTCAGAATAAATCTGGCGGATTTCTCCAGACTTAGGTTAACAACCATTACATAGCGTTCACCTTTCTTGCTCAGGAATTCCCCAACCATCATGGGTGCGTCTGATTCAACGGATTTGACATATTCGCCGGGGAGAACCGGAAGCGTTGGTTCAGGAGCAGGAGAAGTAAAATAGACCCCTGTGGATTTTAATTGTTTAATGATTGTGCCCAGCATAATCGACTGCCGGTTTACTTCCTGAAGATATCTCCATGTATTGGTCTTATTCTCATTTTCATCAAGAGGTGCATAATTGTAACCGCCTTTCCAGTAGGTGTACCAGCGTATTCCTCCGGCTCCCGCAGCCAATGATGTATAAGCCTGAAGCGACAGGTTGGCAGGAGAGGGGATGGTGGTTTGAGGACGCACCTGGTTTCCGGATACGACGTTCCAGAAAGGAATATTGGCCTGAAGTGCTACACGCCTGACATCAAGAAGATTGGTGTAATATTTTCCGGCACGGGCAGGTTGCTTCATATCCATTGACATCTGAACCATGTAGTTATCATAGGTGATAAGATCAGGTTTAACGATATCAACGAATTTATCAAGGTACTCGGTATATGTCTTTGTCCCGAGTTGTGATTTTACCTGGTTTTCAGTCCAGATGGTTGCATAATTGGGATAAAGATTGATGGTTGACCATTTCCCAGGGGCATATTTCCTGACAGCACTGACCGCCTTTGCAAGTGCATGGAAAGTTGTTGAAGAAGGTTCGTCACAGATATGATAACCGATGATGGCTTTACTTTTACCGCCATTATCTATCATTTTTTTGACATACTGATCAATCTGCTCATCACTCATTTTGGCCCATTCATCTCCATAAAGATGCGGTGAAACGGATACAATCACGCTTAGTCCCAGTTTCTCGCATAATTTCAGATTTTGCGGATCGGCTGCATCGGCTATCGTAAAATTACAATCTGCCATCCCCTTTAATCCTTTTTCTCTGTCGCGGAATGTATTATGATGATAATCCCTGCCAATAAAAAAGGCATCCTTTGAAAACTTAGGGTTTTTAATTTCCAACAAAGGGTCCTTTGGAACTGAAGTTGGTTTAAGACCGCCACCCGGCTGGGAATAAGCTGCAGCTGCGGTAGTCATGATCAATAGCAGGGCGATGTAGTGATATATTTTCATATCAATTGTAAATGATTAGAGTTTCAAGATTTAAGAATTTCAGGGTTCCAAATTTCGCGAACGGTTGAAACTCTGAAACCTAAAATTTTTTGAGCGCTTATACTGTTTAGATGACCTTATCTTTTAAAAAACACCTCAGTAGAAGGGTTTGATTTTACCCTTACATTAACCTAATTACCTTATATTAATTAGGTTGATTTTTCTCACTCGGACCATTTCTAATGAGGTGTTTACGACAGATTAGGTTATCTTCATGATAATTTTAAATTAATGATTTAACGGTTAACGGTGCACAGTCATTGGTGCGCTACCACTGTTTACTGTTCACTGCTTGTCATTTTTTCATTACTGTAATTGTTTTCGTCAGCAGGATACTGTCTGAAGCGGTACCAATCTGCAATTCAAATTCCCCAGGCTCCACAATATTTTTCATGTCAATATTCCATAATGAGAGTTCCTGAATGGGAAGATCCAGGTTGACTTTTGCTGTTTCACCGGCTTTAATAAGTACTTTTTTGAAGCGTTTTAACTCCTTTATAGGCGTAACAACTGATGATACTTTATCCCTTACGTAAAGCTGAACGACTTCTTTACCGTCCATTGCCCCGCTGTTAGTTACATCAACCTGAACTTTACAGGTATCACCTTCATAAAAATTATCACTGGATACACTCATATTATTGTACTGGAAGGTCGTATAACTTAATCCTCTACCAAAAGCCCAAACTGGGAATGGATCAGAAAAGACGTAGTCTCTCCCGGGGTTGTCTAATGTGCCGCGGATTTTGTAAAATCCTTTATCCGTAGGGTAGTAGTTATAATAAACCGGTAGATGACCTACGCTCTTTGGAAATGAAACATTCAGTTTACCGGAAGGATTCACCAATCCAAAAAGTACTTCAGCGATAGCGGTCCCTTCCTTTTCACCACCATACCACTGGACTATCACTGCATCGCAGTTGTCTTTCACCCAAGGCATGGCAGATGGTTTTCCGGCTACCAGAACGACAATAACAGGTTTTCCGGTTTTTTTCACTGCTTTAATCAGGTCTTCCTGTACTCCGGTGAGAGCAATATCTGAAAGATCAAAACTTTCTCCACTGATTGAATTTGGATAAGGCCTTCCCGGAGAGCCACTCATGGCTCCAACAAATATTACGGATATGTCACTTCTTGAAGCTGTGGCTACGGCTTCCGGAATTCCTGCTCTGTTCTGTGAGTGTATATCACACCCCATGGCGTAATTGATTTTAACCTTATCGCCTGCAAGAGTCTGGATAGCCTGCAAAGGAGTAATTCCGTATTGGTTATCATTGGTCCACATGTAATCACCAAACTGCACCTTCGCTGCATTAGGACCCAGAACAGCAATTGACTTTAGCTTTTCCATTTTCAGCGGAAGAATGTTGTTCGAATTTTTCAACAGTATTGCAGATTCACGGGCTGCATCCAATGCAAGTTGTTGAGCCTCCTGGGTATGAATAATATTTTTTAGCTGGTCAGGATCAGGATATTGGTAGTTGTCGAAAAGACCCGCGGCAAATTTAGCCGTCAAAATACGACTTACGCATTTATCAATTTCTTTCTCGGATATCGCCCCTGCTTTAACAAGGCTGTCAAGTTTTGCATAGCAGTTGCCATCAACTTCAACGTCAATTCCGGCAAGAACCGCCTGAATTGCTGCTTCTGCTTTATTTGCAGCGGTCTGATGGAAATGACGGAGCATATCGACCGATCCCCAGTCGGAAGATATATAACCCTTAAATCCCAGTTCATCCCTGAGTATTCCGGTCAATATTTTTTTTGAAGCAGCAATCGGAACAGCCTCATAGGAATTATAAGAATTCATAATGCTGTAAGGATTGGCTTCCTTTATGACTGCTGCAAAAGGCTTTAAATAAATAGAACGAAGTTCTCTTTCACTGCCTGCTACTGAGGCAAGATTCAAACCGCCGCTTGGAGAACCATGCGCAACAAAATGTTTGGGAGTTGTTATTACGTTATGCTTATTGAAAGATTTTACATATTCTACTCCCATCCTTGAAACAAGATAAGGATCTTCACCATAGGTCTCTTCCACTCTTCCCCAACGAAGTTCTCTTGCAAGATCAAGATCAGGAGCAAGTACCTGATCTACTCCGGAAGCCTTTGCTTCTGTAGCTATTACATCAGCAATCCTGCCTATCATTTCCGGATTGAAAGTACTTCCCAGTGCAATAGCCTGAGGGAAAATTGTTGATCCATCCACAATTAACCCATGAAGCGATTCAGCTTCTCCAATAATTGGAATGCCGAGCCTGTTATTTTTATTAATATATTTCCGGAGCTGAACATAGTTTCTGGATAACATATCGACAGATTGCTTAGCTCCAAAAATGGAACCGTAGCTCATCCCCTTCAATACTGAGCTCATTTTAGCTGTATCTACCACTTTATTCTCGGAGAACTGTTCGAAAACAAGGTCCTGCATTTGAGCAACCTTTTCCTCCAGAGTCATCCTCTTCAAAAGATCCTGAACTCTTGCCTCCACTGTTTTTGAAGAATCTTTATAGACAGGAGTTTTTTGATCACAGGCGGTAAACACTGCAATGATTAAAAATAACAGAATAGATTTTTTCATTTTAGTGAATTATCAATTATGAATTACGAATTTATGAGTGCCTGATTTCAGTTCAACTTTTTTATCGATATAAAGTGTTGAAGTAGTATTTGCAGGTATGGTGACGGTGAGGTAAACATTCCCGTTTTCCTTCTTCCATTCACTTTTTATTAATCCATTCACAGAATTATATTCAGCCTTGGCCCAGGTAAGATCATTAATAAAATGAGGTCTTATAATAGTATGTCTGAAGCCTGACTGCTGTTCATCGTAATTGATTCCTGCAATCGTGTTGGTCATCCAGGCAGTAACATCACCAAGGAAAACGTGGTTAAGCGAGGCATCTTTAAAATCCTTATCCACTACCCATGTTTCAGGAAGGGTGGTCAGGCCCATTTCAATCCAGTTGGCCCACGATGGAACATTCTTTTGAGTGATCATCGTGTATGCATCTTCAACGTATCCATACTTAGTCAACATGGAAGGTACAAATTTACTTCCCAGCATTCCAAAATCAAGCTGGTGATTGTTGTTTCTGATCATTTCCACCAGTTTACCGGCAATTTTCTGTTCTTCAGCTTGGTCTGCTAAACCAAGTGCCAGAGCAACCGCCTGTCCTGCCTGTGTACCTGATGCATATGTGCCCGTCTGAGAATTATACCATTTCTGATTGATGATCTTCCTGAGTTCTTCAGCTTTCTTTTCATACCTGCTTCCATCCTTTCCAATCAGAGAAGCAAATCTGGCCATTAATTTATTATCAAGGTAATAGAATGCTGTTGAAGTGTAATCGGTCGGGGTTTTCGCTTTGTAAAAGACCCAGTCGCCGATCCCGTATGTTAATATTCCGTTCGTTTCTCTTGTTTTGAGGTAATCCAGGTATTTTTCACAGGTCGGATAGATTTTTTCGATCGCCCTCTTATCACCGTAGTATTGGTAAAGATTATTCGTGACAATGAACATACCGGCATCCCAGACTGGTCCGATCCAATCGGCGTATCCCCAGCCTGCACTTGGAATAATCCCTGAAAGATCACCTTTTTCGCGTTGGTTATCCACGAAATCATTCAGCCACTTTTCATAAACCGTTATACCGTCATAATTCAAGAGTCCAAGATCCATGGAGATATATCCGTCAGCTGTCCATCCATTCTTCTCACGTTGAGGACAATCAGTGGGAATGCTGAAAAGGTTGCATAAATAAGATCTGCGGCTGGCTTTTGCTATCTCGTTCAATACTTCATTTGAACAGCTAAAATTCCCTGCTTCCTGAACATCTGTATGAAGGAATAATCCGGTAAGGCTTTCTTTCTTTATTTCAACCGGCTTACAACATTGTACTTCCACGTATTGAAAACCGTGATACGTAAAATCAGGAGTGAATTCTTCTTCCTGGTTTCCTCCTTTTAAGTAGTATACATCTGTTTGAAACGTTTCATTGGGATCCTGGTGAAGAGCCATGTCATTTTTCTCACGCTGAAAGTAAACATCGACATTGCTTTGATTAAGCCTGCCATCCGGGTAAAGCAATTCACCATGTTTTACTGTAATTTTTGTACCTGCTTCACCTTTGATTTTCAAACGGCAAACTCCTGTCATATTTTCGCCCATATTAAAGACATAGATATTATCAGGGAATGTTTTCATCTCTATCGGTTTCACCTCTTTGGTTATCCGGATGGGAGGCATTTGTTGCGCAACAATCTTTGAGGCCGGAGCTTCTACAATCTGAACAGGAGTCCAGTTTTTATCGTCGTAATTGATATCATTCCAGCCATTTTTTTCAAGTCTGGCATCATAAACGTCGCCGCTGTAAAGATTATTGTAGACATAGGGTCCCGTGTTGGATTTCCATGTACTGTCTGAAGCAATTGTTTCAATGCTTCCGTCAGTGTACTCAATCCGGAGATCGCACAACAAACGGGGGCGCATACGCCAGGGGGCATTATGAAAACCCCAAACGGCAAGAGATTGGATATTCATCCAGCCGTTACCCAATACTGCTGCAACAACATTATCGCCATTTTTAATTAACCCGGTAACATCATGTGTTACATAAAGCACTCTTTTATTAAATGCCGTATAGCCCGGATCAAGACGGTGATCACCAACCTTCTTCCCGTTTAAGAATAGTTCATAGTAACCTACTCCACAGACATAAACCCTGGCCTCTTTAACAGTTTTGCCCAAGGGAAAAGATTTACGTAACATCGGAGCTTTTCTGAATTCCTGGTTAAAATTATCGCTGATCCATTTTCCTGACCAATCTTTTTGATCCATCTTACCCGTTTCAAAAGTTGCAACCGGACTTGTTGTTGTTCCATTTGATCCAAATACCTGAACATTCCAGTAATACTTCTTGTGAGATGCTAAAGGTGTAGGACCGTTGTAAGCAGCAAAACTTTCACTTTCTTTCATCTTTCCTGAAGTCCAGATGTCAGCTTTTCCATTTTTCAGTAACTCAGGGTTAGAGGCAACATAGATCAGATAAGCTTTTTGCGTAAAAGGTTTATCTGATTCCATGATCCACGTAAAGCGCGGAGATGGGGTGTCGAGTCCCAAGGGATTGGATAAGTACTCACACCGTAGGTTTGTAATCTGCGTACGGGCAAAAATGTTTAAGGATAAACATCCAACCAAAACAGTAATAAAGAATAATCTTGAGAACATTGGTTATCAGTTAATAATTAATAATTCAATTATGAATCAATGTTTGTTTACTGTTTGGATTCAATTTAATCGCTCTTACTACGCTTTTTAAGCGAACGAAGAGCGAATAAAGAGCGGACAAAGAGCGAACAAACCACGTAGTTGTTTCTTGCTATTATTTAAAACTAAACGATATTGAATTAATGCATTCAGAATCAAATTTTAGTTTTTAATTTTTTTTTGGTGTTATCTTTAAAAGCCTGGTGACTCCTGTTGGGGTTCCCTCAACAGCCAGCACTATAAATTTAATTGCATTTCCTTCTTTTTTAAAGGCTACAGCCCTGTCTTCGCGTCCCCATTCCACATCCTGAATCTCTCCGGGTTCAAATCCAAGATCTGAAAGGGTGATATCGGTTGTGGCATTGGGTGATTCGTGATTGATCACAAATACGATGGCGTCTTTCCCATTTGAGCGAACGGTAACTTCCATGTCAGGATTTGATGAATAAGCATGTGACTGTATTTTAGAGTCAGCAAAAATAGTATGCATCAGATCGTACAACTGAGAGCGGGATGCCAGATCATCTTTTTTCCATGTCTGAAAATAAGTATCCTGAAGGCAAAATCCCAGAAGATAAGTTTTCCCTTTTCCTGACACCTTTTGTATAACTGCAGGTTGACCTGATGTTAGGTTAAACACTGTTTGACCATCTGAAATTACACAATTTCTGGGAGTAACCACATTAAATTCATATTTTTTACTGTATGCAGTACCAGAAGCTTTGTCGAATGTTTTTACAGGCTCAGAAGTAGGCTTGATGTTGAATGCCCATTGTGCAGGCAGCATGGAAAAAGGATTCCAGACACCAATCTGCGCAACTCTGTCTGTTGAAGCGCTTTTTACTCCGAACAGATTATTCATTGTCTGAAGCGGTTTGAAATAAGCATCCTTTTGTGGAACACAGTCCGCAATGACAATACCACCTCTTTGTACAAATGCCTCGATATTTTTGGCGACATCTGCCGGCAGCATCTTCACATCGGCCAGGATAAGTATATCGTATCCGTTCATCTTATCATTTGTAATCTGCTCTTCATGAATGATATCAAGCTCCCCAAACGCCCTCAGGCAGAGTTCGAAGGTAAGGCCAACATTGAAATACTCCTCGTTCATCTGAACATACTGGCTTCTTGGAAATAAGAAACAGGCGCGGGATTTTAGCTTTGGCGCTGCAAGAATCTCACTTCCTATCTTCTGAACAGCCCTCATCCCTTTACCCAGATCATCCCAGTGTTTTGCTTCCTGCGGAATATTAATTCCCGTAATAAGGTAATTACATCCGTTGCCAATAGCCGTATAGGCCATTTCCCTTTCTCCCCAGTACTGTTTTTCCATCTCTGAGTTCATATAACGCCGAAACCAACCTTCGTTATAGGTACCCAGCCAAAATCCAAGTTCTTTCCCGTAAGTCGTGGTTATATTTCTCATCTGGGCCATGGTGTAATGCATCTGACTCATTCGGGGTTTAGGCAGTTTCCCGTATTCTCCGTAACGGTAGTCAAACATCGTGTACGGATAGATATCATAGATAAAAATATCGGCAAAATCGCCTCCCCAATGAAATACATCATCAATGGCATACTTTGAATCAGAATTTACACCACCCCCCATGGTGTTATGGCTGTCATGCGTCATGACCACTTTTGCTCCGGGAGCGTATCCTTTAACTTCCTTGTATATTTGCCTCCAGGCCTCTGTAAAAGTGGACGATTGAAAATTTACAAAATCGAGATGTTTTTTAGGATCTTTCTTTGCTGCGGCATAATTGACAGGCATTTCATAACCATACATTTTTTTAAACGCATTGGCCGAGTACTTGCTGTAATCAAAAGATGTTGTGTCAGCGTGGAAGGGTTCATCCATAAAAGGCCAGATGGTATAGGCCGATTTTATCTTTTTTATATTTCCCAGAACAGGAACAATCCTCTTTTTTATAGAATCTATGTACTGAGGAGAATAAACACTGTATTTAGGTGGTTTATTCCTTTGAAACAGCTGTACACCATTGGAAGTGACATCAATTTTCATCCCCAGTTTCTGACTGTAGTCGATAACCTTTTCATTGGCTCCTCCGGTTCCAAACTCACCAAATGAAAGATTGGAAACGCCATGAAGTATAATGTTGTGAACGGTTTCCTCGATTACCTGATTAGTCAGCGGAGGTCTTTCATCTCTCCAGCCTTTCCCTGAGGGAACGGGTGTGAATTGAACTGCAAAAGGAAACGAACCGGTTTTTACGCGCGGTGTTGTTGCCGGTATCTGATCCTGCGAATAGCCATTCAGTACAATAAAAATCAGAGAAATGAAACTGAATCTGTGAAGTCTTTTCATTATTTTCCCGTTATTAAGTTTAATCTAAATTGTTAAGGAATTTTTGTGATATCAACATCTAATGTAGTAATAGCAACAACACTCTGAGATTGAAGGGATAGCTTAAGAACACCATTTTCATCTGTTTTGATATCGGAAAGTTTTTCGATCTTTCCCTTACGGTCGTTATTCCATACTAAAAAATGAAAATTCTGATTGGCCGGTAAACCACCAATAACATAAGGAAACAAACCACTGGACCTGTTGACTGCATAAAGTGTCATATTTTGACCGTCCTTTTCTTTCATTACGGCGACCACTTTATTTACATTATTCCCCTGCTTTGTCTCAACTACGTTCCAACCTGGTTGACAGGTATGGGTAAAGAGATAAGTCATATAATAGGATGGCCGTATCGGGTAACCATCACTTGCTATTCCAATTTCTGAAAAATATTGGGTACCATTGTCATACTTGGCTTTATAACAATCCCATTTGGCAAAACCCACGTATTTATAATTGAGAGCCCAAATTTGCATCCATGCATGCATTAGAGCATAATCATTCGTAAAGTCAAGCCTTGTGGAGGTGCCGGAAAGAAAACCCGGTGAAAATGCCCCAGGCTGATTTCTCCAGTCTGCCGTAGGACTGTATTCCATAACATAGATGGGCTTCTGTTGATTCGGAGACAGCGCTGTAACCGTGTTGTAAGCAAATTTCATTCTGGTGATCGCCTCATCAATCATGGAATAATCCCAATACAGATGAACCGAATAACCATCTATGAAATCATTTGCATTGGCTCCCATAAAGGAGATCCAATTGGTAACCGACTGGTCATCTTTGAGTTCATCTACAAGTAAGTCACCTCCAATGAACTTTACTCTGTTTCTGATGCCTTTGGCCTTTAATATTTCATCCAGCTTGCGGTAAGCGGCCACATAGTTCTCTTTAATAGTGGAAACCGTATTTACCTCATTCTGAATAGTGATGTACTGCACTGAGGTTAATCCCAGATTGACAATCAGATTCTCAATTACATTGGCGAAATCATTCATCTGACGGCTCATTGGCCACGTTCCACTTTCCTCGTATAAATCATCAAAAGCTCCGTGCCAGTAGGTTACATTAACGGTAGCTCCGGATGCCTGGGCCAATTGCACTGTCTTGATAAAGGAAGGCATGAATTCTGCATTGTATTTGGGATAACCTTCAAATGACTTGCAATCAAAGAATATTCTGACATGCTGACAGCCTAGCTTCTTGACTTTATCCTCCAGGTTAACGACATTGCCGGTGGTTACTCCATCAGCCGATGCACTCAAAGATGTGTACAGATTGTTGTTGTATTGAGCACCAAATCCAACAAAGTTGGCAGAAACAATTTTAGTCTGGTCTACCGTGAATTCAATAGTATCCTTTTTAGGTTGTTCAATATCTTTTTTATTGCTGCATGAGCATATGGATACAGCTAGTATTATGAATGAAGTTAGTAGCTTTTTAATGTTAATTTTTTTTATCACGGGTAAAGTTGTTTCAAATTGTAATTAAATAAAGAGGTTTCTTAAGGTATCAGCTTTTTTTTAAAATTATTGGAATTTCTTAGGTTATCAGACGAGTAAAAAATGCAATTTTAAAGGAATAGTGCGAAAGCAGTAATTATACTAATTCCACACTATTCCATTTTAAAACTTGCACTAACTAAACAAACTACTTAATCCACCTGGCATACAAAATCATGTCCAGGTAAATAGGTTTCACTGTTACATCGTAAGGTTTAAACTTGGTAACAGCAGGGGTCTTTGTAGGATCTGGATTGGCATCAGCTGCATTTGTAAACCAGCCGTCAAATTTGAAACCGGTACGGGTCAACACCGGAATATTTGCAGCAAGCTGTCCTGCTTCTACATCAACAAACACGGTATCACCAGCAGCATTGGTCAGATTGGTTATAAAGGCTACCTTACAAGTCCTGTCAACAACCTCACTTTTTTGACATGAACTCATCAGTCCTATCACCAGACTTATTGCAATCATTGAAAATAGTATTTTCATATCTTTTTAATTAAAATCTTAATTCAAACATTAATCCTCCACTAACTAATTATTCTGAGGGCCATCCTGGATTCTGAGTCAACGTGACTCCTTTGTCGCCATAGAATTTAATCTCATAAAGTGGAACACTTTCGAGATAAGCCCTGTCGAGTACATTCCCGTTTGTGGCATTTCTGAAAGTCTGTGAAACTTTGATGTACCCGCTTCCGGTTGTAACATTGGCAGCTGAGGTAACTTTACCGGTTATGTCAGCCAGAATAAGGGCTTTGGTAACGGTACTTTTTGTAATGTATGCTCCGAGGTTCTTTTTGGGATACAATTCTGTATTATCATAGTCTATTTTTCTCCATCTCTTAAGGTCAGCCTGACGGAATCCTTCATAGATCAGCTCCACTCTTCTCTCTCTGCGAATTTCCCAGATAAGGGATGGGACAGAAGGATCACGGTCCGCATCTTCATAAACAGTCGTTCCAACTGCCGGTAACCCACCAACGATGGTCATATCGGGCAATCTTGTTGCTGCAGCATAACCGGCTCTTTTCCTGAGAGCATTAATTGTTTTATCAAGGTCAGCCTGAACAACTGTGTATAATCCCATATCGGCAAGCTCGGCTGCGGCCTCGATGTAGTTCATCATCACCTCACCTAACCTGATGATTGGTGCATCTGTAATATTAAAGCTTTGGACGGCGTAAGCCTGATCTTTTGTTGCTTCATCAAGGAATTTCCAGGTCTTGAATCCGGTAGAAGCGTAACCTGTTTCAATAAATTGCAGATAAAACCGGTCGGTACGGAATGTGTTTGCCAGTCGTGGATCTCTGTCTTTCATTTGATTTGCAGCGGTTTGATCGCCCAGGTAAAGTGAATTTACACCGGCCGTTGTTTTGATTGGCATCCCGTTTTTACAGAGATAAGAATCGATCACATCTTTTGGGGCAGCAAAGCCCTGAATGGTGTTTTCGTTATTGCCTGATGCGATTTGATGGGTAACCTGACCTGTGTCGTAAATACGATACAGGATCATCTCTTTTTTAACAGGGGCTGTAGCGCCAATATCGATCGTACTGCAGATTTTTTGATAATTGTCAGCAACTGAATAACGTCCGGATGCAATAACCCTGTCAGCTGCATCCTTTGCTACCTGAAGGTAAATTCCGGCTTTCGCACGGTCAGCAGCCGAAGCATTAGGATTATATTTTATCTGGGTACCTACCATCAGCATTTGCCTCGACATAAAGGCATCCACAACATCTTTACCAATCACCAATCCGCGTGCTCCGGTCAGCGCATCATCAATCTTCACGTTATCTGATGCATATTTGAAATCCTCAAGGACTTTATCCATGACATAGGTGACCGCATCGCGCGTTCTGTAAAGGGTGGAATCGGTGTCACTCAAAGGAACATCAAAATAGGGTACATCACCAAAATCGAACACAAATTCAGAATAATCAAGGGCTCTGAAAAAACGTGCGATACCAATCCAGTGTTTGGCTGTTGCATCATTGTCAAACTTCATTTTTGACACTCTGTCAACGAAAATATTGTCCTTTCTGATTTTCTGATAATAGGTTCCCCAGGCGCCACCCTTTGCTGTAGGTTGTGACGCAAATCCAGGCAAACTTGCGTTGGTGTAATCATCATTTAAGGTCTCATGATTAGAATAAGATCCTCCCGTATCATTGTTCCCAAATCCAGGGAAACGATCGGCATAATATCCGAAAGCGAAAGCTCTTACACTTGTTTCGGAAGTCCAGAAATCTTCATCGGTGAAGGAGGCGAGAGGTTCTTTTGTCAGGAAATCTTCGCATCCTGTAAGAAGCATCACTGCAAGTACCGCGATTAATATTTTATTTTTCATGATTAGCTGTATTGAGATATTATAAATCTATTTGAACTCCAAAAGACAATGTTCTGAAGTAAGGGTATGTTCTCCCGAAACTCTTGGCATCGTTGAATCCTTCTACCGAATTCTGCTGAACTTCAGGGTCAATGGTAATGTTCAGGTGATCCCATGTATGCAGGTTCTCACCGCTTGCAAACAGCCGGACTCTGCTGATTCCTGTATTATTCAGCAATTTCTTTGGCAAGGTGTATCCGATCGTCAGGTTCTTCAATCTCAGATAAGACATATCCGTGAGATAGCGGGTTTGTGGCTGCCAGTTTGCATTGTGATTATTGGCTCCCGGGTTGGAAGGCGCCGGATAATAAGCATCGAGATTTTCAGGAGTCCAGTAATCCATCTGGTTCTGGTAAACTGCTTCTCCTGCGGTAAATCCGGGGATAAACAGTGATCCGGTGGCCCAGTAATCGCGTTTGCCTACGCCCTGGAAGAAGGTGCTTAGATCAAATCCTTTATAATTAAGCCCTAACCTCAAACCATAGATGTAACGAGGAGTGGTATTCCCGATGACGGTCATGTCACCGTGGTCTGTATTTGTGCCTGCACCATAATCAACAACGCCGTCACCATTGATATCCTTGTATTTCACATCACCGGGTCCGTAATGGAAGGCAGAACTGGTATTGGTCACATCCTGGTTAGGTGTAGTTGTTTTATAGATCCATGTCGGATTAGCAGCTCCATTGTTGCCATCGAAGTCATCCGTGGTGAAAAGCCGGTCTGTCTTGTAGCCCCAGATTTCTCCCATTGTTTTTCCAACATAATTCTCGGTATCGTTTCCACCTCCATGAATATCCACTTCACTATTTGCAAACTTGGTGATCTTACCCGTTTCGTCTGAGAGTGTTCCCATGACATTAAGTCCTAAACCATTGGAGAAAACTTTATCATAGGTAATGGCTAATTCCCATCCGTTTGTCTGAAGTTCACCGTAATTTCTCCTTGAAGGCGATGCCCCAAGAGTAAGAGGAAGTTCGACTCCGGTGGTAACCATCCCCTTGGTGGTACGTCTGAATTTGTCAAATTCAATACCTAATGTATTATCAAAGAATTTTGCATCTAAACCCAAGTCAAGCGTTTCGACCGTCTCCCAGGTCAAATTATTTGAAATATTACCAAATACGCCGATACTTGTAGGATTTAAACCTGCCATCCACCAGTTGGAATTACCTGCACTCATTGTCCTGAGATAGGAGCTTCCTACATTGTTATTTCCGATAGATCCCCATGATCCTCTCAGCTTAACGAATGATACCGGAGTGGTTTCTTTAAACTTCTCAAAGAATTTTTCATTGGAAATAACATATCCTGCAGAAAAGGAGGGGAAATTGCCCCATTTCTGATTGGGAGGAAATTTAGAAGATCCATCTCTCCTGAAATTGCCTTCAAGAAGGTATATGTCTTTATACGAGTAATTTATTCTTCCAAAAAATCCAAGGGTAGACCAATCAGACGGATAACCATCCACGGTTGGGATTCCGGTAGTAAGATTTAATTCAGGCTTAGAAGGAAGCATTACGCCGGTGGCTTTCGACATTTGGAATTCAGTCCTGAAATATTCGATATCGCTTCCGGCCATCACTTTAAAGGTATGTCCGTCTATTGCCCTGCTAAAGGTGGTATATGCTTTTCCTACTTCTCTTTTATTCCAGTCCGAATTAATGATCACGTAGTCTTCCGCCGGGAAAAAGTTGCCGACCACTTGGGTAAGAGTTGGATCTACCCAGCTGTTAAGCCCTGTAATGGGAGAAGCTGATACTTTAGAATGTCCGTTATTGGATGCATGGGTGTAATCTACGTCGGCTGTCCATCCTTTCATGAAGGTGATCGTTCCGCCAAGCTGAATACGGCTGAATTCATTCTTATCGGTGTTCATATTAGCCTGCTCCAGCTCGGTGCGGATGTTTTTAAGCGGAAGCCCGTTAACGGTGCCGTAAGGATAGGTTTCAGGGTAACGGTAAATATTGAACCAGTACTCGTTTTTGGCAGCGCCATTGGCGAGCCTGAAGTTTGGGTATTGTTTGTCTGAAGTAGTGCTCATCACGGAACCTCTGGCGGTAAACCAGTTGTTAACTTTGGATTCAATCCGCATCATTCCGTTAAAACGGCGATATTGATCCGGTTCCGGGGCTATTTTTACAAGTCCTTTCTGATCCAGGTATCCAAAACTACCATAGTAAGTTGTCTTATCATTTCCTCCGGAAATGGAGAGATTGTGTTTCATCTGGGGAGATGAATTATTAAGAAAAAGATTGTCAATATCCCAAGGGCGATAGAAGTAAGCCTGTCCAGCGCGGAATTCGTAGTCGCGTCCTTCTACCATAGCATTTCCCAAATCTTGTCCGCCGTAAAGTTGTTTCCACTGCCTCATTTTAGCAACGCTGAGATCATCATAATAAGCTCCCAGGATGTTGAAACTTGTAGTGTTGGGGGCCGTTCTGCGGTACTGTTTAAGCATGTATTCAGCGCCGTCAGCTCCATCGGCAATTTCCGGTGTATTCATTGGTGCTGACCAGGCAAAGCTGTTGTCATAGCTGACGTTTACTTTCCCTTTAGCTCCTTTTTTTGAAGTCAGCAGGATAACTCCCCAGGTACCTCTTGCCCCATAAATAGAGGCTGAAGCTGCATCCTTCAAAACCGATACTGATTCAATATCCGAAGGATTGATCATCATGATATTAGGTATCTCCACGTTATCAAGAAGGATCAAAGGCTTGGATTCAGCGTTGATAGAACCTTGCAATCCACGAATGTGAATTTCAGGAGCGGTTCCGATATTTCCGCTGGAAGTAGTGATCAGCAGTCCCGGAGTAGACCCCTGAAGGCCTCTGGCGAGGTCGGTAACCGGTCGTGAGCCCACCATCTTACCAACATCAACAGTTCCTACTGCACCGGTAAGATTGACTCTGCGTTGTGTACCGTAACCAACCACTACCACTTCTTCCATCAATTGTTGCTCCTCTTTAAGGGTTATCTGGAAATTGGATTTTCCATTAACCGGAATCTCTTGGGATTTGAAACCTACAAATGAAATAGTAAGTACCGAATTAGAAGGAACTGAAAGGGAAAAGTCCCCATCTGCGGATGTGATAGTACCGGTTGTTGTCCCTTTTACAGCTACTGTAGCACCTGGGATCGGTTCATTTTTTTCACTTAGAACCTTCCCGGTAACAGTAATTTTAGCCTGTTGGGCTAACAACTGTTCATTGAAAAGCGGAGAAAAGAAAACAGCTGTCAATAAAAACAGAAGATATTTCTTCATAAGTTAAAATAATTTAAATTAACACTTAGTTTTTTAGATTGATTGTTTAATTTACAAAAAATCTTTCGGTTTTGCTGCATGATTTTATCGAATCAAACTTAGGTGATCTTAAAATGGAGTTATAATACTTTTATTTGGGAAAATAATACTTTCATGTTGATTACAGATGTGTGATGGGAGGAATTGAAAAGAATTATAAAATAGGTAAACCATCTAAACATCAGATAAACAGGCAAAAGGGTATACAAATACAATAGCATATAAATCTTTAATATGTGTATAAATTGTTTCTTTTGAAGATCGCATTTATAATTATACGAAGTTACACAGAGCATATATTGTGCTCTCTGTATGACTCTTTTTTCCTTCAGAATTTCAAAGGTCCAGAGGTTGAGAGTGTTTGAAACTTCAGCCTTCAGTCTTCAGCCTATTCCTCACATTCATCGTATCCGGGATCTTCTACAGCCATTCATTAACCCAGAAAATAGCTGAATTATCCCCTAACGAAGGGATAAGCCTGGCCACCAGTTCATAAATGGCGATCGGCGCTCCTGCTGTTGCCTTAAGGTGGTTCATAGATTCACTGATCATTAATTCCAAACCCTTCTGGTTTTCAGCCTTCAGTCTTTAAAACTGTCACTGCTCCTATATACCTGCTGCTTGCCAGATCCTCCTCCTCCTGGCCATTATAGTCTGCTGCTTCAGCGGGATGCAGACCTCCACGAGAGTCTGTCCGGTGCTGATGCTCCGGTTACGCCAACTAAGCCCTGATACGGAGTTGGTACGAAGCAGATACGACGCGTTCCTGATTACATCTGTTAAGATTAGTTATTTTGTTTTATGTGGCAAAGTACTACTTTATTTTAACGGTGGTGATCGCCAGGACAGAACTACTGTTAATGGTTCCTTTTATTGTGCCAAGAGCATCAGCATTTATTGTGTTTTCTTTCGTAAATATACCCTTGCCGTCGCTGTTGAATGAATAGACTGAATATTTTCGCTTCGGAGTAAGACCGCTTATCACGTACTCCTGGGATTTACTTTTCGTGTTGACCGCATAAACCGTTTGCATGGTACTGCTCTTATTTTTCATGGCTGATACGGCTAAAGTGTTTTTTGGATCCACAGGTGACGATGTTTGGACAACCTGCCATCCCGGTTGGGAGGTATGTGTGAATAAATAAGTCATGTAGTACATTGGATACAAAGGATATCCATCCTTGGCGCTCCCGATGCAGGAGTAATATTGAACTCCTCTGTCGAATTTTGCCTTGTAGCAGTCCCACCGGATAAATCCGGCAAACCCAAGATTCATCCCGTTTACCTGAAACAAGGCATTTTGCAGGGCGGAGGTTGTAGTCCTTGAGATGGGAATCTTTGTTCCGGTCAGATAACCCGGATCTTTCATCGGATCATCTGCGGGTTTGACCGATCCCCTGACGCCGTATTCAGTGATGTAGACCGGTTTATTTGCGATGCGGCTGAATGATCTGGCTATGTTAGCTACGCTGGTAAGGCGTGTATAAGGCTTTAAGGTGTCGTTATCATCCCAATAAGCGTGAAATGAATACCCGTCAAGGATATCAGCCATATTGGTGGTAAGGTAATCAAACCACATCTGCTGGTCGTTATAAACCAGATCTCCCCCGACAATCCTTATTTTATCCCGGATTCCTTTGGCTTTAAGGGCTTCATCGAGTTTGGCATAATAGGCCTTGTAAGCTGGCAAGGCGATTTTCCCCGGATTACCGTTTGGCTCGTTCTGCAAGGTTATTTCCCTTACAGCCGTATACTTCTTGTTCACGATCAGATCGTAGATCAGATCTGCGAAGGGGGGCATTTTTTCAGGTGTGGCTCTGCTCCAAAAGGTGATGTTAATGATGGAAGCTCCGGCATCCTGGGCCAACTTGACAGTTTTAATAAAAGAATCCATAAAATCGGAAGGCACCGTTGAATAGTTTGGATCGGAAGGCCATGATTTAGAATCGAAGAAAATCCTCACGTACTGCGATCCCAGATTCTTCACCTTTTTTTCAAGCTGATGAATATTTTCAGGTGTTATTCCATCCACTTCGCTGAAAGTGGAATAGACATTCTGATTGTACTGGGTGCCAAAACCGGCAAAATCATTGACCAGAACTTTGTTGAAATCTATTTTTACCTCCTGGGCATTTACATTAATGAAAAGCATCAGGAAGATTATCGCAACTATATTTTTCATGATCAAGGAAGCGTAATATTCAGAGTTGTTATTACAATTAAGTTTTTTGACTTTATGGTATCAAGGGCTGTTCCTTCATTGTTTGAGGAAAGAGGTGATTCTTGTTTTAACCCGCCTTTTGCATCGCCGTTGAATGAATATACATTGAACTTTTTATTTGGATTAAACCCTGCCAACGTTTTATCAACTTTACCAGATTTTATATTGATAGCATAAACAATCTGGTCAGAGGCAAAATTTTCTTAATTAGAACTTAAAAAATAGTTTATTCTTTCAGTAATTATTTGTCTCAGTGCCTTATCTCTAAAAGTGATGAATTTTTTGGCACAATATTTTTGACCACCTTCTGCAAGGCTTTATTGATAATCCTTACAGAAGGGAATAAATTTATCTGACTTTTGAAAACCTGTTCGGTTTTGGCTTGTCCAGGATAGGCTTAAGCGAATAATCTTTTTCAGTTGCCATACCGCCGCATTTGACCAGAATGCCCGTTCCTGCTGTCAACCAATAATCGTCATTTATATTCGTCTCGATAAATTTTCCTCTTTCACCCACCTCAAGCATCCATATTTTTTCGTTGTTGATTTTGGTGTTCAGTTTGAATTTTGCAGACTTTCTAAGGTTAAGGTTAACTACCATAACATATTTAACTCCCTGAGCACTTTCAAATTCTCCAATCATCTGCGGATCTTCAGATTCAATGCTTTCTATGGATTTCCCGGGTAAAACGGGGAGGGAGGCTACCGGTGCCGGGGATGTAAAATAAACACCGGTTGACTTAAGCTGTTTCACGATTGGACCAAGAATTGAAAGCTGCCTGTTAACTTCCTGAAGATATCTCCAGACAATCGTCCGGTCTTCTTCTTTATCCAGTGGATTATAGCCATATGATTGGCCATGGTAGGTATACCAGATGATTCCGCCTGCTCCGGCAGCTAATGTGGTATAAGCCTGAAAAGCTAAATTGGCCGGGGAGGGGATGGTGGTATAAGGCCGAATCTGGTTGGAAGAAACGATATTATAAAACGGAATGTTGTATTTACCGGCCACGCGGCGAACTTCCAACAGATTCGTATAGTAACTTGCCGCTTTGTCGCTGTTTTCCAAATCCATCGAAAACTCAACCATGTAATTGTCATAACTGATTACCTGTGGTTTTACCTCATTGACAAACCGTTCGAGATATTCTGTATAGGTTTTGGTGCCGAGCTGTGATTTAATCTGATCCATTTTCCAGAGCGTGGCATAATTAGGATAAAGATTAATATAGGCAATCTTTCCCGGAGCATACTTCTTTAGAGCTGCAACTGCTTTCCCAAGCGCAGGAAAAGCCAGGGCGGAGGGTTCATCGCAAACATAATAGCCTATGATCGATTTGCTTTTTCCTGCTTTTTTTACCATATCCTTTACATAGGCGTCAATTTCCTGATCGGATAATTTTTGCCAATCTCCTCCATTCAGATGGGGACCCTTTGAAGCAAAGACTGACAGACCCAATTTCTCGGAAAGAGTATAATTCTGCTGATCCGACGCATCGGCCATATTGAGATAACACTCAGCCATTTGACGCAAAGCTTTATTGCGATTATTGATCTTATTGTGGTGATAATACCCGGAAATAAGAAAAGCATCCGGTGAAAACCTGGCCTGCGGCAGAAATTCCTTATCAACTGATGTGTTTTGAGCAACCAATGTGATGCAAAAAAACAGCGAAATACAAAGAGTGGAAAAATATCTCATGGAATTACGAATTACGAATTTATAGTTTAGCTCACAAAGTTTCACGAAGTCAGGACACAAAGTTTCACAAAATCATTGTGTTACTTTGATAATTACTTAGTGTGACTTCGTGACCTGAAAAGTAGCTCACAAATTTCACGAAGAAGGATTACCATATTTTCATAACTATAAGACATTGAATTATGAATTACGATTTGATCACTGATCTCTCATAATTCATCTCTCATCTCTCATTCTTTTTTCTCATACTCTTTTTTGGCTTCTCCCAAGAGATCAATAGCTCTCAGAATTCCCTTGCGATTTTCCTCCGTGGTTGGCGCCCAATAGGTTTGAATAAAACCAAGCAGCCTGGCGTCTGCAATATTCTTTTTACAGAACCTGACTGTCAATTCCATATTTTTTGCTCCAACATCATTCTTTTTGTAAAACCCACCTGTAGGTATCTGGTCATATCCGTTGGCCTCCAGATCAAGATAGGTTTTCACCGGAACTAATGTTTCACTAAAATCTTCGCCATAGTACCAGTTGCTTTGGATTACTGATTTTGGCATTTTTTTGAAAAACACATCATGATTTTTCCACGCGTAATCCGACCAGATCCAGGCTCTGGAGCCTTGTTTCTCGACCTGATCCACGAAATAGTAGAAGTCGTGCCACCAGAGATCATGCTGCCGGATAATAGCAAGCTGAAGATATCTTTGATCCTCGGCATTTTCTTCGTCCATCCCCAGGTGAAAAAAACGGGGTTTATCAAAGAGCTTTGAAACTTCTTCTATCAGGTCTTTACATACGTTGTAATAGGTGTCAGTTGAGACCATTCTGGAGTATTTTCCAAGCCAGGTATCATGCCCTGCGCCGAAATTCAGTTTTGGAATCGGTTCGAGGCCCATATCACGCATTTTCTTCAGCTCTTGTCTCAAACGGGTCGTCGACCAGGCATTATTAACCGCTATTTCAGGATGACTCTCGTATTTTATGGCATCTCCAAGATCAACCAGCACCATGTTCATTCCTAAATCGGCCATTTTTTTGAGCCCGTCTTCCCATAATGGTTCGCTCAGTTGAAGATAGGGGCGGTAGCCTCTGAAAGGACTGGGCGTGCTGTATTCGACCCAAAAATTGTATCCAAGATGAAAAAGACAGGCCCAAATCTTTGTGCCGTTTTGAGATTGGGGAAAACCAGCCAACACCGGTGCTGATAAAGCACTTAAAGCACCAACGGTCGATATCTGCTGAACAAATTTTCTTCTTGTAGTCATAGTTATGAAAGCTAAAGGATATGTAAATGTAGATATGATAAAAAACTTAAGTTGATACTTTTTATTGCAATTCTAATATTTTAATACGGATAAAGATAAGCATGATTAATTGTCTGAACCATGATTGAAGCAGATTAGGGGATTGAGCAGATTGGAAGTTGGAATTCAGACAGGTTTTGTTTCTAAATGTTGAATTTCCTTAAGTTCTTTTGCAACTCATCAATTTCGGAAGATGAGAAAATTTCATTTTTGATCTTTAATTGTAAATTTGAACAGCTACAGCAATACAGGTCATTTGACAATGATTAAAGCTGCCGCACTCAAGCCGGTAGTTTTTTAATATCCAGTAGGTTAGTTACAGTTTGAATCAAATTTATTTTTCAAACGGGTTATTTTTTCTTTAGGTAATTCAGTATACATTTCACAAAAGAATTTTTTGTCATTTTTGATAAGTTTTTCAATATTATCAAAGTATTCTTCTGCAATCCATCCATCCACGAAATCTGACATTAATAAATAGGACTTAAAAACATTTTTATTCTTTTTTAAGGCCTCAACTATAATCATGTCATATAATTTCCAGATATCCTTGTGGTATATATTATTATTAGCATAATAAGATACAAAATTTCCCAATTCGTCCTGATTCTTTGGGATAGCGGTTTGAATTTGTTCAATGGATAACTTTTTATCTTTATCCAGGTCATCCAAAATTCCATTTAAGAATTTTTCATACGGTTCAATGGAAAAGTCTTTATTTGATGATTGATGATACGAAACTCGGGCTTCTTTCAATGGTTCCCTTTTAAGTTGTGACAAGGTCTCATATATGTTTGCCTTGGTGTCAACACAATAGGTTATTGAAGCAATTTTGGCATCATAAATTTCTACTGTAATTGCAGCCCAGTCTGAACCTTGGTTTAAGTATTGTCTGGAAACTATTTCTTTGCCATTTTCATCATGATCCATTTCAGCTCCAAGGTAGAAGGTGCTTTGAAGTATAGCAGTCCCGGATTTTATTGTTTCTTTGGCATTCTTTATCTGATATTCAATATTGGTATAATTCGTCCTTTTTAAGACAAGCGATTTACCTTCGTTTTTTGCTGAAAAAACAATTTCCTTGTTGAGCTCAAGATTTGTCGGAATGGTGTATTTGTGAGTGACTACAGTATCTTTTCCTGGAAATTTCAAATGAGTAGTAATAAGGAAACTATCATCCTTCACAATTAATGTTTCATATCCGGCATATGATTCTTTCAATTCTTTAATAAAAGATGAGTCGTATTGAGTGGTGTCATTCACAATTAATTTTTTTCCGTTAATGATTGTGTCCAATCTATTTTCCTGTTTATTTTGATCAACCGGAACATTATTACCTTTTCTGCCGCAAAATATCAGCAACAGGGCAAGCAGGGGAAGAAAGGCCGTCGCCTTCCAACGCCATGCTTTGCCGGTTTTTGATTTGTTCATCATAACAATACGGTTTTTAATTTGACAATGATTAAAACTGTTTGCAAGCGCGAACTTCTGATGTCCGACGCTTTTTTGAATAATTAGTAATTGGTATTTAGTTGCATCGATGCCGGTAGTAAGCGTATGATTGTCAGCCTGAAATTCGTGAATATCCTTCAGATCCCTGATAAGCCTGTATATAAAAGGATTGAACCAGTAGATAATCTTTAGAATTTCAAGAAAGATTAAGTCATAGAAATGGCCAAACCTGATGTGCTCTCTCTCATGGGCTAAGATTATCTGCTGATGTTCTTCATAATCGCGTTGAGAAATAAATACCAAATGTCCGAAGGAGAATGCAGCAATCTCCTTCTCCGCAATCAGTAGCTGGTAACCAGCCATCCTGATAGCTTTAGCATTTCTGTAAAGGATGAATATTAGTATAAGGCCATAAACAAGGATCAGGAAAGTAATCAGAATCCCTGTTATATATAAACAAACAAGAATCTCTTGAATCGAAATGTGAGATTGAGTGATTTTCTCCGGAACATAGGAACTTCGGGTCGTTTCGACTTTTTGGGAAGTTTCGTCAGTTTTAGTGATTTCCTGCAAAAGATTGTTTTCTACTTTAAACACAGGGAGTTCGAAATCAATGGGTTGTTGAATGGCTTGTTGAACAAACTGAGGCATGATCAGCTTTGGAATAATCAATGAACACAAGACGATTGACAACAAAACAATCCTGTTTAGCTTAAAATAAGTTTCTTTTCGCATCAGTGCCCTGAAAAAAAGATAGAGTATGCTAAGACAAATTGACGAATTCATCAGATACACAAGAAAATTATTCATCTTTCTTCGTTATATTGTTTTACTGTATCGAATTTATAATCGCATTATTCCTTAACTTTGTTTTGTTGTAGTATACAACTCATTTGACAATGATTAAAGCTGCCGCCGATGGATACGCACCAAAGCCGGCAGCTTTTTAATGTATCGAAACTGAAGAATCAATTCTCATTTTTTTTTAATAACCGGTGGTTTAAAGGTTTTTCGTGCCCGACCTTCCATATAGTATACACTTACTTTGTTACTACCTCTCTTTGCAGGTTCCCAATCGGGCAGTTGAGTAAGTATTTTATCCATTGCTGCATTTATTTCAGGATTATCACCCTCTACAACATGACCATCCCTGACTTTACCATTCTTGTCTACGATAAAGAAGTAGGTTAACTTATAATCGCTATCTCGGGATTTTTCTTCCGGGTAATTATTTAACTGGTTCGTCAACCAATCACCCCATTTGCCGTGTTTAAACTTCGCTGACACTGTTACATCACCTGCCGGAAATATCATTTCATCGGAATTGACATTTGAAAGGATAATATGATAAACCTTTGCATTTTTTAAAGCCCCTATGACTTCGTCGATACGTTTAAATGGAATTGATTTATCTGTCAAAAGAAGAATCCAGTTATTGCTGGCTTTGATCCATTCCTGACCCTTCTTAACTAATTCCTCTAATGAATACAATTTATTGTCAATGTAATTGCCTTCTTTTTTGATCTCAATCGTTCGATTTTGCAGTTCATATCGTGCAGACTTTTTCGATGAACTTAGCGGTGGCGGGGCTTTCATCTTTTCAAGTTTTGCCCTGCTATAAACTACATTCATAGGAATGAGCTGATCAATTAGGTTGTGCTGATTGGTCTGGAGTTTGTTGTAAGAAGAGCCGTATAGCTTTTCTGAAAAATTATCGCGTATCTGTAAAATGCTGTTTGCTGCCACATTAAGCAACTTCAAATAGTCAGCCTGAAGAGTTGTCGAATCTTTACTAATAAGAACAAGAGGAATTGGAATTATTTTCTTTAGCTTATCGTTATAAGTCCACGATTTCTCAATGAAAGAGTGAATTTCATTCAGATTAATAGATTCCCAAACGTTTGGTTTAGTGTTTATAGTAATTTTTGATTTATTATCAATGTGAAGGTTAATCATCTCTAGGGGATAGGAATAGTTTTCACTTCTTTTTTCGAACATTTCCTTCATGTTTGGTCCTGTCAATTCTATAAAATCCTCTTCGGTCCAATGTCTAATGGAGTCCTGTAAAGTTAAAGAAGTAATATAAGGTAAAAGCCCCTTTTCAGGAGCATCATTTTCGCCCGGTTTGCCGAAAGCCATCAGAAAGAGGGCAAGCAGGGGAAGAAAGGTCGCCACCTTCCAACGCCGAGCTTTGCTGGTTTTTTGTTTGTTCATCATAACAATACGATTTTTAATTTGACAATGATTAAAACTGTTTGCAAGTGCGAACTTTTGAGGTCCCACACTTTTTTGAATAATTAGTAATTGGTATTTAGTTGCATCGATGCCGGTAGTAAGCGTGTGATTGTCAGCTTGAAATTCATGAATTTCTTTCAGGTCGCGCAGCATGCGGTAAACCAATGGATTAAACCAGAAAATGATCTTTACCAGTTCCATCAGCATAAGGTCAAAAAAATGCCCCAGGCGTATGTGCGACTGTTCGTGTGTAATAATGGCTTCGGAATTATTTTCATAATCGTGCTGCGAAATCAGGATATTGCGGCCAAAAGAGAAAGCGGGTATATCTTCAGCTACAATCATCAGGCGAATTCCTTTAAATTCTACTTTTTGTGCTTTGCGGAACAACAACAAGACCCTGCCAACACTGTAAACAAATAGTAAAAAGGTAACGAAAACGCCTGATAGATAAACGAAGTTGAAAATAACTGAAGGGGATAAAGTAATTGGTTGGATTGTTTCTTTGACTGGCTGAGACAATTGCGCATCTATCGGTTCATTGACAGCTTGGGTCGGCTCTTCTGAAATAGTGACGTTTTGAAAAACCGTGACAATTTTCTCATGGACAGTTGGCTTAAATTGTTGAGGAAAATAAAGAAAAGGTACAACCATCGAATACAAAACCGTAAAAAGCAGTACCATTCGGTTGAGTTTAAAGAAGGTCTCCCTGTGCATCAGCAATCTGTAAGCGATGTACAGCAGGCTTAAACTCAGAGTTGATTTCAGCAAAAACAATAGAAGGCTATTCATTTTGGATGTTTTTTACGCGATTCAACCTGACGGATCAACTCCTGAATTTCTTCGGTGGTAATTTTCTCCTCCTCTACAAACATGGAGACCACCGAAGAATAGGATTTATTAAAATACTTGCCGACAATCTTCTTAATGGTGTTGCGGCTGAATTCATCCTGTGAGATGATTGCATGATACCTATACGTATTTCCGAATTGCTCATGCCCCAGGAATTCTTTCTCCTCAAGGCCCCGCACAACGGTTGAAATCGTATTGTAATGAGGCTTAGGGTCAGAAAGTTCGTCAATAACTTCTTTTACATACAATGAACCTTTTTGCCAAAAGATGTTCATTATTTCCTCTTCCCTGTTTGTCAGATGTTTCATAACCAAATTGAATTATAAAACAAATATAAACTATATATTTTAGTTTACCAACTATTAAGTGTAGTTTATTTGAAAAATAATTGAGTTTTCTAAAATTCTGCTCACCCTGTCGAAAGACGTACATTCCATATGAGTGAAGATCATTAGAAATCCTGTAAACCATAATTCCGGAAAATAATTCATCCGGATTATAATTCTACTTAACCTATTTTTCTCTCTTCCTTGCCCCTGCGATCTTCGTATCATCTCCGTACCATCTTCTTATCTGGAAGACTCTTTTTACACATCATAAATACAATTTGAATACTAATTAGTACAGAAATAGTACAGAAACAGCGTAGAAACAGTGTAGAAACAGTACAGAAGGTAAGGCGATGGTACTGTGATGGTAATACCATGGAATGCAGAAAACCTGCCCTGAATCTGGAAATAATTGATGATAATCTCGTTCATAACATTGCTTAGATCGAACTCACGTTAATTTATGATGTTAGTGAACGGTGAACTTTAAAAATAAAATTTTGTTTTTTAAATGATTAAATTAAAGACGATGCTATGAAAAAATCATTTTGTGTCATTATTGTTTTTTTGTGTTTTTCCTTATGTGGCTTTGCCCAACAAGTTGACTGGACTGGTGTTGAAAAAGTTTTCGGGCGTAAAGGTACTATACAGGAGGGCGTTTGGAAAATAGCATTCCCGCGATCGGATTTAAAGGTTAAAGTGGGTGATTTCTCCATTAATCCGGGTCTTGCCCTGTCTTCATGGGTTGGAATAATCAAAGCTGGCGACAGGTCAATGGAGATGGGCGAAAACTTCATGATGATGGGCGACTTGGTCTGTTTAGAAAAAGAGGTTTCGCCGGTTATTTCGAAAATTGTTTCATCCGGATTAAGGGTCGCTGCGCTTCACAATCACCTGATAGGTGAAAGACCTGCTATAAAATATATCCATTTCTCGGGGCAAGGCGAAGCAGTGAAACTTGCAGAAGAGATTAAATCGGTATTATCCGTTACCGGAACGCCGCTGTCCGCTTTTATGGCAAAAACAGAGACCGTACAGCCTGATTGGTCGAAAGTGGAGGCGGTTCTGGGGGCAGGCAAACACAATGGCAATCTGTTGCAATACAATTTTCCAAGGCGTGAAAAATTAACGGAGAGCGGCATGGAAATGCCGGCATCTATTGGCATGGCAACCGGGATAAATTTTCAGATGCAAGGAAGTAAAGCCGCAATTACGGGTGATTTTGTTCTTTTGGCTGATGAAGTAAATCCTGTTGTGAAAGCGCTTAGTGAAAATGGCATTTTAGTAACCGCTATTCACAATCACATGCTGTACGATAATCCAAGATTGTTTATGATGCATTTTTGGGCAGTAAACGATCCTGCAACTCTGGCAAAAGGATTAAAGGAGGCATTGGGAAAAACAAATTCTATAAGTGGTAAACGGTAAATTTTCATTGCAACAAAGATATAGCAACCCGTATGCATAAAAGGAGAACTGCATAATAGTTTAATCTTTAAATGGAATATGGACAAGCGATAAGTCTGAGCAGCGTGGTTGGCGATATCTTAATTCACATTATTTATTAACCTTCGTTAAAATCGAGCATCACCGGTTGTTTGCGGAATCCTTTGGTTGAAAAAGCCAGATAAATTATTCCGGCAAGCAGCCAGACACCGCCTAATAATTTTGGACTGCCCGGAAGGTTTATCCAGATCCATAAACAGAATAAAAACCCCATGGCCGGTACAATACAGTCAGGCAATAATTTTCTTTCTGCTCTGGGAGACTTGAAATACAGCTGTCTGATAGCTGCCAGGTTAACGCCCATAAAGGCTACTAAAGCAGCAAAGTTGATTAATTCAGCCGTTTTCTGGTAGTTTAGCAGAAGTGAACCTCCAGCCGTTAATAGTCCGATCAGCAGTAAATTCAGAACCGGTGAATTGCTTTTTTTATCAAGATATCCAAAGAATCTTTTGGGCAGAACATTGTCTTTCCCCATGCCATAGAGAAGTTTGGCAGCTCCCAATTGCCCGGCCATTCCGCTTCCAAGACAGGCAACAATCATGGTCAGGGTCATGGCATTGAAGAGCAAGGCGCCTCCAACCTGTTGGCAAACAGTCATGAAAGCTGTTTCAATGTGTTGAGCAGGTATTCTTTCATAAAATGGAATATTGGGATTGACTCCATTTCCCAGCCACATTGTTTGAGCCGATTGTTGAGCAAGATACATTTGTATGCTGCTGAAAATTCCTGTAAACAGACAAACAATAATGATGGCGAGAAGAATATTCTTTTTTGGATTTTTTACATCTTCAGCCAGCGTGGTAATTCCATCGAATCCAACATAGGTCAAAGCGACTAAAGCGGTGCCTGAAAACAGTGCTCCAAAGCTGAAAGTCTCAGGGTTGTAGAAGGGTTTAACGGCAATCAGTCCGTTGATTCCGTTTTCATGGGTAATGTATTTGATGGCAAATATTATAAAGGCAAAAATAATGATCAGCATGAGGTAGAGCATTATTTTGTTGGCTTTCATGCTGGACCTGACTCCCAAAAGATTAAGAATCGTGATAATAAAAACAAAGGCTGCTACTCCGGCCCCAAATGACATTCCGGGAAATATGCGTTGAACTGCCAGGACCCCAAAGACGGTATTAATGATTGGAATAATAAGATAACAAAGGATCATGGCCCAACCGGCGATAAATCCCAGGTGAGAATTCAGTCCTTTACCGACGTAGGTGTAGGCTGATCCGGCAGATGGGAAAAGAGCAGCCATCCTGCCATAGCTTACGGCAGTGAACAACATGGCTACCATACTCAGCATCAGCGTTGTTACCATATGTCCAGCCGATAACAGGGATACCAGTCCGAATAAACCAACAGCGGCAACCGGTTGATTTAATACAATGCCGTAAAAAACAAGATCCCATAATCCAAGAACTCGTTTTGATTGTCCGGAAGTATTTGGAATATTCTCTGTCATAGCTTGTTTTAAATTACGAATTACACGAATTTGTTGCGAATCGAAGATCAGCGAAGCTAATTTTCACGAACACGAATTACACGGACAAGGCTGCAGTCCAAATTTTTAATTCGTAATTCTTTAGACTTTGCTAATATATTGGTTTTTTTAAAAAAATGGCCCAGGCAGTTAAATCCTGAGCCAAATTTTCCTCTTTAACCAAAAAACTTATGAGAAAAAATGAAAAATTAATGCATTTCGGTTTCGCAAACACCTAATCCACCTATGTAGTAATTAAACTGAACATTTGGATGGCCACCAAGCAATGACATAGGAACAGTGCTGTCCATAATCTTTTTGCTGATCATAAAAGGGGTTAGCCGCTGTCCAAAAGGGTTGTCGTGCGTTCCGGCTTGCCAGATGGATACTTTCTCGGCTTTCCAGGTCTGTACAGGACCGACCGTTAAGGCCTGTGTAGGAACACCTGTCACCACTCCTCCGGCGCTTGTGCGTGCATTCTGCATACAGGTGATCGGGTGAAGATCAACCACACGGGTAGAAAGCTTTCTGAATTCTTCAGGTGTGGGGGGAGCATCTTTGTATTTTCCTTCCCTTTTGACAGGATCATTGAATGCCCAATGCTTCGTATCACCCTGTCCTCCCTGCATCACTGCACAACGGACACCACTTTCCCAGGATTCAATGTATTTTTTTGTATCTGCTTTTGGAAAATGAAGGTTGGAATCCGGCATTCTTAAATTTTTGTTTATCCGGTTAATACAGAGTTCCCTGTCGGCTCTTTCAAATGAAAGAGGGTGGGAGGCCTCCATTTCTTTTCCATTAACGTACCATTCGTCCATTCCCCAGAAATGAGCATTTGCAAGGTTCAATTGAATTTCATTGACAATCCTTGCTACCAGGGGCAATTGTTCCGTAGGACCGATAGGTCCGCAAATACCTACAGGGTTGCTTTCAGTTGACTGCTGCCATGCGGTGATATATTCCAACGCTTCCGCCAGGTAAAAATCTTCCAGGGTATCGTAAAAAACTACCTTAAAACCATCGCGTGACAGTTGTAGAATATCCTTAGGCTGAAGACGGGCAGCGTCATTTAATAATTCATCGTCCAACGTGGTAAAATCCCACCAGCCAGGGGCCAGCATACTTAGTTTTCTTGACATTTTTATTAATGATTAATGGTTAATGATTAATGGTTAACAATTACGAATTACGAAAGTCGCTTATTTTTCTTTTACCAGGACAACTTTTTCTCCGAGGATTTCCTTTAATATATTATCCTGCGGGTAACCGTGTCCGAGGTGTTGACGGAAACCTTCGGCATAAGGAACATTGATGTTCTTTCCTCTTAGTTCTCCGAAACGTTTCATTGAAAGGATGTACTCATCCATTTTATGATGCACCAGTAACCAGTTCCGCTGGCTTGCATGACAAATCAGCATTTTCTCTTTTACAGGTATCTCTGAGGTAACATCCACGAACATGCCTGTATAGATAGGGTGTCCCAGAATGTTTTTAGCTTCCATTGAATCGGCGTAGTATAAATAAGGTACCGGTTCATAGGGTGTTTCATCTATTTCCAGATTTCTCATGCCGGTGCAAAAACATGCGGTCATGACAATCCTGCTGGTGGTCTCATGATCTACCATATAATCGGAGGGACTATGAGTAAATACAATGGAAGGTTTCAATTTTCTTAACAGGGCGGTTGTCCGGTCGATCGCTTCTTTGTTGTACATGATGTATATATCAGGGAATTCCAGGCAGGTATAAGTACCATCAAGTACTTTGACGGCCTCTGCTGCTTCCGCTTTCCTGATTCTGCTGATATCTTCCCTGTTATACTCTGCTGTTCCCTTATCACCGTTAGCCATTGTTGCAATGTGGATTTTCCACCCGGCTTTCTTTAACAGGGATAACGTTCCTGAACATTCAATTTCTGCGTCATCGGGATGAGCAAAAATCGCTACTGCAATTTTATCCATAATATTAAATTTAAAAATTAAGATTGGTTATTTTCTATCCCGACTTCAGAGAGCCGGGTCCTATGTGTTAATTTTGGCAGTTCTGTTATAGATTTATAATTTTTCCTATTCTGGCAGATTCATAGCATGCAGCCATTAATTTTTGACTATGCAGACCTATGTCGCTGTTGTTTGCAGGTTTTCTGTTTTCAATAATAGCCTGGCTGAATTCTTCAATTTCAGCACGGTAGGTATTGACTGCCTCAGGCTCGATCGGAATTCCGTCTCCATTGTTCCTGCTTTGCTGAGCATTATAGGATGAGGAATCACGCTCTAAAAAAGCAGTCATTTTGCCAAAACTCCCCTGACCGATTGTGCCGGAAGCCAGTATGCTTCCTTTAGAACCATAAAGTTCAAGAACGTTTTTACTACTGTTGTCAGGGATGCAAAAATAGGCATCCACCATTCCCATTGCTCCATTCTCGAAAGTTAAAGTTACCACTGAACTATCTTCCGATTTATAAGGATGTACAAGATTATTCACCTGGCAGCTGACGCTCTTCACATTTCCAAAAAACATCTCCAGCAAATCAATGCAGTGACTGGCCATATCGATCAGGGATCCTCCTCCGCCAAGTGCAGGATCCTGTCTCCAGGCACCTTCGATTGGCGGATACCAGCATGATAACTGAGCCCGGCAAAAGACAGGTTTCCCTAAATCCCCGTTGCGGATCAATTTCACAGCCTCCCGGTGTTGCGAGAGAAACCTCATCATAAATCCTGTACCAAGCATGACTCCTTCTTCCTGGCAGGCTTTGTTTATCTGATCGGCTTCCTCTACCGTCAATCCCAGTGGTTTTTCACAAAAAACATGTTTTTTTGCCCTTGCTGCTTTCACTGCATGTTCCAGATGACAATTAATAGGGGAGGCCACGTAAACTACATCGATATCCTCATTTAATAATTCATCAACACTGTTTACTGCTTTGGCAGCATATTTTTCAGCTACCTCTTTGTTGACCGCTTGATTAATATCGTATACAGCTATCAGTTCAGCATTGGTTGCAGGTATTATTCCTTCCGGGACAGTCCTTCTTCTGGCTATGCCTCCTGAACCAATGACACCCCATTTTATTATTTTTTTCAAAGTAAATCCTCCTTTATAAATCAGATGATGCGTTGATATGTCAGCAATCAAATCAACATATCAACACATCAATGAATCAGTACATTATTATATCAACACATCAATACATCAGCACATCAATTTTATTTTGAGTAGGCCAGAATAACTTTTCTGAGTGCGTCTCCAATCTGCTCACAATTTTCAACCGTATATGTCGGGAATGCAAAGCAGGTGAAGGTATGTTTTTCGTGCCATTTTGCATTCGGAACTTCCACATTCGTGTAGTCAATGCTCTTTGGATCCGCGTATTCTTTCGAATTAAACGGGAATCCTTTTTTCGAGAAAGCATTATGTTCATGGAAAGCTCTCTCTGTATGGCATTGCGGCCAGAATACCTTCCATACGGGCGCTCCTTCAGCAACGGCGGCATTCACAAACTGTACGATATCGCAGTTCATGTTTTCGATGTCAAGAGAGAATGCCATCACAAAATAGCCATTCTGACGATCTTCTGTATGTATCGGTTTATACAAAACCTGTGGAAGATCTTTTAATTTATCCATGATGATTGCTGCATTTCTGCGCCTGGTGGGCATGTTCCAGTCTTCCATTCTTTCCAGTTCTGCAATACCGATGGCAGACTGCATTTCAGTCATACGGTAATTCCAGCCTACCATGTTATGTATATAGGGTAATTTCTGCTCAAGTTCAAGGAGGCTCAGACGTTGTTTTACGTCATAACCATGATCTCTGAAGCTTCTTGCAATCCATGCCCAATCTTCGTTGTCTGTAGTAACCATACCGCCTTCTCCACCGGTAGTAAAGGTCTTGTTCTGGCAAAAACTGCATCCTGCGATGTTCCCCAGGGTACCTGTTTTCTTCCCTTTGTATGATCCTCCAAAAGCTTCCGCATTGTCTTCAATGACAAAAAGATTATGCTTTTTTGCAAACGCATTGATCTGATCCATATCGCAGACATTACCGTACAGATGAACAGCCATGATTGCCTTTGTTCTTGAATTGACAAGCTTTTCAGCTGATTCAATACTGATGCAATGGTCGTATAAATTCACATCTGCAAATCTTGGTATGGCACCTGCCTGTACAATTGAAAAACTGGATGCGATAAAGGTATAGCTTGGAACAATGACTTCATCGCCGGGTCCAATTCCCAGTGCGGTCAGCGCCACGTGCAAAGCAGCGGTTCCGGTCGAAACGCTGATGGCATATTTACTGCCCTGCCATTCAGCGAATTTCTTTTCGAACTCCATCCCTTTGGGACCTGTCCAATAATTTACTTTCCCTGAACGAAGAACTGCTTCAACAGCATTTATCGCCTTATCTTCAAACCTTGGCCAGGACAATAATTTGCTGGTCACAGTCTTTTGCCCTCCATCAACCGCCAATGTTGAAAAACCTTCGGTTGTTATCATACTTACTTATTTTTAATGATTGAAAGTTGTTTGATTGCCGATTCTGCCAGTTTCTCTCCAGCTCCTGCATCGTACATTGTTGATCCCGGTGTAGTCTCATATCCTGAAGCCATAGGAGTGTATCCTCCCGGTCCCTGTGTAAATGAAACTTTTGATGGAAAATATTTCCTGGCATCATTGGTTAATCCCATTACAATAGTGTTTTTTAATGGTGATCTTGCTTTGATATCCATTCCGATTTCAGAAAATATTTCTCCCGGCATTCCGACAAAAGCCAGATCACCGATGCGAACTGTCATTACTTCCAGGCTATCAGTCATATTTTGTGTCTGGTACATATCCAACCATTGCTTTGCGAATTGAGCATCAGGTATACCGTCCGGCTGAAGGGGAGGCATTCCTTCTCTTTTAACCTTTTCCATAACCTGTTTGGCCCAGTTATATTGTTCTTCGGTAATGGTCATCCTTTTCAATGGCACCATTTCTTTGGATACAACAATGTCGTTTCCCTCAACTTTTACGCTGTTGTCAAACGCAAAGAACGAAGCTACGCCAAGCATATTTCCAATCCTCTGACATTCTTCATAGGTATCAATAAACCCCCTTTTGTAATCAACCTGGGTGACATTGCCGCAGCAGCCATTAAAGAACAGAGGAATGAAATCGGATCCAAGGGAATTTTTAAGCATTTTAACCAGCATTCCCGGATAATCGGCTGAATAGAGCCAATTGTTACCTGTAAGTGTGGTGGCGTGACAACCGAAGTTTATCAGAGCGCCCCGGTTAATTTCATTCTGTGCAATGAGTAAAGCAATAATATCAGGATCTGCCGGTCCTAAAGCCTTCGTTACAAAATCGGGATTTATTTTCTCCCAGCTCATGTGAACTTTACCATCTTTGCCTAATAAACGACGGTTAAAAGATACACTGCTCTCGTTCGCACGACCAATGGAAAATTGGCCTGGTTTAAGCTTATTATTGGCTTCAATAACCGCTGTTGCAGCTTTAGTAAGGTATTCTTTTGCATGGGGGGCCTGCAATTCAGATTTTGGTCCACTGTGTGTATGGGTGGCATGAATCATTATATTACCTGCTTTTATATCAGAATTGGAAGCAATATAATTTCGCATCATCGTAATGCTTTCTTTGGTAAGTTTGCAAATATCAACGGTCAAAAAGGCTACTTTTTCTTTCTGCCCGTTTTCTACAACCAAAGCCCTTGAAAACAAAGAATCATGTACTCCCCGTGAAGCATAATCACTTCCACGGTAATTTCCAACCAGGTCACATCCGACAAGGGGATTATAATTTACTTCTGCCAGTCCTATCAATAACCCGGATTCATTTCTATTCTCTTTGCTGCATGATGGGAAAAGCCAGCAAAGGGAAATAAAAAATATCAGAGATTTTTGATAATGAACCATTTTAGAAATTTTTTCTTTTAAATTGAATTTAGCAGATTCCCGAATTTAAGTATTAAAGTTAAGTTATTTCATTGAACGAAGATAATTTATTCTCATTTTCATGTTATAATACTTTTCACTTCAATAATGATATTTTCATTCATTAATTTTTCATTCGTGGTTTTGATTAAATTTGAGTCTTTCGTTATTGGTTATTAGCTTTATCTATTTTATTGATATGAAAGTTTCCAACATAAGACTGTCACAGGATCCAAATAATTCATTTATTAACGTGAGTTCGGAATAAGCTTTTAATTAAAAGAGAGCGAGTTGTCCAAAAGTTGGTTCGGTTTCGTACTTGATGGAAGTTTTTTGGGAAGGGAGGAGTAACCCAGCAACCCTGAAATAAGGTTTGTAAGGAAATTGCTAAAACTCCTGTGCCTGGAATGTTCAACCTGACAGATATTCTTCAGCTCATCATTAATGGTTCCGATGATCGATCTCTTCCTGAGCAATATCTTATGCCTCAGAGGTATAAGTAAATTTTTTCATGTTTCTTTTGATGCCTGTGATCAATTGGATTCCATCGATAAAGAGCTTTTCAAAAAGCTGCTGTCCGATGTACCCCTTATCAGCAACGAGTTTCCCGGAACCTTCTCAAGGAACCGGTATCTTTAAGAGGTTCCCTGTCATCAACATTGCCCGGAGTGATGACAAAGTTCAGTATTTCACCTCTGTCATTACAACCAGATGCAGTTTAAATCCAAAGAAGTAGCCCATTGTGGATTCACCCCTTTGAACGATTCCCGAAAAAACTTTGTGGTTGAATATCTGCTTATTGTGGCATACCTTTATGGTGGTCGAATCTGCAAAGGAAATCCCTGTATAGGTTTCTATTCTTAAGGTTTTCAAGAAGATGACCATTGGGGAAAGAGCCTTCTGCTGAAGTTCAACAAATCTGTTATAGAAGACTGTTTGATGAAATTCGGATTTTAGAGCTTTCTGAATATAATTAATGTAAAAGTGCTTAAGATTATGATATCCACATAAATGAAAGGCAATTAATATCGTAATTACTTCAGAATCGGAAAGCTTGCAAGGCTTGTTTCGACTATTTTTCGAGTTATCCGATTTAAGACGTACCCCATCTAAGATCTTATCTCCATAAAGATTGTTATTAATATATATTATTGGCTTTCAGACTTTTAAGATACTCACAATCCCTGTTTTTACCAAACATTTTTTACTATTTCTTATTTTGAACTCAGGTTTAATAATTCCCCATATTCCTGTGGTCGCCATGAGGGCGTTCGGTGCGTTTGAGCGGAATAAACATTCCGCCGGTCGATTCCATCCAGTTGTAAAGGTCATGATTCAGCCGTTTGATGGTATCCTGAAGTTCAGGTTTGGCGATCAGGTTGTGCATCTCGTTGGGATCTTCCTTTAAATCATAAAATTCATTGGTATCCCAAACGCCTTGATAACGGATGTATTTATAACGGTCAGTGCGCACTCCGTGCATGGTCGGGGTTTGAGGGTATTCATGCTCCCAGTAATATTCGTAAAATATCCGGTTTCGCCAGGGAATCTCTTTCCCCTGCAATAACGGAATAAAGGAGCCGCCAACCATGTTATCCGGTTTTTTCATTCCTGCTGTTTCAAGAATCGTTGGAGCAATATCCACGTTTTGAACCATTTTTTCCAGAACCTGGCCGCCCTTGAATAATTCAGGACATCGGGCCAGCATCGGCACTCTTACCGATTCTTCATAAAACTGTCTTTTATCAATCAGCCCATGCTCTCCCCAGGCAAATCCATTGTCGCCCATGTAGATTACAAGAGTGTTCTGGTCAAGTCCTGCTTCTTTCAGGTAATCCAGAACGGCGCCGATACTTTCATCTACGCCCATTAACGTCTCGCAATAATTGATTACCTGATCCTGCCACGGCCGTCCATGGTATGAATAATCAACCCCATGCCAGCTTTCCCTTTGATTCTTAACCCAATTCGGCATCATGTTATCACCATAATATTCTTTGCCGCTGGCCGGTTTTCCCGTTTTTGGATTCTTGGAAGGCAGCTGCTTTATACCATATTTTGGGGTGTTAAATGATTCGGGAATAACCAGCGGTTTCCCTTTATACATTCCTTTATGACGTTTGGCCGGAGAGAAATTATCATGAACAGCCTTGTGAGAAAGGTAAACGAAGAATGGTTTATTCTCCTTAACCTCTTTCTTTATGAAGTCGATGGCATGTTGTGTGAGAAGATCCGTGGCATAGGTGCTGTCCTTGTACTGTATCCATTTCCCATTCGTGTTCAGACGCGGATTGTAATATTCTCCCTGGCCTTTAAATCCTTCCCAGTGGTTAAACCCGGGTTGCGGATCACCTGAATCGTTGCCCATGTGCCATTTCCCAAAGAAGGCTGTCTGATAACCTGCCTGTTGAAGATACTGTGGAAAAAAAACCAATCCTTCCGGGAGCGGGGCAGAGTTGTCCACCACCTTGTGAGTATGTGAATACAGACCTGTTAGAATGGATGCCCTGCTGGGAGAACAGAGCGAAGTGGTAACGAAAGCATTTTTAATATGGGCGCCTTCAGCTGCCATACGATCCATGTTGGGGGTCTTCAGCCATGGCACTTTTCCCATAAATCCCATGTAATCATAGCGGTGGTCATCGGAAAGAATAAACACCACATTTCTTGGTTTCTGATTCCCTTCCAGTTTCTCTAATTTTGTTGGATCGGCATGAGTGGCTGAATTGCAGCCTGCTAAAGTCATCGCAGCTATCAGGCAATTAAAGGTTCTCATTTTCTGAAGTTAGATAATAATCAAGAAGTCTGTGTTTTTTTGTTTTATCTGCGCCGGAGTTTGTTCGTAATTTTCTCGCATTATGTTCGCACTTTGTTCGGTTAGTAAGCGAAGGAAGAGTGAATAATGAGCGAATAAACAGCGAACAAACACCGGTGCAAATAATATCCGTTTTATGTTTCAGACAAATATACTAAACGGTACAACTATTCGGCTGATTTTTTAAAAGTAATACAAATTGCAGCATTCGCCGCGGATATCAAATTCGGTCAGCCTATTTTCAGCACTTTGTTATTTGGACGGATTAGGAATGCTGATCAAATCATTCCTTGTTTTTCCATTTTCGGTGATTCTTGCCAACGTATAGATGGTGCCATCTTTGCCAATAGCAATAGAGTTAACATAAAGCGGAGGTTCTCCGTTTGGATAGAATACCGGCCCGTGATCTTTGTATTTTGAGCTGGCAATATCATACGTTACAAGATGCAGGTTTTCCTTGCTCATAGCCTCACCCGTATTGGTTGAAGTCTTTCCGACAAGCCTTTTCCCGTTTTCATAAATGGGAGATCCTGTCAGATAATAGATGGTGTGCTGATCGCGGCCAAAGATGAATCCAAGATATCCAAAACTGAATTGGTCGTACATACCGCTCTTTTTAGAGGGTTCAGAGGTGATCCTGTCGATGACTTCTATGCGCGGAATTTTAGGATCAAAACTGAAGAGATATCCTGAATTGCCGTGAACTCCGTAGAATTTATTCTCTTTGGCTGACCAGATTACCTGTCTCCAATTATAGCCCATATGTCCTGGCTTTGTTGCATCGTACAATCCGAAATAATCTTTTTTCATGTCTTCATTTTCGAGAACTTCGATCTTGTTCTGACCATAACGGACATACTTTATGGTTCCTTCTGAAGTGGTAACATAGGCCGTTCCGTCCCTTGGATCAATGATGATGGTGCGGCACAGGGTCCTGAAGTCAGTTCCTTTTCCGGTTTGTCCTTTTCCGGACATGGGGCCTAAATCAACCATCTTCTTTTGAGCAAGATCAAAGCTGAACATATAGCCTGAAGGCCAGGTAATCCCGTACATCACGCCGCGAAGGGTATCCATGTTCATCGTAAGGATCCCCTCGTGATGGGGTTCTCTGGCTAGGTCTTCGAATTTCCCGGTTTTCATATCATAGGAAAGAATATGGCCTCCCTGGAAAGGTTTAAAACCTGCCGGAGGGTTGCCAATGGAAACTACTCCGTCAATCGTTTCATAATATCCAACGTGGGTGGCAAAATAGAGTTTCTTTTTTGATTCGATGAAATTGACATGGCTCTTTCCCTGAGCAACTGCATGGAGATCTTTTTCGCCACAGACTTCTGTCAGGTCGCCCAATAATTTTATTTTTCCCGCTGCCGGATCATAGGAATACATCCTTCCGGCCACGTCAAGAGACTGTGTGCAAAGGATATAATATATTTTACCATCGCTGGCACAGGATATTCCGTTATAGCTGTCATGAGCCTGTGGAAAACCAGAATTGTATACCCTGGCTGTTAATTTGGCCTGGGGAACTTTTTTAGGCTGCCCATAAGATGAAAAGGCAATTAAAATACTGAAAATGAATAAAGAAACTGTCTTCATTGAAATCTTGATTTATGAATTTGATAGTTAATATTAATATATTTAGTTCTTGTTGGCGCTTTAGGCTTTAGACTTTAGGCATTAGGCTGTAGAATGAAGCCATTTTACCTATAGCCTATTGTCTATAGCCTTGTCAGCTGAGTAAACTACTTTGCCATTGACAATTGTTTTGAGAACCTCCAGTTTATTGTTGGTAATACGGAACATGATCAAATCAGCCCTTTTGCCTTCTTTTATTTCGCCTATATTTGTAAGGGAAAGCAACCTAGCCGGGTTGGTACTTGCCATTTGGATTGCATTGGCCAAGCCGCATCCGGTAAATTTCATCATATTTCCCACACAGATGGTGAGGGGAGTAGCGGCTCCGGCCAGCACATTTTCAACCGGTAACATCACTACATTGTCCGGAGTGAGGATCAGCCTTTTTTCCCTGCGGTTATACTCTCCCGGGGCAAGGCCGGCCAGATCAACTGCATCAGAAATCAGAATGGTTTTATCGACTCCTTTTGCTTTATAGAAAACCTGTACTTCCTCCTTTGTAAGATGATGCCCGTCGGCAATGATGCTCGCAGATAACTGATAGTTTGCCAGTTGGGGCCACAATGGATTTTTGTGACGGTCGATCATATTGGCACAGCCATTTCCCAGATGGGTTGAAAGTGTTGCTCCGGCCTCTACGGCAGCTGCGACCTCTTGAGCATTGCCATTATGATGGCCAAGCGAAACAACTACTCCCTTCTCGATGCATTTGCGAATAAACGGAATGGCGTCTTTGATTTCCGGGGCTACCGTTATGAGTTTAATGTTATTTTTTGACGCTTCCTGGAATCCGGAGAATTCATCCCAGTCAGGATCCTTAATGTATTTTTCAAGATGAGCTCCGCGGAAACCCTGCACTTTTGAAAGATAAGGACCTTCAAGGTGAAAACATGGGATTGACAATCGGATATCTTCATCATCCAGCATGGCGGCCAGATTCTGAAAGCTTTTTTTCATCTTGGCGGGATCGGCTGAAACAACAGTCGGTAAAAAAGAAGTTACCCCTATTTTTCTCAACGAATTAATAGCAAGCTTTAGATCTTCAGGTTTCATGTTCAGATCTGAAAAATCGACACCCATATAGCCATTCATCTGAATATCGATCAAACCCGGTGCTATATAAATTCCTGTATCCGCCTTCTTAGCAGATATGTGTTTAATTGATGCAATTTTTCCATCTACAATTTTTACAGAGACAGGTTTCCCGTCACTATACAAAAGCCCCTCTATGTGCTTCACATTGTTTTGGGCTGAAAGCAATGAAAATGAAAGGAAAATTATTGTTAAAGTCAGAACTATACTCTTATACATGTTTTTGAATTTTATATCGATATCTATTATTTCTCTTTAAGAAGTTTTTTTATGGCTCCCATCAGAATGTTTTCAGATTCAGGTGATACCTTTGAAACATAGCCTGTTTCATATCCTCCCTGTTTATAGGCAATGGCGGTCCCTATATAACCTGTTCCGTATTCACCATAGGCTGCGACAGCAACAAAAAGATCCCTGCGCTCTGCCTTTGCTGCGAGCTGGTATTCAATGAAAGCTTCTCCGGGCAAATGCAGGATACGAATATTTCCTAAACTGAGACAACCAATACTGATCTTTTTCCCTTCCTGGCATCTTCTCAGGAAAGCAAGCCTTGCTGCGTTGGTTTTAACAGCCAAAGAATCAGGGGGGAAATTCTTGTCCTGCAGCAGGAATAAATCCTTAGCCGGAGGAAGGGCCACCGGTTCTGTTGTCCAACTCAACTTTAAATTGGCTGCCGGTATCCTTGTTGTAGACTCCCAGGCCCTTTTCATCCCGTCGGCAAGCCTTTCAGCCAGGATAAGACGGTTTTTGTGTGATCCATCGTTGTATTTTCCTGCTGTTACATTCCCTGCAGCGCCATTGAAATGAATGTGCAGCGCCTGGGGTACTGCCAATTGACGCATAAAACGAGCAATTCCGGGGAAATCCGGATTGGGAATCCCGGTGCGGTAATAACTCTGAGGATGAGTGGCGTAATAGCTCAGTACGGCAACCGGTTTATCTCCGTTCCAGAAGCTGATCAGCTGAACAAAAGGATCGATTAATCCCTCAGGTTTGGCCCTTAATGCCGGATCCGTGCAGGAGGATGTTCTTGAGGCTATGCATAGGCCGTTTTTATCGATGATCCTTCTGTTTGAAGCAACTTTGTAAACCTGTGCTTGACCATATCCAACAGATGTCAGTGGTTGAGCCTTGGAGAGTGAATTTTTCACCGCTTCACTCAAACTTTTAATTACTTGTCTTTGGAATGTACCCTCGTATTTAATGGGATTCAGACCGGCATCCCGAAGTATTTTTTCTGCTCCGAAATCGCAACCCGGAGCATCATGCTGGTGCAACGTATGAACAGCCACCCTGTCCGGAGTCGTTCCTGCCGCTTTAGCAAGCTCTTCGCAAAATGCATCATGACCTTCATCTCCTATACCTAACCAATCAATACCGCACAGAACGATTGGCAGTTCGCTGCCTTGCAGGACAATACCCCTGGCCCTGAGTCCAAGATCCCAGGTGTTTATTTCAGGGTTGTAAGCAAGGATTGTTCCAACCGGCGGTGTCGCATCAATGTCAAAAACGGAAATGCGCAATCCCTGGCTTGCCTGATCGCCAGAAGAATTCTGGCCATTAACGGCAAGGGTAACCATGAGAAACAATCCTGCTAAAATGAAGCATGGATTAAATACATTTTTAGTAAGATTTGCCTTCATTATAAGGAGTTTTAATATGGCCCTGTAATTCAGTTCTTGTGACGGTAAAATAAATTCATCCGTCTTTGAAAGCATAGTACTTTTCTTTGCATTATTAGTACTTGTTATTTGTAATCAGTGAAATTACACTTTCGTTTTACAGTCTGTTTGACTTCCTATATGCAAGTTTAACTTAATTTTTTGAGAATACTGATTTCTAAAAAAGACAATTCAGTGGATTGAATTTTAATTCCTTCACTCCAGGTTAAATAATTATTTTATCTTTTAAAGAAAATTTAAACATTTGATAATTAAATAAATATATTCAGTTTCATGTATATTTACTACTTTTGAAGTGTTTTAAAGTAAACCATTTATGAAAATAAAAAAGAGAATTGCAATTGTTGCCCATGACAACCGAAAGGCTGATTTAGCCGAGTGGGTGGGTTATAACTGGAAGAATCTTTCCTTCCATTCTTTGGTGTGCACGGGCACTACCGGAAGATTAGTTGACGAAACGATAAGCCAAAAGTGCAAGGAATATGACGCCATTCCACCTGAAGTAGTCAGACTGAAATCCGGTCCGCTTGGTGGGGATCAACAGCTTGGTGCAATGATCAGTGAGGGGAAAATAGATATGATGATCTTTTTTTGGGATCCCATGGAACCACAACCCCATGATGTCGACGTTAAAGCTCTTCTACGGATAGCTGTACTATACAATATTCCAACTGCTTCAAACAGATCAACGGCTGATTTTATAATCTCTTCATCTTTATTTCACCAGGATTACAAACCAATCCTAAAGGACTATTCTTCTTATATCATGCGGTTTTCAGACGCAAAATGACAATAAATGAAGGTGGTGACTAAACCATCTAAACCAACCCATTCTCCCGCTCATGCGGGGATCAGCAACATCCAAATCTTTCAGATTTTTTTATATAACCTTTGTTAGGTATTTTATTCGATTTTTATACGTAACTTTATAATAATTTAATAGTTAGTTGTATGAAGTCAAGATTAAAAGCACGAAAAAAATATCTATTGATGGGGATTATTTCCATTTTTATAATTTATGGATTTGCTTCCTGTGCTACAAAGGCAAAATTTGTCCCGTCAACCATTGTGCCAGCTGCAGAAGGAAGGGTACTGATAAAAAAAGATAAAAACAAAAATAATTACATCAAAATACAGGTGGTAAACCTGGCTTCGCCTGACAGGCTTGATCCGCCGAAAAAAGCATATGTAGTCTGGATGGTCACAAACGAGGAGAGAACCAAAAATATTGGCCAGATCAGGACTTCAACTTCTTTATTGTCAAAAAGCTTAAAAGCTTCATTTGAAACGGTAACACCTTTAAGGCCTCAACGCATCTTTATCACTGCTGAAGATGAAACAGATGCAGACCATCCGGGATCCCAGGTCGTCTTAACTACGGGTGAATTTTAATAATCCAAGCCTCTGCCTGAATCCTCCTTTGGTCTTCGGATGTGGACCAATACCGCTTCTGACTCCGGGAGTGAATCGCTTTTGTCTTATCTGACAAATTCTGGATTTATGAACTTAATTCATTTATATCCAAATCGATACCCTATTCCTGATTCAGTCTTCAGCCATTGAGGCTTTGCAGGATCATCCTCGATTTTTTTGCGCAGCTGGGCCATGAAAACTCTCAAATATTGTGTCTGTTCCTGATAACCAACACCCCATACTTCTTTCAAAATATACCGGTGGGTTAAAACCCTCCCTTCATTTTTTGCCAATAAGCCCAATAAAGAAAATTCGGTAGAAGTAAGTTTGATTAATTCATCATTTTTATGAACAGTATGATTGGCTAAATCAATCTTTAGAGAATTAAATTGCAGAACAGGCCCATTTGTTAATTCCTGACTTTGGCGGAAAGCTGCACGAATCCGGGCAAGTAATTCTCCCGTACGAAAGGGCTTTGTCAGGTAATCATTCGCTCCTTTATCCAGAGCTTTAATAATGTCCTCTTCTGAATTGCGAACGGATAGTATGATAATTGGCTTTTGATACCATTCACGCAGTTTTTTAAGGATCTCTATCCCATCTTCATCAGGCAGACCGAGATCAAGAATAATGAGTACCGGTTTTGTTGTGGCAGCCCTGATTAATCCTTCTTTCCCCGTTGAAGCTTCCGAGATTTTATAACCTTCAGCCAGGAGAGTGATCTCCAGCAAACGCCTGATTTGTACCTCATCATCTATAACTAAAATCTGTCCTTCACCTGCCATAAATTCACTCTTTATTTCTTTGAGACATTTCCGATATTTTTACCGGTAATTTTATCGTAAATATGGCCCCGCCATTTTGCCTGTTGTCCGCAGTCACAACACCTCCATGCGCTTCTACAAAACCTTTGACAATAGACAGTCCCAGGCCGGTACCTCCGGTTTTGGCTTCTGATCCCCTGTAAAACTTATCGAATACCGAATTCAATTCATTTGCAGGAAATCCTTTGCCCCTATCCATTACCTGAATAGTAAGGGAACCATTGTCATAGAAAAATTTAATTCTTATGTTGGTTCCATGCGGAGCATATTGAGTTGCGTTCAAAATAAGGTTATGCAATACCTGTTCCATCAGACCAAAATCTATTTGGACCAAAGGCATGTTGGCTGGAATTACGGTCGATAAAGTGAAAGGTTTTAGCTCCGGTTTGAGATTATCGGCCACTTTGTTGGTCAAGTCATGTATATCGCACCAATCCGGATGCGGAGTGATATGGCCTGATTCCAAACGGGACATATTCAAAAGATTCTCAATTAAACGGTTTAATCTGACAGAGGCAGTATTGATCTCACCATACAGTTCCCTTTTTGTTTCTTCAGGATAGTGCTGAGATAAAAGCAGATCGGAATACCCCATAATCGCCGCAACCGGAATACGAAATTCATGTGAGATAGAATTGAAAAGTGTCCGGTACAACTTGTCAGATTCATTGAGAATGTATGCTTTCTTTGTTGCGTTTCTCAGATACTCCCGCTCATATTTCCCGGATATCTGAGAAAGAAAAGCATCCCAGAATTGTTCTTCACCCAGGGTAAATACCTTAAAAAGTTCCACCGCAATCACTCCCATGTTATTGTTGCTTCCCGTCATCGGATAGAACGTATAGTTTGTGGAGGGAAGGGTATCGGTATGTTTTCCTGCTTTAGTAGAATGTTTATATACCCAGGATGCAATGCTGATTTCATTTTCCGATAGTTTTATTTTTGTCGTGTTCCTGATTCTGTTATCCAGATGTATCAGATCATCGGTTAGAAATATTGCACAATCCAGATTAAAATATTTGTGAATATAAAGGTCTGCAATTCGTGATACCTCCTCAATGCCTGTAGCTAAATTTAAGTCTTTGGTCAATTGATAAAGGGCATGGGTACGTTCCTCACGGATTCTTATCTTCTTTTCCTGCCGCCGCACTCCCGATGTAAGAATCCCGTTTATAAGGGCAATGATAAAAAACATGATCAACATCAGTACATCTTCAGCCTTTCTGATGTGCAATGTAAAATAAGGAGGAATAAAGAAATAGTCCCAGATCAATGCGCTTAATGTTGCTGCCAGCAGGATTGGTCCGGTTCCGTAAAATAAGGCAAGAATGGAAACAAGAAATAGCAGAATAAAAGAAATGACTTGATAACCAAGAACATCACTTACTATATAACAAATGACTGATGACAAAATAACAATCAGGGAGGTGATAAAGTATTGGGATAAATTGGATGTAAAAGACAGGAGAGAACTACTCCTTTTCTTAAATTTATCTTTCATTTTACTCTCAGATCCCAATATATAAACGTCAATATTTCCACTATAAAGGATAAGGCGGTTTAAGAAATTACTCTGACGGACTCTGGACAGGAAATTTTTGGCCTTTGGTTTACCAGCAATGATATGGGTTACATTTTCCTTCCTCGCAAATTCAATTATTGCATTTACAATGTCATTATTGGTAATAATCCTGAAATTAATTCCAAGCTGTTTTGCCAGATCAATATTCAAATCCAGCTGTACCTGTTCAGTAGGTGTAAGCCTGTGTAAGGTCTCCACGTATAGAGCCTGGATATTAGCCCCCATGGTATAGGATAAGGTCTTGGCCCATCTCAACAATTCTCCTGAATTCGGATTTGGGCCCATTGCAATTAAAAAGTGGAACCCCGACTTCCAGGGTCCAAGGATTCGCTTATGATGCATGTAATCGAGCAACTGTTTATCCACCCGGTCGGCGACAATCCGAAGGGCCATCTCACGCAAAGCGGTTATATTGCCTTTCCTGAAGAAATTAACAATGGCTTCTTTGGAACGCTCGGGAGTATAAACTTTCCCCTCGGCCAATCTTTGCAACAACTCATCGGGAGTCAGGTCAACCAGCTCTACTTCATCTGCATTTTCAAAAATTTCATCCGGTATGGTCTCCCTGACAATAATTCCGGTTATCTGGGCGACGGTCTCCGATCGGCTTTCAAGATGTTGAACATTTAGAGTCGTATAAACATTGATCCCATTCTCGAGAATTTCCTGTACATCCTGATAACGTTTTTTATGACGGCTTCCGGGAGCATTGGTATGAGCCAGTTCGTCAACTATAACAGTCCTTGGCTTTCGGGCAATAATAGCATCCAGATCCATTTCCTGTATCGTGGTTGTTTTATAGGGAATGTTTTTTCTTGGGATCAGGTCAAAGCCTTCGGTAAGTTCGGCGGTTTCCTGCCTTTTATGGGTTTCAACATAGCCCACGATGATGTCCATTCCCTTCAATTTTTCTGCCTGTGCAGTTTTAAGCATGGTATAGGTCTTACCAACACCGGCACACATACCGAAAAATATTTTCAGTTTGCCCAGCTTGCTCTTTTCTTCCTCCCTGATAAGGGAAGCCAGCAATTCATCGGGATCAGGCCTTATATCTCCGAAATTGTTCATATTCAAATTTTGTCCCCATTAATCAAATTGAAAAGTTAAAGCTCACAATAATTAACATATTATTTCCCTACTTTCTATCTCCCTACTCCATCATTATTATTTTTCGAGTGGCTGTATTTCCAATTTTGAAAGACCACTTTACAGACACTGACCACTAATTTAAGTTCCTCTGCGTGACTAATCGGGATCATTTGATTTTATCAATATCCAAATTTAATAATAATACATTAACCCTTTCTTCCCCCAGTATTAAAAACTGAGGCCTTTCAGTCCGTGATCTGATGCACTGAATCAATTTTTCTTTTTGACCAGAGTCAAAATGTCTGGCATTAACAATTCTGTCCGCCTGCAGCATGGCGGCCCTCGGTGAAATGTGAGGATCAAGTCCGCTTCCGGAGGCAAACAGCATTTCAGAAGGTATTTCTGAAAACCCAGCTGTTTGATTATACGTGATGAAATGTTTTTCCCTGTTATTCACACTATCCTTTAGTTTAATATTGGTCAATCCCTGATTTGAGCCTCCTGAAGGCATGGGATTATAGGAAATGGCTGAAGGCCTGCAACTAAAGTAAATCACGGTATCCGATTTTTGAGCAATAAGCTCACTCCCTATTATTCCCCCATCTTTCCTTGTGATCATGCTGCCATTGGCCTGATAGGGGAAAATGAACTGACTTATCAACGTGATAAAAAGTGGATATATAATGCCGGTTAGTACCGTGAAAAAGATAAATATTTTTATTGCGATTTTTAGCGTTTTCATAATCTGTGATCTTAAATATTAATCAATATATCGATCAGTTTAATTCCAATAAAAGGGGCAATAACACCGCCCAGGCCATAAATGAAGAGGTTGCGTGTCAAAGCCGCAACAGCCGTAACAGGCCTGTATCGTACTCCTTTCAATGCCAGCGGTATTAACAGGATGATGATAATGGCGTTAAAAATGATGGCGCTCAGAATTGCACTCTGGGGCGAACCCAGTCCCATGACGTTCAATGCCGAAAGGGGTCCTATCCCGTTTGACCCGGAATATAGTGAAATCGCCAGGGCCGGTATAATTGCGAAATATTTGGCCACATCGTTGGCTATGCTGAAAGTCGTCAGTGAACCGCGGGTCATGAGCAATTGTTTTCCTACCTCAACCACCTCGATCAGCTTGGTCGGATTGCTGTCCAAATCAACCATGTTGCCGGCCTCACGGGCTGCCTGCGTCCCGGAATTCATCGCAATGCCGACGTCGGCCTGTGCAAGGGCAGGTGCATCATTGGTGCCGTCTCCGATCATACCCACCAGATGGCCTTTGGCCTGCTCTTCACGGATACGGCGCAACTTATCCTCTGGTTTGGCCTCTGCCATGAAATCATCTACTCCAGCCTCAGCGGCTATGGCCGCCGCTGTGAGGGGATTGTCCCCGGTAATCATCACCGTGCGGATTCCCATCTTACGCAATTCAGCGAACCGCTGTTTAATACCACCTTTCACAATATCTTTCAGATGAATGACTCCCAATACCTTATTGTCCTCTGCTACTACCAAAGGAGTGGCTCCCTGTCGTGCAAGATCAGAAACAATATCGTGAATATTTTTAGGAAAGAATCCATTATTATTCTGGACAAAGGTCCGAATGGCTTCAGAAGATCCTTTTCTGATGTGATGAATTTTATGGTCGCTGTCCACCATATCTACACCGCTCATTCGTGTTTGGGCAGAAAAAGGAATAAAAGTGGCATTAAGCTGTAAAACCTCCCTGCCCCGAATATTGAATTCTTCTTTTGCCAGAACCACAATAGACCGTCCCTCGGGAGTTTCGTCCGAAAGAGAAGAAAGCTGTGCAGCATCTGCAAGCTCTTCAATTGTTACTCCCTCGGCCGGAATAAAATCAGTTGCCATCCGGTTACCCAATGTTATGGTTCCGGTTTTATCCAGCAACAGAACATCTACATCACCAGCCGCCTCAATAGCTCTCCCGCTGGTGGCAATGACATTGCGCTGTAACAGCCTGTCCATTCCCGCGATGCCAATAGCGCTAAGTAATCCGCCAATGGTTGTGGGAATTAAACATACCAGCAAGGCAATAAGTACAGGCATGGTAAGATTTTGGGAAGCAGGCAATCCGGAAGCTTTAAGGTTGTACCCAAAAAAAGCGGGAAGGGTAACCACTGCAAGAAGAAAAATGATCGTCAGACCCGACAGCAGGATCGACAGGGCAATCTCATTGGGCGTTTTCTGTCGTAGGGCGCCTTCAACCAATGCGATGATCCGGTCAATGAAGGTATGGCCCGGTTCGCTGACGATCCTGATCAAAATCCTGTCGCTGATTACTTTGGTCCCCCCTGTAACTGCCGACCTGTCACCGCCGCTTTCACGAATTACCGGAGCCGATTCACCCGTAATGGCAGACTCGTCAACACTGGCAATTCCCTCTAAGACCTCGCCATCTGAGGGAATAACATCTCCTGTTTCGCAGATGACCATGTCGCCTTTTTTAAGATCAGTTGCAAGTACCCTGATTTCTTTTGATCCGTTTAATTTCCTGGCCTGTATCTGGGTACGGGTTTTCTTCAGGCTTTCTGCCTGGGCTTTTCCCCTGCCTTCGGCTATTGCAGTGGAAAAATTCGCAAATAGGACGGTAAACCATAGCCATATCCCAATTTGCAGGTTAAAGGAGGAGAAATTTCCACTTAAAATTCCCAGAACTACTTCTATTGTAGTCAGTGCTGCTCCTATTCCTACAATAAATATTACGGGATTTTTGATAAGATAAGCCGGATTTAATTTAATCACACTTTCTTTGGCGGCCTCCACCAATATTTTTTTATCAAATAAGCTGATACTTTGTTTTGAGATCATTTTATTGTAAGTTTTATAATACCATAAAATTTATTGAAAGGTTATACCACTTTGCATCAGCAAGTGTTCTACGATGGGACCCAAGGCGAGTGCAGGAAAATGAGTCAGCCCGCCGATGATGATGATGACGCTTATTAATAAACCTATAAATAAACTGTTATCGGTCCGGAAAGTCCCCATCGACAGAGGTGTTATCTTTTTCCCGGCCATGCTTCCGGCAATTGCCATTACCGGAATAATAACCCCAAAGCGTCCAATCAGCATTCCTAACCCAAGCATTAAATTATAGAATACGGTATTGGCGTTCAGTCCCGCAAAAGCGCTGCCATTGTTTCCGGCAGCAGAGCTAAAGGCATAAAGTATTTCTGAAAGACCATGCGGCCCTGCATTGTTGAGGCTGGAAAGTCCTGCAGAACTCAATATGGCTACTGCCGAAAACACCAGAATTACAAAATTGGGCGCAAGGGTCGCAATAATTGCCATTTTTACTTCGAAAGCTTCAATCTTTTTTCCAAGGTACTCCGGTGTGCGTCCAACCATCAACCCTGCAATAAAAACCGTGAGTATGATAAAAATGACCATCCCATATAATCCTGCTCCAACCCCGCCGAAGATTATTTCTCCCAGCATAATATTGATCATCCCGATCATCCCCGAAATCGGGGAGAGACTATCGTGCATGGCATTAACAGAACCATTTGAAGCAGACGTAGTAGTTGTTTCCCAAAGAACGCTGTTTGTTATGCCAAACCTCAATTCTTTGCCCTCCATCAGAGGCAGGTGCCCAAAAAACGGATTGGGTGAATATTCTGCATAAAGTGAAATAATCAATCCGGTTAACAAAAGAATCATCATAGCAGTAAATACCGCCCATCCCTGCCGTGTTGAACCTATCATTTTGCCGTAGGTAAAAGTCAAGGCCGCCGGTATCAGTAAAATAGCAAGCATCTCCAGGAAATTGGAAAAGGGTGTTGGGTTCTCAAACGGGTGAGCGCTGTTGGCATTGAAGAATCCCCCTCCGTTGGTGCCAAGCTGCTTTATGGCAATCTGTGAGGCCGCCGGACCCATTGGGATAGTCTGGGCGGCACCTTGCAATGTATGGACTGTTTCGTAAGCTTTAAAATTCTGAATTACACCCTGTCCGGTCAATAGTACGGCCAGGATGATGGAAATAGGGAGCAGGATGTATATCGTTGAGCGCGTTAGATCTACCCAAAAATTACCAAGCTTGTCGGTGGTTTTCCTGGATAATCCTCTCACCAGCGCCAGTAAAACGGCTATTCCTGTAGCAGCGCTGACAAAGTTCTGTACAGTGAGCCCAACCAGCTGAACAAAATAACTCATGGTGGTTTCACCCGCATATCCCTGCCAGTTGGTATTGGTCATAAAACTCACCGCTGCATTAAATGCCGAGTGCCATGAAATATCTGGCAACTTTGAAGGGTTTAGGGGCAGATGTGATTGCAGGACCTGGATCAGCAATAAGAAAAGAAATCCGGCAAAATTAAACAGCAGTAAACCGAAGGTATATGTTTTCCAATTCGTCTCTTCGTCTTTATCTGCGCCCGTCAATCGATAAGCAAGTTTTTCCAGCCAGCCAAGAACGGGTAACATAAAGTGCTTGCTGCCTGTAAAGACTTTAAACATGTAGTAACCCAGAACGGGCGTCAGCCCCAATAATAACCCGAAATAAAGGATGAGTTGTACAAGGTCGTGTGTTGTCATTTATGATCGTTATTTTTCTTTTAAGTTATGGAAGGAATAATAATTATTATTACTTATAAATTTAATAATTTTAAAGTGATATGCCAAACGCCAGATGTATATAATCATTTCGGGAATAGGACGCCGATGGATTAATTACTAATGTAGTTTTAAGCGGCAAAGAATATATCTCTGTGATTTTCAGATTCTTTTTGTAGCTTGCTCCAATATTGACAACTGAAAAAGACCTTTTAGGTGCTTTGGGATCGAAGGCAGTTATCCCATAATTATTATAATAGCTTGCCCATGGAGTTAACCCCAAAAAGAAACTGACGGGTCCTTTTAAATAACCAAGTTCAACATAAGTTGAATAAGCTTGTTTGGTCGTATCATTGGATTTTTTATCAAAACCGTAAAATAACGTGTTCCAAGTAATAGTTACAGGGAGGTCTTTTGATCCATTAAATCCAATGCTACCCTCAAATCTATGACCCGTTTGACTATTTCTGTAATTAAGATAATCAGCCCGGGTAAAATTCCAGTTGTAATCAGTAACAACAAATTTAAATTCTTTTACTGTCAAAGAAACATAAGGGTCAACTTCTTTGTAGCCTCCAATAAAATCTGTGGACCCCCAAATACCTGTTTCAAAAAGTCCGTTTGAATAGGAAAAGGACGGTTGAAAATTGGGGGTGGGACTTTTTGTGGCCAACGATCCTCTCCAGACATACTGGCTTACAAGGTCGGCGCTTAATTTAAAAGGAGAGGTGGACGTTGTTATCTGCGCATAAACTGATGAAAACATCAGTGACACGATAATCATCATAAGGTAGCTTATTGTCATTTAAGTGACCATTTATTTGGTGAATTGAAACTGCCATTCATCTAATCTCATGTTTATGCAATCCATGAATTTTGATTACATGGTCATATCTTCTTTTGTTCTCACTTATTGTTTTATTGTCGTGAAAATCATGGGTACGCATGTATTCATCCAGCTTTAGAAGATGTCCAATCAGGCTGGCTATGAAAAAGAAGATGGCCAAAGCAGAAATAAATTCGATCGTAAAAAATAGATTTCCCATATTTCTAAAATTTTTCTGGTCTGATCAAAGTGTAAATAAGATAGCCAAGAATAAAAAGGGCTATCACCAAACCCGCCACATACCATATAGTCATTTCAGTTTCAGCAGTTATCATTGCATTCATTTCAAAGCATTTTTTATCTGTTACAATATTAATGTGATAACTATAAGTTTATAATAAAAAATATATTGGAGCGTATAAAGATTTTATAAAGACTAAAGAGAAGGATGATGTGCTAAACAGGTCAGATGAAAGAACGACGCTAAATTACCTACCTAATTATAAAAAACCGTGGATTGTTTGGTTAAGATAAAATACACCCCGGTCCAGGTTGTCGATGAGATTTCTTAGCCTTACCATCCTCTTGTCATATCCTCCCAAAGCCATATCATTAACGCCTCATGAACTGTACTTAAATACTCTTCATATACTATTTAATACAGAAACAGTACAGAAGCTGAGTCCAAACAGTGTACAAGGTATGGCTTTGGTCCGACTTTGGTATCGTCTTGATAAGATCATGGTGGTAGGTCTGAAAAGAATTCAGGTGAACCGAAGTGTTGAGAGGGCATTTCTCAAACATATGGATAATTATGCAGAAAAATCCGTGAATGAATAGTTTTTCGGATTTATGATATTAAGATTTTAAGCCTGAACAGTGCAAGGAACGCATTAGTGTGATGGACTTTAAAATTAAATCTGCACCACTTTAAAATGAATAGCAGTAGGTTCTTTTATTGAAGTTAAATCAACAGTTCCCTTTTCGTCTGCTTTAAATTCCCGCGAACCGGCAGAAGCCGATTTAACTTTCCAGCCGTCAGGGATGCGGATACGGACTAGTGTTTTATCGGGTGTAAGGCTCGGAGGCGTGAAATTAAGTTCTACTTCGCCATTTTTAAGGTTGGATTTAATGGAGAAAGATGTCTTTCCAAATGCAGTAGGTGCATTCTTCACCTCGATCGTTTTGCCATCTTCGAGCCATGTGCGCGGAGTAGCAAATGCAAGGCGAAGGGTTTCAGGTTTACCGTCATCATCAAGATCCCAATCCTGAACAAGGATGTTCCGTAACATGGAGAGAAGGTGGGCGCTGGCAGCCGAATTTGGGGGGCAATAAAAAACACGTCCTTTGTTGTCCATGGGTCCAAGAGAACAGCCTTCGCCTCCGATGAATGTGTTCCTGGTAAGCCCTTGAGCCAGCATTCCATAAAAACTCACAAGTGATCTTTCGGTGTCGTCGCGGAGAAGGGTATTGAGCGAATAGCGTGTTCCGTACAGGGGATTGATGCGGTATTCACCTGTCCAGAAATTCCATTGTCCTCCACCGGAACGAATCATCCCCATGCAGATGCCGCCGTGTTTTTCCTGGTAATTGGGAATCCAGTTTTCTTCCTCACTGCCGGAAGGGAAAATGTTGCTTTGAATGGTGTAGCCAATGATGATATTCCAATAACTGCCTATTCTTGAATGCAGAATGGGATCATGCACCGGTTCGCCTCCATTCAGGGCAATCGGGACAAAAGGAGGAACAGTCTCATGGCTGGCTGTTTTATGGATTGCATCCAGAACAACTTTACGGAATGTAAGGGCTTCGCCGATGTAATGATCTGCTTCCTTTTTATAACCGGTTTTCCTGAGCACAGCTCCAAGATCACGCATGGCTCTCCAGGCATGTGCATTCACATTCAGGCTCTGTACGAGGGTGTGAATATCCCCGCAATATTGCTCTTCAGGATAAAGCCCACCCGGACCGGTTCGTCCTTTATCCAGCATTTTTGCTTCTTTTTCCCAGTAAGGCCTTAACTCTTCTACGGCTTTTTTATCCCTGGTGTGCCAGTAATATTGACAAAGATCGATGATCTTGAATCCTGCGTTATGCAATTCAAGTCCTTTACGCGAAAAATCAAACAAAGGAATCATGTAGCGCTTTGTCTCTTCGGTGTATCCGTAATTTAACAGAGCCTGCAATGCATCGCTGCCTTCTGCTTCGTACATCTTCTGGTACTGGTTTCCTGCACTGTAAAAGAGATTATTACCATTCACCAATTGAAATATCTGGCAGAGTGAATTGCGGCAGGCATTGTTCACGAGCGTTTCGGGAGTGGTAATTTCCATTCCTTCGGAGATTTTCTTCTTCCAGGTTTGGATACAAAGTTCTCGTTGTGATTCATAAGCATCATTGTTCATGACCGGAGCCAAATTTCCGCCAAACGGTTTGGTTGCAATTGCCATAGTAGCAGAGGAGCCGGGAGTAAGACGCGCTTTAATCAGATTTTTTTCTTTTTTCCAGGAGCTGTCAAATAAAGCAATTACATTGCCGTACTCATCCAGTAATCTTCCCTCTTTCAGATTTACAGAATCCACTCCGGCTTCGACAGCTATATATCCATCGGAGCCTTGTTTCAGATCGAATTTTACATACACCACTCCATTTTGTGAAGATACAGGATCAGTACCTGCAAAGGCTTCCAGACGGTAGATTTCAGCATGGCCGGTTTTCCTTTGCGAATTCAAAGGAACCATCCCTTCGGATTGAAAAGGGGAAGTGTGAGCATAACAGATTTGGGGAATCGGCAGCCATCCTTCAACCAGGGATGGTTCTTCCAAACGATCGCTGATGCTTCCGAATATAAAATCATCCGGTCCGACACGAAATGTGAAAGGAATACCCACATCCCGCCATGAATGAACTCCACCACGCGTATTAATGCCGCTGCCATTGGAAATTAGACGTGCTTTTATTGCAGATTCCGGGGCGCTCAAAACAATAGGATAATATCGGAAATCGGCATTTACATATCTTGGAGGGGGTAAAAGTTTGGCAAAAAAATCGTATGACGGTCCGTTCGGCTGAGCCATTGCTGCCTCTCCCCAAAGGTCCCGGCTTGATTTCATAGCCTCTTCAAATGTTGCAATTTTTGTCACTGATTGTGCCTGGGATTTGGGGCACGAGAAAAGAAGTGATATAAAGATTCCGGAATAGATCAAAAACGCAAAGAAACGGATTGATTTAAGTCTTACTGGATGCATTGCCCCCAGAGATGTTAATAAATCACTTTCAGAGGATATTGAATATTTCAGTGCTGTAGTGTGATTTTTCATAAAAGTGATTGCTTTAGCGTTTCAGTCATTTTAACAGTATTAGAAATTAGATATGAGATATTAAGGATGAGAGAGATAACTCATATCTCATATCTCATATCTAATGTCTGTTTATCATCGGAGCGAAATTACCTTGAGGTATGAGGGTTGCCATAATACTTTTCATTTTATTTGTTGTATTATAATCTAAAAACACCTTTATAATACTAAACTACAGCAAGAAATTAAAAGCTAATTTTTATCATTGTTCCTTAAAAGAGGAAATAAAAATCTGATAGAAATATACTGTTTTTTAATTTATTATGCGAATTAAGAGTTGAAAATATCATCTTCGATAACCTAATCTTTTAAAAAACACCTCAGTAGACGGATTGATTTTACCCCTCCACCGACCTAATTACCTGATTAAATTAGGTAATTAGGTAAATTTTTCTCTACCGGCCATTTCTACTGAGGTGTTTTCAACAGATTAGGTTATCCATTTCTTATTTTGAACGTTTAATGAAAATAGCTTTATACATAATTGGCTACAATACAATGTCAACTTTCCAAGTTTCATTATTTTCCAACCCTTAATTCGCATTTATTATGGAAAAACTCTCCCGAAGAAACTTTGTCAAAAAATCTGCGGTAAATGCTTTAGGAATTGGTATGGTTGGCAATCTGCCGTTACCGGAATCATTTTTTACTCTGAAAACGGAAACAGTAAAGGATGGTAACCTTAAGCCTGCTTTTGTTCCGGTTCATGCTATCAGCTGGTGGTGCAATATAGAAGATCTTCAATGGCCCCAGAAGAAAATTGTGGACAAAATCAAGAAACGTGCAGAGGCATTTGCAGAGGCTGAAATCGATACCGCGATAAATTATGGTTTTCATATCCGGTTTGACTTCTCTAATTATTTTGGACAGCTGCATGGATATTATGCGAATGTTTGTGCAGAGCTGCATAAATATGGAATAAAATTCATGGATCATTATTCCTGCAATCATGTGGAAAGACCCAGAGGTGAGGCTGAATTAAGAGCTCTTGCAAAGGGGCAGCGGCATCATACGCTGTTATTTCATGATCCCATTGCCGCTGAATTTGCTCAATACGAAGGACATTTTTTTAAAGATATTTGTGAAGTCGACCTTCGGGACGGGAAAAGAGGTTACACTGACCGGTATCAGATGGAAGTTTTCTGTCACAACAATCCCGGATTCCTGGACATGCATAAGAAATACCTCCAGAGATTGATGAAAGAAGTACCTTTTGATGGAATTGAGGTAGACGATATGTGCGATTATGCCGGACTTACTACTTGCGGATGCAGTCATTGCAGGGATCGGTTCAAAAGAGATTACGGGCATGATATACCTCCTTTCGGGGAAAAATCATTCTGGGGTGATACAAAAAAAGGAATGTTGCAGTGGGGGAATTATGAAAATCCGGTCTTTCGTGACTGGCTGCAAATGAAAACCGATTCCATAGCCGGTCATGTGAAGATGATCAAGACAGTCGTAGGAGATAAACCATTGATGTCATGCTGTTCGGGTACTGGGCCCATCATTCTGAATACCTTCTCGCTTAATCTTGAGAAAATGGCTCCGCACCTGGATTTCTTTATGCTGGAGAACGTTGGCACGAATGTAAAATGCGTTGACTGGATCAAAATGGATGCAGAGGCATTGCAGCAGAAAGACATAGCACAAAAAAGAGGAAATGCTCCGGCCATGGCTTTAAGTTACACGATCTATGAAAAAGGCGGCTATTTGGGTTGGGGCCTCAGCCGTTTTTGGGGCGTAGGCAACTGGAGCAGTACGCATAACCAAAGGTTGGAGGAAGATCCGGCTGATGCCATGCAGACAGAGGATATCATAAGTCCTTACAACAATTGGGAGATGAGACACAGCAATCTTGATCTGGTGGAAGGGAAGGATTTTACAGAAGTCCGCCTCGTTAGCGGCAGTTATTGCAGGGATAATGGATGGAAGAGTGCTGAGGGACTCGAACAATGGGATAAAGTAAAAGCATGGTCAGAGAACCTTGTTAAGAACAATATAGGATACCGGTTTGTACGTTCCGCGGAGCTTGCCAACGCAGCAGAATTGAATAAGGATCAAACTCCTTTGATAATGGATAGTCTGGCTTGCATTTCCGACGATCAGTTCACAGCCATCAGTAATTATCTTGCAAGGGGAGGGGAGGCCTGGTTGGCTTTGCCTTTTGGCACCCATGATGAAAAAGGATTCAAAAGGGAGATCCCGTTATCAGATAAGCTGTTTAAATCAAAGCATAAAAACCTGCTGCTGATTGATACGGTTACTTCTTCAAATGTGCTTTTCGGTCTGATTAAGAAGGGCAGATTTCATCCGGCCATTAAGCAGTTTTCTGGAGATCAGGGTTGGGTCGTGAGAGTAAGATTGCATAATAACAAACCGGTATTTCATTTTATGAATACCGCTCTTGAGGCCGTTCCTCATTCTGCAATTAAAGATAATTCCGGCACGCCTATCTTAAAAGATATTGAATCTAACGTTGAAAATAATCATCTTAGTTTTGAAATTGATACCCGAAAAATCCCTTTCCAGGAGTTGCACCTTATGAACCCTGAGATTGGAGAAGAGAAACGAAAATGTAAAGTTGAGGTCAAAAGTAAAAAGTTGTCGGTCTTGAATGTTAACCTTGATAAAATTTCAGTGTACGCAGTCATATCTTAAATGTCAGAATAAATACCAAAGAAATTTCGATACAAAGCTTAAAGGAGATTATCGGGAAAGATCAGAGTAAAGGGTTATTAGAAAATTGAAATCATTTTTGGTCAATTGCATGCATATACTCAATTAGATCAACGAGCTTTTTAGAATAGGCCCATTCATTGTCGAACCATGCAACCACTTTCGCAAAATGATCATTTAATCCAAAACCTGCTCCGGCATCAAAGATTGCAAGATGTGAATCAGACAGAAAATCAATGGAAACGACTTCGTCTTCTGTGTAGCCAAGAATACCCTGTAATTCACCCTCCGCTGCGGCTTTCATTGCTTCACAGATCAAATTGTAAGGAGCCGGTTTTTTAAGACGGCAGGTAAGATCTGCTACTGAAACAATTGAATTGGGCACCCGGAATGAAATTCCGGTGATTTTTCCATTCATCTCCGGAATGATTCTGTTCAAAGCTTTTGCAGCTCCCGTTGAGGTAGGAATGATATTCTGTAAGGCGCCTCTGCCTTCCCGCCGATTTTTTGTTGAAGGACCGTCCACTGTTTTTTGAGTAGGGGTACTGGGATGGATGGTTGTCAGAAGACCTTCTGTAAGGCCAAAATTGTCATTCAGTACTTTTGCAATCACAGCAAGACAGTTTGAAGAGCAGGAAGCATTAGAGACAATCTTCAAATCTGATGTGTAATTTTTATGGTTTATGCCCATCACAAACATCGGAGTAGTGTCTTTTGAAGGAGCCGAGATAATGACCTTTTTCGCACCTGCATCAATGTGTGACTGACATTTAATTTTATCAAGGAAATAGCCTGAAGATTCTACCACATATTCTGCCTCAACCTCACTCCAATTAATGTCAGAAGGATTTCTTTCAGAGGATACCCGTATCTTATTTCCATTCACATTCAGCGTCCCATCTTCAAAAAATGCAATTCCTTTAAAGCGGCCATGAGTGGAATCGTAATTTAGCAGATAGGCCAGATAGTGTCCATCAATAACATCATTGATCGCTACAATTTTCATATCTCTGTTTTCGATGGCTGCTCTAAAAACCATCCGGCCAATGCGGCCAAACCCATTAATACCAATTCTAATTTCAGACATATCACATGTGAATTAATGAGGATAGCAAGGTAATTTCCTCATTATTATATTTTCCTTTTTTTTGGATTTATCTGGGATAAATCAATACTTATTTTCTGAACAGGGAGCTTAAACAACGCATTTCCAGGTGAGAATTTCTATACCATAAAATGGGATAAGACTCTCACTGAAATAGAATAAGTTGGTTCCTGATACTTATTGGATTATGGTATCAATATCCCAGTTATCGGTTCTGAAAAGATTTACAGGCAGCCCTTCTTTGCTAAAGAGATTAGGGATAGCCGTATTGGTAAATCCAAACCTGACTGCAATTGGATTTTTGATCGTTTTATTCGATACAATCACACTGCTTCCATCAATTTTGGCAGTCGCAGGTAAAAACTTGTGATCATCACCGGAAATATAAAATTCTGAGACAAGGCTTGCCTTGTCTCTACATATCAATCCGTTCTCTGCATTAATAAATTCTATTCTTATTTTATTTTTTTCAATTTTCATCGATTTATACATTGGAAATTTGTAGATCAATCCAGCCTTTCCATAGTGTTCGGACAAAGCAAGATTGGCTAACCTTAAACCTACAAAGGTTTTATCTGAAGGATGAACATTAGTGACATCATCAACAAGATCGGTTATGACGATCATCCCGGTTTTTGGAATGGTAAGGCAATTGGTTTGAGCTTCGCGCAGCAAGGCACAAAAATTATTCTTCCCATAACGGGAATAGGGGCCAATCTGGACATAATAGAAAGGAAATTCTTTTCCCCACGCCTTACGCCAGGATCCGATCAATGTGGTTAATAATTGTTGGTAGGTTGAGCAGGTCCAAACATTGTTTTCACCCTGATACCAGATAACACCTGATATTTCAAAATTGGTAAGAGGATAAATCATCGCATTGTAGATCGATCCGGGGATAACAGGCCAGGAGGAAGAGGGGGCCAGTTTTTGGGAAGCGGCTTTCAATTGCGAGTCATTCTCAATAAGTTGTTTGGGTGTCCAAACCTCGGCCGCAGTGCCGCCCCAATTGCTGTTAATCAATCCGACCGGGACATTCAACGCTTTCTGAAGATTTTTTCCATAAAAATATCCTACTGCGCTAAAATGCTTTATTTCATCCGGAGAACAAACTTTCCAACTGCCTTCACAATTCTCCTGTGGAAATTCCGAGGTTGATTTTGTTACATAGAACAAACGGATATTCTTGTTATTGGCCTCATTGGCTTCCTCAAGCAATTGTTTGGGTCCCAGACCCCGTTCCATGTTGCTTTGACCGCTGCAGACCCAAACTTCGCCGATCATGACATCGTCAATCTTTGATCCGTTGATGCTGATCTGATAGGGACCTCCTGCTGAAGGGGTTTTAATTTTCTGGCTCCATTTGGCTGTACCTTCTCCAATCAGGCGATAGGATACCGTGTCCCATGTAGTTCTTATGGTGATCTTTTCTCCGGGATTACACCAACCCCATAGCCTGGCTTCACTGTTTTGCTGTAGCACCATATGACTGCCAATAATGGATGGCAATCTGACTGCAGCTTGTAATAAAATTACACCAAAAGAAAAAACTAAACTGAGAACAGTTTTATAAAAAGAAATCCTCATGAATCAAGTATTAAAATTCTGTTTATTTGAGGGTAGTAATTATAATCAGAACCGTTAATTAATTCTGCCAAATTAAGGTTAAAAATGATAAATACCATATGTTTTTTCTGCGATTCACCACAATAAAACATCTCTTAGGCTTTATATATCCTGATTTTTTAACCCTCACAGAAAATACAAAAGAAATAAATTAAAATATAATAAAAAAGGATTAACCCATGATCAGGTTAATCCTTTTATGATAAGACTTGGACTGTAATTTTACGGGATCACATTAATGTATATTGAATCTACTTTTGCTTTCGTCTGTTCAATTGATGCATTGAAGCCAACGAAATATGCTAAATAGGTCCCCGGTACAGCGTAAGTATAGGGATACATTGTCAACGTGGAAGCTGCAGGGCCGGATTTTATCGCCGTTGAATAATCCGGACCAAGATTTACCGATGTTAAACTTATTGGTGCGCTTACGGCCCAGTTTTCGGTGACCGGATTGTTATCCGTTGCGTTCGGATCGAAAGGAACGTAAGGCGTCCACACCGCGGATGGGTTGTACGTCAGGCTGCCCCGAATGTACATTGGATCGTTCTTATCCCATTTGGCAAGTGTTGAATCATATTTTGCCAATTCCGGATAACGATATTCAGGTCCCCAGAGTGTTACCCTTGTGCTGGTCACCGATGATTGAGCGCGATTGGTCGTAGGGCTGTTATCAACGAGTGTGAATCCGGCATGAATCTGATCTGCAAGGGTCAGCGCAATAGGAGTTGTACCTGCGGTATTCGGAAGAGTGGCTTTACTCTTTATTGCAAAAGTCTGAAGATACCACTGACGGGCTAAATTGGTGAGCGACTGAGCATTGGTTACGTACTTGAAAGCAATATAAATCGGCTTCCCGGCGACTGTCAGATCAGATATATCCTGAGTTCCGGAGGCTGTAAAAGTAGCGCTCGTTCCAGGTGATAAGGTAAATCTGCTGGTAATATCCGTCCAGGTAGCTGCCTTAACTTTGTCCAAACTACTGTAATCACCATTGAAATCAGTCGATGCCAAAATCGAAACTTGATTAGTCTGCCAGACTGCACCTGTTTGTATTTGTAACGAGCTCGTGAATTCCATCGTAGCTCCGGCTCCTGTCACATCAATTATTCTTCCATTTCTGAAATCGTAATCTTTCAGGGTTTCACCCGAGTAAAATGAAATGGTATGGGCATCACCTGAAAAATAGAATGTAATGGGCTGCCCGGCTTTAACCGTAGTGTTTTTGACTGTTACATCAAAGGTCGGGCTTTCCAGATTCGTTACAATATCTTTGCTACAGGAGACCATTAGCAGTACTCCCAATAACATGTAATAATATTTGAATTTCATAATCATTTTAAATATGAAGTTATTTACCAAAGTGGATTTTGAACCATTGCCTGATTGGCTACAATTTCAGTGGAAGGGATCGGCCATAACAGATCTCTTGTGCTTGCATTGGAATAATATTTAATGAAAGCTGCAGCGTAACCCTGAACGGTCATCTCGTTGGTCAGATCCTGATATACCTGAAGGAATATTCCCCAACGGATTAAGTCAAATTTCCTCAGATTTTCCATGTTGAGTTCCCTCATTCTTTCATCCTGGATAACCTTTAAGAAAGCAGCTTTGGATGCAGTTTGCGTAGCCGTCAGGTCTGCGTCGGCCGCTGTCCAGATTGTGGCCGTAGCTGTGGCTCCCGTTCCGCCGCCGCCCGCAATGGTAATAGTGGGGGCTGCAGTATATTGTCCTTCATTGTAATAGGTTACCCCGGTTAAATCGCGGCTTAGTGTAATCGCAGTCACTTTTCCTCCGGATATTGTTGCAGTTCCGGTGGCTGTAACCGGTATCACGTTGCTTCCTGCACCGGCTGAGAAGGTTACAGTTGGTGCTGTGGTATAACCTGATCCGCCAGCGGTAACGGTAACACTTCTAACGCCGTTTGACCAGCCTCTTTCCCTTACGTCGTTGACGGCTTTGATCGCTGTCGCAGTAGGACCGTTATTAATTTCATTTTCGGCTTCAGCATACATTAGAAGAATGTCAGCGTATCTTAACAGCGGGACATTGATTGGGGTTGAGGTAGCAGCCTGAGGGGTCACTGTTTCGTATTCCCTTCTCCATTTACCAGGATATAACGCATTTTTTGTTGACTGAGCCACCGGATGGGTAACCATTGTTTTGGTCGGTTTTGAACCATAAGTAAAGTGCGCAATATCCCAGAATTTACGGTTATCCCCGGGTTCAAATACGTCATATAACCTGTTGGTGATGGTCATGTAAGCGGCATCCTGGCCCCAGGTTGTATTGGAAGCGGGACCGTTGATATATCCCTGGTTACCGGCTTCAGTCCATTGGGTGGTGTTATTTCCCCAATACTCAACTTCCCAGATACTTTCTTTGATATCGTATTTATCCTGCGCCATGTTGATGAAAATCTTTGGATAGCTGGGATTTAAAACATGTGCTGCCTGTGGATCGTCCATGACCATCTTAGCCCACTTGCTTGCCTCGGGCAATCGTGTTTTATCATTCAGGGGCTGGCCGGCCATGTACAAATTAACACGGGCCAGTAAACCACGCACAGCTGATTTTGTTACCGAGCCGCTGACTTTAATACTGTCAATACGGGGAACCAATTTTTCAGCTGCCTCCATATCAGTCAATATCTGTGCATAGGTGTCTTTCAGACTGGCTCTTGGAATATCCACATCGACGATTGAAGTAGTGGGTTCAAGTTTTAAGGGAACTCCTCCCCAATAACAAGCCAGCTGGAAGTGAAAGTAACCTCTTAAGAACAACATTTCACCGCGAATGATATTCCTGCTTTTAAGCGGTATGGCCTCGTTTTTGTCCAGATTGGCCAATAGCACATTAGCGCGGTTGATCCCATCGTATAAGTTCCGCCAAATGGTCAGTACATAAGAGTCACCGGAGTTATAAAAATAATTCCATGGCCCGGTGGTCAGCGAGGTCCGGTTCATAAAAGATTCATCCGCCTGGGCGAAAGTAAGATAATTAGTGTAGGAAGTCATGGCTCCGCCAAGGTCACTGTATACGCCATTTCGGGCAAAATTTAACTGCTCTAACGTAGTAAAATAGGTGACGGGACTAAGAAAGTCCTCTGGTTTTGTATCCAGAAACTTCTCACACGAGCTTAAGCTCATCAGGGAAAGCAAAACGATTAATTGATATATTTTTTTCATTTTCATTTGAATTTAATTTTAATACTACCTTAAAACGCTGCTTTTAATCCAAATACGATCATTGGAGATCTGGGATAGGCTGAATAATCAAAGCCTGGTGTAAGAACAACTCCACGGGTTGAAACTTCAGGATCCATACCGGAGTATTTGGTCCAGGTATATAAATTCTGGGCCGAAACGTTCAAAGTCAGGTTGCTCATGCTCACCTTTTTAATGATGTTGTAAGGAACGGAATAACTCAAGGCGATTGTTTTCAGTTTAAGGAATGATCCGTCTTCAACGGTTCTTGAAGAAAAGAGGCCGATAGGACCCTGGCCCCTTGTACGATAGTACAGGTTGGAAGGATTGGTAGGACTCCAGCGATCGGCATAGGTAGCATACTGGTTGATAAGTGCCCAACCATTGCTGTTCCCTTCCATGATCAGACGGTTTCCATTGAAGATATTATTCCCGTACGACCACGCAAAGAATACGTTCAGCTCAAATCCCTTATAAGAGAAGTTATTTGAGAAACCACCCGTATGGATTGGCTGACCCCTTCCGATAAACGTTACGTCTGCATCATTCATGGTTCCGTCTCCGTTCAGGTCCCTGTACTTGATATCACCGGGCTGAATGGTACTTCTTACTGCACCGTTTCCGGAAATTTCAGGTTTAAGTATGTAGATACCCTCAGAAGGATTGTCAAAATCAGAATACTGGTAATTCCCTTCCCAGATGTAACCGATCATCATCCCGGAGGGTTTTCCGATTTCAGCGAGGTATAACGGTTTATTGAACTGAGATACATACGCAACAGTGGATGACAAGCTTTGCTGGCCATTGGTCAAAGCCATGACCTTATTCCGGTTAAAACTAATGTTGAAGTTGGTCGACCATTTAAACTTTGGGGTATTGATGTTGTAAGAGTTAATGGTAATTTCCAAACCATCGTTCCTTAACTCACCGATGTTTTTAACCGCAGTGGAAAAACCGGTTGTTGGGGGTAAAGTGGCATTTAAAAGGAGGTCCGTAGTCGTTTTGCGATACAAATCTAATTCCAGGGTAAGTTTATTTTTTAAAACCCCTAATTCATAACCCAAATCCAGCGTCTTTACGGTTTCCCATTTTAAATCTATATTACCAACATTACTCATGTAGATAGCTCCTCCGGGGGTTCCGTTATTAAATGCATAGCCCTCGCTTGTATTGTTGAAGGTTAATCTTGGGAGGTAATCAAAATCGCCGATACGGTTGTTACCTACCTCGCCATATCCAAATCTTAACTTGGAATTTGAAACACCCGGGAGTAATTTTTCAAAGAAAGGCTCATTCTGCATGTTCCATGCCACCGAAGCCGATGGGAAATATCCCCATGGGTTATTAAATTTGGACGATGCATCAGCCCTGTAACTGCCGGTAACCAGGTATCTGGATTTGTAGTTATAATCTATTCTTCCGGCATAAGAAACCATGGTATTTTTGGATCTGGACATGACTGCACTGGCGGCCGTTCCCTCATCAATGCCACTGATTCCAAGCGTCTCATTGGGTAAGAGCCTTCCGGTGTATCCGTCTGCAGACGTTTTGGTACTAATGGTTTCAAACAAAGCAAGAGCCGTAATCTGATGATCTTTATTGATCTTCTTATTGAAGGTAAGGGTATTGGAGTTACTGATGATGTTGGTAACCGTATTACGGATATTCCCGTTTATCCCATTGATATTATTCAGGTTATAGGGGCTTCCCTGGGTTGTCAGCGAATTGTAAAATGCTTCTGCAACGTATCTGTTATTCCGGTAACCACCTGTTGTTTTGAAGGTGAGGTCCTTATTGATATTATACTTGATATATCCGTTTGTTTCCAGAAGATTGGTCGTATTGACCACATGCTGATTTTGTTGACTGAGGAATGGGTTTACCCTGATATCGGAAGTTGTTCCTGCTTCAGTATCAGCCGGATCTTCGAGAATATCCTGAGTCGGACTGGTGGTAAAAGGACGGTACATCCAGGCGCTGATCAACAGATAAGACGTTGGTTGGCCCGAGCCAGCCTGACCCTGGTTGACAATCTGGCCATTCTGACTATATACACTGCTGTTGACGGTAAGACCGGTACTGAATTTATTACTGATTTTCTGATCCAATGTTATTCTTCCGGTATAACGGGTCAGCCCTGTATTGATGATGGCACCTTTTAAATCATAGATGGATCCTGAAACGGAATATTTGGTCATGTCATTTCCACCCCTCAGTGATACGTCATGAATCTGAGTGGCACCGGTACGCAACAGGTAATCCTGGAAATTAATTCCCTGTACATTCTTGTAATCATCAAGAGTCCTTTGCCTTCCTAATGCAGCATCATAAGCAAAATAATATAGTGTAGTTGATATAGCAGGATTTAGTTCTGTCTGGTATTTGACAAATTCGTAGGGGTTCATCAACTCCTTTGCTTTTGGCACCTCCTGAAAACCTAATGAACTGCTGAAAGTAACAACCGGTTTCCCAACGCTGCCTCTTTTCGTTTGAATCAGGACTACTCCGTTCGCACCTCTTGCTCCGTAAATGGCCGTGGAAGACGCATCTTTCAAAATCGACATCGATTCAATTTCTTCCTGGTTCATGGTCAAAGGATCAAAACCTTCAATGGCGATACCATCAATGACATACAATGGTTGGGTACTTTGTGTTAAAGAACCGTTACCCCTGATGATGATATTAACGCCGGCACCCGGCTGACCATCGCTCGAAATAGCCTGTACCCCGGCAACACGTCCGGCGAGGGCTTCAGCGAATGAACTTACAGGAGCTTTGACCAGATCCTTAACGGCTACTTCACCAACGGAACCGGTCAGGTCTGATTTCTTCATCGAACCGTATCCGATTACAACGACTTCATCCAAACTTGAAACGTCATCCTTCATTTCAACGTTAAAATTGGTCAGATTACCAATCCCAACATCCGTTGTCTTCATTCCTACAAAGCTGAATGTAAGAATTTTGGCAGTAGGGGGAAGAGATAACCTGAATTTACCGTCTGCATTGGTAATTGTTCCTGTAGTAGTGCCTTTTACGGCCACTGTTACTCCCGGTAAAGGAAGGCCTTTGCTATCTTTCACCGTACCCGTGACTTCCCTTTTCTGTCCCACTTCAGTTTCAGATTTGATACTGAAGGAAGAATGGAAACCTGCTGCATTGGCAGCCATCGAAATTAAAACGAACAATGACAAAAGTTTGATTCGTACTAATAATTTAGAATCGAACCAATGGCTTGAACATTTTCTTTTACATTTTTTTTCCATAGATTCCAATAATTGATTGTTAATATTAAACTAATTTAACTAAAATTTCAATTTAATGTATCAGATTTTCAAAAATACATTTCTTAAATCATAATAATCTTATTGAATTATCAAAATTACAATTAGCATTTTGATGAAATTAATACAAAATTGTCTGGTACTAATACAATCTTGTCGGGTTTTATGAATAGTAAAACCCTTTTAAATGCAAGGTCCAAAACTAAGTCCGGAATTATTCTCTAAAAAACAATTACCTGTTTAAAGTCTGTAAATAAGAGGATTAATTTTAATAATTAATATTTTTATACTCAATACATTTGAAATGAAATTAAAAACCAAAGATAACTTTCGATATTTGTTAAAAAGGGTTAAAATACAACAAAATTGTAAATTATTCATTTTAACTAAAAAAAACAAATTTTCACATTACACATAAAATAAATGATTACAATGTATGTTGTGCTTTGTTTTATGGTATAATACACGTATTTTATATTGCCAATACACACATAATAACTTAATATTTTCATTCAAATTGAACTCATCTTATTTCAATTTTTTTTATTTTCGTTCCTTAATTCCCAAAGATTAAATTTTCATTAAATATTTAGCGTATTAACAACATTGTATCAGTATTTGACAATTATGTATTACAGAAATAGTGATTAATTCGATTACTTCACCTCGGTGAGAAATACTTAAGTTATGAGGATAAATTGATGTTGTAATTTACGATCTTTTGTTATTTAACAATAATATAACTAAAGTTCGCATGGACTCTCCTCGTATCAAGTCCGTATTCGGTTCGTACCAGGTTCGGCCCGGCCTTTTTAAAGATAACTTACATAATATAACCAAATGGAATTCATCTCTAAAATAAAGTTCGTCAATCTAAAATACGATGTTATTTCATTTACTTAATCTGTTAAAATTTACTTATTCTGAGGTTTTATATTTTAAAATTCAGGAAAGAAGATGAGGATTATTAACCTATGAAACGACCTTGAGAAAATCTTCCTCACAAAGGAACATGATTATCGGGGAGTTTCATTTGTCCATTAAAAACAAACTTATAAACTGATGAAAATAAGCATAAATTCCATCCGGAGAAAGAATTTCATTAAATTTTATTTGTTGAGCATATTTTTAAGTACGATGGCATTTGTTTCTTTTAATCCACAGACCCGGGAATTTAAAGATTACGGGTATCTCTATAAGCAAAACTGGTTTCAGTATCCCAAGTTTCTTGCAACCGATGATAAGGGTTTCGTTTATTTCGGACTTGGCAATACTTTCACCCAGATCATCGCCTTTAATCCGGTTGCAGGGAAGGCAACACCAATGTTAGAAGAACCTGATTTTGGCAGAACAGCTGGTTCGCAATCACCAAGAATATTTGTTTCAGGCCCTGGGAAGGATGTTTATATTCTTTATAATAAAGGAATTGTGAAGATTGAGCCGGGCCCATTTAAGCTCACCATGATAGCCGAATCACCTGTGCCGATCGATGTAGGTGGAGATTATCTTGATGGCCGTTTTTATTTCATCAGCGGTTCTCACCTTTGCAGTTACAAACTTTAAGTAAATTGCAGGCCGATAATTTTAAACTCATTGGTATTATAATTAAATTCATACGAGATATGTTCAGAAAATCGAATTGGGTACAGAAGCTTTTTGGAATATCATTTCTGAGTACATTTTTATGTCTGGCGGCATCGATCACTGTCTGTTCCAAGGATCTGGGGAAAGGTTTTTTTGATCATGGTGTAGCTGCTCCATTTAGCAACAGCCGTGGGGTAGTTGCGACAGTAGATGGTAATGGACGAGATGTAGCCTTAGTATGGTTACTTGATCATCGTGAAGGCTACGCCTTGCTGATGATTGATGCTGAGACAGGCAAGAGCGAGCAATTTCCGATGCCTTTTGATTTTAACGGAAATGCAGTCTACTCTTCTATTCTTTCCAGTGACAACAAATTTTATACTCTTTTCAAGGGAAACTTTGTTGAGTTCGATCCTGTTAAACGTGCATTTACTTTTATTAAGAAAACACTGCCGCTTATGGCGATGGGGATGACCGAGGATGATAAAGGCATTATATGGGCAGTCACTTACCCAAACAGCGGTGTGGTTTCTTTTGACCCTAACACACGCGAATTAAAGGATTATGGTTACATTTATAAGCAGAACTGGCCTCAGTATCCACGAAATATGGTTGCTGATGATTCAGGTTTTATCTATTATAGCCTTGGAACTACGGCCAGCCAGATTGTTGCCTTTAATCCTGTTAGCGGTCAGGCCAAACCCATGTTGGCTGAAACAGAACGAAAAAGAGGATTCGCTTATGTTTATCGTGATTTGGACGGCAAAGTTTATGGTCAGGCTTTGCAGGACAGCAGAGAAGATTGGTATGAATTTTATAAAGGGAACATTCGTAAGATCGGAAAACACGACCTTATTAATTCCAAACCAATCATAACAGGCCATCAGGGTTTATTTCATAGTAAATTCCCTGATGGCAAGAAAATCAAAGACCTGGACTTGCTTGAAAGAACCCTTGTTGTAGAAGATCCCAAATCAAATACAGAAAAAAAAGTCAGGTTTGACTACACAAGCGAAGGAGCTTTCGTATTGGGAGTAGTTGCTGCCCCTGATGGAACAATTGCAGGTGGAACAACTTTTCCGATGCAATTTTTTAACTACAATCCAAAGACAGACAAACTGATAAATAAACCAGCTTATGGCCAGTTCAATGCTTTAGCCCGACAGGGAGATCGCATCTATTTTGGCTCTTATCCTACAGGTTCTTTACTTGAGTGGAATTCTTCAAAGCCTTGGGTTAATACAAGAGAAGGTTCACAGACTAATCCGCTTTTTCTTGCCTCTGCTGTCATTGCAACTCACAGGCCCTACCGGGTTCTTGCACATGATGACGATAAAACAGTTATCATGGGCGGTACCCCGGAATATGGCTATACCGGAGGAGGGTTGCTTTTCTGGGATCGTGAGAAAAAGACTAAAACTCTGCTCATGGACAGCGCTGTGATTTCCAACCAATCAACTTTAAGTATGACGTCATTACCTGAAGGTAAATTTATCGGAGGGACAACTACTGAGCCAGGAACAGGAGGTGAAAAGAAAGCAAAGGAAGCTGAGTTATATATCATGGATTTGGCTTCAAAAAAGATAGAGTGGCATCAAGTACTATTCCCAGGGGCACAGACTTACTGTGATTTGTGCGTTGGTCCGGATGGATTAGTCTACGGGATAACTGATTATAAAAATTTCTTTGTTTTTGATCCAATTAAACATGTCATTATTTACCAGAAAGATGTCGCAGCCGAATTTGGAAGGACAACTCCATCACCTCAATCACCAAGAATTTTCATATTTGGACCAAAAAAGGAAATTTACCTTCTTTTTATCAAAGGCATAGTAAAACTTGAACCGGGCTCCTACAAAATGACCATGATTGCAGAATCCCCGGTCCCGATCAATACTGGAGGAGATTACCTGGATGGCCGAATTTATTTTGTGAGTGGATCTCACCTTTGCAGCTATAAACTCTAATTTGATTCCATCCATGAGTAAAACATTCAGCAAATCTGATTTCAGCCGTTTACAGAAACTATTGATCTTAGCTTTGTTCATCCTGTTTTTTAGTTGTAAACAATCAGACGTTTCACCGGATGTGACAAAGGGGTTTGTTGACCTGGGCGTAGCTACAAATACCAGCAATCAAAGGGGCATAGTGGCTACTAAAGACGGAGACGGACGGAATGTCGTATTAGTTTGGTTATATGATTACCGGGGTTGCTATGAATTGCTTATGATTGATGCTGAAACAGGGCGGAGCGAAGAATTCCCGGTTCCTTTTCCGGTGGGTGATGCTGTTTATTCGTCCCTGCTTTCCAGTAAAAACAAGTATTATACCCTTTTCAACGGCTATTTTGCGGAGTTTGATCCGGTCAAAAGATCTTTCACTTTTAGTAAAAAAGCTACGCCCGCAGATGCAATGGGGATGGCTGAAGATGACAAAGGTGTTATCTGGGTGGTCACTTATCCAAACAGCGGGGTGGTTTCATTTAATCCAACTACGCGAGAATTCAAGGATTATGGTTCTGTATATAAGCAAAACTGGAGTCAATATCCGTTTAATTTGGCTGCCGATGACGCGGGTTGGATCTATTTTGGCATTGGTAATACCGCCAGCCAAATCATCGCTTTCGATCCTCTTTCCGGAAAAGCAACCCCGATGCTGAACGAATCAGAACGCAAACGCGGCGCTGCCTATATATACAGGGACCAGGACGGCAAAGTGTATGGACAATCCTTAAAGGGCAGTAGTGAGCAATGGTATGAATTATATAAAGGAACTGTTCACCTAATCGGTACACATCCCGTTGTTAATCCAAAACCAGCAATAACAGGTAATCAAAATCTGTTTTATGCCAATTTCCCTGATGGCAAAAAGATCACCAAACTGGATTTGCTGGGGAAAATACTTGTTGTACAAGACCCTACAACCAAAATCTCCACGCAAGTGAGTTTTAATTATAACAGCCAGGGTGGTTGGACATTGGGTGTGGCCACATCACCTGATGGCACCATTGTTGGAGGTTCTAGTTTCCCCATGCGGTTTTTTCGCTTTAATCCCAAAACAAATTCATGGAGTAACCTCCCTGCTTACGGTCAATTTAATGCCCTTGCCGTTCAGGGAGATCGTATGTATATAGGCTCTTACCCGGGGGGAGCTTTGTTGGAATATGATACGTCCAAGCCTTGGGTTGATACGAAAAAAGGAGCAGACACTAATCCTCAGTTCTTAATGGAGGTAACCCCTGTAATACACAGGCCTTACAGGGTTCTTCCCTATCCGGATGGCAAAACAATAATAATGAGCGGTGGACCTGAGTATGGTTACACGGGTGGAGGATTGCTTTTCTGGGACCGGGAGAAAAAGAGCTCTGTAGTCATTCAGGACAGCGCCGTTGTTCTTGACCAATCCACTTTGAGTATGGTAGCTTTACCTGGAGGCAAACTTCTGGGGGGTACTACCACTGCCCCCGGAACTGGCGGTGAAAAGAAAGCGAATGAAGCGGAGTTATATATCATGGATGTAGCTTCTAAACATTTGGATTGGCATAAAATAATGTTGCCTGGCGTACAGGATTATTGCGATATGTGCCTTGGTCCGGATGGATTGGTCTATGGCATTGCTGATTATAAAAGATTCTTTGTTTTTGATCCAGTCAACCGAATGATCGTTTATCAGCAGGATGTAGAGGCTGTTTTAGGAAGGACGACCTCACAGCAGTCACCAAGGATTTTTGTTAAAGGACCTGATCATGAAATTTACCTTCTTTTTGTCAAAGGCATTGTAAAAGTTGAACCGGATTCATACAAACTATCTCTGATAGCCACCTACCCGTTCCCCATCACAGCTGGAGGAGATTACCTGGATGGGCATATTTATTTTGTCAGCGGGTCACATCTTTGCAGTTATAAACTTTAAAAGAATTACGAAATTACGAATTACGAAATAGAAACAAGATTATATATCTCAACTATTTTGCTCATTTGTAAAATAAAGTATCAGTTGCATCAAAAGAAGCTGCATAGCAGCAGCTAAATCTTTGTAGAAATAACAAATCATAGGAGAAATAAGCCACGTAGTGGCGAACGAAAATTAATAGTTCAAATTGTAAATAAAATAGAATTACATGAGCATTAAGTTAATCAGCTTCAGAAAGTTTTTTATCTTGTCCCTGCTCTGTATTGTCATGGTGGCGACGCCATTGCTGAAAGTTTTTTCACAGGATCTGGGGAAAGGATTCTTTGATCATGGGCCTGCTTGTCCAATAAGCAGCTACAAAGGAGTAGTGGCTACAACAGATGGGAATGGCCGCAATGTTGTACTACTATGGCTTTTTGATCACCGCGGCGGTTATGCCTTACTGATGATTGATGCTGAGACAGGAAAAAGTCAGCAATTCCCGATGCCCTTTGATCCGGGCATGGATTACTCTTATGCGTCTGTCCTTTCCAGTAAGAACAAATTCTATACGCTTTTCAGGAATCATTTTGTTGAGTTTGATCCTGTTAAACGTGAATTTACATTTATCAAAGAATCCCTGCCACAAATGGCAATGGGAATGACAGAAGATGATCATGGCCTTATTTGGGCAGTCACCTATCCCAACAGCGGGGTAGTCTCTTTTAATCCGGATACACGTGAATTCAAAGACTATGGTTATGTATATAATCAGAACTGGCGTCAGTACCAGCGCAATGTGGCTGCCGATGATGCCGGATGGATCTATTTTGGAATTGGTTTCACTGCCAGTCAGATCATCGTTTTTGATCCTGCCACCGGTAAAGCAAAACCCGTTCTGGAGGAATCGGAGAGAAAACTCGGATCCGCATTTGTTTACCGTGACTTGAATGGTAAAGTTTATGGTAGATCATTAGGCAGCAGTAAGGAAGATGATTGGTATGAGTTTTATAAGGGAAAATATAACAAAATAGGAAAACATCCAGATATTAATCCAAAACCGATCATTACAGGAACCCAGGAACTGTTTTACCGCGACTTTCCCGATGGCAAAAAAATTAAAGAATTGGATTTAATAGAAAGGAAACTTGTTATTGAGGATACCAAAACAAACACGGAAAAGACAATTAGTTTTAATTATGACACTGAAGGAGCTTGGGTGATGGGGGTAGCTGCTGCTCCCGACGGAACAATAGCCGGAGGGACAACTTTCCCGATGCGGTTTTTCAACTTTAATCCGAAGACAGGCAAACTGTTTCATAAGCCGGCTTTCGGCCAGTTTGACGCATTAGCCCGTCAGGGAGATCGTTTTTATTTTGGTGTGTATCCATCGGGTTCTTTATTGGAATGGGACCCCTCAAAGCCCTGGATTGATACAAAAGCTGGAGAAGAGACTAACCCGAAATTACTGGCAGCTTCAGTGCTTGCAACCCACCGCCCTCACAGGGTGCTTGCCTATCCTGACGGTAAAACAATTATCCTGACAGGTACTCCTGAATACGGATACACCGGCGGAGGATTGCTTTTCTGGGACCGTGAAAAAAGGACTGCTTTAATTCTAAAGGATACTTCTGTTATTCTTGATCAATCCACATTCAGCATCACAGCCATACCCAAAGGTAGATTTGTTGGAGGAACTACTACCCGGCCGGGAACCGGGGGAATAACAAAAGCCAAAGAAGCTGAGCTCTACATCATGGATCTGAAATCCAAAAAGGTGATCTGGCATAAAGTACTTTTCCCTGGTGTACAGGAATACAGCGATATTTGTGTAGCGCCGGATGGATTGGTTTATGGGATAACGGATAGAAAAAGATTTTTCGTTTTTGATCCTGTAAAGCGGTCAGTTATTCATCAACAGGATATTCCTGCCGAATTTGGAACAACACCGGCGAAGGAATCTCTGCGGGTTTTTATTCACGCACCGAACAATCAATTATTTCTGTTATTTAAAAACGGGATCGTACAAGTCGAGCCGGGAACATTTAAAATGACCATGAAGGCCCAATCACCCGTTCCAATCAACACCGGGGGAGATTACCTGGATGGCCGTATCTATTTCGTCAGCGGGTCTCATCTTTGCAGTTATAAATTGTGAGAAATGGAAAAATAATAAAATATAGATAAACCGATTAATTAATTCTTCTAACTATGAGTAACATGTTCTGTAAATCTGATTTTACCAGGAAACAAAAACTTCCTCGTATTTTATTGTTGAGCCTATTTTTATGCATTACATCCTCACTCCCTGTTTCATCCATGGATTTGGGGAAAGGTTTTTCTGATCATGGGGTGACCTATCCGGTAAGCAGCCATCGGGGTTGTGTTGCTACAGTCGATGGAAATGGAAGGGATGTTGTGCTGCTCTGGTTATATGATCACAGGGGTGGTTATGCTTTGCTGATGATAGATGCTGAGACAGGGAAAAGCGAGCAGTATCCGGTTCCTTTTAAATTAGATGTGCCTTATGGTGATACTCCTTATTCTTCTATTCTATCCAGTAAAAATAAATTCTACACGTTCTATAATAATAACTTCACGGAGTTTGATCCGGTAAAGCGTGCATTTACCTTTACTACGCCGGCTATGCCTCAAATGGCCATGGCCATGACTGAAGATGATCATGGAGTGATATGGGCGGTAACTCATCCAAAAAGTGGAGTAGTTTCCTTTAATCCTGAAACGAGGGAATTCAAGGATTATGGATACGTTTACAATCAAAACTGGAGACAGTATCCACGAAATCTGGTAACGGATGATATGGGATATATCTATTTTAGTATAGGCAATACAGCCAGTCAGATTATTATATTTAATCCCACTACAAAGGAAGCCAAACCCGTTCTCTCAGAAGCAGAGCGAAAACGTGGATCGGCCTATACTTACAGAGATCTGAATGGAAAGGTTTATGGCAAAGCGCTGAATGACCCAAAAGAAGAGTGGTATGAATTATATAAAGGTGATGCACGAAAAATTGGGACGCATGATGTGATGAATCCCAGAAAATTAATTACAGGTAGCCAGGGTTTATTCCATCAGGATTTTCCGGATGGAAAGAAAATAAAAACCCTTGATTTAGAGAATAGGGTCCTTGTTGTGGAAGATCCGGTAAAGCATACAGAAAAAAAGGTCAGCATTGAGTATACCAGCGACGGAGCTTTGGTGATGGGAGTTGCTACATCGCCGGATGGTACGATTGTTGGCGGGACCACCTTCCCGATGCGTTTCTTTAACTACAATCCCAAAACAGATAAATTCAAAAACGCTGAAGCTTTTGGCCAATTTAATGCTATGGCCAGCCAGGGCGATCGTTTTTATTTTGGCTCTTATTCCCAGGGAGCGCTTCTTGAATGGAATCCTTCCAAACCCTGGGTTAATACCAAAGTAGGGGAAAAAACCAATCCGCTTCATATTGCCGCCTCAAGTCTTTTAACTCACCGGCCTCACCGGATCCTTGCTTGCACCGATGGGAAAACCATTATCATGAGCGGAACACCGGAATACGGTTATACCGGCGGAGGGTTGATTTTCTGGGACCGGAAGAAAAAAGATGCTATCGTTTTAAAGGATAGTGTCATTGTTCTGGATCAGTCAACCTTGAGCATGGTAGCCTTACCCGGAGGCAAGTTTTTGGGAGGAACCACTACAGATCCGGGAACGGGTGGTGAGAGAAAAGCGAAAGAAGCTGAATTATATATCATGGATGTTGTTTCAAAAAAAGTGGAATGGCATGCTGCATTAATTCCCGGAGCTCAAAACTACAGCGATCTGTGTGTTGGTGCTGATGGATTGATTTATGGAATAGCTGATTTAAAGAAATTCTTTGTTTTTGATCCGGTCAAACGCACGATCATTCATCAGGAGAATGCGGAATCCAGTTTTGGAAGAACAACCTGGGCGCAATCACCACGAATTTTCATCACAGGATCCAATAAAGATATCTATCTTCTTTTTGTAAAGGGAATTGTAAAAGTTGAACCGGGTACTTTTAAACTGTCGATGATAGCTGAATCGCCACTTCCAATCAATGCGGGGGGAGATTACCTGGATGGACGGATTTATTATATCAGCGGTTCCCATCTTATCAGTTATAAACTATAAAGAATTACGAATTACGAATTACGAATGAATGTCGTTTAGTTAAGAAAAAATTAGAACACAGATGATAAAATTCAACCTAATCTCTTTAAAAACACCTCAGTAGAAATGACCGCGGGAGAGGAATCGACCTAATTACTTAATTTAAAATAATCAGGTAATCAGGTTGGTTAAAGGTAATATCAATTCTTTCTACTGAGATGTTTTTTAAGGAATTAGGTTGTTCAATTCAATTGAATGAGATATTGCGGATTTTCTATAAAATAACACATACCTAAAATATTCTATATGAGTGTATTTTTTAAAACAAATTTGGTTAAACAACTTTTGGTGTTCCTGTTTGTAAAAATCATTTTTACTATTCCGGGTTTTTCCAAAGATCTGGGTAAAGGATTTACTGATCATGGGGTAACCACTCCCAGTAGTAATGACAGGGGAGTAATCGCTACAATCGATGGGGAAGGACGTGATGTGGTGTTGGCATGGTTATTTGATCATCGCGGCGGCTATGCTATTCTGATGATCGATGCCGAAACCGGAAAGAGCCAGGAATTCCCCATGCCATTTTCTCCGGGTGATGCGGTGTATTCTTCCATTCTTTCAAGCAAAAATAAAATTTACACGCTCTTTAAAGGGAATTTTGTCGAATTCGATCCCGTCAAAAGGGCGTATACTTTTCATAAGGAAGTTATGCCGCAGATGGCTATGGGGATGACAGAAGACGATCATGGCGTTATTTGGGCGGTAACTTATCCGAACAGCGGAGTGATTTCTTTCAATCCAATTTCCAGGGAATTGAAGGATTATGGGTATGTGTATAAACAAAACTGGCCTCAGTATCCTGTCTACACGGTAGCTGATGATAAGGGGTGGATATACTATGCGATAGGAAATACAGCAAGTCAGATCATTGCCTTTGATCCCCTTACCGGTAAAGCTAAACCCATGCTTGCTGAATCTGAGCGCAGAAGGGGTACTGCATACGTCTACCGGGATTTAGATGGTAAAGTTTATGGAAAGTCTTTACGGAACAGCGATGAAGACTGGTATGAATTTTATAATGGTAACGGAACAAAAATTGTCAGCCACAGTTCTAGTAATCCAAAGCCATTTATAACAGGGACTCAGTCGCTTTTTTATAATGAATTCCCTGATGGGAAGAAGATCAAGAGGCTGGACCTGATCAACCGTAAACTTACCGTGGAAGATCCTAAAACAGACACCGTGAAAGAAGTCAGTTTTGATTACACCAGTGAGGGTGGCTGGACCATGGGAGTAGCCAAATCGCCTGACGGGAAATTATCAGGAGGAACCTCTTTCCCCATGAGGTTTTTCAGTTATGATCCAAAAACTGATAAGTGGGTCAATTTGGGAGCCTACGGACAATACAATGCTGTGGCGTCTTACGGAAAACATTTTTATTTTGGTTCTTACCCCCAGGGCGCCTTGTTGGACTGGGATACTTCAAAACCCTGGGCAGGCGGAAGGAGAAGAGAATCAATCAATCCTGAACAAGCCAATCCTGCCATTATTGGCTCATCGGTACTACTAACCCACCGGCCACACAGGATATTGCCATACCCTGGCGGCAAAACCGTTATCATGAGCGGTACCCCTGAATACGGTTATACCGGTGGCGGATTGTTATTCTGGGACAACCAAACCAAAAAACAAATGGTGCTTCAGGATTCCGTCATTATTCTTGATCAATCGACTATGAGCATGATCGCGTTACCAAAAGGTAAATTTCTGGGAGGCACCACCACTTCACCAGGAACAGGCGGAGAAAGAAAAGCCAAAGAGGCTGAGCTGTACATCATGGATGTTTCAACCAAAAAAATGGAATGGCACCAGCCTTTGATTCCGGGTGTTCAAACCTATAGTGACATGTGTTCAGGACCTGACGGGTTGATCTACGGGATCGCTGATTCCAGAATATTCTTTGTTTTTGATCCGGTTAAAAGAGAGATCGTTTATCAGAAGGACGTTTCTGAAAGTTTTGGCAGAACAGCAGGATCTCAATCTCCCAGAATATTTGTATTCGGTCCTAAGCGAGAAATATATCTTCTTTTTGTCAAAGGGATTGTGAAAGTTGAGCCGGTTTCGTATAAAATGTCGATGGTTGCAGAATCGCCGGTTCCCGTCGAGGTCGGCGGAGACTACCTGGATGGGAGGATTTATTTTGTAAGCGGGTCACATCTTTGCAGCTATAAGCTTAATTAATGGAGAATGGAGAATGGATAATGGAGAATGGAGAAGGGATAATGGTTAGCAGGATGGTAGCAGGATGGTTAGCAGGATGGTTAGCAGGATGGTAGCAGGATGGTAGCAGGATGGTAGCAGGATAATGGTTAATGATTAATTGTTAATGGTAATCGGGGCAGTTTTTTTTAAATCTTATTCGTGTTAGCCTTTTAATCTACTATATAACAATTTACAATTAATTGATAATCTTCGACTTAAAATCATGTCACCAATACACAAAAGCACCAAGGGAAACACCAAATATTGCTTTGGTGCCATTTGGAGTATTAGAGATTTGGTGGCAATTAGTAAAGTTATCTATTTTGAGGTTCGGTTTCAAGACCGAGAGGACTTAGTAGCATAAAAAAACCGACCTTATTACCTTTATTTAAGAATTGAAAAATAAAATTAATAAATAATGGAGACCGTTCTTTTAAAACCTTATTTTTGATTCTTTTAACCTTAGTAGAAAAAATAAAATATATATTTGGATTATTTAATTAAATCAAACTGATCAGTATGTCAATATCAATTAATCGAAGGAAGTTTTTTTCAAAAACCGCTCTTTCAACGGCCGGTCTGATGCTTGGCGCCAATATGCCGGGTTTTGGATCTGGAGGTGAGCCTGGTTCGGGGGAACGATCCGGTTCAGCGGCCTATGGTGTAATGAAGGAAGCAATGAAATACCGGAAATTGGATGCTCACATTCATGCACTTCTTTCACCGTCAGTGACTCCTGAATTGCTGATCAATTTTGCCGACAGGCTGGGAGTGGAAAAAATGATGATATCACTTCCTATCACCAGGGAAATTGCTACTCCTGAAGCCGTCAAGGCTGCCAATGATAAGATGATTAAGATCATGAAGCAATATCCTAACCGGTTTAAACCACAGTTTACGCTTAATGTGCAATATCAGAAAGAATCTCTTGAAGAGATGAAACGATGCGTGGATAATGGTTTGGTGGGATTAAAGGTCTATTACCAGGTTAAACTCAATGATCCTTTGTTTTTTCCCATTATAGAAAAAATGATTGACTTTAAAATGATCACGCTGATGCATTCCTATATCGGACTTGGCCGCAGCAGTTACCGGACCAAATATGGAAATATGTTTCCTAATGAATCCACTCCGATGGATTTCGTCGATGTTGCCAAAAGATATCCGGAAGCCCTGCTCCAATTCGCGCATACCGGCGGGGGAGGCGACTGGGAATTCGAATGCAAATGCATGCAGGATTATCCGAATATTTACGTTGATGTGTCAGGCAGTAATAATGAAGAGAACATGGTCAATTACGCTCTTAAATACCTGGGAGAGGACCGGTTGTTCTTTGGATCGGATAACTGTTATTACCAGGCTGTCAGCAAAATTCTGTCGGCTGATCTGACGGAAGCTCAGAGGAAAAAAATATTTTTTGAAAATTATAATAATGTGTTAAAGAAGGGGGGATACCATGTTGCTTGATATTAATGCGCACGTTGGCCACTGGCCATTTAAAAGACTTAAATATAATACCTGCGCCACGTTACTGGACAGGATGAATCAGTTTGGGGTGGATGTTTCGGTAATCAGTAACCTGAACGGTGTTTTTTATAAAGATACCCAGTCGGCTAATGAAGAGTTATACGATGAAATGAGATCCGGCAAAAAGTTTTCGGACCGTTTTATACCCTTTGCTGTCATGAATCCCACCTATGCCGGTTGGGAAAATGATCTGAAGGTAATCACCACAAAAATGGGGATGAAAGGGATCTGCCTGTATCCGCTCTATCACGACTATGAAATTACCGATCCGGCCTGTGTTGATTTGGTACAGCGTGCCCGTGACAAGGGACTTATTGTGACTTTTTCACACCGGATTGTTGATTCCCGGCAGCGTTCCCATATGGATCTGTCCAAGGAATGGACCTTGAAGGATATTGTGCCGATCATCAAGAAAGTGCCGGACGCAAAGTATTTTATTGTCAATACGGCGAATAGTATTTCGGTTGGGGAGGAAGATACTCAACTGATTAAGAATTCGAAGGTTCTCTTTGATACATCGGGAAGAATTTTGTCCGATTTGGGCGGAATGCTAAAACTTTACGGGAAAGATAAATTTGCTTTCGGAACGCATGCTCCGATCCTGGACTATGCCTGCGGATTGTTGCGGATAGAATCTCTCAGGCCAACCGAGGCAGATGAGGCTACCAAAGAGCTTTTACGGTCGGGGAATGCCAAAAAGATGCTCGGGATTTAATTAAGAATTAAAAATTACGAATTGGATTTCAATAACCACGAAGTGGTTAAATGTGAATAGCCCCGGATGAAATCCGGTGGAAATAAGAATGTGAGATAGGAAGAACCCTGAAAGGGTTCAACATCGTAAATAACAAAATTCATGAGGGTTAACTATCCTATAAGTTGAACCCCTCCGGGGTTCGTGTGTGTTCTCTCATGTTTTCCACAGGTTTCACCTGTGGCTATTCACGTTTAACCACTTCGTGGTTTTTATTTTAGTAAGATGAACAACAGGGTTTGTTCGCCCGTTGTTCGCTCTTCGTTCGCTTTAAAAGCGAAGAAACAGCGATTGTACTGAATCCATTCAGCACTGCAAACAGAGCTGAACCATTTGCCGGGTCTGCAGTTATTCGCATTGGTGATCTTCGGCTGAAAATACTTTTTGACAACCTATAATTAACTAAACTTTTTATGGATCAAAAAGCTACCACAAATGTTGTACAGGGGAGAGTTCTCTCCATCGATTTCTTCCGCGGATTTGTCATGTTTTTCCTGGTAACAGGAATCTCTGGTATTTTTAGTGAATGGGTTAAAACCGGTAACGCAGGCGATCTGATTACAACACTTAATACTCAGTTCCGCCATGGAATATGGTATGAACTGACTTACTGGGATCTTATCCAACCCTTTTTTATGTTTATTGTGGGGGTGGCCATGCCTTTCTCCCTGGCTAAAAGGATGGAAAGGGGAGAACCCTGGGAAAAATCGCTTCAGCATGCACTTACCCGCTCTTTCTGGCTGCTGGTGCTTGGATTCATGGCGGGAGCCACAGAAAAGACTTTTTCTTTTACAAACATTCTTCCTCAATTGGCCTTTGCCTATCCGGTTGCTTTTCTATTAATGCGGCTAAAGGTAAAATGGCAATTAGTAATTTCATTTGCCTTTATCTTACTATCCGATCTACTCTACCATTTCTGGCCGGTAGAAGGATACAATCAGCTGGCTCCGGCTCAGAACTTTGGCGCCTGGTTTGATTTAGCCGTCATTGGCCATTTAAATCCAAACCATTGGGTTACTTTTAATGCGGTACCTACAACGGCTCACATTATCTGGGGTGTTATCGTTGGTAAATTTCTCATGAAAGAGCAATCCGATAAAAGGAAGATTCTTACGCTTTTCATCGCCGGACTGATTGGATTAATCATCGGATTTTCACTCGATGCTTTTGTTCCGATTATTGAGCGGATCTGTACAAGCTCGTATGTAATTGTTACAGGAGCATGGGCCTTGGTGGCCATGGCCTTTTCTTACTGGCTGGCCGATGTGATAAAATTAAGAAAGTTTGCCTGGTTTTTTGCCGTTGTGGGAATGAATCCGATTTTTATCTATCTCTTTTCCATGATGGGAGGAGGAAAGATATTCAGCCGCATGGCCGTACCTTTTACCGCAAGGCTTTTCGGCTGGAGTGGTCCGATTTTCACGAACATGGTAACAACCTTAGTGGTAGTGGGCATGTTCTGGTATTTGTGCTATTTTCTTTATAAACGGAAAATATTCTTTAAATTGTAGAAAAATGGTCATTGTTAGTCATTAACAGTCATTAACAGTCATTAATAGTCATTAATAGTCATTAATAGTCATTAATAGTCATTAATAGTCATTGATGGTCATTAAAGACAAAGTAAATGACATGAATACGATATTTAAACCTTAAACAATAACCAGAATGAAATCAAAAGACCTTTCAAGAAGAAAATTTGTCACCGTAGTGTCTGCAGGCTCAGCAGGTGTGGTGGCTTCAGGTGTTATTCCCGCATACGGGAGCAATGGCATGATACAAGATAAAGGAAAATTGGCCATTCTTGGCGGTGACCCGGTAAGGAAAGACAAACCCTGGCACAGCTGGCCTTTTATTGACCAAAATGTAATCGATTCCATTGTCAGTACTACTAAAAGCGGCGTATGGTGCAGAACCAGCGCCAATAACAAAGTTGCCGCCACTTTTGAGAAAGAATTTTCTGCAATGCTTGGCGCCAAATATTTTCTTGGCGTTGGCTCCGGCACGCAAGCCCTTAATACCTGTGTTGAAGCCCTTAATATCGGACCGGGAGATGAGGTAATTACCTCTGCCTACAGTGATATGGGAACAATTGCCTCGATTCTTGTAGCCCGGGCTCTTCCGGTGATGGCAGATCTTGATCCTGAATCTTTCCAGATTGATCCTAAAGATGTGGAGAGACGAATTACTCCCAACACGAAAGCCATTATGCCGGTACACATCATGGGTGTACCCTGCGATATGGAAAATATAATGGCCATTGCCAAAAAACATAACCTGTTTGTTATAGAGGACGCATGTCAGGCCCATCTGGCGGAATACCAGGGCCAGAAACTGGGAACTATTGGTGACATCGGCGCTTTTAGTTTCCAGGAAACCAAAGTAATCTCCTGTGGTGAAGGCGGCGGAGTTGTAACCAATGACGCGGCATTGATTGATAAATGCTATACTGTTCATAATCATGGCACAACAAGGAAAGGAGTTTCTGAAAGAATTGGACCAAAATACAGGATGACCGAATTTGAAGGCGCCATATTAATGGGACAGATGCCCGGATTTAAAGAACGTCATGAGCTGCGCAACAGGAACGCAAATTACCTGAGATCAAAACTTAAAGATTTCCCCGGACTTGTTCCTCAGAAACAGTATGAAGGAACCTCAAGCAGCGCTTATTATCTTTTTGCGATGTCTTATCACAAGGAGTATTTCAATAATGCTGAGCCCAAGAAATTTATCAAGGCAATACAGGCAGAAGGTATTCCGTTGAGCGGGTACATTGCTAATGGTTTGCACAAGGAGCCATGGACTGTAAATATTTTAAATCTGAAAGGATACCAAAAGATGTACTCACCCGAAAGGTTGCAGCAATACAGGGATGAACTCAGTTTGCCAAATTGCGATAATGTCTGTCGGGACGTCATTGGTATGAGCGGCCCCGGTCGCCTTCTGGGGACACTGGAAGATATGGATGACATTATCAATGGAATCATGAAAGTTTATGAGAACAGGGATAAACTGAGCTCAATCTAAGTTCTTTTAAAAGAGGGTGTCCAAAAAGCTATCCTCATTCATTTCTGTCAGTTTCAACTGACGGAAAAGAGGTTCAGAAAAGGAGGGCGTTAGCCTCATTTTGGTGGAGTAAAATGTGGCTAAAGCCTTTTTTAACTGCTTTATAACCGTCAGCTAAAGCTGACGGCAATGGATGAGAACCGGTAGAATTTTCGATTTTTGTGGTCTTTGATACTTTTTGGACAGTCTCTTACTTTTATTGCCGATAACTTTTTTAATTGGGATCGTTTTCTTTTTATCCATTAAATGTATGAATTATATTATTAACCTTGAGAGGATGTTTCGTGTATGCCTTCTGGCAATGATGATACCTTCTTATGTGTGCTTTGCTGGGGGAAAGAATCTTTCCAATTCCGGTAATCTTCGCGTAGCTACATTTGATGTGGATGCGACACCGCCTGTAGGGAATTACCTGGCCTATGATCCTACGATCAATTCATGGGACATGGGTCTGAGGGCGAAAGGTATCGTTATTCTTGGGAAAGGACAACCTGTTGTTCTTTGCGTGGTCGACTGGATTGGAATATCAAATGACAGCCAGGATGCTTTCAAAAGCGTTCTGGCAGAAGCAGCGGGTACCGTGCCGGAGCGGGTCGCTGTCCATACCATCCACGTTCACGATGCTCCAATCAGTGATTTTGGCGCGGAAAAGCTTTTGAAAGAAGCGGGCCGTGAATCCCTTAGCTATGAAGGCTCTTATCAGCGCGAGATCATACGACAGCTCGGGTTGGCGGTAAAAAACGCTCTTGAAAAGTCACAACCGGTAACGCATATAGGTTTGGGACAGGCTCCGGTCTATGAAGTGGCCTCCAACCGTAGGATCCTTGGTCCGGATGGCAAAGTGAAAGCCATGCGCCACGAGGGAAGAAGGAACCCGGTATTGCAGGCGCTACCCGAAGGCGTTATTGACCCCATGGTCTCTCTGGTAAGCTTCTGGAATGAAGATAAGCCTGTTGCAGTGCTGAGTTATTATGCCACTCATCCGCAGAGTTATTACCGGACCGGAGTTGCAAATCCTGATTTCGTTGGTGTGGCCCGGTTCATGAGGCAGCTTGCAGTTCCTGAGGCTTTGCATGTACATTTCAACGGAGCAGGAGGGAATATAAGCAGCGGGAAATACAACGACGGCGCTAAAGAATGGAGAGGGATTATGGCTGAAAGGTTGGCTGACGGGATGAAGAGAGCCTGGGAATCCAGTAAAAAGGAACCTGTCACTGCTGATGATATGGACTGGAACTTTATCCCGGTAGCATTGCCGCCATCTCCGCTCGTTGAGGGCATCCAATCAGAGATTAAAACACAGACCGTGCAGTATCTTACCAATAATCTGTTTAAAACTGTTTGGTTGAAAAGATTTCAGGCAGGTCAGAAAATCAACATTAATTGTCTTTCACTCGGACGGGCCCGCATCCTGTTTATGCCCGGAGAATTGTTTGTTGAATACCAGCTTGCCGCGAAAAAGATGCGTCCCGATCTGTTTGTTGCCATGGCCGCCTACGGCGATTATGCCACCGGTTACATCTGTACGGCTAAAGCTTACGAGGAGGGTGGATATGAGGCAGGTATTGCATCGGCTGTTACTCCCGCTGCAGAAGCGATTGTCATGGATGCCATGCAAAAACTGCTGGAGAAGAAATAAAACTGATCTGACAAATAGATGGTGCACTATTCCATGATTCGAAAAAAGAATACAACTTCTACGAAGTTATTTGCTGTTATGAGGCCTTTTATTAAAAGGAGTCTTTGTTTTTGGACATTTCTATTGTTGTTAACTTCATCGGATTTATATGCACAAAAACCTCCTCTTTTTTCTATTGATTCTCGCCGGATTATCATCACTCACCAGGGACAAAAACTTGAAGTTTCATTGGATTGTCCTTTCTTAGTTCTGGACGATCAAAAGGTTGGAGGATATTCTCCTTTGGGGCGGGTTGGAGATAGCCGGAGATCTGATAAGGAGACCTTCCACATGACCTATGCACCTGTCAGGCTAAAGGGAGGGGGCGTGCTGGATGTTCAGCTTTTTATCCAATGGAATTCAAAGGAAAATTTCCTCCGTAAATGGGTCAGATACAGGGTGACAGAGGATAACAAACCTGTTCTGGTTAAGGAAATTGTGCTCGAAAGATTGGAGAAAAAGGAATGTATGAACACGCTACCTGGTGAACCGGGTCAGAATTACCCTGTTTTCTTTCCCGGGTTTTTTACAGGTATTGAATATCCTGTATCGTCCGTACGAATTGAATCAGGATCTATCGTATTGGCTCACCAGCCGGGCATTAAAATTCAATCCGGGAAATGGTACGAAAGCAGAAAAGCCATTTACTGCGCGGTTGAAAAAGGTCACGAAAAAGAAAAATTCCTTGCTTACATTTCTGCTAACCGTCCCAAAAATGGGGGGATACATGTAAACTATAACTCATGGTGGACTTCCCCGGTACCCTATTCCGAGAAAGACATCTTTGGGCTTATGAAGATATTTGAAGAGAAAATGTTTCGGCCTTATGGCGCTTCCTTCAGTTCTTTCTGCATCGATATGGGATGGTCAAATCCTAAAAGCATATGGTCTATAGACACGCTTTTGTTTCCTAAAAAATTTAATACCATCCTGCAGTCTGCAAAAAAGATGAATTCAAGTATTGGATTATGGATATCACCATCCAACATGTATTCGCCAAAGAGCCTTGATTCACAGTGGGCAGAACAAAATGGATATGAGACATACGTTATTGATAGCGCCAGAAGGTTAAGCACCGGCACCTTATGCTGTCTTGGAGGAGAGCGTTATTCTAAAATCTTCAGGGAACATTTGGTTGAACTGGTCAAGAAGTATGAGATAAAGCAGCTGAAGCTGGATGGATATATTTTTACGGTGAATCCAACCCTTCTTTGTCATGAAACAGATCACGGTCATGAACCTGGTACTCTTTCAATAGAACCGATTGCAGAAACGCTCATTGAAACCTGCCGTCAAATACATGCTGTCTCTCCTGAAACATGGATCGAAACAACCTGTATGGGAGGGAATCCCAGTCCCTGGTGGCTCTTTTATGTCAATTCGGTAATCGGCAATTACGGCAGTGACACTCCGGTTGGCCGTATTCCCTGTCCCGTGTACCGTGAAAGCTATACCTCTGCCCGTGACTTTTTGAACATTCAGGGAGCTGTCCATGGCATGACCCCGATATCTGCACAGGAGGTTCTTGGAATCATCCATCAGTCACCAGAACCTTTCATGAATGATGCGGTTACTGCCATCATGCGCGGACATTTATTCCTTCCGCTTTATTTCAATCCGGCATTTATGGATGAAAAACGCTGGAAAATGATTGCAGGGACCATCAATTGGGCTAAAAACAATGCTTCGGTAATTCAAAATACACGGGTTCTTCTTCCGGTATCATGGCAAAAAGACAATGTTCCAAAGTTCAAATCGGATGCATCCACTATGCCGCTTGAACCTTATGGTTATAGTCATTTCATAAAAAATAAAGGTCCAATTGAACTTAGAAATCCATGGATCAAAAACTGCGAATACGAATTGAAGATCGACAGTTTCTCAGGGTTTTCAAAAGACGTCAGGAATCTGAATCTTGTGAGTATTTACCCGGAATTACGGATTTATGCGAGAGACCTTAAATACGGCGATGAAATCAACATTCCTCTTGCTCCTTACGAGACTCTGGTTTTATCAGCTTCAGCAGAGAAATTGCGTAACGGACTTCCGGAGGCAAAAAATTCATTAAAGGGATTTGGCCAGATTTCAGTACATAAGATTGAAAAAACAGTCATTAAACAGGAGAAATTAACTAAATCGGCCCAGCCGGATTCAAACTTACCTACTCAGAATACAGCTACAAAATTCAAGTTAAGCATGGAAGGGTCTGTTGAAGTAAAATCTCAACAAGCGGACTTGCTTGTACTTCTGGAGGGTAATACTGATAATTATATACCCGAAGGTACGATTTATATTAACGGCAAACCATCCGAACTTTCTTTATGCGAAAGCGGGAAAGGAAGATTTAAAGTAAACAGGAAACTATGGGTCTTTCTAAAAACGCCTTTAATACAAGGAGAGAATTCGATTTCACTGGATCTAATTTTACCAAAGTCGCCATTGAAAGTTTCAGTCTGGTCGTGGGCGAAGAAACCCGGTAATCTCTCACCGGAGAAATATCATAATATACTTCCGCAGCCTGAAGATATTTCTATAGAATCAGTCAACCTTATTGAACCCTTTAATATGATTAATGAATGATTATTGGTTAATAGTGAAATTTAATTCTTTTAAAATCTTATTTGTAGTAGAGAAAGGAAGTACAACCACAAAACAGACCTTATACCTTACAACGATAATGATCATTAAATTTACCTTGATTCCATTTCAGCTATAACTTTTAAAAGCTGTTCACCTGCTCCGATGATGTAACCGGCTGAAAACATAAATACATTTCCTTTTTCATCGCAGAACAGGACAAGAGGTAATTTATCTTTTAGATCCTCGCCATAAACCGTCGAAATAGCTTTGACTATATTTCCACCCGGATCGGTTCCAATTACCGTTCTATCGGGTAATCTATAGTTTTGTAATACCCTGGTTGCCAAGGAAACCTTATCAGGCGCGACCGCGAATATAAACTGACCATCCCATTGATTAAAATTGTTGGCATAGGTTCTCAGGTCGCTTAGAATGTGCTTTGAAGGTTCCCTATCCGGGTCGAGTAAAAGGATTGCAGAACATTTCCCTGGAGACAGGGAAGAAAGGCTTACAGGCTTATCATCCTTCAATCTTCCGAGTTTAAGTTGTCCAAGGTTGAGCTTTCCTGAAGGAGTAAGCTTTCCGGATGGTCTTCGAAGTTCTAAAGGTAAGGTGGTCAGTTTCCCCTGTTCAATTTGGAAGAAGGTCATCTTACTCAGTACGGATCCGTCCCAGAGTCGGTTACCGGTCATCAGTGCATAGTTACCGGTCTCCAGTTCAATTGGCTGAAAGGAATTTAAGTTTTTCATTACATTTTCAGGATCAATGGTTTTGTAAGAGCCATCTTTTAATTTGGCAATAGTGAAATGAAGCGAGTATTCCGGCGGAATCGGATTATTCCTGCTAATAAGTTGAAGCATACCTTTTTCAGACAGGGCCGGTTCTTCAGAATCCAAGGGTGCAACCAGCCACTGGCCATCTTTATAATAGTCATGGTTTAAATCAGCCGGGATTCCAAATGTACGGCAGGCCGCCACAAAGAAAATATCAATGGAGACCGGATCCGCGGCACGCAGATTATAAACACCTATTGGGGTTAATGGCGCACGGAAATTCTTATTCTGTCTGTCGATTACGGTAATATGATCACGAATCCAATTGGTTAAAACAGTGATGTCGTTCCGTGTTGCCTCTGCCATTTCTTCACCGAAGGCCTGAATCAGGAAGCTTCTCCATGGACTTGGTTTTTCCATTCCAATGCGGGGCGACATGACATATTTGATGAAAAGATCACCGGAAGAAATCAGTTCGCGGAGTTTCGGTTTGTTTATCTGCTCAAGATGATCCGTCAGGATGGGTTCAGTAACATCACTGAGGTCTTTATCTGAAAGCTGATCAGCCAACAGGAGAACCGTGCTGCGATACTTTTTGGCATTCTTCTCCAGGTATGAGGTTATTTGATCCCAGTTTCCATAGCTTAATTTTGTATAGACTAAAACAGAATCGAAGGAGAGGTTATTTCTTAGGGCAAAATCTGCAATCCAGGCTGAATCTTTGAAAGCTTTCTGTGTGTAAGCGATTCTTATGGAATCGTCTTTTGCAAGACGCCTGCTGTTTGCTTTTCGGGCTTCTTCCGTTATCGTGCTTTTAATTTTTACTGCAGACGGGGGAACGAGGTCAAATGATACGCTTTTTACGGCAGGAATGGTTTGATTAAGTACCAAAACGAGCGTGTCTTTTTCAGGCACAGACAATTTTTGAAAAGCGAATTTCTGTTCTTTTGAAGCCCAGACAATCAGATCACCCAATCCCAACTTCAGACTGGTGATTCCTTTTTCGTTGGTATAACCTGTGGCAATCGTGAAATATTCACCGAAGTTAAATAGCTTAAATAATACTTTTGCGCTATCGGCCGGCGTTCCATCACTATTCCTAACGAGAATGCTGATCTTCTTCGCCCTGGCATATTCTGAGGTAAGATTGAGTTCCGAAAAAATTCCCTGATCAGCGGTAACGTCAGCACGGCCTAAATAACGGCCATAGGTCCGTGAATTCACCATCATGGCTCTTTTCACAGGTTCGCTGAACCATCCCATGTTCAGGTCAGCTTCCGGTTCGCAGCCTCCAAGGTATTCCCAATTCCCATCAATCCATACTTCCACCCATGAGTGATTGTCGTCGAAATGGGCCCAACGGGGGGTATAAACCTGGCGTGACGGAATACCAACTGCACGCATGGCCGAGACGGTAAAAACCGATTCTTCCCCGCATCTTCCGAACGATTTTTTGATGGTGCTCAGGGGGGCGCTTGTACGCGGGTCAGTGGGCCTGTAAGTCACCTTTTCATGGCACCAGTGATTGATTTCAAGAGCTGCCTCTCTCATGCTCATTCCCTTAATCCTCTCCTTTATTTCGGGATACATCACCACCCTGAAAGAATCAAGATTCCCGTTATACACGCGAACAGGGAGGACAAAATGCAGAAACTTATCTTCGGGTATCATCTTACCCCACGGCATTTCTTCTCTGGCAAGTAAACTCATCCGGACATTTTTCAAAAAGAATTCAGGCTTGCAGTCAGCCAGATCACTTAAAGGCATATACGCATACAAAAACTCCATGGCCTCTCTTTCCTGTTCGGAAAGAGGTTGTTTGAATATTTCCCAGATCGGTAAAATGCTCCTGGATGTCAATTCTTTCTGAACAGCAAGCATTCGATGAATGTCAGCTATACGCTCAGGATTTTGAATCAATGATTTATTTTCCTGAAACGAAGCAGAGACGATAAAAACAAAAAAAATGGTTGTAAATTTAAATGCCGTATGCCAAATTTTGATCATAATAATTCAGGAAAATTACAGTTATATTTCACACAAATGTATTAATATTCTTCATATACCAAAACTGAAATTAATGATCTGGGATTGACTGGTATAGACAAATTTTTATCTTCATTATGCGGGGTTTTGGTCCCGTATGTGAGCGCAGTCATAAAACTAAGTAATGCCAAGAATATAATGTCGTATTTTTAGGCTGAAGGAGTTTAGACTTTAGGCTGAAGGATCATAATATTCCCCTTTTACCTTTAGCCTAAACACCTATAGCCTATAAGCCTCATAGGACATTATTTTATTCCAATTACTTATCACTTGCGAAGCTGAAGGAATATTGATGAAGATAAAGGTACAATTATTGGGCTAAAGCCCTGTGGGTGTGGTCAGGTAGTCCTCCTGCTGAAGTAAGGCAGTGGAAGCAGAGCAGTGGTGGAAGGGCTTTAGTCCAACAATTTTTTATGGAGGTAAAGCCCCTAGCAATCAGGTTATTCCACCCCTGCCTAAAGGCAGAGTTTATTTTTTACTTTCTGAGGTTGTGTAACATCCAGTTTAGCCAGGGGAGAGAATCCTCCCTCCTGAACGGGCTTTAACCCAACATCTTTGCATAGATGCCTTAAAGGAGGAGCGGTGAATATTTTTTCCAAAAAAGATCCTTTTGATTTGAACGGATTTTTTCCTTTATTCGAATCACTTTTATAAATGAAATTTCATTAACCTTCAATACCATTTTATGAAGATGCCTATCATCAGGAAAAAATGCAAAACCTGTAAAATATTGCATGCCGGAACAGGGACGCTTTACCTTACACTATTTATCGCGGTATTACTGTCAGCGGGCTTTCCAAATACAGGAAAGGCACAGCGGAGCGCGTTACAAGGCACCACAAAAACAATTCATGATGCTTTTGGATATCAGTATCAGGTAACCGGCGTAATCGATCTGACTGGTCCCATGACTCCCGAAAGGTTTTGGCCATTAGTCCATGCGGCACAAAAACCCGATAAAGGCCGCAATCCCTGGATGAATCAGGTGGTGTGTGATTATTTTTTCGGCAGGTACTGGACTCATGAAGGGGGTGGCTGGACCCATATAGAAGATCCGGTGAAAAGTTCAGAATATTTACTTGGGCTTCCTCATGCTACAGGTTTACTGGGAAAAGAAGTCGATTCTTCACGTCCGCTGATTATCGCTGACGATATTCCCTTTCATCCAATTATGCGCAGATGGAGCAATTACAGTTCGCGGTATTATCCGAGGCGGATGCACGACTGGACGGTGGGAAGCCTTCAACCCGCCTATCTTATCACCGGTAAAAAGGAATATCTTGTACGGATGCGCGAGATGCTTGATTTCCTTTTGTATTCACAGTATCAGCCTGATGGTGATAATCAATTCGTGAAAGATTTTTATCCAAGGGATTACGCTAATCTTTTGCAGAACGGACAGGCTAAAAGCTGGAGAGGTGGCTGGGACTATCTTTTTGATTGGGCCTGGCTGGATGGTTATGGCTACCAGTGGAGTTTGCATGAGCCGGACCATCATGTGGGAGCCAATATGGCTCTTGGAATGTTGCAGGGATGGCAGCTAACCGGTGACGACAAATACCTGAGGTCTGCCGAAGAGTTCTTCAACTATCAGATACCCCAATACGGTTTTCATTCAGGGATCTGGAACGGGCACCGGTATTACTGGACGCAGTACGGACGCAGTGGTTCTCCTAAAAGCGGCGCCAGCGCTACCGACAATATCCAGGCCTTGGTAGCCCGTACAGCGGCCATGATGGGATATTATAAAAAGGATCCTGTGCTGCTGGAATACGGACGCGGATTACTCTGGTATATTGTGCGGGAGCTTAAAACCGACGGCCGGTGGTATTATGACGGGGCGGAGAATCCGATGAATCACCGGCGGTATAAATCACACGAAGGTGTGGTCCTGAATGATGCAATAACGGCTATGGTTTACCTGATCAAAGCAGGGCTGCCTGTTGATGAGTTTGTAGAACCTTTTGGAAGGGCCCTGATCTGGTATCGCGAAAATTTGGATACAATGATCCCGGAAAGGGATTTCCAGGCCTGGAAGACTTTCGGGGATGGGAATACCGTGCTATTTGTTCAGGCTACTACCAATTCGTTGGGCAAGCTTTCTCTTGGTGAAGGGACCAAACTGGTGCAATCGGTTTCAAAACTGAGGCCCACTGCTGCGGGATGGAAGGAGGAGCCTGCCGAAATTACGGGCACTTTGCAAGCTGGTGAAATCCTTAAGATTAAATATCCGGGTACAGATGCAACTCCCGTTTCTGTTTCGGCTGCGCTCAAGGATTATGGCATCGTAACGAAAAAAACCAGGGTCCTTTTGCCGGAGTACTTGGTAAATGGTGATAATTTTCCATCGATTGCCGGTCTGATTCATTTTCCTGAAAAGAAATAAAATCTCAAATCTTTTTAGGGATAACATGTTTACAGAGCTGTGGGAAAAAGATTGTTCATGATCTCTTTAGTGATGAGTTATTAATATTTTACATATAATTGAACATGTATACATTTTGTACCTAAAGGAAGAACCACGCAACAAATTACCATTCATTCTATAAATATGATATCCCTAAAGGGCAATGTCATTAAGTTAAGGATTTTAATATGCTGGTTTGTAATTTGCATAAGTTTTGTGTTTGGATTTAGACTGCTTATTTTTAATAATTCTCGGGAATGATCGGTTAATTCTTATAGGGATCTGATCTTTTATAAAATGGTTGTTTAGAAGTTGAAGGATGTCTGCTGGTTCGTGTATAATGAATAAGCTTACGAGATGTATCTTCAATTTTCCATATGATTTGTTTCGATTTACTTTCATTGGGTATTTCCTTTTACACTGCATATTTTCAATGGTTTGCTGAGCTTCCTTTATAAGAATAGAGTGCAAGTTGGTGATGAAAACTGTTGCATAGAAATCCTGCAATACCGAATATTGGGTAAGACCACTGAAGGATTCAATCTGCAAGATATTTTTCTGAACCGAGATATTGGTTTCGACGCCCCATCGTCTAAAGTATAGTTCTTTAAACTCAGAATTTGAATGACCTTCTTCTTCCCATAAATTTGTCATCAACACTTCAACAGAATTATCTAACTCTACCCTTACCAGCCTCACTTTCAAAAGAGTGTCCCGATTGACAATATATCCGCTTTTGTAAAGTCCTTTGATAGCGGCAGGGGTAGTTCTAAGATAGACCACATCACTTTGAGCTCCGCTTTTTATAAAAGTTCGAATGATATTTTGTGTTTCCTTGGCCCTTATGACAAATTTAATTTCCTTCTCCTGCCACAAGTGCAAGGCAGCCATTTTGAAATTGCAAAAGTTCCGATCATAAATCATCACCATATCCTCCTCCAGGCAATCAATGGCAGAATAAGCCATGTTTAATTTCCCAAAGCGATAAGGGGCAATTTTCGCATGTAATATTAGTTCATTCAATACGTCGTAACAGTAATAAGCTTTGGCTTGAACAAACGTTCCTATCTGATTGCTCTGTCCTCCAAAATATTCTTCAAGAGCGGGTTTATTTATCAGACTTATGTTGGACCCGTCTGCAGCCACTAAACGATAACCTTTCCATCGCTTCACGTTTGACTCATAATAATGGTAAAATAGTTTAGACAAAAACTTGTTCCACACTTCAAAAAAGAAGGAATCGAGTTTCATTCTTTGTTGCGAAAATGCGCTCACAGTGCAGCTTGTGTTAAGGTTTATCTCCTCAAAAAAATTGTCTATTTCAAAGCTGAGGGTTTTCTTACATAATTTGGCAATCAATAGAACTAAACGATTAAAAGGTAGTTTTCTTTCCCTTGTAAAAGCATTTTTTTGAGTAGCAAACTTTTCTAAAATATCAGGAGATTCGTTTACAATTGAAAGAAACGCCTTTAACTCTTCAATAATTTTTACATTTGCATCTAACATGGGGACTTAGGATTTAATTTTTGTGTTGCAACTTCAAAATTAAGATCTTTGTCCTCTGTTTTTTATCAATTAATCCTTAACTTAATGACATTGCCCTAAAGGGATTTGGGATTATCCATTCAATGTCGTTTATTTAGGGATTCTGGTTTCTGCCTAAACATTAGATGTACAAGAACAGTGAAAAGTGAACAGTAAGTAACCTGCACGTTTTAATTAAGCAGATTGAAATTAATGAGAAATTGAAAAATGAGCTGAAATAAGGTTTACGATTTGCATTGATTTGTTTTTGCACTAAAATTCCCCACGGATTTGAATCCGAACATCAAAATAGATAACTATTTATTATGCCACCAAATCACCATAACTCCAAATTTCACCAAAGCATTTGGTGGAAATTTTTGTGTTTTGGTGCTTTAGCGGCATGTTCTCTTTCAATAGAATAGCATTAGTTATATAGCAGGTGGATAAGGTGTTGTAATTAATATTCTGTAAATGAACTTATTGGCCTTAGTAGAATAATTATATATCCTCTTTGCCCTTACCTTATTATCCTTATTTCAACTGGAGGGAAGGATGATCCGGCTAAATTCAATAATTTTCACATAAATTTACAATTAATAACAATAAAGTATCAGAAAATGACAATTGTTCATTACTTGTGTATTGATTATTTGAATTATTTCAGCTTATAAAGGAGATTACGGTTTTGAAAATTTCCTCATGCATCCAAGTGTTTGATTATTATAGTTATAACCTATTAATCAGATTAATCTGGAATGATTTTTTTACTAACAACCTCTTTAATGAGGAGTCAATAAGGGATTAATTAATTGCTCTGACATAATTATCTATTATCTATTAAAGAAAAAAAATGAAAACAGAAAATCTGAACAGAAGGAAGTTCGTCTCATTGGTTTCGGCAGGATCCGTTGCCGTTGCATCTACCGGCGTCGTGTCGGCTATGGGGACATCGGGTAAGAATTCACCGGCAGGTAAACTCGCCGTTCTTGGCGGTGATCCTGTGCGCAAGAATAAACCATTCCATAGCTGGCCATTTATTGATAAAAATGTTACTGATTCGATCCTGAAAACCACCACCAGCGGAAAATGGTGCAGGATGGGTGTTCCAAACAGTACCGCAACCCAGTTTGAGAAAGATTTCTCCGGTTTGCTGGGCGCAAAATATTTTGTAGGAACCGGCTCCGGTACCCAGGCCTTAAATGTTTGTGTTGAGGCTCTTGAAATTGGCGCCGGGGATGAGGTCATCACTTCTCCTTACAGCGATATGGGAACAATTGCCTCCATCCTGGTGTGCAGAGCGCTTCCCGTTATGGCTGACCTTGATCCGGATTCCTACCAAATCGATCCTGATAAAGCTGAAAAACTGATCACTGCTAATACCAAGGCGCTCATGCCTGTTCACATTATGGGAGTTCCCGCCAACATGGACCGCTTCATGGCTATTGCCAAAAAACACAACCTTAAAGTTATTGAAGATTCCTGTCAGGCCCATCTTGCCGAATACAAGGGCCAGAAGATCGGAACCATCGGAGACCTTGGAGCTTTCAGTTTCCAGGAAAGCAAAGTGATTTCCTGCGGTGAGGGCGGAGGTGTCGTTGGTAATGATGAAACTTTGATGGAAAGATGTTTTACGGTGATGAATCACGGAACCACACGCAAAGGTGTTACCGAAAGGATCGGACCGAAATACAGGATGACAGAATTTGAAGGCGCTATCCTGATGGGTCAGATGCCGGGTTTCATGGAACGTCATGAATTACGGAACCGGAATGCTGATTACCTCCGGTCAAAACTGAAAGGTTTTCCGGGCATTGTTCCTCAAAAACAATATGAAGGAACGACCCAGGGAGCTTATTATAAATTTGCCATGACTTATAATAAAGAACACTTCAATAATGCAGACCGCAGTAAATTTCTGAAAGCTATTCAGGCTGAAGGTGTCCCATTGACCGCATATATTGCACACGGGTTGCACAAGGAGCCATGGGTCGATTATATTCTGAATTTAAAAGTTTATAAGAAGATGTATTCTCCCGAAAGGCTTCGGCAGTTTAAAGAGCAGCTTGATTTTCCAATGTGTGATCAGGTGTGCAGCAATTTGATTACCCTCAATGGTCCGGGTCCTCTTTTGGGAACCCTGGCTGATATGGATGATGTGATCAACGCCATCATGAAGGTTTACGATAACAGGGATCAATTGAGTTCTATTTAAAAAATTTAACAGGTTAATTTAACCTTTTATAAAAAGATCGAGTTGACCTGGTTTTATTTTCTTATTAATTTAAGTTAAATTTTCTAAAATTTAACCAGGTTGATCTTAATTTCTTGTAAAGGACAATAAATTGACTTGGTTTTATTTTTTTTATTAGTTCAGGTTAATTTTTTACAAAAATTAACATTAGATAACAAAATTGTATCAGTATTAGACAATTTTATACCAATTTTATTTGTTCAGCCAACCTATTTTTAACCAATTCTAAAATTGACTGAACCGGAGGAGAAGGGTGTTGACAAGAAAACGTTAATATTTTGTTAAAAAAAGTGAATATTTGTGTTAAAATGATATTTTCTTTTTTAAAATTTAAATGACTGATATTAAAATTTTTAAGGACCAATTTATTAATTAAACTTAATATAAACCAATCAAATGAACTTTAGAGCCAATTCATCATAATTTTTTATACAAATTGAGATTATTTGTTGTTAAGAAATTATTGATTTTCTGAAAAACATGGGACTACATGTTGTTCGGAACTCTTGTACAGCGTTTTGATGGAATTTTAATCAGTATTCAACTAATGTTCTGAAACTTAAAAATGTAAATAATGTTTAAATCTCATAGAATATGAAAAAATTCACCGAACTTTTTTTGAAATTAGTCATGATCACTGGCTTTGCAGCCCTGTTCTTTGTGCCTCAAGCCGGAGCTCAGGAGAAGGCCGGCAGTTCAGCAGGCAAGGACAATGCGGTGGTGTTGCCGAAGCTGTTAACCGACACCGTTAATGTTCTTTATGGCACAAGACCCCTGAAATACGTTACCGGGGCGGTCTCCACTGTTTCAGGCGAGGAGATGCAAAATGTTTCGGGGAGCAACAGGCTTAATGCCCTATCGGGTCGCCTGGCCGGACTCACGGTAACACAATCTGAAGGTTTGCCGGGCTTTGAATCTCCTGCATTAGATGTTCGGGGTAGCCATACTTTCGGATCCAATCAGGACCCGGTTATCCTGATAGACGGGAGACAAGGGGATTACTCGATGCTTGATCCCTATGATATCGAAAGTATTACCGTTCTTAAAGACGCCGCCGCTGCTATCATGTATGGGTTGCGTTCAACCAACGGTGTGATTTTAATCACCACTAAGAAAGGGCAGACCGGAAAAATCAGAGTAAGTTTCAATAGTGAGACCTCTCTTTCGCAGCCAACACGTTTACCTAAATTCCTTGGCTCAGCTGATTACGCCACTCTTTATGATGAGGCCCAGTTAAATGACAATCCAAGCGCCACGGTTCGTTACAGCCAGACAGATATTGACGGTTTCAAAGCTGGCAGCGATCCTTACAAGTACCCGAATGTAAACTGGGTCAATACCTTTTTAAAGGACTATACCCTGCAGACACGGAACAGTCTGAGTGTCAGCGGCGGCACTAAAAAATCAAAATACTACATTTCTGCAAGCTATCTAAACGATAACGGTTTGTTTAACGTGGACAAAAGCGCCAATACCTATAATACCAACACCGACATGAATGTCGTGAGCACTCATGGCAATGTTGAGTTAGGGATTTCAAAAAATCTGACTTTTACAGCCGATATCCGATTATTAAGGGACGTGCGAAATGCACCGGGAGGTTTCAGCGCCAATTATGATGACGCCTTGTTCACCTACCTGTACAGTACTCCTTTTGCAGCCCATCCGATTAAAAATGCCGACGGTTCACTGGCCGGAACAGCAGACTACCAGAATAACCCTTACGGCCTTCTCAATAAAAGGGGATACTCCATCTGGGAACACACTTCTTTGGCCTTCGCACCAGGGGTCATTTATGATCTTGGAGATTTGGTTAAAGGATTGAAGTTCCAGGCCGAATTCGGATATTCCAATTATAACGAATACTATACCAACCGTACCAGAACCTTTGCAACTTACCAGTTAAATGCAGATGGTACTACTTATACCCAGCGGGGAACGGAATCGGCTACCGGGAATACCGGGGCACAAAGCGCTATTTACAGGTATTATAATCAGTCGGCATCTCTGACCTATGAAACGTTATTCGGAAAGCACAGCATTAATGCATTGCTGATGTACAAGCGTGAACAGAATGAAGATGCCATGTCTGCTAATCTTGCCAATAATTATCAGGGACCCAGAGGAAATGTCTCCTACGGTTACGATAACAGGTATCTGGTTGATTTCACTTTCGCTTACCAAGGTAGTGAACAGTTCCCCAAAAACGACCGTTACGGGTTCTTCCCGGCGCTGTCGGCAGGATGGGTTCTTTCCAATGAAAAATTCATTAAAGACAATGTAGGATCTTTAATCAGCTTTCTGAAATTCAGAGGGTCTTACGGAATGACAGGTAACATGCCTGGCACCTATTTTGGATACCTGGGTTCTTTCGCAAGCGGGACAGGATATGTGTTTGGGGCATCCCCTGCATCCCTGGGCGGTTATCTTCAGAACCGGATTGTCAACCAGGTTGCCTGGGAAACCTGTAAAAAATTAAATGCCGGTGTTGACTTTGCATTTTTCAAAAATAAACTTTCCGGTAGCTTTGATTACTTCACCGAGCGGAATGAAGACATCACCGTTTCAGGGGCTGTCACCGGAATGTTTGGAGCCTCTGTTTCCACTCCGGTCGGAATATTCGAGAACAAGGGATTCGATTTTCAACTGGCCTGGAATGATAAGATAAACAATTTTGAATATTTTATTAAAGGAAATTTTGGCATTGCCCAGAATAAAAATGTTTATTCAAACGAGCAATACCGCAATTATCCATGGATGTACACCACTGGACATCCGCTGGGTTCAAGATACGGATATGTGTTTGACCGCTTCTTCACGGAAGATGATTTTGAGAACGGTACGCGTCTTGCCAGCATTCCTGATCAAAGCTTGCTGGGCACACAACAACCCGGTGATTTGAAATACAAGGATCTCAGCGGGGATGGAGTCATTGATTCGAATGACCAGACCGTAATAGGCTTACCTAAAATTCCTGAAATAAACTACGGCGTAAGTGTTGGTTTCAAAACCAATGGATTTGATTTCAATGCCTTATTTCAGGGGACAGGTCACAGCACCACCTATAATTCGGGTTATACTTACTGGGAATTCTATGGGAAAATCGGTAATGTTTTAGAGAATCATCTCAACAGATGGACACCGGGTTCAGGACAAAATGCGGGATACCCAAGATTGACCCTCTCCAATGCCAACAACTTTGTATCCAATTCATACTGGATACAGGACAATTCCTTTATCCGGTTTAAGTATGTTGAGCTGGGATACACGTTGCCTGAAAAGGTGTCTAAAAAAATCGGGATGTCAAAGCTTCGCATCTTCGTAAACGGGAACAACCTGTATGTATGGGATAAAGTCAAGCAAAAAGATCCTGAAGTGCAGGATAACGGATTGGCTTATCCAATTCCACGCACCTACAGCGCTGGATTTAACATCAATTTCTAATTCTTAAACTCGAAGTGTATGAAAAATTTTATCTATACTTTTGTATTATTCACATTGGCTTTGTTATCTTCCTGTACCAAGGAAGGTATCAACAACCTCCCCTATAATTTTGCTACTTCAGTGCCAATCTGTGCTGACTCGGCTAAGGTGGAATTGTTTGTCGCCAACATCTATTCCTCCATGCCTACAGGTTACAACCGTATCTCCGGTACTTCGATGGTCGCTTCCTCCACGGATGAAGCGGTTCATGCTGTCAGCGGTTCAGGAGCCGAACTGTGGGGAGAAGGCAGCTGGGGTTCTACTGCCTTATACGACAACACATTTGCTGCCTGCTACACGGGTATTCGCCATAGTTATGATTACTTCAATTTAATCGAACCCAATGTAAGGGATATCGTATTGAGCCAGGCAGGGAAGAACCGCCTGAAAGGACAGGTTCTCTTTCTCAGAGCCTTCTATAATTTTGAAGTATTTAAAAGGTTCGGCGGATATCCCATCGTGTTGAATGCTCTTAATATAACGGATGATTTGAATATCCCCCGCTCAAATTACGACGAATGCGTAAAATACATCTCTGATCTGTGTGATTCAGCTGCTTATTATCTTCCGACAACCTGGGTTGCTACCGGGCTTGGACGCGCTACCAAGGGAGCGGCCCTGGCTTTAAAGGCAAGGTTGTATCTATATGCTGCCAGCCCCTTGTTTAACGATCAAACCAAAAATTCCAACACTCCGGAACACGGTGTTTATGATCCTGCAAAATGGGAAAAGGCCGCGGCTGCCGCTGCAGCAGTTATCAATCTGAAAGTTTATTCGTTATATGCAACCGGAACTGGGTATGATCAATTCTTTTACACACTGAACCCCAACGCAGAAATCATTCTTTCCTCCATGGCTGCCGCCAACAATACGGTTGAAAGCCAGAACGGCCCTGTTAGTATTACCGGTGGCCAGGGGGGTACTTGTCCTTCCTGGGATCTGGTGCAGGACTATGAAATGCTGACCGGGATTCCTTTTGACTGGAATAATCCCGCACATGCTGCAACTCCATTTGCCAACAGGGATCCCCGTTTTGCCAAAAGCGTCCTATACAACGGTGCAACTTGGATGAACGGAGCTATTGAAACCTTCGAAGGAGGTAAAGATAAAGTTGGGAACAAGGCCACCCGAACCGGTTTCTACCTTCGTAAATTCTTAAACATAAACGCAAAATGGAATGCCCCCGCGGGGACCACTTACCATTGCTGGCCCTTGTTCCGCTATGGCGAAGTATTGCTGAATTACGCGGAAGCCATGAACGAAGCCTACGGTCCGGATGTTGATCCGAAAGGATATGGTATGACGGCTCGCGCAGCTATTACACTGATCCGTACCAGGGCCGGATTAACAGCTAATAAGGATTTTCTGGTAACCACTGCGGCTAATTATGTTCCTGCCGGTGATCAGGCCAAAATGCGTAATGCCATCCGTCATGAACGCAGAATCGAGCTTGTATTCGAGGAACACCGTCATCTTGATTTAAGAAGATGGAAACTTGCCGAAGATGTACTGAACAAGCCGGTGCACGGTTTGAAAATTGAAAAAAATGGGAGTACTTACACTTACACCCCTATTGAAGTCGAAACCCGTGCATTTGAGCCTAAGATGTATCTGTATCCTTTCCCCGAATCGGAGGTTAGCAGAAATAAGAGTTTAGTTCAAAATACTGGCTGGTAATCTAATTAATAAATTTATGAACATCATGAAAAGAATTCTTACATTTATATTGTTTATAATATTTGCCGGTAATCTGATGGCACAAGAGGTTACGGTCACCGGGAAGATTATTTCCGGAGAGGATAATATGTCACTTCCGGGTGTGACTGTAATCGTTAAGGGGACCACTATAGGAACCATAACCGATGCGGACGGTAACTATCAAATCAAGGCGCCCTCCAAGAGCGCTACCTTACGATTCAGTTCCATAGGTTTTGACACCCAGGAAATGGCCGTGGGAAACCGTACAAAAATTAATCTGACACTGAAGCCAAATATTACCGCTTTAAGTGAAGTGGTGGCTGTCGGTTTTGGTTCGCAGAAAAAAGCAAGCGTCACGGGAGCTATCTCCTCTATCAAGAATGAAGAGTTGAAACGGGAGTCCACATCCAACCTTACCGCCTCCATCGGAGGACGTGTAACAGGGGTCTTGGTTCGTTTGAATGACGGAAACATTGGCGGCGGTGACAACCGGTACAGCAATCAATCCCTGGATGATGCCATCATCCGAATCCGGGGGATTGCTACAACCAATAATGCAAGCCCACTGGTATTAGTGGATGGAATCGAATCTTCTTTCTCAAGGATAAATCCTGAGGATATTGAACAGTTCAGTGTATTGAAAGATGCTTCTGCAACGGCTGTATACGGTGTGAGGGGTGCAAACGGAGTTATTATAATCACCACAAAGTCCGGATCAGTTGGTGCACCTAAGGTGACGCTGAGCTCCCAGATCAGAATGCAATCACCTTTGAAATATCCGCGTCCGCTTCGCGCCTATGATTATGCCTATCTGTACAACGAGGCTTGCCGAAATTCTGGTCTTAACGAGAAGTACACTGCTGCGGATCTTGAACATTGGAGAACCGGGGACGATCCTATCGGACATCCCGATGTAGACTGGTACGATGAACTTGTTAAAGATCATTTCTGGGAACAACAACATATCGTGAACCTTTCTGGAGGAACAGAAAGCGTGAAATATTATGTTTCCGGTGAATATAATCATGCCGGTGGACCGTTTGATGCAGGTCCAGGCCTGGAATCCAAGTATAACCGTTACAATCTGCGTACCAATTTAGACTTTACCATTACCAAGACTACCCAGTTAAGCGTAAAACTGAACGGACGATATGAGCAGAAGGGTGATGTTAACCACGGTGAGTCAACCGGACAACGTTACTATGGTTCATTCTGGTATGACATTGATAACAAGGTAGGTAATGTAAGCCCGATTTACAATCCAAACGGGACCTATGCTTTTTATTCTGCCGGTTGGAATGCCATGGCGGATCTGAAAAACGGCGGATATCGCTGGCGTTTGAACAGCACCGGAGAAACAAGTTTCAACCTGAAGCAAAAGCTCGACTTCATTACCAAAGGTCTTTCCGCCCGGGGTATGATGGGATTGAATTACGGTTCCGGAACCAGAAAGTCTGTTGGAGGTGAAATTGAACCGGAACTCTGGAACTATAACTACGTAACAGGGAAATATACCATGGCGAGGGCTATGGCCGTGCCTTCCGTCGGTGTTGCTGCTTTGACTTATTTCAGAAGGAGCCAGATGGAATTTGCTCTCAATTATGACAGGACTTTCGGCAAACACCATGTAACGGGAATGGGTGTGTACAGCCAGAATTCAACTTTCTCGAATTATAATTTGCCGATTAATTACCGCGGACTTGCCGGAAGGGCTACCTATGATTGGAAAGCCAAATATTTCGCGGAAGTTAACCTTGGCTACAACGGTTCTGACCAGTTCAGCAAGGGACATCGTTACGCTTTATTGCCTGCAGGTTCATTGGGTTGGGTTCTTACAGAGGAAAATTTCATGAAACAAAATGTGAGGTTCATTAATTTCCTTAAAGTCAGGGGATCTTATGGTGATACAGGTAATGACAGAATCGGATCCGGTCAACGTTATCTGTACCAATATCAATTCAATCAAACGGGTAACTCATCCAGCAGCAGATATTTTGAGTATGCTTATGAGACTTATAATTTTGGGTTAACTCCGGTAAGAGTGACCGGATTAACAGAGGGGTCCCTGGGTAATGACAAAGTTTCCTGGGAAATTGCCCATAAAGCCAACGTGGGTTTTGATCTCCGGGCTCTTAACGACCATCTGACTGTTACGGCTGATGTTTTCCAGGAAAAAAGGGATAACATTCTGGTGACCAGAGGCGATGTTCCGCAGATTTCCGGGATCACTTCGGGTATGCTTCCTGCAGTAAACCTTGGTAAAATAACCAATAAAGGATATGAACTCACCCTTGGTTATAACAATCATTTTGGTGATTTGGGTTATAGCCTGGGACTTAACTATTCCTACGCTCATAATAACATCGATTATATTGCTGAGGTTCAGAAGGAATTTGCTTACCAGATGCAGGTTAACCACCCGATTGGTCAGGCTTTCGGATATGTTTGGACCGGGAAATTCTATGATGCTCCTGACCTGAGCAATCCCAATGTTCCAAAGCCGGTTGGTATTATTTACCCCGGGGACCTGATGTTTAAAGACCTCAACAAAGATGGAATCATCGATGATCGGGACAGAACCGCTATCGGTTATCCTGCCATTCCTGAGATTGTTTATGGTATAACCATTGACTTATCCTTTAAAAATTTCTACCTTAATACTTTCTGGCAGGGAGCTGCTCACACCAGTGTATCTTTCGGGGGAGCCATGAGGTATGAATTTACGCCTAACGTATACGATTTTCATTATGACCGTTGGGTGTTTGATCCTGCCAACAAGCTTGATACAAGAGCCACGGCCAGCTATCCTTCCCTGCATATACCTGCGACACCTCAGACTACTACTATGTCTACCTTCCAGTTGATGAATGGGAATTATATCCGTTTAAAATCTGTAGAATTTGGATACAATTTCCCGAAGAGTATGGCCCAGAGGCTGAAATTTTCAGAACTCAGGGTTTTTGTCAGCGGTTCGAACCTGTTGACTTTCGATCATCTGAAATACGTGGATCCTGAGTATGCCTCTTCGAATTCTACTATTGCCGCAAGTACTGACGGAGGACGGGCCAACACCTATCCACAGACTAAGTTTTACGCCGTTGGACTTAATATTACATTTTAGTTTGAATAACAGTAAAATCAAATACTATGTATAAGATAACTTTTATATTTTTCGCTTTAGTTGCTTTGTTTGCCTCTTGTGCAAAAGACCAGGCAGGCCTGCTTGACCCGGCAACGAGCGTTCTTGATGATAAACAGGTGTTTTCCAGCGCTGTGTACACCGATCAATATCTGAATGATATTTACGGTTGGCTTCTTCCGGTTTATGCTACCACGGGAAATAATGGTACCCGGTGGGGTATGGATGTTCTGTTGGAAGCTACTACAGACAATGGTTCAAGCAACACTTCCTCAACAGGAGCTTTCCGTACCTTCAATACAGGAGCATGGACTGCCGCTTCAACCGGAATGTTTTATAATACTGACTGGCAGAATCATTATCGCGCTATCCGGGCCGCCAATTTATATTTAAAAAACATCGATAATGTACCTTTGGATCCCGAATACAACTTTGACGAGCCCACCCGGACTAACCGGAAGGCAGAAGCTGTATTTTTAAAAGCATGGTTCTATGCAGAACTTTGCAAGGAGTTCGGCGGTGTTCCATTGCTGGATGAGGCCCTGGATGTTGCGGCCGATATGAAAATTCCGAGGAGTACCTATGACGAGACTGTTTCGTATATTGTCAATTTGTGCGATCAGGCTGCTGCCGTACTGCCTGCTCATTATGCCGATAACCAATTGGGAAGAGTGACCAAGGGAGCTGCGTTGGCCTTAAAAGCCAGGACCCTGTTTTATGCTGCAAGCCCCCTTTGGAATAATCCAGCAAAACCTGATGATTCTCCATTTCGCGGCAAATATGATGCAAACAAATGGAGAGTAGCTGCTGAGGCATACAAGGCTTTCCTTGATTATAATAAAACGGGTAATACAAACCCGTATGAGCTCAATAGTGATATTTCCACTATGTTTACCACACTGCAGGAAAATAAGGAATGGGTTTTCGAACACCGGATGCGTCCGCAAGCCTATATGACCTATATCAGTATTCCCACTAAGGTGTGGACCGCTCCCGGGCCTACTAAAAATGGCTGCAACCAGGTAACCTACAATATGGTGAAAGAATACGAGATTCTGAAGAACGGCGTAGCTTATTCAATTGATGATCCGGCTTCCGGTTACAATCCAAACGATCCGTTCAAAAACCGTGATCCGCGGTTCTATCGCGACTGTATGTTCAATGGTTTCAAATACCAGGGCAAAACCACGGCATTCGGAGTACTGGAAAGCGGCGCTGTTGTCACGCTAATGAATCCAACGGAAGTCAGCCCTTACTATACTTATGTTTTTAGCATAAAATTTGCTGATTTAACTTTGACCGCCAGTGGCGCTGATGGTCGTAATCCCACGGCTGTATCCACATCGGGCGCTAATTATCCATACATCCGGTTAGCCGAGATTTACCTGGACTATGCTGAAGCCATGAATGAAGCTTTTGGTCCGGAAGTTGACGGATTAGGACTTGGAATGACCGCTTTAGATGCGTTGAATAAGGTTCGGACCCGGTCTGCCTACCAACCAAAGCAGGAATACCTTGGATATACCGGAAGCATGCCGCCTATCGCATCTGGCTTGTCAAAAGACGCCATGCGCGTGAAGATCCGTCATGAAAGACGTGTGGAGCTGACTTTTGAAGAGCACCGGTTCTGGGATTGTCGCCGCTGGAAAGTAGCGCCAGAAACGGCTATTCAAGCTCAGATTCCTACCTGGAAAGCCAACGGGACTTGTGAGTATCCGATTGTTACTATAGAGACCCGGCCATGGGATTCCAAAACGTTCCGTATGCCGATTCCTGAGAACGAAACATTCGCTAACCCGGCTCTGGAGCAAAATCCAGGATATAACCGGAGTAAAGAATCGTCTGAAGATTAACCTTAATTTTTGTCTGAATTAAATACCCATACAGGAATTATAATATCCTGTGTGGGTTTTTTTTGCAGAGAGCAGAGGAAGGGAAAAGGGAGACAGGAATGCTTAATATCATTCTGTTGCTTGAGGAGGGAGCAATTTTTTTATTCTTCAGGGACTAAACAAGCTCATTATGCCAATTGAGTTTTGAGATCTGATCATTGCTTTGGTATTTAATGTCAAGAATATAAGGTCGTATTTTCAGGCTGAAGGAGTTTAGACTCCAGGCTGAAGGATCATAATATTCCCCTTTTACCATTAGCCTAACCACCTATAGCCTATAAGCCTCATAGGACATTATTTTATTCCAATTACTTAATAATCGTTTGAGCCAATTGTTTTATTTATTTGAAATTATTGTGAGGAGGTGAGGAAGTCCGTCTTAGCAACTTAATTTTCTTCAGACTGACACTCATTCAAGGATTTGATACTGCCATAAATTGATGAAAACTACTCTTCCAATTGTTTTAAGTAATTAATAAAATATCTTTGTGGCGATCTGAAAATTAAAAGAAGCGAAATGAAAAAACTAACTATCCTGATGATTCAGGCGCTGGTATTTCACATCACTATTTCTCTTGCTTATGGGAAGGATAACCGGACAAACTGGGAAGCGGGTGTTTCCAGGATCAGAATTACTCCTGAACAACCCCTGTGGATGGCCGGGTATGCTTCAAGAAATCATGCTGCCTGCGGAACAATTACTGATTTATGGGCCAAAGCTCTGATTCTTGAAGATGCCAATGGAAATAGAGCACTGCTCATTACTACTGATCTTGAATCCTTTCCTAAATATTTGTCTGATCGCATCCGGGAGAAAATTGGGAAGGTTTATGGCCTTACCCGGGCACAAATAATATTAAACAGTTCTCACACACATTCAGGGCCTTTATTGGCCGGTATGTATAACTGTTACACTGAGGATTCGCTGGAACTTAAAAAAGCAGAGGTTTACTCCTTCAGGTTGGAAGAGAAATTAATAATTCTTGCAGGGAAGGCTATCAAATCCATGGCCCCTGCAAGGCTATACTCGGGCCACGGTATGGTCCGGTTCCAGGTAAACAGGCGAAATAATAAAGAGTCCGGATTAACCTCTTTGACTGAGCTGAAAGGGCCTAATGATTATTCTGTTCCCGTAATCAAAATTTTGGACATAAAAGGAAAACCTCTGGCGGTTGCTTTTGGATATGCCTGCCACAATACCACCCTGGACGGATATAAATGGTGTGGGGATTATGCCGGCTTTGCCCAGCTCGAATTGGAGAAATTGCATCCGGGCGCTACAGCCCTATTTTTTCAGGGAGCGGGAGGGGATCAGAATCCGTTGCCCCGTTCAAGCATACCCCTTGCTCAGCAATATGGCAGAGAATTATCAGCCGCGGTGGAAAGGGTCTTCAATGAAGATATGCATGAACTTACACCGGATTTGGCAACCACCTATGCTGAAATTCAACTGGAATTGTCAAATCCCCCTTCTGAGGAAGCCTTGAACAATATGGTCAGGAAATCTTCGGGTTATGTCAAACGTTGGGCTCAGGAACTTCTGAATAAAATTCAGAGCGGGGAATCTATTCCATCTTCTTATCCTTATCCTGTTCAGGGTTGGAAGATTGGGGATCAGATTGTTTTTAGCCTTGGGGGTGAAGTTGTTGTTCAGTATTCGCTTGAAATAAAGAAACTGTTTGGGAATAAGGTGTTTGTACTGGGTTATTGTAATGATGTAATGGCTTATATACCATCTGAGGAAATTCTGAAGGAAGGAGGGTATGAAGGTGATACATCGATGATCGCATTTGGATTACCTGCTCCGTGGAAAAATAATGTACAGAAACTAATCATGGAAGAGGTCGTCAGGCAAGGTGAAAAATTGACCGGTAAAACAGTGAACCGTAAACAGTGAACAGTTATAGAATGTTTTTATAATTCTTTAATAATAAATGATTTGACTTTTTTAACTCTTAACTCGAATAAAAAACTAAAATGAAACTATTAATGAAAATTGCACCACTCTTGTTGATTATCGTATTTTTTACTAACCCTATTGTAAAAGGGGATCCGGGAGATATAGCCGGATCTTCTAAAAACTTTACAGGTGTATATATTCCCGATAAACTTGTCAGGCCGCTACCTCAGTCGGCTATTCTTGTCAGGGGTAATAAAATACACCCATGCGTGAACATTACCGCGGAAGATGTGATTGCCGCGAAGAAACGCGTCGAAAATTTGGATTGGGCGAAAAAGAACTATAATTCCATCATAAAGACTGCTAATTTGTGGCTTAAGGAAAGCGATGAGTACTGGTTAAAGTTCTTACCGGAGAAAGGCGCTGCCTATGCTTATGGTTTCACCGGTTGTCCGATTTGCGGCAGCGCTACCGGGACATGGGGCGATGCTAACTGTTCCTGGGATAATCCGGGGCATGTGAAGTGTGCGAAAGGTCATGTTTTACCGGATGCAGAACACCCCGATAATGGCAAAGGGTATGTTGCGCCTGATGGAAGGACTCATTATTTTGTGGGACAGTGGAACGCCTGGGTAACCGAGCAATGGAGGAGTGTTCCGTATATTTTAGGTCAGGCCTATTTATTAACCGGGGATGAGAGATACGCTGAAAGAGGTTTGTTTTTTTTGGATGCAATGGCCTCAATTTATAAAGAGTCTGATAAAGGTTCATGGGATTATCCTGACCCAAAGACCAGTGGCCGATTTGCAAGACCTTTGTATCAGGTGGCCCGCTCCCTGGTGATTTTTGCCGACTCTTATGATTTTCTCTATAACAGTCAGGCTGCTGAGAAATCCTCGCTTCGTCCCGGGATGACCCGTCGTCGTAATATTGAAGAAAATATGTTGCAGGACGGAGCCTATTATTGTTATACACACAGCGGGAAAGGTTTTTTATCCAACGGGCAGGCTGATTATTTGAGAGGTGCATTGGCGGTTGGTTGTTTGCTGGATATACCTGAATACATTGATGCATCCGTAAATAGTTCCTACTCAATCAATATCATGTTGGCCAACAATATTGATCGGGATGGCCGGTATTATGAAACTTCGGAAGGGTACGCTATGCATTCACGGAACCTTTACCTTACCTATGCTGAACCCTTGCTAAATCTGAGAAACAAAGAATATCCCCACGGATTGAATCTTTACGATGACCCAAGGGTACAGGCCACCATTACATTACCGGATTTGCGTTTTCAGCTTAATGGACGCAGGCCTAATTACGGCGATTGTTCCCCGGAACCGGGTTATATGAGTACAAAAGACCATCCATTCAGCAATGACGATTATCAGTTCATGGAGCGTTTATATGCAAAAACCTCCAACAAGGTAAAACAACAGGAGTATGGGATGATATTGAATTACCTCACAAAAGATAGTCTTAATCAGTTCCGGAGCAAGCGTAATTTTGACTGGTTATTATGGCATGCCAAAGAATCAGCAAGTACAAAAGGAAAACTGCCATCTGAATTGAAGAAAGAGGTAACGGATAGCTGGTTTGCCGGTATGAGAGGGGTGGCTTTGTTACGGGAAGGAGGTCAGGCAACTTTGCTGCGTTATGGGCCTTCCATTTATCACGGGCACCAGGATGATCTGGGTATAATTTATAACGCTAATGGATACGAACTTTCTTACGAAATTGGTTATGGCTTGGCTTCTACACACTGTCAGGTAGGTTGGGCCAACAGCACGGTAAGTCACGCACTGGTGACAGTAAATGAAAAGAATCAATTGCAGGGAGAAGGCAGTGGTGGCAGTCTCCGCGGTTTTGCAGCTTTACCCTCTGTCCATTTTGTAGATGCGGAAAGCCCGTTAAGCTATTCCAGTGAAGGTGTGCGAGAATACCGGCGTTCTTTGGCTCAGGTTGGAGCAGGATATTTGGTGGATTGTTTCCAGGTGGAAGGAGGGAACCAACACGACTACAGTTTTGGAAGTTTAGGCACCTCATTGGAACCCTTTGGAGTTCAGGAATTGAAGTCAAAACCAGGTAGCCTTGCGGAGGGATACGAGTGGGGAGAAAAAATCGGTGTTGATGGCGACATCAATGGTTATCCTAATAAACCAAACTGGAATGCACCTCCGGGAAATGGTTACGGATTCTTTTTCGATGTGAAGAAAGCACAGCCTACAGATAAAACCTGGGGTGTAATCTGGAACATCTCCGAATTCCGGCCAAGTAATCTAAGAGCCGTTTGGGATAATACATCGGTACAAACCAATGATCACAATACAAGGCTGCGTTTATTTATGGCAGGAGATAAATCGGAACCGGTTTTTGCCAAAGCTCCCGGACTTTATCCAAATTTACCTAAATCAAGTTATCTTTTGGCCAGACGTAACGGAAAAGATTTGAAGAGTACTTTTTTAGCCGTTTACGAGCCTTATGATAATGGATCGAATGGACCGGCTCCAAAATTGGAAAGAGTTGAACGGATCGGTGAAAAGGCCATTGCAGTATACCGCATAAATGGGACTGTTGACATTTTGCTCTTTGGTTCACATCAGATTAATTCAGTATATGGTTCCATTGATTTTAAAGGCGATTTTGCCTACATCAGCGGAGATGGCAAAACGATACAAAAAGCTGAATCTCTTGGAGCAGAAAACCTGATTGTTGCAAACCATACTTATTTTAAAGGTAAGGGGGCGTTAATTGCCAAAGTAATAAAAAGTAACGCAAAGACCTGTACTGTTGAATTGGATACTAAAATTCCTGACAATATTGCAGGACAGACAGCAATCTTTTCAAATCCTGCATGGACGCGAACCAGCGGATTCAGTATTGAAAAGGTGATCGATCAAAAAGACGCACGCCGTGCGTCTTTACAACTCAAGGCTTCAACGCTAAGTCTGGGATTAGGTCACGTAAATAAAAAGGTAGATGATACTTCTATTCTCAGCGACATTCCGCATGAATACACGAAAACTATCAAGTGGAAGTCTTCCCGCTATTTTGAAGGTAAAATGATACTGGGTAATGAGAATGGATCGGCAAGAATTACTTCGGTTAAGTCCGGTTCACCTATGACCATCTCGGTTGAACCGGGTTTTACGCTGAGGGAAGGAGAAATGTTCAATTATATGGATGTTTCGCCGGGAGATCAGGTGAGAATCGCTCTATCCGAAGTATGGTCATCCGGTAAATAGAATGGTAGTAGAGACGCACGGTGTGCGTCTCTTGACATTTTAGAAAGAGATGTACGCAATTTAAAAAGAGGCGCACGTATTTAGAAAGAGACGCACGCCGTGCGTCTCTACAGGGATGACGGTTATTAATAATATCATCCTGATGTTACGGGGAATCTAAATTGTTCAGGGAACTTCAAATATTCTAAATATCAATACCTAAAACCGGAATTTATAAACAAAAGGTAAATATGAAGCACAAGTTAGGCAAACTGATTAAAAGTTGTTTGATCATAAGTTTTCTCCTGTTATCCTTTAATTTGGTAACCAAATCGCAGTTGACTTATTACGCGGCTCCTATGTCAAAAGGGACCGGAGATGGTTCTTCGGCTGCAAATGCTGCTGAATATCTGGATAAATCGTTTTGGAATAAGGTTCAGGAGGGACTGAATAAGAATGCTGTAACTGTATGGTTAGGTAATGGAGTATATAATACGGGCACCTTGAATTTAAGTCTGATGGGCGATCCCACGCATCAGCTTACGGTCAGGGCTGAAACGGATTATCAGGTCAAGATGATTGCAGATTCCACAATGGCCTATATCCTTAACCTTAAGGGCGCCGAAAACATGGTGGTCAGGGGTATGATTTTCAAAGGGCCTTGCCGAAGTTTCGCAGTGGCATGTCATGCAGAGGGAAAACGAGTCGCAAGGAATCTGAGAATTGAAAACTGTCAGTTCCTGGATCTTGAGAAGGCCAAATTTGGCGGTCTTCTTCTGGCGGAAGCGAGCAATATCATTGTCCGGGGCTGCACTTTTAATAATGTCGGAATTGGAGGAGGATCACATATGATCTATTCAAACACCGACTCCAGGGACCTAGCTGTGATCGGTTGTAGTTTTTCCGATTGCAAAGGCGATTATGTCAGATTCAGGAACGGGACAGGTTATGTCAGAGTGGATTCCTGTAGTTTTTGCAGCAATAAACCCATTTACTCCAATGAATTCATTTTGGTTCCCCTGTTTAATGACATTAATCCCGGAGATGAATTTTTTGGGACGGATTATCAGTTTACCAACAATCGGTTTACTTATAAGGCTGAAGGCCGCCGCCGTCATGCCATACAGTTCCGTTGCGATGGTTATAATGTGTCACCCAACGATGGGTTGAATTACCAGGTGAGCGAAAATGAATGTAAAATCCTGAATAGTGGTACCGTGAGTGAGAAAGCCGTCCTATTGAAGGATCACATGGGATTGGACAATTCAAGAATAAAGGTTTACGGGAATACCTATTCCAATGTTGACCACAAGGTGGTTTACTGGTATCATCCAAACTATGGAGTTAAGAATAAAGACAATGGCTTCTGCGATATTTCGGACTGGCCCTCTAAAAGTGGAGTGGTTGCAAAGACTCCCTGCATTGAAAACGGTGATTTTGAAATGAGGGGATATTTCCTCCGGAAATGGCGCTATTTCGGATCAGCGCCCATTGTTCACACTGGTTTGAACGGAACCTCTAAAGCAGTACTCCTTGATTCCAACCAGCCTCAGGAGTTGTATCAGCTGGTTAATAATACCAAATCGAATTGGGAAATGGATTGTCTGTTCGCTGCCGGTGAGGCTAAAAGACAGGGAACTATCTTTCGGATCGATGTCGGACATAATGAAGTAAATGATTCACGGGTTTCCATTGCAATAAACAGCAAGGGACAGGCAGGTATTTTAGACGGTGAGAAATTTGTTGAATTGCCTGAACTTGGTAAAATTGAATTTTCGGCTGTTTCAACTTCCGGTAAAGATGAAAAATTGATATGGTACCATTTCCGATTAACCGGGAATTATTCAGTTGATAAGCCATCTGTTGATGTCTCCTTAAGTGAGGGGAATTCCATGGTTCTTAATAAAACTGTACGGCATCTTTCTCATTGGGTAAATAGGATTCCTCCTTTAAATACAAAACCTTCTATGGTGAATTTCTCTTGCAATTCCAGTAAGGTAATCGTTGATGAAGTTGAATTTAAGTGAATGTTCTAGCTGATGTGGTGATGTGCTGATGTGGTGATGTGGTGATGTGCTGATATGCTAATGAGATGATGTGGTGATGAGTTGATGTACTGATGAGAGAGATGATGAGTAGGTATGTTAATGGTTAATGGTTAATGGTTAGTGATTAATGGTTAATGATTAGCAAATGAGTGGGCGATGAGTAAACCATGAGTAAACGATGAGTAAACGATGAGTAAACCATGAGTAAACCATGAGTAAACCATGAGTAAACCATGAGTAAACCATGAGTAAACCATGAGTAAACCATGAGTAAACGATGAGTGGGCGATGAGTGGGTATGTTAATGGTTAGTGATTAATGGTTAATGGTTAATGATTAGCAAATGAGTGGGATGATGTGCTGAGGTGCATCAGATGCATGATGATCAGATACACATGGAATTACTCGCCAAGGATGAAAATTACTAATTCAAAAACAGGCTTTAGGTTTTAGGTTGAAGGTTGTGGATTTATTTAATAGAAGTATTTTCCTGATCTTTTTCAATTTTTTTTAACAGAATGACATTAATTCATAATTTTAGATTTTTAATTCATAATTCTTTTTTTAGTATGATCCGAAAAAATGCCTTTTTAATTCTTCTGTTGTTACTCATTTCTATTGTGGGTGTTAACGCTGCGGAGAAAGGTGATAAATTAGTTTGGGGAATCAACGCGATTGACCTGGGGCCAGTTGGTAAGGGCAAAGTTACCCCCGAAAATTTATTGGCAGGAAAGAATGTATTGTCCCTGAATAAATTTTATCGTGCTGGTGGAGATAATTCACCAGTAACACCAACCGAATGTCGTATTGCTTATGATTCTGATACACTGTATGTGGTATTTCGTTGCACAGAGAATAACATGCATTTCCCGGTAAAAGGTCATGAAGACTGGTATTCCCAGTTGTATTCAGCTACGGAACAGGATGCCTGTTTCCCGGATAAAGTAGATTTCTTCATCTTCCCTGACCTGGGTAATGAGTCCCGTTATCAGTTTGCTCTTACCAAGGAGGGACAGCAGTTTGGCAATAAAGTCAATGTTCCGGTTGCTGAGAAACTGATATTTACAGATGAGAAAAAGAAAGAGAAATCGGAAAAAGTAACAGCTTTCAAAGCTTCAGTATCCACCAAAGACAAGGAATGGATCGGTTTGATAAGAATACCGTGGTCGACTATAGGAGGTAAACCTAATGCCTCTTTTGGAATAACTCCCATACGGTCAAGATGGCGCAATTCGGAAGTAAGCAGTCCTGTAGCACTCGATTTTAATGAAAGACCGGCTTCGAATCTTTATCTTGAAACCCGCTTAGCGGACAAGGCGAAAGTTTATTCTGATAACAAAGTTTTATCTCTGTTGCCCTCAGGTGTTATGCGTTGGCAGAGGCCGGCTCTTCTTGATCATCCAAACCAGGAACTAATGCAACAGATATGGGAAATGCAACAACAACTGCAGAGACCGACGGATGATAAAAATTTTGAACAAAAAATTTATCTGACTCAGAGGTGGTTTGATTTACTTGTATTGGAAGGCTTTAGTTTTAATACGGGTCAAGGGGCTATCGTGGATGAAAACATGTATCCCTCGGCTCTTCGTGCTAAGATTAATAAAACCTTGCGGGAGAAAAATATTCCTGAGGCTCATAAAATACTGGACTCTTATTTGCATAAGTTAGACAGGGTGTCAAGGCAATGGTTTGCCGATGGGTCTGTGGGCAATATCCTGAAAAAAGAATGGAAAAGTATCGCTGAACTGAAAAGTACAGAAGAGAAGGGTAATACGTTAATCATGCACTGCATGGCCGCAGATTTCCCGGTTGATCTGAACTTGTCTTTACCTAAAGAGGGTGGTATAAGACTTTATACAAACAGTCAGGGTTACTTTAAGCCAACAGAACTTTCTCCTTTAAATGTCACAAAAGAAACCGGAAAACAGATCATTTCTCCGGTAGAGACGGACGGCGTGCGCCTTATTCTGGAAGAAAAACCATTTAAGATCACCCTGTTTGATCCAGCTGGAAAAGAAAAACTGGTGATCAATTCCTCCGATATTTCTTTCAGGGTTGACCAAAATGGGAAAATCATTGCGGTAGATTTCAGAAATCATTTGGATAGAAATGAAGTGATCTACGGATTTGGTGAAAAGAGCGACCGGTTCAATCAGAACGGAAATGTGTTCACACTTTGGGGAATGGATGTTTGGAATGACTTAACAGTTGGATTAAGAAATCAGAGTTATAAACCTATACCCATTTTTCACAGTTCCAAGGGATATATGGTTTTTGATAATTCTTCCTACCGATTGCGGGCTGATATAGGCAATACACGACCGGATCAGTACCGGATCAGCCAGTTTGGACCGATATTTGACTATTACATATGGGTTAGTACTCCTGAAAAGGCGCTTCAATCGTATACCTCTCTGACGGGCAAACCTATTTTACCGCCTAAATGGGCCTTTGAGCCCTGGATGGGACGGACCGGTCGCAGTTGGACCAACGATGCACCCGATCATGATCCGGTAGCTGAACAAATGAGGGTCGTGAAAAAATTTGCCGAACTGGATATCCCTCATTCAGCGATCTATGCAGAAGGAATTGGTGCCAATACCCCTGCGCTTCATTCCTTTATGGCTCCAAGGGGAATTAAGGTGTTGTCCTGGTATTATCCGGCAATCTCTCCAAGAGAACAAAAGAAATTAATGGCGGAATATAAAACGGAAGATCTTCCTATACTCAAAACAGATACCACCATTCCTAATAAAGTAATCGATTATGTCGACTTTACGAATCCTTTGGCAAAGGAGGTTTCCAAAAGATGGTGGGAACTTCGCCTTGATCTCGGGGTAGCGGGAAGTATGATAGACTTCGGGGATAGGGTTCCCGAGGATGCTGTTTTTTATGACGGCAGGAAAGGGGCTGAAATGCATAATTTCTATTCCTATGATTATCACAGAACCTATAGTGAAGTATTCAGGGACAGGCGTGGGGATGACTATATTTTATTCGGGAGAGCAGCAGCGCCCGGTACTCAAAAATTTGCCGGACAGTTTTCCGGCGATGTTCGGGCCAATTTCGTAGGATTATACGGTGGAATGCAAGGGGTGCTAAATCTGAGTGCCTGCGGATTTTCAACCTGGGGCAGCGATTTAGGTGGATTCAGGGCCTGGGCTGAACCGGAAGTATACATGCGCTGGACCCAATTTGCCTGTTTCAGCCCTTTGATGCGCTGTCATGGCAGGACTCCCCGGGAACCATGGAATTATGGTGATAAGGCCGTTCCCAACTATAAGTATTATACCTGGGTTAGAGAAAATCTGCTCAACTACATCTATAATGCGGCAGTAAGAGCTCATGAAACCGGTATTCCGATGATGCGCTCTATGGCGATTGCATTCCCTGAGCAGGTGGCATTAGCTGGGATAGATGACCAGTATATGTTTGGAAGAGACCTTTTGGTTGCACCGGTTGTTAACGAAAATCATTCAAGATCCATTTCATTTCCTGCAGGAAAATGGATTGATTTATGGAGCGGGAAAGCCCTTTCAGGATCAACCACTATTCAATATAATGCTCCCATAGAAACAATTCCTGTATTTATGAAAGAAGGATCAGTCATTCCTGTGCGTTTGAACAGCAATCTGAAGTTTGGGGAAAGCATGACAGGCAACCAGGTTAATGCCCTGATGGTCACTGCACCGAAAGATAAAGAGAAAATTTCTTTGGTGAATGATCAAAATAAAGCAGCATCAGTCAGCATGCAAGAAAATGCGAATTCTTTCAGTGTGCAAATGAATAACTTGCCCGAAATGCTTTATCTGATAATTTATGACACTTTGGTTAAGGGGGTTAAAATTGAAGGGAAAGAACTACCGCAATTAAAAGGTGAAGAACTGAGTTCATTGCCTGTTGGTTGGTATAAGGATTCATCTTTAAACAGAATTGTTATACGCTTGCCAAGAAGCATTACAAATGAAGTCGAGATTTCCAGATCAATACAATAATTGGACTTTAGGGCATTCGACTGTAGGCTTTAGGAAGTCTATAGTCTGATTCACAAAATAATATATTCGTAATTCTTTAATTCTTTATCCGTTTATGAAAAATAATTTATTAATTCTTATTGTTGCGTTTTTTTTAGGATTCTCAAATCTTGTCTTCAGTAAAGATTTGTCGGTCTGTAAAGCTTATTTGCACAACGATACACTTACTCTCGAAAATGGGAAAATATTCCAGCATTTTAGGTGGAATGACGGCAATATCGTTCGTCTGGGTTATGGTCCGCAATCTTCTTCCGTCTCCGGTTTCCCTTCTCCGGTCTCCGGTTTCCCTTCTCCCAGTAAAGGCCAGCTTTTGATCTCAAAACAGGCAGCCACTCCGGTAACTGAACCTTACCTCAAGGTTTCAGTTATTTATTCGGTTGGAAAATTAAACATCCAAAAGGTATTCCGGATTTTTCCCCAATGTCCCGCCATGGCCTGTGATCTATATTTTAAAGGGTCAGTTGAAAATGGATCAAGCGATGTGGCTAAACTTCAGGAAGAATTAATAACCTGGGGAAATGAAAGAATTCCTTTACCGGGAGGAGTTCAATGGAAAGCAAGATCCGTGGAATTTTATGATGCTACAGACCGTAATAACACTCTTGTTCAAACTTATGACCGGTTGGCGTTTATACAGGAATGTCAACTGAGGGGAAATTTACTTTTACTGGAAAATGGTCTCACAGGGCAGCGGTTATTTATTTTGAAGGAAGCTCCTACCTCTTCCGTCCAACTTTATTACCCCGGCTATGATTTTACATTTAAAAGGGATGAGGTAAAAATGATCGGGAATGGTATAGCGCCTTCTGATTTAAACGATTCTACATGGGTAAGAGCATACGGAACAGTTATTGGTCTATCTGAATCTCGTGATGAACTGGGAGTTCTTACTTCTTTAAAGGAATACCAGCGAACGATTCGCGTTCATCAACCCGGTCGGGATGAAATGATCATGATGAATACCTGGGGAGACCGTTCGCAGGATTCACACATCGGAGAAAAATTCGCTCTGGCAGAACTTGAAGCAGGCGCCAAACTGGGAATTACCCATTTCCAGTTGGACGATGGCTGGCAATATGGTCGTTCTCCGGCCTCAGTTCTGAAGGGCGGCTCATTTGACAAAATCTGGAAAGATGATAAGTACTGGAAAGTCAATCCGGAAAAATTTCCCAATGGATTCGGCCCTGTTGTTAAAAAAGGAAAAGAACTTGGAATAGAAATTTGTCTCTGGTTCAATCCAAGCTATGACAATTGTTACGAAAATTGGACAAAAGATGCCGATGTACTCATAGGTTTTTACAAAGAGTATGGTATACGCACCTTTAAGATCGATGGGGTGAACATTCCCGATAAAAAATCTGAGATTAATTTCAGGAAATTCCTGGACAGAGTAAATCAGGAAACTAACCATAACATAGTTGTGAATTTTGATGTAACAAATCAAAAACGTGGCGGTTATCATTATTTAAATGAAAATGGCAATCTCTTCCTGGAAAATCGATACACGGATTGGCAGAATTATTTCCCGTACACCACTCTTCGGAATCTATGGATGTTGTCAAAGTATGTCCCTGCACAGAATCTTCAGATTGAATTTCTAAACAAGTGGAGGAATGCGGACAAATATGGAAATGATCCTTTTGCACCTATAAATTACTCGGTTGATTACCTGTTTGCCATTACCATGGCCGGACAACCACTTGCCTGGTTTGAAGCTTCCCATTTGCCTGAAAAGGCTTTCCCGGAAGTCGTTCCCGTGATTAAAAAGTACCGTGAAATTCAATCTGATTTTCACAAAGGGCACATTTTTCCCATTGGAGAGGAACCGTCGGGTGTCAGTTGGACAGGTTTCCAATCCATTCAGAAGGACGGAGGATATTTCCTTGTTTTCAGAGAAAGCAACAATACTGCGGAAGCAAAAATAAAAACATGGCTCCCTGCCGGGAAAAATATTAAGTGTACAAATGTGATCGGGAAAGGAAAGGATTTTAATGCAAAGACGGATGAGAATGGTTCTGTAATATTCAGATTACCAGAAAAGAACAGCTACGCATTGTATCGTTATTCTTTTTGATGTGCTGATGTGCTGATGTGCTGATAAAATAATGCCATTATAAGAAGGAGAAGTTTCATGAATTGCAAATTACTAAATAAGATTAGGAACTACGAGCTACAATTTATGAATTATATATTATTGTTTTGCTACATCAACACATCAGCATATCATCACATCAACAAATCTTCAGGGACAATTACAATTATCCTTCAGGTCCGTTGCCCTCAAAATATTGGAGTGAAGGTTGCCCCTGTTCAGGATAATGCCTGGGGCGAATAATTTAATTAGGCCGGATTAAGTTCTGCCACCCAATCACCAAAAACTCCAAATTCCACCAAACTGTTTGGTGAAATTTGGAGTTTTCGTGTTTTGGTGGCCAGTTTCTTTCAAGGGAATGTACAAAAACAGGATGCCTCATTCGTTTGATACACCTTGCTCGGGTGTATTGGACTAATTCGTATCCGTTCTCTCATTTAACAGAAATTTTACTATTTTTAAAAATTAATTAAATCAATATCTGAATAGGTTGATTTGTTACATAAATAAGATTAGTAAAACAATGAAACAAATAAGTTTAATTATAATCTGGATGTTGTTAATGCAACAGACCTTTTCTTACGGACAAAAGAAAGTATCCATTTATGAACTTGGGGATTCCATTACAAGTTGTGAAACAAATTTTAATAATCTATTTACTAATTGGACCGCTAACAACATAACCAATGCTGATGAATATAGATTTTTTGGTTATTCTTTTTTAGAAACCATAACTGATTCTGTTAGATTTAATCATTACCGGAATTATTTTTCGGGAGCTGAACAATTGACGGGCTCTATTAGCGGTAGTCATAGGGAAGATGGGGTCTTCATCTCTATTGGCGGTAGTCATAAAGTAGATAAAAAGATAGAAAAAGTAATCTCTAAACTCTATATAACACCAGGTTTTATCCACGGTGAAATTTATGACCCGAGAGGATTACCCGAAAAGTCTCAGGAGTTATTGTCGGATGATTTTAGAAATAATGCTAAGAAAATTTTAACCCGGGATTTTAATATCGACACAATGCACCTCAATTATTATTTCTATGACTATAATAGAATAGATACAATAGTTAAAGTTGCTCCTTATTTTGATTCATTTGGAATTAGAAAGACTTATTCTCATCAAAAGGCTGCCTCTCCGGATTCAATATCAAAAAATTACATAGACATATTTATTAAGGGAAATAGAAAATTAGAAGAATTAAGCCTAAGTGAAAAAAGAAATTTATTACTGGAACAAATGTTAATAGAACGGATTAACCGTCAGTTAGAATTTAACGAACAAGTTTGTATTGGTGACAAAGTGTATGTCGTCAAATTTGAGTATAAAGGAAGAAGATATTCTGATTATGTAATATGCAGCGCTAAACATAAAAAGGTGGTAATGGATGGTTTTTTTAATTCAATAAAATTAGATCCCCCCCAAAGAAATCTTCCGGTAATTGTAAAATAAATGGTTCGTCCGCATTTTTGCAAAGGGGAAAGTGGCTTAAGCCTAATAAACAACAATTTACCATTAATGTGAGTGCGATCTAAGAATAACCTGATCTGTCGAAAACACCTTAGTAGCAATGGACAGGGGGAAAACCAACCTGATTACCTAATCAAATCAGGTAATCAGGTTGATGAAAGGGTGTTCAATCCCATCTACTGAGGTTTTTTTTTAAGATTAGGTTAGTGGAAACAACATTAACGCTCAAACAATCAAGCGCTGTCTTATCCATTGCATAGATCGGGCTCAGGTTATTACTAAGGTTGGTAAATAAATCAAATATAGGGTGCCTCATTGGTTTGAGGCACCCTGTATTTTCTCAGGTGATTAATGAAGTCCTCACATTTCCGATATTTCCTTTTCCAATTTCTGCGGATTGGAGGGATTGGCTGCGTGTTTTTTTACTATTTCTCCCTTCTCATTAACAAGAAGATACCATGGAATAGCAATGGTTCCGTTTTTATCAAAGAGCTTTCTTAGATCAGCGGTTAACTCTTTGTTTGCCCTTAAGTGATAGCCATCAAGCTTGTAGAATTTGATCATATCTTTCCATGCCTGGGATCTTGCCTCGTCATCAATTGAAACATAAAGGATCTCAATATTTTTTTGCTTCAAAATCTGCTTCAAATTTTCTTTATAGGCAAATTCTGCCTTACACGGCCCGCACCAGGTAGCCCAAATATCAATAAATATCTTTTTACCCTGAAAGGAAGCTATACACTCTTTTAAGGTATTCAGTTTTTCATAATTACTTACGAAAGTCACATCTTTCGAGAAATCTTTAGCTGCAGTCCTGTGAAAAACCTCAATCTGGTCGATCAATGGCTTTAGGTAAACTGAAAAACCGCTTTTAGGGTACTCCGTTTTGAAATCTTTATACAGATTAACAAGTTCTTTTTCATAATCTTTCTGTATGGCAGCAGAATAAATAGTTGCAGCTTTGTAGTATTCATGTGCGCCCTGGGGGAGATATCGTTCAGCTAATTCAATTTTATGAGTATTCATAATTCCTTTATCCCTGTACTCTCTTATTTTTTGTAAACTGAAGTCTTTATCTGTAAATTCTTTATAATAAAGGTAATATTGTATGTACTCATTCCAGTAAGGTGATGACATTAGGGAATCATCGCCAGGAGGATTATCCAGGAAAATCTTTCCCCAGAAATCTGTAACTGCAGCGGAAAGCTTCTCCGGCTTTAATTTCGTAAGGGGGAATATGGCCATAAATGTCGAATAATAGCAATCCCTGTCTTTTTTTGCAAGATCATAGAAGGGCCCCGATATTTGTTTTTCTTTAAAAAGCTGATTTAATTTAGCTAAATCGCTTTCTTTCATTGCAGCCACTTTTTCTGCAACTGATGTTAATGACGTATCATTCCTGAGTTTTCTTGCCTCGATCTGGACAATTACCGGTGAAGGAAAAGAGTTTATTAATTTTTGTCCCAAACTGTCGGGACATAAAATGTTGATCCTTTCGTCTTCCGCGTTTACACTATAGCTTTTCCCCGGTTCTATTATAAGAAAACCGGATGTTTTATCGGTGAACTTTAGATTAATAAAGGAGGGCTTACTAATATCGACCTCAATACGAAAATTCCCGTTTAAATCGGGCTTGACCGAATCTCTGAATCCAAGATAACACTTATTATTAACCGGATTTGTATATTCTATTTTGGACGGAATATGGCCCTTAATTTTACCAGTAATGACAACTCCTCCTTTAATAGAACTTACTCCGAATAAAGAAAATAAAATAATTGTAATGATTTGAAAGGCTTTCATATCTCATAGATTTAAATAAGTTCCTTCAAATATACATAGAATAAATATAATGTAAATAAATTCAGTACGTCATTCTATCTTTCTATCAGATCCTTTCAAGTCATCAGAGCTTTAAATACTGATCCGGAGAGTAGGACATCCGCTCTTTGGACGCAAAAAACACGTAAATCCCCTGCACTGCTCCAATCCCAACGGGGAGCTGAATAACGGCGTTCTTTGTTTTTCTGACAAAACCCGTTTCTATCGGCCCGGTGAATTTCCCGTCGTGTGCAATCATCGTCAAAAGCTCATCGTTCGATCTTGCATGAGCGCTGCCTGAATCATCCTGCCAGGTAACTTCAATCTTCTCAGGAGCACCGTCCGCAGGTGCCGCAGTGAGCAAATGGGGCAGCGGTAACTGTCCCGCAGAAAAATGAAGCCGCTCCGGATCCATCAGCTCTCCTTCAGGACCAAAAGCAGGCATATTGATTTTCATAAACAGGTTAATGGCATACATCCTGACCGCCGCGAGCTTCCAGATCTTTTGAATCTCCGTCCGTTCGTACTGCCCCCAAAACGCGTAGATGGCGCTGAAACGTTTACGGTGCGCCTGCTGCTTTGCGCTCCAGGAGCTTTTTTTACGATCCTTTGGCGCCATGCGCACATGACGTTCCCCGAAATAATCAAAAAATACCAATCCTCCGACTTTCCCCGAGATCATCGCCTCGGTTCCTCCTTTTAACTTAGCCATATCAACACCAGTTTAAAAGATGAATAACAGATAAGTAAAGGTAGACATTTTATTGAAATTTCAACATAATGTCAACAGAAAGTCAACAGAAAGTCAACAGAAAGTCACCAGATAGATTGGCGAAGATATGACGCGATTATTAATTTGTCCAGACGATGGGAAAGTGGCTGATTGAGGTTTAGATGTTGTTGATTAGTTCTTTCGATCCAGTTCTCTTTTTACCTCATCCATATAGACTTCATCAAGTTTAATTTTGTCCTTTAATGGTTCAAATAATTTGTCTGGAAATTTTGTTATTGCAATTAGTAAATGTGAATTTAGATAATTGTATCTAAAATTCTGTCTTGTATGTTTCAGTTTCGTTGTCTTCTTGAATAAATCAATTGTTTCTTTTCGGGGATATTTTGCTAATGCCTGAAAACAAAATCTCCATTTAGGATAATCGTATAATTCTTCTTTCCACTCTTGCTCAAATATACCTTTAATGAAAGGATAAAAATAGTCATCAGGGAATTCTATTGAAGCACAAAGAGCAAATGTTTGGGTACTATCAATCTTAAAGAACGAAGCGATAAGTTCTCTATCAGACGGTTTTTTATATTTAGCAAGCGGTATTAATGCATATTCGTTTCTTTCTATCTGTAAAAGTTCCCTAATCCTTTCATATTTTTCAGGAGTTGGTGTTAAATTCAGTATTACCGATGATTTCGATTTAACTAAAACCGACTTGTCAAAAAGAAGAATACTATCCAGTGTTTTTCTTTCTCTATAATTGAGCTTATAAATGTCTGTGGGAAAAAGATTGGGTGTTACTGCTTCGATTAAATAATCACCAACAAAATAATTTGCTACAAGATCATTTCTCTGGGTTTCAACATGAGGTGTATCACGCAGGTGATTTAAAAGTACTTTAAACACTTTACTTGAATTTCGAGCGGCTAAGGCTTGAAAAGCATAACACCTCACTACTGAATTTTTATGATCTGTTAAGCCAATAAGTTGTTCTTCAGTGGCAATTTTCATTAATTGCTCGAATTTTTTCCATTGTATCGAGGACATTGATGCATGGCCTATGAAAGGACTTTCAACGCGATTCCATTTCTCAATTTCACTAACGATTTGTTTTAGTTCTGGAATTGAGCTCCAACTCATCGCTTTATCGTTTTGTCCCTTGCAGCCGATGGAAATAGAAATCAAAAGTAGGATGATGAATCTCATTGCGTAATATAAAAGTTTAGCCTTAGATATTTGATCCCATTTATCTATGCTGGTTAATAGTAGAAACATCTATTCGTAATTCTAAAAATACATAAATTTCTTAAGCGGATGGGAAAAGGAAACAAAATAGTGAGGGGTTATTATTGAGGGGAGAAAGGATTGGTTAAGATTAAATTGGGGGTTTAAGTTTAATTTGACCATTTATTCCCCAGTTGATGCACATTTATAATCAAAACTCGTTACTGATAAAGAATTAGCTGAATTATAGATTTTGGGTAAGTATTAAAAATTTTGTTAAATTTGATTTTGAATTTTATGAATGCTGCTAATCAATGGGTTATAAATTAAAGCAATGGACTATGACTAATAACTGCTTTTTTGTACTCTTTATTTTCATTTTATTCTTTAATCAATCTTTTGCTCAAAGCAGCAAGATTCCTGGCGAAAGAATAATCGGACCTGCCAACATTAGGGATACGATCAATGGGAGAGTATTATTCACACTGGACGATAACATCTCCGTTGAATGCACGGAAGGGAAAAACAATTGGCATATCGTTGCACTGGATGTCAGGATAACCCCGGAAGAATTAAAGAATTTCAAGATTGCCAAAGGCAAAACATTACTTGGAATTAAAGGTGAAAAAGTTGGGATAACCATAAATGAAACCCCACTTTGGAGGTCGGATGAGAATAATGGTATAAGAACAGGTTTTATCAGAGGCTACACATTTAAAGAAAATATTAAGCCCGAATCGATAATTGAAAATGTACTGAATAAGATTATTATAGAAAAGGGGAATGAGATTTTTTTAAATGACTTAAAGGGCCTTATTGATTCCTTCCAGTTGAAAAAGTATTACAATTCAAGTAAAACGTTTGAGCGTGAGTGGTACGACTATGGTGATAATCTTATTGAAGATATATCTCCGCGAGATAGAATTACCTTAATAATCGAAAACGAGAGATTAATAGGTGTAGTGCATTCCCATCAATTGAATTTGAAGAATATGAAAACGTACGAGTTGATTCGGGGACACAAATTCACTCCTGTTGCAAATCTGACACAAGAAAAAATCGACATGATTGTTAAAGAAAGAATTAAATGGTATAACTCAATTGATTAAAATAATAATCGTGAGTATGAAAAAGATTGTGATTTTCGCTTTAGTTGTAATTGGGTTTATTTTCTGTAAGCAAAACTTAAATGCAAGAATAATCAATAAAAATTGTGAGATAATCAAGAAACATCCTTTTTCGAACCAGGATAAGGCTGATACATTTAAACTGATTTATAATTGTGAAAATCTTGAGGACACAATGTCATTTCAAATTATTGATTTTTCCGGGAAATTAATTTATGAAAGAAGATTTTTAGGAAACAGATTTTATGATTACGGCCGACCCTGGTATATTTATGTGACTGATCCTAAAAGAGGTAGAGATTTTGATCCGAACCAAAAACTAGGTAGTCATATTGCTGATAGTTTGCATAAAGAGGACATGCAATATATCAGGAAAAGAATGAATGATTTTTTTAATGAAAAATGGTTTATTGCTAATCCGGTGATGAAGCTCGATAAAAAGATGCTGAACATGTTTGATTATGATGGAATAGCCGGAGATTCAACCGCAATCGGGTTTATGATTCATCTTTTCGATGAAGGATTTGAGATGATAGCGTACTCTAAGAAACAGCAAAAAGTTCAGTTAATTGCATCGTCAGATTGAAAAAATATAGTTATGTTATTAGAAGAATTAGGATACAACACTGAGCTTGAAAAATTCAGGAAAGACAATAATCTCTATGATTTTGAAGTTGGAAGGGTTATTGCTGAACACAAGGAGCGGTATGTTGTAAAGACCGAAAAAGGAGAGTTTGAGGCCGAGATCATCGGCAACATGCGTTTTGGTGCCAAAGGACGCGAAGATTTTCCCGCGGTGGGGGATTGGGTTGCCCTGACAACGTACGAGGAAGATTTCGCGATCATTCACAGGATATTTCCCAGATCTTCCATTATAAAAAGACAGGCTGTCGGACAATTCGGCGAAATCCAGATCATCGCAACCAATATTGATTATGCTTTCATCATCCAGGCGGTCGACCGGGATTTTAATATCAACCGGCTCGAAAGATACCTGACCATTTGTAATTCGTCACGGGTAAGCCCGATCATTGTTCTCAGCAAGATCGATCTGATAAACGAACAGCAGATTTCGGAGATACTGGAGAGTATCAGAATAAGAATTAAAGATGTTCTTGTCATAGCGATCAGCAACGAATCGAAAGATGGATACCGTGAACTGAAAAGTAGCATCGAAAAAGGCAAAACCTATTGTTTGCTTGGTTCATCGGGCGTTGGAAAATCAACGCTGCTGAACAATCTTTCGGGTAAAACGGTCATGCAAACCGCCGCCATAAGTCAGACCACCAATAAAGGAAGGCATGTTACAACTCACCGGGAACTGATAATTTTGGAAAACGGAGGGATGATGATTGACAATCCCGGTATGAGGGAGGTTGGTATCGCGGATTCATCAGGCGGATTGGAAATGACCTTCGACAGGATTGCCGGCCTATCGAAAAATTGCAGGTTTAAAGATTGTACTCATACTGTTGAGACAGGCTGCGCTGTTCTTGAAGCCATTGAAAAGGGAGAACTGGACAAGAATTCTTATGAAAATTATCTCAAAATGGTCAGAGAAAAGTCGCATTTTGAATCGACCGTTGATGAACGGAGAAAGAAAGATAAAGAATTCGGGAAAATTTTAAAGAATTACAAAAAGGACATGAGGAAGAACAGGAGCTAAGGTTTATATTAAAGATAATTTCATTACTATGTGAAAAAGAAGATTTTATGCTCTTATTGTTTAGCAGGAATTGGAAACATTTTAAAAAAGTTACCTTTGGGAAAACTTAAAAAGCATGACCACAAACATTGGAGACAAGTGGAAATCGTATTCGCGAAGGAAATTCCTGAAGATCGGATTGGCCGGGGCTGCCGGAGCAGTTATCGTGGAAAGATCCGTTCATTATTTTAATCAATCCAGTGCAAAAGCCAGAGTAGTCATTGTGGGCGGCGGCGCTGCGGGAATTACGATGGCTGCCTATCTCTCTTACATGATCCGTGATTACGATATTACCATCATTGAACCCAATGAAAAACATTATTACCAGCCTGGTTATACGTTGATTGCAGCCGGAGTATTTACTCCCGGTGAGGTTGTGAAACCAACAAAGGATCTTATCCCCGATCATGTAAAATGGATAAAAGATTCGGTGACCGAATTGCATCCGGATGCCAATACGGTTGTAACCGCCAAAGAAGGGAAATTTTCGTACGATTTTCTGGTAATGGTCCCAGGTTGTCAGATGAATTTTGATCTTGTTGAAGGCATATCCCGTCAGGACCTTGGGAAAGGGAATGTTCATAGCATTTATGATTATAATAGCGCTGTTCGTTGCTGGGAAGCCATAAAGAGCCTGCCTAATTCGACATCGCGGAAGTTGATTTTTACCAATACCTATACAAAAATTAAATGTGGCGGTGCTCCCAAGAAGATTTGCCTGATCACGGAAGATCATCTGAAAAAGGAAAATAAGAGGAATGATTTTCAGATTTCCTATTTTGCCAATCAGAAAGAACTGATGAAACCCAAGATATTTGGAGACCGGCTAAAGGAAATTTTCAAAGAAAGGAATATTGAGACAAACTATTGCCACCGTTTGATCTCGGTAGATACCAGTTCCAAAAAAGCGGTCTTTATGAAATTACCTGAATCCGTCACTACAGCAGTTTTGCCGGAAGGTTTAGGTGAGAAAGTCGTTATTGATTATGATTTTCTTCACATTGTACCCCCGATGAGCGCCCCGGATTTTGTCAGAAATTCTGAACTCTCGGGGGATCCCGAACAGGGAAGCTGGGTGAAAGTGGATAAAGAAACATTGGTGCATGCCAAATACAAGAATATCATTTGCTTTGGAGATGTGGCAGGTTTGCCTACCAGCAAAACAGGCGCCGCAATAAGAAAGCAGGCCCCGATTGCTGCGGCCAATCTTGTTTCTTTAATGGAGGGGAAGGTCCCTCAGCTGAAATATGACGGCTACTCGGCCTGTCCGATTGTCACCGAATACGGTAAGGTGCTGATGTGTGAATTTGGGTATAATGATAAGCTATTACCAACTATACCTTTTATTGATCCTGGAATTGAACGGGGAATTTGGTGGATTCTGAAGGTACACGGACTTAAGCCTATGTATTATCAGGGCATGTTGAAAGGGTTAATGTAACCTCCCGGAATTGGAATTATTCAAATAGTCAAAAAAAAATATCCGTTTGGTTACTGAATATCGTAGTAACCGAACGGATATTTCATTTCATTTATGAAATCTATTTATCAGTCATCCCTAACAACCATTTGAGGTAATTTTTGGTAACCTCTTCGGACGTGCTTTTAATACCACTTTTTAATGCAACGGCAACTCCTTTCCGGTCTTTTTTCGAAGCTTCCGGTGCGGTAGCTTTTGCAACAAGATCAAAAAGGGCCTGTTTGGCGCTGCTCTTTGCTGCGATGTCACTGCCTGCCATCAAACCGGCCAATGGTTGTACCATTTTAGTTCCCAGACCAACAGCGGCTACTTCAGCCTGGGCTCTGTACTTATCACTTTTTTCAGAGAATCCTTTGATCACGTAATCGGGTTCAGCGTCGAGATCCCGTATATAGATATTGCGGAATCTGCAATCCTGTCCCTTCTCGTTGGCATGATTGGCCTGAATGCCGATAACACCAACCAGCGGTTTATTCGCCAAACCTTTAACCGTATCGATGTTGGCCAACGTGGTCACCTGGTCATTAATGGAAATGGTGATGATGTTCCTGTCACATTTTATTTCGGTTTTATACCATATCCCGGTAGTTTCGTCCGGTCTGTGTTGTGGAGCAACGTATCCATAGATTGAACCTGTACAGTGAATATCGTCTCTCCAAGGTGTCCATGGGGCAAGTAACTGAACTTCGTATCCGGCGCCCTGGTTAAAGGTTTCACAGCGAATAAAAATGCCACTGTTGCCAACTTTCGATAACTTATATTCGAAACGCAGAATAAAATTTCCGTACTTCTTATTGGTATAGAGGTCATGACCTTTGCCAAAACTTTTGCTCAGCATTTCACCGTTATCTACCTGAAATCCATCAGGTTTTTCAAGAGTCCAGTTACTTAAGTCCTTTCCGTTAAAAAGAGAAACGAACTTCTCATTATCCTGGGAAAAGCCAGAAACTCCGAAAAAGATCGAAAAACAAACAATTGCTATTAATTTTTTCATTGTTATAAAAATGATTGGTTATTAGTTATTTTGGTAATTTCCAAGGCGCCCTGTAAGCTCTTGATAAGAGGTAATCAGCAGCATCATCTCCGATAAACTCTTCTTTGACGCTATCCCATTTTAATTTTCTTTTCAAACGGAACGATATCAGGGCGAGATGCATTGGAATGGTCATTTCGTGTGCATAGAACAGGTTACTTTCGGGTTGAATCCTTGATTTTACCGAATCAACAAAGTTGCGTTGATGCCCCGGTGAGCGGGTAATTGTTTTTGGAATCTCGGGAATATCATTTATGACTTCGTTCCCGATACGGATGGTACACGTGGTGTAATCACAGGTCAAAGTTCCTTTATCGCCTTCAAAATGAGCTCCGATCCCCATCTTTTCTGCTCCGGGAACTGTTGGAGGTTTAGTTGTCCAGTACACATCAAGATCTTTGAATTTAAATTCTGTATCGATCCATTGAGGTGCATCAGCAATGCCGTCGTGAGGCCTGTCGCCTTTGCTTTCAACACTATACAATCCTTTTGGATGAATCGACATAAACATGATATCCGCGATGTGGCTCCAGAAATCACAGAATACGCCTCCCGAATAATCGAGGAAATAGCGATAGCTCCTGTGACAGCGCACCGGTGTGTATTCCTGATAAGGTGCCGGACCAAGCCACATGTTCCAGTCGAGGGTGGATGGGGGAGTCTCATTGGCAGGAAATCCCAGACCCGGTGAACCTCCGGTTTTCCATAAACGAACAGTATGGATTTTTCCTATTGCTCCAGACTGAAGGATTTCTGTTACACGGTGGTAATTATCGGTTGCATGTATCTGGGTTCCCAACTGAAATACTGAATTATTCTTCTTCAGGCTTTTAATCATTGCATTTCCTTCTTCCACAGTGTAGGAAAGAGGCTTTTCACCATAAACATCCTTGCCTGACTGAAACGCCAGAATAGCGATCAAGGCATGCCAGTGGTCGGGTGTTGCACAGGTAATGGCGTCGATATCATTGCGGTCAAGAATGCGCCTGAAGTCTGTATATTTATCTACTTTGGCATTTTTATTCGCAGAGGTGTACTTATTATAAGTATTGTCCAAGACCTCTTTGTCAACATCGCATAATGCTACAATGTCCACATCATTTAGAGCATTAAACCAGTTCATGTGGCTTCTTCCCTGGTTTCCCAGCCCAATGTGGGCCACTCTGACACGGTCGCTGGGTGCAATCTTACGATAGCTGTTAGAAAGAAGAGGAAGGCTTAAAGTTCCAAGTGCAGTGGTATAAAGGAAACTGCGCCTGTCAATTTTGGTTTCTTTTTCCATGTGATGATTTTTAGGTATCTATTATTTTAACTAATGATTTCTTTGAGGAGAACCGTTCCTGTTATTTCTTGACAGCTTTTTTTAATTCGCCGGCAGCCTTATGAATTTTCTCAATAGCTGATGCAATATCATCCATATCCGATTTATTTCCAAGAAGCATGTTCTGGGAAATCCAGACTGCCTCCTCACAAAGTAGATTATTCTCCGGACAGTGATTGCGTTCGAGAAATTTATCAAAATCCAACACCTTCTTTGAATACATTCTTCGATAATTTTTGGATTCGAAGGTGTTTTTCAAATATGGTTTATCGTTTTGAGTGACATACCCTGATGAGCTGGGTACTCCTTCTGCACGGAGGGCTTTAATGAATTCAGCCCGTGATAGACCCTGAAATTCCTCCATTTTGTACCTGAATGGAAACTGCCAGGCAGAAATCCTGGTCACGTTTGGACTCAGCTTAAAGGGAACAATTCCGGGAATGTTCTGTATTTTGGATTTGAGATACAATGCATTTTCGTTACGTGTATCGGTCTGTTTTTCCAGGCGTTTTAGCTGAGCCAGCCCTATTGCTGCCTGGTATTCCGTTATCCTGAGTTTGGTTCCGTTGATTACTGTTCCTCCGTTTACACCCTCTGGCAAAACAACCGATCCATAAGGATTCCCGTAATTATGGTAAGAATAGCACCGGTCCATAAATTTTTCGTCATCACTTACAATGGCTCCCCCTTCTCCAATCGGGATATTCTTGGAAGTCTGGAAACTGAAACATCCGGCATTTCCGAAAGTGCCTACTTTCTTGTGATTTATTTCAGCAAGCCATGAAAGGCAGGCGTTTTCGATGACTATCAGATTGTGCTTTTTAGCTATCTTCATAATCTTCTCCATATCCGCAGGCATTCCAAGAGTATGGGCAGGAAGTATAGCCCTTGTTCGGGGAGTTATTTTAGCTTCAATTTTGTCAGCGTCTAACTGAAAAGTCTGAGGGTTGGTATCAACAAAAACGGGCATTGCCCCATTCTGAAGGATGCAGATGATGGTAGATATAAATGAATAAGGACCAATGATAACTTCGTCCCCTGCACCGATATCAAATTGGTTGAGGGAGGCAATAAGAGCATTCGTACCGTTGACAACAGCCAGACAACGTTTAGCGCCGACAGTTTCGGCCCATTTTTTTTCAAATTCGGTGACAACTCCTGCGCGGGTCCATGAACCGCTACGCAGAACCTTTAATACTAATTCTTCATCTGTGGCTGAATCCCATTGCGGCCAAACTGGCCATCCTTTCGTTCTTACCGGGGATCCTCCCAATAAAGCGGGTGACTGGGTATTCGATGTTCTTGCAAACAGCGTATTGGAGACATCCATGGCAACAATGGTTCCAAGTCCTGCCAATGAATTTTTTACGATAAACTCACGTCTTGAATGCTTAATTTGTGCCATGATTTTAAAATTTAGTTAGTTGATCTATAAGATTGTTTTAGAAAAAACAATGAATCCAAACCATTTCGTGGTCAGAATCATTGTTTTTTCTAAAGTTAAGCAAATAAAAGATAATTCAATAAAGAGGAATCATCCTTTTGCAAATCAATTACAAGAGCTTAAATGGTTTCTACCTTTTCCCATTTTTCGTTCTTTGAAGATTTTTCCATTGCTTCCAGAATAGCTATTTCTTTTAAAATATTCTGGTGGGTGCGTGGCTCTTTGCGGGTTCTGAACATCTCGATGATATCAACATACATTTTCCCAGGATCAGTTTCCGGAACTCTTGATTTCAGTTCTACCAGTCCTTTCTTGGTTTCCACAAAGGTTTCCCATCCGTAAGAAACGTTTTTGAAGATCATCGTGGCATAAAGGCCATTTTTAAACACCAGGCTGGCACTACCTTTTTTACCATCACGGGTAATTTTTACACGGTCAACATCCTCTCCAAACATTACCATCAGAGGTTGAAGGGAATGTACTCCATAGAAAAATACGTTACCGTAAACTGAATCCAGCTCAACAGGGCCAAAACGGATCACATGGTTGATATCCTTTATGTTTTCCAATTGTGCTTTGATATCATAAGTTGCAGAGCTGTTAGCAATTGAGCTAAAGGAAGTCACCGGAGTTCCAACTTTCTCAGCAAGGGCAAGAAATTTCCTTCCTTCAGCAACCCTGTAGCAGAAAGGCTTATCAACAAAAGTAGGAATACCTGCTTTTACAAAAGGAGTGGCGGCTTCCAGGTGAAATTTTGGGTGACGGTGGTCAACAACCAGGGCATCAATCTTGCCAAGCATTTCTTTTTGATCTTTTACGATATTTGGAATATTACCGGCTTTAGCAGCTTTAGCAGCAAATTCGTCAGTTTCACCCCATAAATGAGTAATTTCGACACCTGGAAATTTCTTATCAATGTTAAACATTTTGGAAAGAATGTTCGTATGGGAGTTTTCGGCTCCGATAACGCCAATACGAATTATCTTTCTCTCAGGATCAGCAGTCATTGCAGCCGCAATAGAAGATGCAGAAAGCGAAACTGCTCCAATTGCTGCACCTGCACCAATGGTCTTAATAAAATCTCTTCTTGTATTCATTTTCTTTTATTTGTTTTTATAAGATTAACCTGATCGACTGTGGACAGTCTCTTAAGGTAAACTCTTGATTTAATTTTATAACAGTATTTATAATTTCATTTCCCAGCCCTTTTCATAACTGCGGGACCAGTGTTTCATTGCTTCTTTGTCATTTATAATCCGGCCGGTTTCGTGATCGATATCCAAAGTACGTCCTACTCTTTGAGCAATATTGCCAAGTTGCATCAAAAGGGTGCTTTTATAGCCTGATACTATATCGGAATTAAGTTTAGTTCCGTTTTTGATGGCTTCAAAGAAATTCTGTATATGGTTCCCATCGAGACTGCCGGAAGGATTTGCAAGATTGCGGGCATCAATTTTCTGGTCCTGTTTTACTTCTTTAACAATTTTATTGTTGAGGTCAAATATTGTATAAGCATTACCTGAACCTATAAGCATACATCCTTTTTCTCCGTAAAACATAGCGCCAACTGAAGTACCTTCAATATAACGCCCGTTACAGCTTCTGCCTTCCCAATTCATGGTAAGGCCTTCCTTGAAATCAATATTTACAACTTGGGTATCGGGAGTTTCCCAGTCATCTTTATAGCGGAACCTGCCACCATTGGAACTTACTCTGATAGGATAATCAACTCCCATTCCCCAGCGTAAAAGGTCGACCATGTGAGTTCCGTTATTCAATGACTCACCGGTTCCCCAATGCCAGCGCCAGTGCCAGTCATAATGCACCACATTATCTTTGAATGCTTTCCTGGGTGCAGGTCCTTGCCAAAGATCCCAGTCGAGCCATTCCGGTACGGGTACTTCTTTGCCGATCCCAATGGATGGGCGGTTGTTTGTGTACCATCCTTTCCCAAAATAAACGCGTCCGATGACTCCATCTTTCAGCTCCTGAATACCGGCCATAATATTTGGATACGAACGGCGTTGATTGCCCATTTGTATCACTTTATTATAGCGTTTGGAAGCTTTGATTAAGAGTTCACCTTCGTTTGGATTGTGACTCAAAGGCTTCTCAATATATACATGTTTATCAGCCTGGAGCGCCAGAAGTCCGGCAGGGGCATGCCAATGATCCGGAGCTGCAATGACCAATGCATCAATATCTTTTGTGGCCAGTGATTGCCTGAAATCTTTGAACCCTTTGGCTTTGAAATTTTGCTTGGCATCAAGCATTTTGATACATTTATCGATGGCCCGGCTATCCACATCACAAATGTGTACAACCTCACAGTTAGTCTGATTGGAAAAGTTCTGAGCATGTGCAAATCCGCGTGAATTTACTCCCATGATAGAAACACGGATTTTATCGTTAGCCCCAACAATGCGGTTATAACTTGCAGCGCTAAACCCGGGTAAAATTCCTCCTGCAGAAACTAAAGCCGTTCCGGCCAAAGTTTTTTTCATAAATTCTCTCCTTGAATTTTCCATAAAAATTATAATTTATCTTTTGAAATTAATTTTCAGATGTTTGTTTTGATAAAAAATAAGCCTTAACCGGAGTTATTTTTTCTTATTAGTAAAGCCAAATATCAGTTTAAGCAAAGGCCTGGAAAGATAGATAAAGTGTATTAAAAATCAATTCTTTAACGTTAATATTTTAATTAGTTCACATGGCGTTTAAAAACGCCGTGTGCGCACACAAAAATAATTAAAAATAAACAACTCCATTAAAATACTTCATAAAATGGAATTTTAACGAATATCTTAAAAAATTTCACAAGATCTTTATTTAAGATAAGCACGTAATCAAGGTGGAAAATTACGTAATGAGTTTTAGTCAGATTAAGTGAAAGCAGGGATGAGGGATGAGATATGAGATATGAGTATCAGTAGCTCATCACATCATCACATCAACACATCATTTCTTAGTTATAAAAAGCTCTTAAAATAACGTTCGTAAACTTCCATGTTTCTTTCAAGCAATTCAACGGAGTGTTGAAAAGCTTGCTGGTCATCCTGAACTTCCACAGCATCCAAAATACACTTCTGAAGACGGAGTGTGTATTCTTTTTCACCCTCGATGTTGGCATAGATCATGTTCCGCATGCGGGGCAGCAGCGAGTAGATCGGCTCCATGCTTATAATAATGATTGGATTTGCAGTAGCCTTTGACAAATTCATGTGAAACCGGTTAATCAGGTCGACCTCAAGCTGAGTATTATCCGGATCGCATTTAGTCAAATCGGCAAGATTCTCCTTTAATAGTTTAAGATCATCTGTTGTGCGGTTGCGTGAGGCTAAACGAGCAATTTCCGGCTCAAACAATCTTCGTACTTCGATGATCTGGGCAATCAAATTGGAGTCAAATTTCAGATCATAATAGAGGTTGAGGGAATTAATAGCATCTTGAATTTTAATCTCCGAAACGACCATTCCGCTTCCTTTCCTGATGACGATCAAACCCCTTGCACTTAAACGGCGTAATGCTTCGCGTAAAGCAGTCCGGCTTACGGCAAAACTCTCACACAATTCTCTTTCCGATGGAAGTTTAGCTCCTGATACTATCTTTTTCTGACGAATTGCTTCTTCAATTTTGCGTTCAATTTTTTGGCTAAGTGTTTGGCTAATACGTATTTTGCTAAATATTTCGTCCATCAGATTAGAATTTCAAAAATTTTACACAAATGTACTCTTTTTAAATTACAGATCGAGCAGATGTCTGTTTTTAAATCAATTAACAATTGAAAAAATGAAAATTGTGGAGGAAACCTCATGAAATCTTTGTGAGTTTTTTCAGTCACAACGTTGCACTACCTTATTCTCAGAATAACACAAGGACTTCGTGAAACTTTTGATTCTGACTTTGTGAAACGTTGTGAGCTATTTCCCGGACTCTGAAAGTGATTCCTAATTTGTAATTCTAATTCGTAATTTCTACCAGATATCAGGTCATTGCTTGTTTCTTTTTATTTAATTTTCCTGATCCAGTCATTCACTCCTTTGCGAATTTTTTTTGCAACCTGTCTCTGGAAAGCCGGATTATTTATTCGCTTTTCATCCTCTACATTGCTCATAAAAGCTACTTCCACCAAACAGTTTGGATATTCAGTCGGACCATTAAGTGCGAAGTTGAAACTGCCGATATTCCCGAAATCAACCAGTCCAAGTTCAAGGGTGCGGTTAAGGATATCCACTGAAAGTTGTCTGGACCCAAGATAGCGGTAATAAGTACTGACTCCTTTTGCATTTGGATTAGATCCTGCATTATGATGAATGCTGATTAGAAGATCTGGTTTTGCTTCTCGAAGCATTAGTGTGCGTTCCACCATACTGAGATCTATATCTGTACTCCGGGTCATAAATACTTTGGCTCCCTTGCGCTTTAGGTCCTTTCCCATCTCTTTGGCTATTGTGAGATTGACATCCTTTTCTTTGGTACCACTTTTAACTCCTGTAGCTCCTGAGTAGGATCCCCCATGACCGGCATCAATGGCAATGTTTAAATGCCGGATTGAAAGGTGCTCTGGCTGACGTTTCACTGCAATCACCAGGGTATTGTTTCTATAGTCTATTGAATAACCCCACTGCTGTGAATGTTTCAGGTCAATGATAACCCTGAAAATATCATCTTCCAGTTGTTCATGCGATACCTTCTTTATCTCTTTTGCCGACTTAAGCTGGGTAATCCAGTTGGTATTTCCTGTTGCTCCGTAGATGTCAACAAAGATTCTCGACGGATCGGTCATCTGAATACTTTTATAAGGAAGCCGTTCATCGAGAGCTATGGCAACAAAGTCATACTTATCATCACCCGATACCTTCCACGAAGAGGTGAGATAATAATCAGGTTTGCAGTACCCCGCAATAAACTGCACATTCTCTTTGGGTATAAAGGCCCGGTGATTTTTTGAAAGCTGAACAATATAATCATCCTTTAGACTATCAACAACCTGTATCACAACGGCTGTGTCAAGATAGGTCATCTTGGCTCCCCCAAGTCTGTCAATACCCGGGCCATACTTGAGAAAAGGCAAAAGCCCCGTGGTTTTGCCCGTTTTTACCATAATTCCATTAGAAGGTTCTGGCTTAACAATACGGCCAAATGAATGCAATCCAAATGTCAGTCCCAGTACCAGGAACACAAACTTTACCATTCTAAATCTTGAAAGAGATATAGATCGCTTAAAAAAAATCATTCTTATTATTTCATTAAAATATAAACTAAACCTCATCATTCGTGACCGGATAAAATTTTGATAGATTTTAGGGATGCAACTTCCTTCCTGAATTTTGCAATATAAATATAATTATTACAAAGACGCAACTTCATTGCTGAAAGTTGCATAGCAGAGGCATCTTTGTAGAAAAAAACAGGAGAATATAGCATAATTTTGCTACACCCTCCTGATTTTAGAACATTAATCAAATTATTGCCAACCTGGATTTTGCTCTAAAACATAACCCAAATCCGAGTAAAGTTTGATTTGATCAAGAGGAACACAATTCAGGTATTGTCTCTCATAATAGGGGTCTCCCGGTTTCCAGTCTCTTCTCATGTTTGCATCGTAAAGATTGTACATAAAACTTTTGGTGCTATCGCCCGGAACAGGGAGATAGAAGTGACCGGCTTTTACTACCGCTTTTCTTGTTGCTGCAGAAAATTTCATGAGATTAACCATTGCCCCTTTTCCTAATGTGGTAGGGCCATTGGTTTCTATTGTCTTCAGATATTCATATTTCCCCCACCTTCTAAGGTCGTTCTTGCGGAAACCTTCAAACATCAGCTCCACGCATCGTTCCCTTCGGATTTCCCAGATAAGCGGCGATATGCTTGGGTCTCGGTCCGGGTCGTTGATCTCAACCCCGTTTGCAAGGACCTTATCACCGGCCACCGTCATTGGCGGAAGTTTCGGAAGGACACTCCCAACATTATTTTTCTTGATGTTTCTGTTGCGAAGTTTATTAATCGATTTGTCAGCATCTGCCTGTGCGAACTGGCCTAACTCAGCCGCAGCTTCCGCGTAGTTAAGCAAAACTTCGCCGTACCTGATAATTGGAGCATCAGTTGTATTGGTCGAACCAAGATATATCAAATCATTTGCATTAGCTGTATAAGGCAGGAATTTTAAACACAGAAAACCAGTAGTTGAATAAGCGCCGTGAGCCGCGTTAATTCTTATTGAATCAACAAGAGTAGCAGACATTCGCGGGTCTCTGTTCTTGAACTGATCGGGACAATAGCGCAAACCATTGTCATCGGCATATTTGTAAACAGGCGATTGTTTAATTGGAAGACCGTCCGTTGCAAGATAAGTTTCCACCATCTTCAGCGTTGTACCGGTCTGGGGCTCCTGATTATTATAGGAAACAAGTGAATGAGTAGCCTTGGCGGTTTCATATTGGCGATACATGATCACTTCTTTATTTGTAGCGAGGTTTTCAGAGGTAAAGATTCCTCTGTAATCATCTGCAACTACGTACTTTCCACCTGCAATCAACTGGTCTGCTGCCCATTTAGCTTTCGTTAAAAGCTCGGTTGCCACCGTTTGATCAAGATTGTGATACTTCATGTAGGTACCTAAATAAAGCAGGTGTCTCGACATAAAAGCCAATACAATATCCCTGTTGATCTGTTGTACCCCGTCATTAGTCCTTACATTTTCGGCAGCATACTGGAAGTCTTCCATTATTTTTTGTGCCACTAACTTCAGCGGATCCCTCGGCTTGTAGCTCTCCTCGACATCTGCGGGAAGTATTTCCTTATCATACCATTGAATATCGCCAAAAGTCCTGGCAAGATCCGAATATTCCATCGCCCTGTAAAAACGGCCAACGCCTTTCCAGTGATTTTTTGCCTCATCTGGAATCGGCATGCCATCCACGCGCTGTATCATGATATTGGCCCTGCGCACGTAACTGAAAGACCATCCGTTCCCGGATGTAGCGGGGTTCTGCGTCCACAAAGCGCTGGAACTGTATTCATCTGACCATGGCCCGAAAGTGAAAAAATCTCCATAGGTATAGCCGCTTCCGTATCCCATAAAATAGTTGGTATAAGCTCCCTGGGAATACAGCCTTACGCTTTGCTCATTTGTCCAAAAGTTTGTTTCGTCAAAAATGTCCAGGGACTTACGATCCAGGTAGTTGTCACAGCTTGAAAAGCCAATCAGCGCTATAATAAATATAAAAATTGTCTTTTTCATCGTCTTTAATTTTTTAGAATTCAAGTTGAATACCCATGGATACTAATCTGCGGTACGGATAACTCCGGCCAAAAGAACGCGAATCGTTTGAAGTAGTAGTTGTCCAGTCGATTTCAGGATCGATCGGGATATTACCTAACTTATCAAATTCGAATAAGTTTTCTCCGTTGAAATAAACGCGTAATTTTTGAATGTTCACTTTGCTGACCAGTTTTTTGGGAAGTGTATATCCAAAGCTTAAGCTCTTTAACCTGAGGTAGGCAACGTTCAGCAGATACCGGTCATTTGGAAGATAGTTCCATTTAGCCGTTTGACTGTATTCCAGGGGTCTTGGATAAAATGCTCCGGTATTCTCAGAAGTCCAGTAATCTAATGTATGTGCGAAGTTCGCTTCTGCAGCGTAATAACCCGGTAAAACCATGTTCCCTGTGGCCCAGATATTCCGTTTGCCTACTCCCTGGAAGAAAATTCCAATATCAAATCCTTTCCAGTCTGCATCGATACGGAATGAATATTGGTAGCGGGGCTGACTGTTTCCGATTACGGTCCTGTCACCAGGGTTTCCAACAGTGTTTGTTCCATAATTGATCACACTGTCGCCATTCAGGTCCATGAACCTGACGTCACCCGGTCCGAATTTAAACTTCCCGGATTCGAGAATGTACTGGTTGGCAACTCCTTCTGCCATCGTATTGGTCGGTCGCCCGTCCGGAAGAATGGTCTGTTTGATTGCGCCATTTTCCCAAACAAAGTCTTCTTTCTGGAAAAGGCCCACCGTTTTATAACCCCAGATATCCCCTAAAACCTTGTTTTTATAATAGGCTGTGCCGGTTCCCGGATCGTTCGGAGCAGCATATTGAGTAACGACGGATTTGTAATCACTGAACTGTCCGGTTAAAGTCAGATGCAATCCATTTGAAAAAGTGTGGGTATAGTCAATAGACACTTCAACACCTTTGGTAGTCAATTCTCCATAATTTCTAACAGCGGCTGAAGCGCCAACTGTCGAAGGCACTACTCCCCCGGGTGAAATTACATCGAGTGTTTTCCTTTTGTACCACTCAACCGTGGCGCCCAGTTGATCTTCAAAAAATCTGGAATCGAGCCCTATATCAGTGGTCCTTACTGTCTCCCAGGTTAGAGTCGGATCCACGAGTGCTGCGGGATTTTGGATGTAAGGAACAAAATTACCGTTGATCAGCCAATAGTTTCCCAATATTATAGGATTGGTTACACTCAAAGTTGGATAATACGCGCCCGACGGGACATCCTGGTTGCCATTTTCACCATAAGATGCGCGTAATTCCATTGTGCTGATCACCGGGCGCAAAGATTCCATCCAAGGTTCTTGCGTTATCCGCCATCCAGCTGATGCTGAAGGGTAGAAACCCCAGCGCCGGCTTGCATCAAGCTTTGATACACCGTCATAACGGCCGTTAACCTCCAACAGGTATTTATCTTTATAGCCATAATTCAATCTGCCAAAAAATCCGGCAATTGACCACCACGAGTGGTTGGACCCGGCTACCTGATCACCGCCTGCAAGATTGACCTCAGGCAAATCGAAATTATAAACGAGATTTCTCTTAGCAAGTTGATAGATGTATTCTGCATCCTCCAGATTAGTTCCGCCCATAGCCTTGAAGAAATGATCTCCAAACTTGTTTTCATAGGTCACGTACCCGTTATAGGTATTCCTCAAATTTTTACTGGAAGTATATTGAGCATAATCGTAAGTTGCTGAAGTATAAACCATGGTTTTGTCGTCAAATGTCTGACCTGCAGCCAGGTTCCAGAAGTCAATACCCTTTACATAGCCTCCAACCGTGTGACTGGTAGCAAAAGTCTGTCCGCTGGTATAATCAAAATCCGCTGTCAAACCTTTTGCAAGTTTCAAGGTAGTCCCCAGGGTTAACCTGTTGAAATAAGCATCGTTCTCAATCGGGCGGGCAGCTTTCATTTCACCCACTCCCCCTCTGAACTCGTTGCCATGATAGGTACCGTATGGTGTGACGTTGTGCCAGCGATAAAGATAGTACATCGGGTCATAAGTTGTTCCCGTGTAGGAAAATGGGGTTTCCTGCTTTTCCGTGGTATGGATAAACCTGCCCCTGACGGTCATCCATTTATTGACCTCAGAGCTGACAAAGACCATTGTATTTAGCTTCTTGTAAAAATCATCAAATAGATTCAGAATTCCATTTTCTTTGAGGGAGCCTGCAGTGATGGTGTACTGCGTTTTTTCATTCCCCCGATGAGGATAGTTGTAAGTTGAAACTTAAAGCTATCAGAGATAAGGAAGGGGTCATCTGTCTCCACTGTGGCAGTAAGGATCATTATTGGAAGAGCGACAAGTGCCAATATGAATGCAAAATCTGTAAAACAAGAACAACGCTTCGAAGTGGAACAGTTATGCACGGTTCTCAATTGTCTATTCCTTATTGGTTTGTAGCTATGCATTTGCTCACATCCACAAAGAAGAGTTTTTCTGCCGTTGAATTGCAAAGACAATTAGGGTACAAATACTATGAACCTATTAGGGTAATGCTTCACTAGCTTAGATTGGCAATGGGTAAAAGAGACGAAAAATATTCATTTTCAGGCCAAATCGAATTAGACGAAGTTTTTTTCAACAGAGGTAAAACTACAAGATAAGGATAAGCCAAGAAAACGGGGAAGAGGTAGTCAAAAGGCGACAAAAGTATTGGTTATGGCTGAAAAAAAGGATGTTGATGAGAAACCTGCAAAGAAAGGAAAGCCACGAAAAGTTGGATTCATTAAAATGCAGGTAATACCAAATCTTAAACCTGGAACGATTAATGAAAAGGTCATCACTAATATCTCCAGAAAATCGACTTTATTAACCGGTAATTCCACTTCCTACACGGATTTGTGCAACCTTGTAGATAAACACCAGGTACAAGTAATTTTAAAGGAAAAGATTGGTGAAATATTACCTTGGGTACCTATAGCAATAGCCAACGCAAAAAGAATGTTCCTGGATATTCATCATAACATCAAACCAGAGTATTTACAAGGTTATCTAAATGAATTTTGCTATAAGTTCAACAGAAGATATTTTGGCGAAGCCCTGTTTGACAGGTTGCTAATTGCATGTGCAACGTATAAAAATCAATTTAGGTACGTATAGGGATATTCATTTTATAAAATATTCACTTTCCTTTTAAGGAAATTATTTTTCCTTCCGTTAAGGTGATATATATCATGTTTTTTCTGGATCCCATCATTTTATTGACCGAGGAATTGCCTGCTTTGTATTTCCAATTAACTCTCCGTCCCTGTGCATCAATTGAAGCAACCACTCCTTCTCGCGTGCCTATAAATAACTGATTGCCACTGGCAATAATCGGGCATGGATTATGCTCGTAACCGAATCCTGCATCAACTATCCAATTCAAGTTGAATGTTTCTTTAAGGGTGGAAACTGAAATCACTGAATCGTTCATCAGCTTAGCATAAACCTGGCTTTTGTCAGGACTTATTCCCATCGATTCACGAACCATGTGGGAACTTTCACGCCAAATTTGTTTACCGGAACTCAGCTCAATTGCTGTCATACATCTGTCAGGAGCGACAATAAAAACCTTGCCATTAGCCACTGCAGGAACAATATTCCCGGGAGAATAAAGCTGATGGGGCTTGCCATTGTCCCATTTCCAAAGCAACTCGCCCGTTGTTTTATCAAGACAATAGAGGTGGCGGTCCCATGCACCAAAAACAACCTGTTTTTCTGATAAAGCCGGTTGGCCTTGTATCAGCCCTGAAATTCCTTCAAACTTCCAGATTACCTTACCGCTTTTCATATCTATTTTATAGAAAGCCGACGACCCACCGCCAATAAATAACTGGTCATTTTCAACAATACCATCCGCAAGAACAGGCGTCCCTGCAACAACTTCCCATAACCTTTTTCCGGTCCGGGTATCGAATCCTAAAATTTTACCATCCACTGTTCCAATAGCAATAACCGATTTTCCTGCAACAGGAGTGGAGTACAACGGACCTTGAACTTTATTTTGCCAAATCACATTATTCGACCCGATCCTGAGGGCTTTTATTATTCCAAGTGAGTTTCCATAGATAAGCATTTTCTTACTGACAATACAGGGCCCTGTGAACACCGAAGCAGTATCCTCAAGAATAATATGGGTTTCTACATTGGGATAATCCCGGTTTATATCAAAATCAGGCTTTTTCGATAAAGGTAAAGAAGCAATCGGCTCAGGGTGCAGATAATTAAACCCGATCGATGCAGGTTCTTTGGATTCGCCAATTACCTTCTGAGAGACATATACAGAATCGTTTCGAAGCTCGACAATATTGTACCCTGCCAAAGGACTCTTCCCCATCATCATGGCACGTCCCATGATGCCCGGAATACCGTCAAAGTTGAGAAGCGTCAACCTGTGTCCATGTCCGCAGAAGGAGAGGATGCAATTGCTTCCCTTCAAAATTTCAGTAACCCGGTCCCAATTGCTAAGCCCTTCGGCCAGCGGGTAATGACTGAATGAAATTAAAGTTTCCTTATTGGCTTTAACGCTTTTAAGTTCCCGGCTTAGCCACTGAAGGTCTTCCTGCTTTACAATTCCGTCGCCCATTCTCATAAAGGGACCTGTATTCATACCAACCATTGTAAAACCGTTCTTTCGGAACAAAAACCTGTCATTGCCAAATAAACGGTTAAAATACAATCCGGCCGACTCTGACCAGTTTGTTTCATGGTTCCCCGGAATGACATAACAGGGCTTATTCAATTGTGAAAGCGCTTTGGCCACCGCCTCGAGCTCTGCATTCGAGCCTGCATTGGTAAGGTCACCGGTTACAACCACAAAATCATAATCAGTCTGGTTAATTTCTTTCACAATCAGATGAAGCGCTGAATCAGTTACTGAGTTAGGATTGACGTGTAAGTCAGTAAGGAGCGCGAAAGTAAGTTTCTGTCCAAAACCTGACAGGCTGAATAAAAGTAGAAAAATCAGGTTCAGTGCAAGATATTTTTTCATTTCAATTGTAGTTAGTATTCTTTTTTTATAATCACTTTAAACGGATACCAGTGCCTGCCTATCCGTTAGAGTGACGAAATATTTCATAAAGTTACGCCTGTTAGTCATCTGTTACCAATTTGGTTCAAAATCTATGTTGATTAGTTAATTTGCATCATATCAGCACATCAACTAATCTCATAAAGCCTAAATTCCTAAAGCCTGTCTTTTAATACCAATCATGGTATTTCACGGGCATATATCCCTTTTCGGGCGCCGTTCCTATGATTCTTCGGGCAGCAATTAAGGACGATTTAAGCCCTTTATTGAAGATATCCGATTTTTCATCAAGACTGTTGATCCGAACCTTTCCCATCGAGTGAATAACTTCACCGTTACCGATATACATCCCAATGTGGGTAACTCGAAAAGGTTGTTTAGAACCAAAAAAAAGCATGTCGCCTTTCTGCAGATCATTATAGCCGGACTCAACATCGACAGCCTTACCATGCCTTACCTGCTGAGATGCATCCCTTTCGACGATCACCCCGTTAAGAAAACAAATTGTCTTTATGAACCCGCTGCAATCCATTCCTTTTGATGAGGTGCCTCCCCAGAGGTAGGGAAATCCCATGAACTGTTGTCCTGCAGCTATCATTTTATCACCATTCAATGCAGCGGAACCCTTCCATTGTTTAAAGTTTACCCAGTTCAGTTTTGAGACATAACCCAAACCTCCATCCGGCAGCATAATTTGGAAATAATGTTGAGACTCCTCTTTTTTAACAACAATAGCGCCTGCAACCAGGTCGCTCATTACCATTTTTTGATCAGCATCACGATAGACCGTTCCATAAATTCCTGTAAACATCAGCCTATCAGAATTTCTCCAGTTATTCAACGCTTCTCGATCCATCTGTTCGACCGATGATTCATTGGTCCAGGAGATATAATGATCAGGAGTCTGAACCAAAACCCAGCCATCATCCTCCTTCAATACACGTACAGGAGTTCCCATTATTGCCTGAGAGACCATCTCGGCCGAATGGGCCGGCTTGCCGCGAAGGTTGGCTGTGCTCAGGGATACGATCCCCCAATTCTTTTTTAACTTAGTTGTGTTAGGAAGAACCACAAGACTGTCAATCACCGTAATTCCTTTACAGCTTAAGAGTTGTAAAACCTCTGTTTTAGCTCCTGGTAATGTTGTTTCCCCTTTGAGGATCATCTCTTTTCCTTCTCCTTTTGCGACAGCGATATTACAAATATCAACCCGCCGGTCGGGAACCCACCTTTTTGCCAGCTGGTCGACTTCACCCTGTAAAAGATCAACAGAAGTTGAGTGGCAACTGAACATTACCGCTAAAAAGACAACTGAAATTAAGTTGGCAAACTTCATGATTCAAGAGAATTGTATCTTGTATGACATCTTTATATAGGCCAAATATAAAGATTAATTCAATAGATAATTTTATTTCTGTAAATTTTTATAACATTATTTAACTAAGTAACAGGAAAGATTAAATGTGTATTTTTCAATAAACCAGGAACAAGGAATTACCTTATATTTTTGTCGTATTTCAATCTTTTAAACCAACATGAACAGAATATATGCATCATATCAAAACCGTATCATGATACTACTTATTGCGAATATATTGTTGATTTATTATTGACTTTGAGTTCAAATTACAACATAATGTCAACAGGAAGTCAACAGAAAGTCACCGGATAGTGCAAAGAAAACCCCTCTTTGATACAAAGAAGATACGGAGCGAAAAGAATGATGTGTTGATGTGCTGATTAGTCAATGTGGTGATGTGCTGATATGATACACATCAGCACATCACCACATTGGCACATCAACATAATTGATGAAGAAAATACGGAGTAAGGTTTTAATTATTTGAATAATCAACTTTCATATTGTAATCCCACTGGTTAAAGTAGAGGTTTCCCTTAGGCCACTCCACTTCACCTCTTTGAAAATCATAAGGTTCGCTGCGGGGGAATTTTTTTGCGGGAACAAATGTTTCTCCGATACCATCGTTTACAATCATCCTGTAAGCATCAATACCGCTGATGTAGAACTCTTTTTCACGCAAATCGGTTGAAGGCTGGAGATTAAACGACATATCAAGCGGTACCCAGCCCACTCCCTGATAATAAACTTCGCACCAGTCGTGGAGATTGGCTCTTTCAGGACACATATTCCAGCCACTCTGCCATTTAACAGGGATCCCCTGGCATCGGGCCATTGACATGAAAAGCAAGGTTTGCATTCCACAATCCCCTCTCAGGTTGGTTAAAACATAACCGGGGATGTCGGGCATGATCGAATATTCAAGCGCTCCCGTCCAGATAATGTGATCGTTGATCCAATAATAAAGCTTTTTTACTTTTTCAGCCGGATTGGTAGCATCTCTCACCAGGCTGTCTGATAACTGCCTGATTTTCCTGGTAAAGACTATGTGAGGAGTTTGCTCACCGGTGTATCTTTTATAAATGGTTGAAGAAGTATCGTAAGGAAGGATGTTTTGTTTGGCAAGATCAAAATATTGAGCCATAGGCTGGTAACTAAACTCGATTTCGAATATCGTAGGTTTTCCTTTTACGGCGGGTTGTTCCATAAAGACTGATCGCTGCAATAGGGTATCGGGAGCCATAAAATGTTTTTCAGGCACAGTTTTGATCAGTTTTACCTCTCTCTGACGCTCATGATTTTCACGAGGGTAGGGGAGCCAGCACCTGATCGTTTCGCCATCCGGAACTGCATCCGCTTTAACTGACAATTGATAACTTACCTTTATATTCACCGGAAGGACTGGTTTTCCGTCTGGTTTGCTGTTTTTAATCACCTTCCGGGAGTTTTTCAGGTAAAACAGGGATTTCTTACTGGGAATCAATTCTGAGGGATTTTTTAGGTTGGGACCTCGTTTATTGAGAATTAATCTCAGGTTGGAAACAGCCCGCTTGAAATAACGTTTTTCGCCATCAATCATCCTGTATTCCAGCCAGTTATTCTTCTCCCATTGATTCTTGTCGTTTTGCGAATATTCCCCAAATTCTTTTTTCAATCTTGTTTCAACTTCAGGTTCTGTCAGATTAAAGTCATATTTAATTCGTTCTGACAGATCAATAATCGTGCTCAGTTTACCTTTTGTTAATGAATCTGTTCCCTTGGCTTTAATTAAGGAATCAGCCCAATGCTCGGCAATTGTGAATTGTCCTTCATTAAAAGCCTTCTCAACATCAGGAAGTGTATATACTTTGGACTCCTTATATTGGCAGCTTACGATTAAAAAGAAAATAATTACAGTCAAACAAGTTGTAATACGCTTCATAATTTGAACCTTTTTAATACTTTTACGTTTGTTGTAATACAACTACATTTATTGTAATACAATTATAAAAGTAATAATTTCTTCTAAGAAACCTAAAAAATTCACCATTCATGAAATTCCTAAAGCAGCTGCTGATTCTTTTTATCTTTTCATTGTTTTCGACCTCGCTGATAGCGGGCAAGGTAAAAACCGGAGTAGAGGTCCTGAAGGATATGAATTTTTCCCCGATTAAAGGGAAACGTGTTGGGCTGATCACCAATCCAACAGGAGTTGACCGCAACCTGGAATCTACCGTCGATCTGTTTTTCCATTCAAAGGAATTCACCCTTGTTGCTTTATACGGCCCGGAACACGGAGTCAGAGGCGACTATGGTGCAGGAACTTCTATTTCAAGCAACAAGGATCCGGAGACCGGATTGCCTGTTTTCAGTATTTTTGGCAAGACGCGCAAGCCAACACCAGAAATGCTGAAGGATATCGATGTCCTGGTGTATGATATTCAGGATATTGGCTCGCGTTCCTATACTTTTATCAGTTCGCTGGGACTGGCTATGGAGGCAGCGGCTGAAAACAACATAGAATTTGTAGTTCTTGACCGGCCGAATCCCCTGGGAGGCCTTAAAATGGAGGGTTGCCTTACCGAACCTGCATTTACTTCTTTTGTCAGTCAGTTTCCCATTCCCTACATTCATGGACTGACGGTCGGGGAACTTGCTAAATATTTAAATGAAACGGGATTGCTCAAGAATAAGATTAAATGTAATCTCAAGGTGATTCCGATGAAGGGCTGGAAAAGAAAGATGACTTTTGAAAATACCGGACTTCCCTGGGTTCCTTCATCGCCCCATATCCCACACGCTTATTCGCCCGTTTTCTACCCGGTCTCAGGTATACTTGGCGAACTCTATGTGATGAGTATTGGCGTTGGATATACATTGCCATTTCAACTATTTGCTGCTGAGTGGGTAAATGCTGATAGTCTTTCAAGAAATATGAACGCGCTCCATCTCCCGGGTTTGAAGTTTCGTCCAATCCACTACACCCCTTATTACAGTGTTTCCAAGGATAAAGTCGTTCATGGGATACAGGTTTATGTTACTGATTACAAAAAAGCGGAATTGTCGATGGCTCAGTTTTATGTGCTTCAGGAGTGTCATAAGCTTTGGCCAAGTAAGAATGTATTTGAGTTATGCGAAAAATCGCGGCTCAATATGTTCGACAAAGTCTGCGGCACAGATAAAATCAGGAAAGAATTTACAAAGAATTTTGAGGTTGCATCCATTCTTCCGTTATGGAATAAGGATATCGCAGATTTCAGGGAGAAAGCAAAGCATTATTTTTTGTATTAAAAAGGCTTTAGGCTATAGACTGTAGGCTTTAGGAGAGATCCACCTAAAGCCTAAAGTCTACAGTCTAAAGCCTTATACTGCAGTAATCATAGCCAGGTAATTTTCAACCGGTACGTAAGCAGGGATACTGTTGCCTGATCCTAAGGCATATCCCTGAGATCCTGTTAGCCTCAGTATTTCAACAGCCCGTCGGTGGATTTCATCAGGAGTTGACCGGACTAAATAATCCATATCAATTCCACCGAGAATAGCGATCCTGTCGCCCCATTTTTTCCAGCCTTCCTCAACAGGGCAAATGCTATCTTCCCAGGAATGTTTTGCATCGTATTTAAGATCATCAATCAGAAAATCCATTATGGTCTCGAGATTTCCGCAGGAGTGCAGAATAGCCGGTTTCCCGCATCGATGAATAGCCTCTACAATCTTTTTATGCCATGGGAACAAGTATTGATGCATCGAGTCAGGGTCGAGCATCGTTTGGGTTTTAAAGCCCCAGTCATCGTTAACAATAAGCGCTCCAATGGATTCAATTCCTGAAACAATTTCATAGAATCGCAACATCCTTGAACCCACTGCATCAAAAATATCCTTGACAAGCTGTTCATCTTCAAACAGCATGTAGCATAATCGCTCGAAACCTACCAGATCAATCACATTTTCGAGTACTCCACCCGGACCCGGCGTTATGAATTTCATTCCCCTGCTTAAAAGGGGGGCAAACCGGTTGAAAGTATCATAATCGCCTATTTCAGGATCTGGCCATGGATACGATTCAAAGGAGGCGCGGTCTATTATCCCCGACCCTTCATTCTGGGAAACAGTAGACTTATGGGTTGGAATTACAGTAGAGAATTTAAGGGGGGTATAGAATCGGGCAGGTAAAGTTACGTAATCATAACCTGCATTGGTAAAGGCATCAATTGTAATTGCGATCGTTTCTTCAATATTATCCAATGTAACGCTTTTTCGGCCTGCCAAAAATTCGTTTAACGCTCCGTTCGTAAAATACTCGAACAACACCGGGCGATCGGGTTTTTCACGATGCAGAACCTTAAGCAGCTGATTAAAATCCGGTTCGTACTTCCGCTTCATCATCTGATGATTCTAATTTAGGAATGGGTTTTAGACTTTAGGCTGAAGGAGAGACAGAACCCCAACCTAAAGCCTAAAGCCTAAAGCCTAAAGACTATATATAAATTGCAATATCTCAGTCCTGGTACCCAGATCGCTGATTTTATTATTGTTCCTTGTAGGATAAACCCTGTTGGATAGGAAAATATAAACCAATCCATTAGCAGGATCGGCCCAGAAAAAGGTGCCTGTAAAACCGAAGTGTCCGAAACTTTGTGGTGATGCCCCCTGACATGGATAAGCATTGTCCTTATCTGCCTTATCATTATCAATCAAAGGCTTATCAAATCCCAGTCCTCTCCGGTTGTTGTTCTGAGGATATTGAACTTTATTAAATTCCTTAAGGGTAGAACTTTTAAGGTATTGTTTGCCTCCATAAGTTCCAAATTGAATATACATCTGAACAAGTTTCGCAAGGTCATTTGCTGAGGCGAATAAACCCGCATTTCCGGCAATCCCTCCGAATGTAGCAGCTGATTCATCGTGCACACTGCCATGGACGAGCCTCTTCCGGTAGATTCCATCATATTCAGTCGGCACAATCTGCTCATCTGAAAACTTCTTCGAGGGCAGATACGTAATGGTTGTTGCTCCCAGTGGACGGTAAAAATTCTGGTCCAGGAATTCTGTAAACTTCATTCCCGATAATCTTGTAACCACTTGAGGCGTTAATAGAACCGACAAATCACTGTAAACATATTTCCCCCTTGTTTTTAAAGGAGATTTCCGGATGGCTTTATAGATCCTGTTTTTAAACTGATCTTTGAGGTAAAGGCCCGGTGCGACTTCCAGGTTATACCCATTTCCCGGCGCTGCTCTGTATAACTTGTTTGATAAGTTCTTATCTTTTATGGTTTGTTTGTAAAATGGAATAAATGGAACCAATCCCGACTGATGAGCAAGCAGTTCCCGAAGCGTAATATCGCTTTTATTGGAAGGATGTAAAAATCTCTTTCTCCAGTCCGGCCAATAGGTTGAAAACGGTTCATCCAGGAGATATTTCCCCTCCTCGTTTAGTTTCATAATGGCCGGGAGGGCGCCTGTCACTTTTGTGACAGAGGCAAGATCGTAAATGTCATCCAGAGAGGCAGGAGTTCGGTTTTCATAAGTATGATACCCGTATGCTTTTTGAAAGATCACTTTCCCATCTTTAGCAACCAAAACGTTGCAGCCTGGGAAAGCCTTCTGATCCAATGCTTTATTTACAATTGAATCGATTCCCTTGTTTAGCCTTAAAGAATTTAACCCTGCTTCCTCCGGTAGCGTATATTTCAGGCGTATCGGCTGACTGATGGTAAGTCCGTCACCGGTTTTATAATGATTTCCTATTGAAACCGGTAATTTCCCCTTCGCTCCAATCCCCCCAAACAGCATTTGTGCGGACAATTCCTGAGCAATTTGGCTGTTTTGATAGGCAATCAATAATCCGTCAGGCCGTCCGATCTCTTTTATCTCATTAACTGCGTAAGGATTACAGAAGAAAACAAACACTGAATTCTTTAGTAACGACACACGGCCTAACAGATCTTCAAGATTCTTAGTCACCCCAAATGGGCGTTCAGGAATTGCATGAGCCAGACTGTCTGATTTTTCAGTTCGGCGGTTATTGCTTTCATAAAGCGAATGAATACCTGTTATCACAAGATTATATCCTGCCAGTTTTTTCACTGTTTCGTTGAGGTCATCCTGGGTAAAACTTTCCCCAAGGTTGAAATAATCCACTTTTGTGTAATTGCCGAGCATCTTTTGAAAAGGGGTTACTGTTGAGGACCCTATGGATAGTGCGGCAATCCGAAGCGTATCTAATCCCATGAAGGGAATCAAATGGTTTTTATTTTCAAGAAGGGTTAGAGTGGATTCGACAAACTGCCGCTGGGCAATTCGTGCCTGAATCCGTTCATCCGGTGTTAATGTATTAAAAGCAGAGTCAGCACAGGGATGGTCTGAGAATTTATCAGGAATGATCTGCGTTTGTGATTTTGCAGGATGGACAAACGTCAGCACTAGGAATATAAAAATAATCCTCTGAAGGATAGGTAAACTTTTGTTTTTCATAGTTATTATACTTTAATAAAAATCTTCTTTTTATAAAGAATTAATCCAATCAACCAAAACAACACAATATGAGAGAGTGCAAAGAGCAGGGACGAAACTCTCAAATCAGGGCTAAGGGGCATAAAGACATGCTGGTATAACCAGGTATATCCATTAACGACAGAACCATCGTTCTCGGTAACATGGATAAAACGTGAAATAGATCTTGCATACAAACCAGACAGTGCAAAGATTATAAGGGGATTCATGCCAAACACGACAAAGAAAGAGGTCCATTTCGTATAGCCCTTCAGGTCGATTATCCATATCAGCAGCGCTAAAACAAGCAAAGCCCAGCCCGCAGAATACAGAACATAAGAGCTTGTCCACAATGGTTTATTGATCGGGAACAACATTCCCCACAGAAATCCGGCTGCAACTCCTATGATGCCGTAAATTGACAAAATGCGGGGCACGCGAACCTTCTCTGTTTGTTTAATGATCCCGCCTGCCAGATAGCCTAAAATCACTGTTACGATAGCGGGAATCGTACTTAACAGGCCTTCGGGATCGAAAGGAATTCCGAATCCTTTGTATAGGTGATTTTCACCAAGAATAGCTTTGTCAAATGGGATTGCTGCATTACCGGCTAAAGAATAAGGATCGGTTCCACCCATAAAATAAAGTATTCCCCAGTAAAGTAACAGTATTGAAGCCCCGACAAAGGGAAGGTATTTTCTTTGAGTCGCTAAAACGATCAGGGAACCAATGCCGTAAGCAAGTGCAATGCGCTGAAGGACTCCAACTATCCTTAGCTTGGAATAGTCAGTCATCCATTGGGGAAAAGAGTTCAGAAACAACCCAATGGCAAAAATTAACAATGTTCGTTTCCCAATCTTTAACAGTGATTCTTTGTTCAGTGAATTATTGTATTTGGAAAAAGAAAAGAACATCGACACCCCGACCACAAAAAGAAAGAATGGAAAAACAAGATCGGTGGGAGTGCAGCCATGCCACTTTGAATGTTCAAGGGGGCTGAAAATGTGAGCCCATGACCCCGGAGTATTCACCGTAATCATTGCTGCAATGGTAATGCCTCTTAAGACATCAAGAGCAAGGTAACGTTGTGTTGGTTTCATTATAAATTGATGGTTAATGGTTCTAGTTTCAAAGTTACAAGGTTTCAAAGTTACAAGGTTTCAAGGTTTCAGGGTTTCAGGGTTTCAGAACTCGCGAACGATTGAAACATTGGAACTTGAAACTTTGAAACGCTCACGAACGTTTGAAACATTGAAACTTGAAACCTTTATTCATTAACAGTGAAGGCAACCGGAGTGCTTTCAGCATTCGTTTTGCTCACCGAGGTGACTACATATTTATATCTTTTAGGATCAGTTCTTTTATCCAGTGCAAAAGTGATTGAATTATCAGCTGTTGTCAGAAGGATATTTGCAGGGTCTTTAATGTTTTTCCTTTCCCACTTTTTAAACTGATAGATGACAAATGACTTGGTATTCTCTCCCTTTTCCCATGAAAAATGTAATTTCCCATTGTCTGTTGTTAATCTGGCATTAGCAGGTGGTTCCGCTGCCACAGGATTAATCCTCAGGTTCGCTGGAGCAAGCGCCGGATAACGGTAATATCTTTTTACAAGTTTCTCATGAATTTCCAGAGGATTACTGCGCATAAACTTTGCACTGAAAAACATACTCCCTGAAATCTCCGGATACTTACGGTTGAGCTTTATCTGACGGATTATTTCATCAGCGCTTTGCCATGATTTTTCTTTTGCTGTCGCATTGATTCTGTACGGAGCCTGCCCGATATACAATTGTGTCCCAAAACTATTATGACTCCACCAATCGGCAAGAATTTTATAGTCGGCTACTTTTTTGCCAATTTCCCAATAAATCTGCGGTGTGACGTAATCAATCCATTTTTCCTTCTGCCATTTAAGGATATCCGCGTAAAGGTCATCATAATTGGTTACGCCTGCCTTTGTTTTGGAGCCTGCCGGGTCTTTTGCAATGTTACGCCAGACGCCAAATGGTGAAATCCCAAACTCAACCCAGGGTTTGATTGCTTTAATACTATCATGGATTTGTTTAATAATCAGATCTACATTATTCCTTCGCCAATCTTCCTTCTGATCAGCCGAATACCCCCTTGAATTTTTCCGGAATGACTCATTATCCGGAAATTCAACCCCGGCGATGCGGTAAGGATAAAAGTAATCGTCCATGTGTACTCCGTCAATATCGTACCTTCTGACGATATCGCTTACCACCTGGGCAACAAAGTTCCTGGTTTCAGGTAGGGAAGGATTAAAGTACTTTGTCTTTCCATAAGTAAGAAACCATTCCGGATGTTTATTGGTAATATGATCAGCAGTAGTTTTATTATGATTCACATCTGATACAGCCCGGTAAGGATTAAGCCATACATGAAGGTCGATGCCCCGTTTGTGGCATTCAGCGCTGGCAAACTGGAGTGGATCATAATCCGGCTCTTTTCCCTGCTGGCCTGTCAGCCACTGCGACCAGGGTTCATACTTTGAAGCATAAAAGGCATCTGCCACTGGCCTGACCTGGAAGACAACCGTGTTCATATGGTAATCCTTGCACAATTCAAGTAACTCGATAAATTCTTTCTTCTGTTGCTCCGCCGTCAGATTCATTTTGGACGGCCAGTCGATATTAGCCACTGTTGCTATCCATACCGCCCTCATCTCAGTCTTCGGATACTTTTTAGCGCTTACCTGCATGGCCGCAAACAACGCCAGGCTCAAAACAATCAGTTTTTTCATTATTCTTTCTTTTATAAGTATTCTCAATCTAAATATCCCTCATTAACCATTAACCTCCTACCACCCTGCTACCATCCTGCTACCATCCTGCTACCATCCTGCTACCATCCTGCTACCATCCTGCTACCATCCTGCTACCACCTTGCTCTCGTCCTGCTAACTCCAATGAAATCACATCATCCCATCCCCGCATCCCCACATCACAACATCCCCGCATCATCCCATCCCCGCATTAATCATTTGCCTTTTTAAGCCCAAAGGTGGGGTTGATTTTCAGGAATTTTATTGCAATCATACCGGGAATGGCGCAAATGATCACATAGATGAAGAAATGCTGATAACCTAACAGCTCTTTCATATAACCTGAAATCATTCCTGGAATCATCATACCCAAAGCCATTAAAGAAGTTCCAATGGCGAATTCTGCTGTTTTAAATTTGCTGTCTCCCACAAATGAAAGCATATAAAGCATATAGGCAGTAAATCCAAATCCATAGCCAAATTGCTCGGTGGCAATGGCAAGATAAATGGTAATATCACCTGGAACCGGCTGAAATGTCGATAAATAAATATAAACACTGACCGGAATATTCATCGCAAAGGCCATAATCCAGATCATCTTCTTTAATCCGTATTTTGAAGCAACCACTCCTCCCAGGATCCCCCCAAGTGTTAAACAGATCATCCCCAGAGTTCCATAAGCGATGCCATATTGTGCGGAGGTCAATCCTATACCGCCGCTGTTCCGTGAGTCAACAAGGAAAGGAGTCGCTACTTTCACAAGCTGTGCCTCGCCAAGACGGTACATCAGAAAGAATATCAATGCAGGCACTATCCCGGGTTTGGTAAAGAAAGAGGAAAATACTTCACCATACACCCTTAGGTCGACTTTGGATTTTTCTTTTGGTTCAAAAGGCCTTGGCAATGCAACATGGTGATAAATAGCCAAAAGCAATAAAACAATACCGAGGCATCCCAGTGAAACTGTCCAGCTGAAGGCTATGTTCCCTGCCGTTGCGGTGAATTGTGCAGCAGTTTGAGTGACCAGGTTATGATCCGCCCGGATCACTGCACCAACAGGTTTATCCCAATTCGCTGAGGTAAATTCGAATCGTCCTGTTTGGTTTTTGAGTAAGTCAATATCCTTACTTCCGGATTTACGGCTTAGGTTTACAACGATCGTTTCATCTTGGGCAGGCGGTGCAGATAATGCTAAATAAATCATTGTTGAATCAGGAGCCGAGGTTCCTTTTACATAGATAGGGACCTGAACTTTTTGAGGATAGACCAATATTTGAGGAGTTCCTTCTTTTTTAGTAATCTGAAAATCTCCAACATCCGTAGCCTTAAACTGGTCAGCAGGAACGGCGGTTACATCGAAAGAAACTGGGGCCAATCCTGTGTTTTCCTGTATTAACCCTGCAATTAAAGGGAGAAGTCCCAATGCAGTAAGCATCGCAAACCGGTAAAAAGTACTGCGTATGCCAACAAAAAAAGCCTGTTTGTGCTGGTCCAGCGAAAGCATGTAAAATCCATCGGCAGCAATATCATGGCTGGCTGAGGAAATAGCAATTAATGCGAAAAGTGCTATTGTGATTGGAAAATAGAATGGAAGCTGCATGGCAAAACCTACAGCAATAAAAGCAATCCCAAGCAGCAACTGTGTCCAGAGTATCCAGTTCCTTTTTGTTGAAACAACGTCGATATAAGGGCTCCATACCGGCTTGATTGCCCAGGGCAAATAAAGTAAACTTGTCCAGAAGGCAAAGGTGGCAATCGATATTCCCATGGTCTTGTAAATCAACCCGGAAGTAATCATGACAATACTGTAGGGGATTCCCTGATAAAAATACAGACTTGGAATCCAGGACCATGGATTCCGGGATCCTCCTGATTGGCTGTTTTGGCTGTTTTGGCTGTTTTCGAGTTTCATTCTTTAATTCTTTAATTCTTTAATTCTTTCATTCCCAAAGGATTTAAACGAGTATCCCTTTTTTGACAGACTTACAATAATTTGATCTAATATATTATAAAACTTGTCCTTTCGGTCAGGATGTGTCCCCGGATGTATCAGGATAATCGCCCCGTTTAGTTTATCCGATTTTGTACTCTCAAATTTCATTAACGCTTCGGTTAATTGCCTGGATGATTTATAATTCGGCATCTCAGGGGTTGTATAATCCGCATTTGTTCCAGTGCCGGGGGTATAATTAATCAACTGCATACCAAGGTTAGCGCTCCATTGGCTTATTCTCCTATTGCACCATTCATAAGGGGGTAGGAAGTATTTTACACTTTCAGCCATTATCCCAAACTTATTCAATTCTTTGATATTATTGGTGATATCCTCATTAAACTGTTGTTGGGTGATCAATAATGAATCACGTTTCTCCCAGGGAGCATACAACAGGTGACGATCCGAATGAGGCCCAACGTAATGACGGTCAGTGATCATGCGCTTTATCGTTGAGGCAAACTTGGGATTTCTCAGAAAATTCCCGGTAAGGAAAAAGGACCCCTTTATCTTCTTTTTTGATAAAGTATTCAAAATCTTGTCCACTCCTTCACCGTGCTCGTCAGCTGAAAAGATAAGATAAATCGTTTTCTGATCAGAATCCTTCCGGACCATTGCCCCCGATTTATCAATGGTGCTATTCTTCATGCTAAATTGATTTCTTCCCTCTTTTTCCAGAGATGAGAGATAGAAACAAAGACTGGCAGTTCCATCCATGGTTGGCTCATTAGAAGTATAATCACCAATATCATCATGATAGACAGCTATCCCGTTTTGAAAAGGCTTGTAGACATCTTCTTTAATCAACCTTACGCCAATATGCCCGTTAAAGATTTCACGGTAAACCGGACCATCAACCAAGCCGCCATAGGTAGGTTCATTTCTGATCAGTGTTATGGCAGAGTGGGGAAATTGTGGAAAGTCACCTTTTTCAGGCAATCCACATATCATACTGGTTCCCCATGGATTGCAGCCGAATAGCCAGTCACGCAAGGCGGCTTCCATTTCACAATAGGCCGTATCGGAGGTAGCTTCAAAACAGAGCTTCGCCTGAGTAATAGCCGCAACATTTAAATTATTGGAACACCAGATATAGGGGATCCCATTTAGAAACGGATCCGTTTTGCCTCTTTCGTAAATGGCTCTTAATCCATCTTTCATAAAATTGGAATAGGTCTTTGCTGCCGGAATAGTCAAATTTGCCTGATTGGCATGTCCCAGATTTACAAAAGGATAGTATTGATAATGTCTTGCACCTCCATTGATCATCCAGGGAGTTACCGGCTCAAGTTGCCCCCAGTAATTTGACTGCTGCAGATAATAACCATCATTGGTTAAACGATAGAGTTCATACGCGGCCAGCTCAAGATCATCAACATAATTGTCCTCCTCATAAAAATAAGGTGAAACCACACTTGCTGTCTGAGCAACGCCAAGATCTGTCAATCCAAATGCAAAGGCTTGCTTTGCTTTTTGCGAAAGTAGTTTACTAAACTCTGGGTCGGAGTTTTGGAAAATCTGGGCCCCCAAAGCGAAGGAAGAACTAAATTTCCCGGCAGTTGAAGAAACACCGGTCGAACGGTTCTTATATTTGCTTAATCCCTGAACCTTGCCTGTTACAAAATAAACCGGGCGATATAAACCTTTGCCATACGAGGTTATATCTTTATTTGGTAAACGGAACCCGGCGTGATCGCGGTCATCAGCAATCTGATTGTACATTTCCGCACTGTCGGGATTCATTTTTATCAGCCACTCCAATCCCCATCGGATTTCATTTAGAATATCCGGTATACCATCGGCGCCCTTTAAACCATTGGCATCATACTGATCCCCGAATACTTCTTTGTTTTTTGAATAGGCGAACAGCATTTGATAAATCGCATTTGCCGATGTCGTTGTGTATTGCAGGTAGTCCGAAGCATCATGCCAGCCCCCTTTAACATCGATAATTTGTCCCGATTTTGTTGGGTGATCTACAATAAACCCATCATGAGTATGACACGAGTCTTTCAGGTAAGGATTGTATCCACAGCGCTGTTGCCGCATATAGTTTAACGGGTAATCGGCTGCTCCCTGATAAACATCGTATGATATATTAAATTCCGAAGAACGTGAATTTCCTGCTTGAATATAATAACGACCCACCTTATTAAAATTTGAGAAGTTAAGGCGGGCAGCTGACTTCATTCCCCACTTGGAGCCATCATATTTTATTGGAAGATTCTCATATACTACTTTATTTGATACTGCATCAATAACTTGGAATTTAGATGTTTCTGTCGTTTCATCCGAAATATAAACAGCTACTTTAATGGATTGGGGCAAATATCCCATCTGATTAATCCGTATCCATGATGATCCAAAGCTTTCAATGGAAGCCAGGATCATAAATAGCAGAAAAGCTGTTCGATTCTTCATCTTTCTTATTTTATATTTATCCAAGTATACTTGCAACTACAAAGTTCAAAACTGCTCACCATTCTTTAATTCTTTCATTATGTCAGTACTTATGCTCCAAACCTGCCCCACGGAAATAATGCAACAGGATTTGATCGTAAGAGTAACCTCTGGCTCCCATAACGGCAGCTCCAATCTGACACAAACCTACGCCATGTCCCCATCCAGCTCCTTTTAAAACAAATGAAATTTTGCCATCAACTTCCTGCTTTTCAACAATAAATGCGGAACTGTAAAGATGAGATTTAGACAGATATTTTCTGATCTCCAATTCTTTGCCGATGGTCATTGTCTTTAGTGTGCCGACAATTTTTAGTCTGATCAGTCTGCCGGATTCTCCCCGTTCAACAGGGATCAGATCAATTATTTTACCAAAGTCGATACCCGAACGCGTTTTCACCAGTTCGCTCAATTCATCCTGGGAATAATTCACTTTCCATCGAAAAAAATCATTGGTTTCCTGATCGTAATCATTTAAGATTTGTTTTAGCACCTTTTTATCCGATGTATTACAGAAAACATCGGGGTCTCCGTTGATCCATTTTGTTACAGCATCTTCCTTTTTGAGATCAAGGTCGTAACCCTTTATATCAGAATCGGTATCGGAAAGCTTTTGTAAGTAGGTATGTTTAACAGGCTCCCAGACATTTTCAAAAACTTCGGTTATCCCTCCGCAACATTTGGAAAACCGCGCATCACATATCACTCCATCAACTGAAATAACTTCGCCATTCGTTTCTCTTACTGCCTGCTCGACCATCTGAGTTGTCGAACGCGTAATCCCCTGGTATCTTTGACAATGATCATCGGCACAAACGTCAAAATGCGTATGGTCTTCGCGATCATACCATTTTATCAATTCATTGTCCGTTCGAAAAGAGGCCTGATATTGCTGGTTTTTCGATTGAAGGTTTTCATTCTTCTTTATTTGGGCCAATAACCAACTCCTTGAAATTACCGCATGTGCTTTGAGAAGTTCTATTGAAGAGGTGGCGCTCATCTCGGAAGAAATAACACTTATTAAATAGTCCTCAACACTTAAGGCATTGATTGCCTGGATCAAATCGCCATCAGCAATAAAATACAGCGCACCTTTAAACACCTGGTCCTCTTTTCGCTCCCAATGGAAATTTATGCCTATCGTTACATTATGAAGCGTGAACTTTCCATTTGCAGGATCTATTGGAATTAAATTAAGATCGTTTTGATAAACCCAGCTTTTGTCACCAGATTCAAGACAAATGCCGGATTGATCTTTTCTGACACTGCACTTACCGTTTATAACGGCTGTTGAACCCTCTATCTGATAATTCCCTTCCAGCAAAAAGGAGATCTCCTTTTCTGCCATTATACCAACTTTAATCTGAGGTGCCTTCATTTTGTTTAATTAGTTATTTCGTAATTCGTAATTCCTAATTCGTAATTCTTTCAATAACCTTCTGGATCGTACCGGAATCAATACAGACTTGCCTGAAAATATCATGCACATCCTCCTTGGTTATCTTGATAAAATCTTCCTCACGCGGGGTAATTAATACTCCTCCCATATCAACCGAAGCGGGACTAAGCAAAATCTGCTTCTCTCCACTTTCAAAATACTGTTTAGGCCGGTGCAGGATTCTGGGGAAAATATGAATAATCCATTCTCCCTGTTCGTAAGTTGAAAGAATGTTGAGCATTGGCTCTTCTTCTCCAACATTGATTGCTTCCAATTGGCTGTAAATCTGATTAAAGCATTCAACTAAACTGTTCTTGTTGTTGCTCTGTAGCGTGATGGTTCCCCTTAAATATTCAGGCCATAGTGAGATGGTTACATCACCGGCTTGCTTTACTTTCTGGCAGCATTTCCCCTCTTTAAATTCCTTTTCAATGGGTAAAAATCCTTTAATGCCTGCTTGAAAATGAAGATGATCAGGGGCTGAGGCTCCACATTTTGGGCCATTATAAAATAGTATGAAATCATTCAATCCTGCCGAAAGGTCGAGCATACTTCCAAAATTACCCATGATCCGCTGATTGGTATGAGCAAAATTTGGAATAGTAAGATGCTCCGGGAAAATAGGGAATGGATTGACCAATACATTGTATTCATTATCGAAAGCTATCCCCCGTTGTTGAGGCGGGAGGTTTTTCTGACATAGAAAACACGGCCGCCTTTCAAGAGATTGGCTGTCAACTTTTGCTGAAGAAGAGATAATTCTTTCCGGATTGAACTGGATATCAATGGAAAAATTGTTAAAAGTAAAACGCTTTACTTTTGTCTTTTTTAAACCTTCATAGTTTTTACCTGCAAGGTCCCATTCAACCCGCTGTTCCCGGATCAATTGCTTCGCTTGTATAGAAAAATCAATAGTATCATTCATTCCTGTTTTCTGATTACAATAAAACATTATTTCATTCCGTTCACTGTTCACCATTCAATATCATTGAGTTAAGGTAGTAAAGATTTATCTCTTATCTTAGTGATCCGGAAATATTTTTTATATCCTTCCATTGCCGTCAGCTTCAGCTGACGGATGAATATGTTGATTAAAAGGGGGCTTTAGCCACATTTTTAAATAATCAATGTGGCTAAAGCCATTAATGATTCAAACTTTCTCCGTCAGCTGAAGCTGACGGCAATGGATACTTTCCCTCCACTAAACGACATTAACTCACCGTTAACTGTTCACTGTTTCCCGCTTTTCTAACCATCTGCTTTCGTGCCCAAAATTCCAATGTCCTGATTTTATCTTTATAGAAGTTATGGGCATTCATTTTTACAATATCCAGCGAAGAATCAGAATTTTCATCCCAGCGGCGGCAAAGGTAGAGTGGGGTGTAGATTCTCCCGATCTGGTAATTACGGCTTATAGCCAAACCTAATGCATAATCCTCCCCATAACTGACATTCGGAACTTGAATTTCACGGATCACAGGGGTGTAAAATGCGCGGGGAGCTCCCAGTCCATTGATTCTTAAAGCATTATTTCTTCCGTTATCTGGTGTCCACTCCTTATGGTCGATCAATCCGGGTGGTATTTCTTCCAGTTTAAAATTCACCATACGGTACGATCCCACTACCATTGCACAGTTTTGTTCATAAAAGGAAGCCACAATCTGACTGATCACTGAATTATCAATATACAAATCATCGCTATCCAACTGGATTGCAAATTTTCCACATAACGGATGATTGACGGCCTCATTCCAGCAACCGCCAATCCCAAGATCTTTTCGCTTTGGAATCACATGAACAATCCTGTCATCCGAATCGGCAAAGGATTTAATGATTTCTGTAGTTCCGTCTGTTGAATAATTATCAACGATTATTAAATTGAATTTAAAATCAGCTTCCTGACTAAGTACCGATTTGATGGCATCACTGATGGTCTTAACCCGGTTCCAGACCGGGATAACCACTGAAGCCTCGTAGTTGAAATTACCATCTGAAAACTCAATTGCTCTGAATTTTGGTGCAAGCCAGGCGGAGACTGCTTTTAAATGAGCGGTACAGGCTTTCTCCATCTCGATCTGTTTAAACCGGTTGCGCGGATCAACATAATCAAACATCTTCTCTCCCGATTTGCGTGTATCCAGTTCCAGTTCCGTGTAGAGCAACTCAGGAAGATGTACCAGTTTGTATTTTTGTGATACTTTCAACCGCAAATCATATAATCCTGCCAGCTCAAATTCCTGATCCATTGTTTGAACAGCCTCCGCGACCGCTTCCGTTGTATAAAGCAATAGAGAACCAAAATCAAAATCATCGCGTAAACTCCCATCCTGGTATTCGATGACCGGATGTGGTTTTAAGACACCCTCTTTCTGTTCAAAATAGTCGGAATAAACCATTCCCGCTCCACTGTTTTTACAGGTTAGTATAAGTCGGTGTAAGGCATTTTGTCCAAGATCGAGTGGCAATAGTTTTGTGTAAAACAGAATATAGGGAGTAGTAACACGATTAACATATTCTCTAATGGCAATCGTGGATGCAAAGTTGCTGATTGAAATTTTTTCAACATCTGCTCCTTCAACTGATGTTTCAGTCTCCCCGACAAGAACAATTTTCTCTACCAACCCGGATGCCCTTAAAGTTTTAAGAGTCGGTTCAAACTCACTTCCTTTTTGAACAGGTATAAAACAAGTAATAAGTTTATTCATTTAAAGAAATTATTAAAGAATTAATGAATGAAAGACTTAAGGCTTTAGGCTTTAGGAGGTGCTTACCTTCAGCCTTCAGCCTTCAGCCTACAGCCTATTTTGATTCAAAAAAATTGATAATCTGTTTCATAAGAGTTGCGCCGTCCATGGTGATTGTCTCGAATGGGAATCCCAGCGCAATAATCTTGTAATTGCCATTGTAGACAATTCCGGCACTTGCATTATTTTCACCATATCTGAAAGCGGTGAGCGCATTTTTCCCACTGGGTTCAATGCCATCCGGCGCCTCCACCTTATAGATCTCAGGATGAAATCCAACATTAAAATTCCAGTTTCCTTTTAGCCATTTGCTGGAATAGTCAGTCGCATAAAATTTTCCTCCGTTTGAAGCGTGTCCTGTTCGCCAGATGAAATGAAGGATCTCTTTGGCAAAATGGCTTGCTATTGTATCCTTACTCTCGCCAAACTCAGATCCAATGTAAGCTCCTGAAATAAAAAGATTGCCTCCCTGCTTGATTAACTCCGAAATCTTTGTCATAAAACCGGGAGTGTAAATCTTAAAATCGGTCTTTGAAGGATCTTTAAAACCCGGAGTCGATCGCTCTTCGCCCATGATAATATCAGTAGCAAAGTAGGGCGAAAGATCAAATTTATTCTGGCAAAAAACTTCATCACTCACTGAAACAAAGGAATAACCAGCCTCCATAATGGCTTTCCCATGAATAGAAGTATAATCGAAATTATTGCCCGGGAAAATTTTATCTTCCATGTCACCATAACTGGCGCCCCAGCCCGGACTGTCATCGTCAAGCCAATTCGACTTACGGTCAAAATCATATTGATTTCCCGTGAAACTAAGATCCTGATGATCCGCAACACCCTGATCTTTCCACCATTCAATCCCGGCTTGAACTTTGTTGTTAATAGTTGCAGGAGCACATACACGGTCAAAACCATTTACTGCTAAGATGATCCCTTTACTTTTGCTTTTCAGTCCGGCTGAAAGTGTTTCACTCGGAAAACTTTCACCACCCTCGTTAATGGCGGTAATCTTATAACTGTATATCCGGTCATTCTGACCGAGCGGGATAACCACAGTTGTATCTTTTACTTCAAACCCGTTATCAAAACCTTTGTCATCAATACGTTGATAAACTTTATACTTCACAGGTCTGCCTGTTTCTTCAAGCGGATCATTAACTGCGCTCCAGCTTAATCTTACTGAATTCTCATTTTCCTTTTTAATCGAGAAATGATCAACAGGCAAAGGTTGTACTACATAAGCACGGTTATTCTGATAAGCCTGGAATTTTAGAATCCCTTTATAAATGGACCTTCCGACGGCAAATCGGAAACGCGGATCTAATGCAAATTTCATATCCGCGATATTCTGATGCGATAATAGTTCAAGTAACACCGAGGGAACATTAGGGCGCCATGCTTCGGAGTATTGCCTATCCCACAATCCTCTGCGCGTCCATTGAGAATTAAACAGTTGCCTTACATCATCAACAATTTGGCTTTGGATAATATCTGCCAGATCACGGCTGGCCATCCTCGATTTTCCATTCGGGAAGAAGCCCTTATTCGCCATTGTGCTGTAAATACCAAGAGTCCCTATAATTGAATCATTTGGAGTAATTCCGGCATCTGTATGCAATGCAAAAGAAAGATCGATAGGAATGTTTAACCCATTTTTGATGCTGCCTGAACCATCGGAGCTTCCCATCAAATAATTTACCCATTCTCCCCTTGATTGGTAATCATCATTATAATCGTTTTTGTTTTTGTTCAGGTTATAAATGCTGGAATCAGGGAAACCTGCGCCCTGCAGATAATATCTTGCTGCCTCAAGATATTTTGGTCTACCGCTTAACTTGTAGCTAAATAATTCAGGGTTGATTTTTTGAGTCTGATCTTCTGTTTTTTGTCCATCCGTTGCAGATTTTTTATTCTCCAGCAATGATTCAGAAGGCCTCCTTGCAACATTTCCCATTCCTCCGCCGAATTTTACAGCATCTGCTGAGATAAAACCCGTTTGTTCACTGCCGCAATCGATCGTAACCATTCCTGTTTGTGGATTCTTTCCTTCTGCAAAGTCGAATGTTCCAAGATAGATCCAGGTTCCTCCGCCTATTTTCTGGTTGACTAAGAAATCAGTCTTTCCTCCCGCATGAAAAACAGTGTATTTCACCTCAGATGATGATCCGCTTTCACTCTGATACGATACGGATACGGAATATTTTCCTTTTGATTTAAAATCAGGGATATAGCTTATGTATTTATTTTTATTATTCGTGCTGCTCACTCTCAGGGAAGTGCCTGATCGAAAAGGATTATCCCCTTGAAGCAAAGAATCCTTCAAAAGATAACCAGGAGATATTTGTTCACAAATGATTCCATCTCTTATAAACTCTGATCCCGGTGAAGATAGGTCATTGTCAACAATCACTTCATTTGTTTGCCAGTCCCGCTCTCTTGGAAGAAAAACGTTAGCCCCGCTGTTTTCCAGCATGGGAACCAGATAAGGTAATACAAAACTCATGGTCAACTTATCTTCCACCGTGCCAAATAACCTTGCGCGTTGCCATTCCCAACGGTCCAGCTTTGATTCATAATACCATCCGTGGCTGTCCCACAAAGCAATGTTATTATTGTATAAACCAAGCGATGGCTTGTCCTTACCCAGCTGTTGCACAACGGGTATCCGTTCAGTTTTAATGCCTTGAATTCTGCTTTGATCGGCCGTTATGCCTGTTCTGAAAATATTAGGAATCAAATCCTTCAGTGGATGATGATCGGTATAAACATCTATTCGGTAGTTTTTAAATTTCTTCCCTAGCGCTTCTCTGATCCTGTTTTCAACCTCAGCAGCTTCATTTTCCCTTACCGGTATATAGGATAGGGGACTTGTAATAAAAACCTGAAGCAGATTCTTTTTCTTATCAATCGAAAGTGAATCATACCGGATGCGTCCAACGTGGCTCCAGTCGGGCATAAAACTCTCAACCTTTTTAAGGCGTTCTTCTGCTTTAATTGCCAGTTTGCTCTTTTCCCCGCTCTGTGAAAAGCAAATTAATGGCATCAAAAAAATAACCAGGATAATTACGTTTAGCTTTAGCTTCAATAATTTTTTCATTAGTGAGCATTTGGTTAAGTCTGATAAATATACAATCATCGATCCATTAAATTGTTTTAGGTTTCAATGTTCCAAAGGTCGCGAATCTTGAAAACTTGAAACCATTTATTTTATCAAATTTTATTGTTTTAAGATTCCAGAGTTCAAAGTTGCGAATGTTTAAACCTTTAATATCCACCATCTTTCCTAATATTAAATTTTAAGAAGGGAATACTCATCAAAAATAAAATTTATTTTTAAAAAATATGTATTTTTGTCATACAAGTTTTAAAACATCATTTTTGCATGTTTTAATGAATAATCTTGTTTAGGGTAATAATCATAATAAATGTCACCATTCAGCCAGATCTTCTCCGTACCTTCCTCGTACCTTGGTCGTACCATGTTCGGTACGCCAGGTAATCTATACGTTAACATAAGAGAGGGAGAATGTATTGGCATGCTTTCAATCACTTTACTAATTACAACGATACAATTTACAACGATACAATTTACAACGATACAATTACAACCTTAATACCTTGAAATTATTTTCTATAAAGTTGGTTTAATAAATATTCTGACCACTTATAAAACATTGTTTCAGAGTAGAAGAGATAAAGATACAAACATTTAACTTCGCAAAAAAATACTATAATGATCTTAGTTGCAGACAGTGGCTCAACCAAAACTGAATGGAGTATCCTGGATGGTCAGGGAAATTCCGAAACCGTAATTACATCAGGCATAAACCCATTTTATCAGGACTCAGACAATATAGCAACTATCTTAAAGAAGGAATTTACAGCTGCTAAAACATTTGATGCCATTTATTTTTATGGTACCGGATGCATCAATAAAGAAAAGCAGGATATTGTTAAAACAGGTCTTTTACAACTGTTTAAAACAGATTACATTTTCATCGGAAGCGACCTTTTGGCTGCTGCCCACTCTTTATGTCAGAATAAACCAGGATTTGCCTGCATTTTAGGCACTGGATCAAATTCGTGTTATTATAATGGAAGCGAAATAGTTGCCAACGTTTCTCCTCTTGGATTTATCCTTGGTGATGAAGGAAGCGGTGCTGTACTGGGGAGAAAACTTATTGGCGACGTACTCAAAAAACAACTGCCATCGGAGCTGATAAACGAGTTTTTTGAAACTTATCATACAACTGCTGCAGAAATCCTTGAAAACGTCTATAAAAGACCATTCCCGAGCAGGTATTTGGCCACTTATGCTCAGTTTATTTCAAAGAATTTAAAGCATGCTGAAATCGAAAACATTGTTCTTACATCTTTTCGCGAGTTCGTTACTCGCAATTTATTGCTGTATCCTGAAATTAATCAGGCTGCAATCCGTTTTACGGGCAGCATAGCGTTCTATTTTGAAGCACAACTCCGAAAAGTTCTCGAAGAAAAACATCTTGAATTGGGAAATATTGTACGCACTCCAATGAAAGGGCTCATAGATTATCATAACTGCAAACTTATTTCATAAACATATTAGTACAACGGTTCGAATGAAAAGAAAAACCACCATTACGGAATCACCTTCAAATTTTGACAATCTTGATAAAATGTCAATTGAAGAATTGTTGATTAACATTAATGAAGAAGATTCTAAAGTTCACCTGGCAGTCAGGCAAGCAATCCCACAAATAAAAAATCTAGTGGAGCAAATTGAAGTCAGGATGAAAAAGGGAGGTCGTGTTTTTTACCTTGGCGCTGGGACAAGCGGTAGACTTGGAGTTTTGGATGCATCGGAGGTTCCTCCGACTTTTGGCGTTCCTGAAACAATGGTTATTGGCTTGATCGCGGGAGGCGATGTTGCGCTGAGAAAATCCGTCGAATCAGCAGAAGATGATCCGGATAAAGCCTGGGCTACACTTCAAAACTATGACATCAATAAAAATGATACAGTGATTGGAATAGCGGCCTCAGGAACAACTCCTTATGCCATTGGAGTTATCAAACATGCACGTGAAAATGGAATTCTTACGGGTTGTATTACTTGCAATCCATTAAGTGAGATTGCACAAGTGGCTGAGTATCCTGTTGAAGCCATAGTCGGTCCTGAATTTGTAACAGGCAGTACACGACTGAAGGCCGGGACAGCTCAAAAAATGATTCTAAATATGATCACAACCTCGATCATGATCAAATTGGGAAGAGTCAAGGGAAACAAAATGGTGAATATGCAGCTTACCAATAAAAAACTGATTCATCGCGGAACATTGATGATTGTTGATGACCTGAATATCCCTGTTGATGAAGCGCGAAGATTGTTGCTAATCCATGGTTCTGTGAAAAAAGCATTGGAAGCATACCAAAAGTAAAGATATTAGATATTAGAGATAACTCATAACTAATCTCTCATCTCTAATCTCTTATCTCTAATATCTCATCTCGAGTTTTACCTTTTAGATATTTTAATCATAACCACTCCTTGTGCTGGAACTTGTGCTGTGAATTTATTTTTGTAAACGCCTAAATCTTTCTGATACCAAAGATTACGGACCGATTTTTCCCCTGAAATCTTTAATTCAGACCAGTTGATATCAACTTCTGCGGCATTTTTTCCTCTGTTGAATAGTCCTACTGCTTTAGAACCATCAGCCAGATTTTTAATCATAACGAAGCGATCGGCATCTCTTTTAATAACCAATCCGCATTCACCCAACGGATCCTGATTAACATCGATTACTTCGGGATTGCAGAGTACATTCAATGTAAATTTATCCAGTTTAGTCATGTCGCCGCTGTAAATCAAGGGCGAAGCCATCAGACTCCATAAAGACATGTAAGCATACTGCATATTTGCTGGCATTGTAGTAAGTTTTGAAACACCCATTCCACGCGCACTGCCGATCCATCCAATTTGGATGTAATCAGGATCATTCCATTCACCAGGTTTAGAATACTCTCTGAATCCGCTGTTCCGGAGAGCTACGTCGAAAATGCGATCAAGTTCAAATCCTAAATCTCCTGAGGTTCGCCACGAGTGGCCGTCAACTTCACCGCCCCACTTCCATACATCACCCATTCCGTATTGACAGAGATTAAATACAACATCCCTGTCAAGATTCTTAAGGATTTTCCCCATTAGGCGATAAGGTTTCTGGTAAGCTTCCAGACTCTTATCTTTACCTGCTATTTTGCCATATGAACACCAGTCATATTTTAGAAAATCAAATCCCCAGTCTGCAAACTGACGGGCATCTTGTTCCTCATGTTGGTAGGCGCCTGCAAAACCACCGCAGGTTAATGTACCGGGAGAAGTATAGATTCCAGCTTTAAGCCCCATAGAATGGACGTAATCGGTAAGAGCCTTCATATCCGGGAAATGACGATTCGGAATAATATTTCCTTTATCATCCCTTAGAGGCCCAACGCGCATAGGATCATTATTTTTTGGAGCATTCATCCAGCAATCATCGATGTTTACATATTGATATCCTACATCAGCCATTCCACTGCTGATCATGATATCGGCTGCTTCGCGCATCATCTTGTCAGTGATACGGTCGTAATGAGCATACCAGTGGTTCCAACCCATTGAAGGAGTAAGAGCGAGTTTATCGCCGGCAATAATCCTGAATTCACGCTTGTCGTTTCCTTTTGAATTCTTAGCAAGAATCGAGATCCTATACTCACCTTTAGCAGGAGCAATCCCTGTTATTATACCTTTAGCTGGATCAAGTTTTAATCCCTCAGGTAAATTCCTGATCCTAAAAGTTATTGGTCTTTCTCCCTGACAAGGTATTCTGTACAGAAAAGGATGTCCCGGCCGGCAGCCATAAACCAAGGGACCGTTTATGCGGGGCTGGGGTTTAGCGGACGGAGTAATTATTAGAGCTAAACTGTCATTCCCATTATTTTCTTTCTCTTTATTCCGGTTCGAGGAGAACGCGGACAATGTTACATGAAAAAAGAAAATCAAAAGTATTAATGAACCGACAATAGTTTTAGTTTTCATTAGTAAAATATTGGTTTGATAAGTTTACAAAATTGTAATTTCGTCCGAACCTGTCTGTCAGCACCTTGTAGCTAAAAGCTTCGATAATAGCCCTTACCCCAAGGGAACTCACTCTTAACCTAACTGAAGTTCGTTCCATCCAAAGTAATGTTGAATAAAAAAACTACTCCCGAAATAACTGTAAAGCCGAACATCAGTCTGCCAATGGAAGCAATAAAACAAATGAAATTTATTTATTATTTACCACTTTCACTCTGATCTTGTGCCCGTGTGTTGCATAATACAACACCCATAGATAAATAGGGATCACAATCCAGTAAGCTGTTTTCGGGGTGCTTAAATCCGCAATACGTCCATAAAGGAGTGGAAGTACCGCAGCACCCGATATTGCCATTACCATCATAGAGGAACCAATCTTAGTAAAACGGCCTAACTCTTTAATTGCAAGAGGCCATATTGATGGCCACATCAAAGAATTAGCCAAACCTAACAATGCAATGAACATAACAGAAGTAAATCCATGTGTCAGTAAAGCCATGAAAGCAAACGCCAATCCCAGAATGGATGATAAAATCAAAGCATTGTTTTGTTTGAGATATTTAGGAATAGTCCCGATACCGATCACATAGCCCACAAGCATGGCAAATATCGTGAACGAAGAGAAAAATTTTGCAGTGGCGATGGGAATGTCAAGGTAAACGCCGTAACTTATAATTGTATTTCCAGCAATTACTTCTACTCCCGTATAGAGAAAAATGGTAAAAACTCCCAATAAAAGATGAGGGAACTGGAATATGCTTGTTTTATTTGTTTCACCTTCATCTCCAATTGCATTTTCCTTATCCGCATCAATATCCGGTAGATTGGAATAGTAAAGGAATACTGCCAGCAGCAGCAATGAAATCATGATCAGTATGTAAGGAATAATGACTCTGGAAGCAAGGGCATCGAGCTGAAGGCTTTTTTCAGCAATGTTCATAGTCGTTACCTTTTGAACTAGTTCATCAGCTCCTTTCAACGTAACAAATCCAAGAATCGCAGGAGCCAGGACGCCAGCAACACCGTTGCAGATTCCCATGATGCTGATTCGTTTAGCTGCACTCTCAATCGGACCAATAATAGTTACATAAGGATTGGAAGCAGTTTGAAGTAATGCCATACCTGCACCCTGGATGAATAATCCGGTAAGGAATAACCAATAGGTTCTGGTCAGGGCTGCTGGTACAAAAACCATCGAACCAACAGCCATTATAACCAATCCGGCAGTCATCCCCTTTTTGTAACCAGTGTATCCAAGGAGCCAACCTGAGGGTACTGACATGAAAAAATAGGCAATGTAAAATGAAAAGGCCACAAGATAAGATTGGAAATTATTCAGCTCACACGCAATCTTAAGATAAGGAACCAGTATAGCGCTCAACCAGGTTACAAAACCAAAAACAAAAAATAAAGTTCCGATAATTACAATCGGGCTGGAAATATTGTGTAAAAAATTTCTAAATCTGTTCATCTTTAAATTGAGGTAATTAGTCATTAGTTTGATTCAGGCAGGCCATAGCCTTTAGGAAGAAAGAACGCATTACTGAAAGCAATATAATCTAAAGTCTACTGTCTTCAGTCCACAGCCTTTATCGATCAAGAGTCTTAATTTTATTTATAATGGTTTCTTCCACATCCATAGGGAATACCTCAGGCATGCCATACCAGAAAAATGAATCCAATCCCTCGTATCTGCGTTGTTCTATATGAAGGTGTGTTGGAAGATAACTGGATACATCATTGGTATATCCAGCAACTGAAACCAGTTTATCCGGCCAAAGCTTTTTGACGTCAAAACCATAGCTGGTTGTTGTTTCTCTTGAAAATCCAACAAGTTTCCAATTTCCGATATTTATCGTATTTATGTAAACAGGCAGTGCGGTGGGCATTGTACCTTCATCGTAATATCTCAGCATCAGGTCACACCATTTTACGTTTTTTTCAGCAACGATATCGCCTGGTTTAGTTGCATTCTGAACTCTGAATTCATTTATTTTTTCCTTACTCCATGGAGTAATAGGAATATTGATGGTATCAAGGAAACATGAAACAGGTCCTTCTAATTTTTGCATTGGACGATCCAATACTGTGATCACGTCATTCGAAAGTTTTTCTCCACTAATATACTCGCCATTGTCTTTTGGATTGATATCTCCTGCGGTACCCTGAAGGAATAACGAATTTGATGTCCCGGTTCTCTCTTCCAATAATTTTCTGGCCACTCCCGGGAAGTTTGCACTGATTGTATAATGCAATTTTCCTACAGCACTGAATACTGCGTGACAGGATGCCAGAAATAAATAGCTTTCTGAATTTTTTTCTTTATAGCTTACTTTAATTACATCAAGAGTACTGTCGTATAACTCAGGATGATCTTTCAATGTTCTGTTATAACCTATATCAGTTTTTCCCCTTCCAAAATATAAATCTGCAGGTGTCATCGATTTCACTGCCTCGTCAATTGCTTTAAGTATTCCGTTCTTAACTGTAACGTAAAGAAATGTGCTGTCAGGTCTTTGATTTGGTTCCTGCCATGTCAGCCAGTTTTGTGATACAGGAGCAAAGTGGGTGTGAGTAGAATTAATAAAAACTGCACAGGCAGGGATATGATTCTTCTTATATACAAGATCTTTGACCATTCCGGTGAATGTGTCATTTAAACCGCAAACGTCAACATTGACAATAACAGCTGTTTTATCTTCATTTTTGATAGCCATCGCTCTTGCTGTAAGATTTCCCTCGGTGCGATGTTCTCCCAGATAAAGAATATTTTCTTTGCTTATGCCAAAGATCCGGTCATTCAGGATGGTAATAAATTTCATATCCTCTTTGATAGTCTGTCCGTTTTTGTATGCTATTTTCAACCATTTATTGAATCTTTTCCAGGGTTCATACTGATAAATAACATCTTCACTTGTAAGCGCATAAAGTTTTCCGTTATTGGCAGTAAGACTGACAATGTTTAGTGTTGTTCCAACCTTGGACCATTCCAGGTTTTTCTTCGAAAGATCTGCTGATATAAGTGAGCCCTTTCCATCGGAAGAGAATAACTTATTTTTACAGACTGCTAGTGCAACAGAGTTATTGGCGGCCCCGATCTTTATCCACTTAGCTCCTGCTGTTACTGCTCTTTCCAATAGATCACCATTGTTGTTGGCAGCATAAAGCTTATTATTTATTCCTGTTATGCACTTGATGTTTTCAGCTTTACCGGCCTTTTCCCATTTGGAATTATTACCCGAAGGATTCATCCATAACAATTCATTATTGCTGACGATGAATAATTTATTGGTCACTCCAGCCATCGCAGTTGCTTCGGGAGCGTTGCCTTTATTGATCCATTGAAGGCTGAAGCGTCCGTCTCTTGGAGCGCCGTATCCACCCAGGTGAAGAGAGATCAGTGACTGATCCGGCTCAATACTGGACTGAGCTGTTCCCACAAAATAGGATGATTGTGAAAATGAAAGAAATGGAATAATCGTAAATAAGATTACTAATACATTTATATTCTTCATAATGATGGTATTTGATAACCCTTTCAAAAATAATATAATTTGAAAGGTTATACGCTTAATTATCTTGTTAGTTCAATATTTCTTTACAAAACTAAGTCCAAAAATAATAGGATCCTTTGTACAAGGGCAATACAAAATTGTCTGGTCTTAATACGATTTTGCTTCTTTTCGTCTGTCTTATAGTAAAACAAAAGCCAATTGCACGGTTAAGGTGTAATTAGCTTTTGGTATATGTGTTTCCTTAATTAAGCCAATTGCTTGTTTATTTCAGCAGCATTCTTCTGGATTTTTATAATAGCTTCTGCAATCTGCTCCATGTCTGTTTTGCTTCCAAGGAGCATATTCTGAGTAAACCAAACAGCCTGAGTTGTGAGCTTGTCATTCTGAGGACAATGTGTGGTGCGCTCCACCCAATCTTTCATTGTTTTTTCTCCGTAGATACTCAGGTAGTGTTTGTTTTTGGCAAGATCAGTCACGTAAGCGTCTTTGTTCATCATACCGTAACCGCCGGAGCCGGGAACACCTTCTGCTGAGAGGGCTTTAAGAAATTTGTCTCGGTCCATTCCTGCAAACTTCTCCTTGTCATATCGTAACATGTAAAGGTGATAAGCACTCTTTGTTACCCCTTTATAAAGTTTTGCCGGTAAAATGCCTGGGATTTCTTTTAAGAGTTTTGTGAGGTAGTCAGCATTTTCTGATCTCTTTTTTGCCTGTTCAACAAGCCGTGTCATTTGTGCAAGAAGGATACCTGCCTGAAATTCAGAAAGGCGAACGTTTGTGCCACGGGTACCTGACCCGGTTTCCAACCCTGCTGAATTGCCACCCTGGCCTTGAGTATGAAATCTGTAACAATTTTGAGCAAAATTATCATCATTTGTCAGGATTGCTCCCCCTTCACCTGAGTTAAGGTTCTTGCTTGCCTGGAAGCTGAATCCTCCTGCCAACCCCCAATTCCCTACGCTCTTACCTTTCCATTCAGCAAGGTGAGCCTGGCAGGCATCTTCAATAACGGGAATATTATGTTTCTTCGCTACTGAAAGAATGGTATCCAGATCCACTGGAGATCCTCCGATATGTACCGGCATGATAACTCTTGTGCGATCCGTGATGGCGCTCTCTATTTTGTTGGCATCTATCTGGAAACTCTCGATATCTGAATCAACAAAGATTGGTAAAGCATAATTCAAAACCACAACATTGTATGTGGCAATGAAAGTATAGGGAGGAATGATTACTTCATCCCCGGGACCGATGTTCAGGGCTCCCAGCATTGTATAAAGAGCGTTGGTCCCGCTTGATATGGCCAGTGCATGTTTGGCCCCGGTGAGTTTCTGAAATTCCTGTTCAAATCTCGGAGCCGTTGGACTTCCCAGACGGCACCATTTCTTACTTTTCAGAACCTGAAGAAGTTCTTTCTCATCTGTCTGATCTATGATGGGCCAGCTATTCCATTTACCTGTAAATGCTTTAGTGCCGCCTAATACTGCTGGTTTAGCGTTTTTGTCGGATGAAGCATGGGCCAGGGTGGGTAAGCCTATTGCTATTCCGGCTCCTGCAATAGAGGCTGAATTGATAAAATCTCTTCGGTTTAATTGATTTTTCATTTGTTTTTTCTTTTGGTTAATTATTATTTAAAGTTTTATAATATTTTTCTATTCAGTTAATGACCGGATTAAAATAGAAATTTAAATCTTAATCATTTTATCAGGGTCAAAATTAGAAAGTTAATATTTAAGAAATTCCTGAAATATTGTCAGGTATAAATAGAATATTGTTCACTTTTTTATAATGCAACACTACAACGGGTATTTAAATCTCACTCACGCTAAATCGAATATTATTTTTACCTGTCAAATCAGAAACATCAACAGTACCTGAAGTATCCACCTTCAAGATCCTGGATCCAATCTGTGCTGAATTGATTTTCCATCCTTCCGGCAGACGGATCCGCAAGAGAGTGTTTTTAGCACTGTTTTTTTCAGGTAAAATTACCTGTGCATTTACTTCTCCGCTGGAAAGTTTTGATTCTACCCTGACAGACACTTTCCCAAACGAGGTGGGTGCACCAGTAACTGTAATTGTTTTTCCATTTTCAAGCCACCGGCGTGGAGTGGCGAAAAGCAGCCGAAGCGTTTCAGGTTCGCTGTTGTTGTCCAAATCATAATCCTGCACAAGCAGTGAACGGAGTTGCCAAAGAAATAATGCACTTCCGCTGCAAGTAGGAGGCATATACATTGGACGTCCATATTCATCCAAAGGCCGCAGAGAAGTGCCCTCCGCGCTTAGGTAAGTGTCACGGGTCATGCCTTGAGCAAGCTTTCCGTAAAAACTGACCAGGGCCCGTTCTGTTTCATCACGCCTTAATAAGGCATCTGAATAACGCAACGTATACAGATCATCAAGTCCGTCTTCATTAGCAAACAACCCTGAATGCTGATGAAATCTGATCATTCCCATACAGATCCCGCCATGTTCTTCGAGGTAACGCAGCATCGCAGTTTCTCGCTCAGTGCCGCTGAATATTTTTGATCCGATTACATAAGGTATGATCAAATTCCAATAGCTTCCCCGACGTGTAGACGTTAATACGTCGTAAGGCTTTTCTTCACCAAATAAAGCGATGGGCATAAACGTTGGCTGCACATCCTTAAACTCACTTTTGTCCACAGCTGCTAAAATAGCCTGATGCAAGGTCTCCGCAATTTTACTGATGCGGGCAGCTTCCTCTTTTTCTCCAATTTGTCTCAGTACAACCGCGAAATCACGTAAACCGCACCATGCATTGGCATTGGAATTAAGTGAATACACCTTTTGTTTCTCATCTCCGCAATAAGTTTCTTTAGGTAATAAACCGGTAGCTTCATCACGCTCTGTAGAAAGTATTTGGATGTTACGGGACCAGCTTGGTTTTAGCTCCCGCATAAATTCTGAATCATGCGTCAGCCAATAATAGTGGGCCAGGAGCTGCAGTTTAAAAGATGCATCATGAAATTTGATGCCCGGATTGTTTCCGTAATTTAGCAATGGCACAATCATTTTCCGGCATTCGGTTTTTAGTCCCCAAAGCATCAATGCGCGAACGGCATCTCCACATTCTGCCTCGTACATGGTTTCATACAGATTACCGGCACTGTAATTCAGATTATTGCCCTTTAGCAACTGGAAACTGCCCACTATCGTTGATTTCCATGCGGCGTTGACGAATGGTTCGGGTACTTCGACCTGCATGGCCCCTGCAAGAATCGACTCCCATTTGGCGATGCATTTTTTCTTCTGGGCATCATAAGAACTCACCATATTTGTTGATATGGGTACAGACATCGGTATTGCAGCGATTGCCAGCGTTGCTTTGCTCCCTTTTGAAAGCTGCGACGTTAATGTTTCCTGTTCAGGGTTCCATTTCCAGGTTCCACTGAATGAAACAACCATACGGCCAAGGCTATCACAAATACTATTGTTTATTATTTTCAGCGGAGCCTTTGATTCAATTTTGGCAGTAACAGTTCCGCTAGTCCCTTCTTTCAAACTGAATTGTGTGAATAAGACAGTGTTATCGGTCCAATCAACACTGGCAAAGGTCTCCTCCCTGTATGTTGTCTGATCCCGTGAATAATCTATCTGCACAACCGGAAGATATCCATCTTTAAGATGCGGGCCGTTGAGTGCCTTGATATTTTCTCCGAAAGAAGCCTTTTGCTTTCCAACGAAAAACAGCACAGGCGTTCCGGTTTCGCGCCAGGTCTTTAACTCTGCATGGGCATTTACAGCGCTGCCATTGGAGACCAACCGTGCTTTATTCATGCTGCCGGGTGCACAGAGTACAATGGGATAATGGCGGAACTCGGCGTTCACGTACCGCAACGGTGGCAACAAATCAGCGAAGAACTCATAATTGGGTCCATTGGTTTGTCGCATTGCAGCCAAACCCCATAAATCCTGTTTCGCAGCCAAAACCTGTTCGAGGTTTGGTTTTGTAACAGGGGCAGAGTGAGGCGCAGAATTCTGTGCACTTGCCGAATAAGAAAATATACATGAACTCAGAACTATTATGCTAATCAATTGATGCAATTTTTTCATGATTTGATTAGATTGTTAAATTATTGATTTCTCAACAGTTCAAAAATAAAAATACTGCTCAAATGAAACCAGTACAAAATTGTCGGGAGCTAATACAATCTTGGTGATATTAAGTGTGCAAGCTTCTGTTTGGTCAAATCACCCCAAGGATTATTATTCAATTTTATCCCTTCCCGGAATAAAGATCTTCTGCTCATGTAAAAAGACTTTTCCATCAACAGATATTCCCTCTGCCCGAATGTTTAGCGATTTTATTTCTCCTGGAACATGAAATTTAAATGAGCCATTGTTCTTTTTGTCGGTCGTCAGTTCAGGCTCCCAGTAAATGGCAGCATATTTTTCGTACTCGAGAGTTCCCGGAATGATTTCATATTTGGGTGTGTAATATTTTTTTGGGGCAGCATACCCATGTATCATCATCTTTTGGGTATTGGTTGGCTCCGCATCATTAACAAAAAAAGGTTCCTTTCGCGTTACGACCGAAACGGCTCCTCCCGATCCGCCATGTCCCAGACCAAATCCATCTTTATTGACAGAAACCGCTTCTACGTATTCAATAGGAAGATCAAGTATCTGCTGGGCATCCCAAACCCTCATTCCATCAATCATCATAATCGGCTGAAGATTTCTTTGAGAAGACAGGATGGATAAAGGGCCCCGGCCCACATTGAAATAGAACCCGCTGGTGCCTTCCACCGAGTCCTGGCCGTATTCGGTTCTTACATTAAACCGGATCCGGAGAAGCATCTCCATATTATCAAACTCTCTGTAGTTTTCTTTTGTCACTTCCACAATTTTGTCTGTTGGCCAGACATAGGGATTATCGATAAAGGCAGTGACCCTTTTTTCAGTGATTACTACCTCCGGAAGCCGAATGGCATTTTTGGTAAGATGAGGAATCTCTTCAGGAACTTCTTTCACGGCTCTTGGAGGAGCCGGCGTTTGATGAATGTCAGGAATTCCCATGGAGTACTCAGGAATAGTCATCTGGATTGCACGATTCCATTTTTTCCCTTTTTCACTTGTTGCGGATACCATTACCCAGGTTGAATCTTCCAGGTACATTTTCTCAAATTTATATTTTCCCTCATTGTCAACCGGAGCCATCAGAAACAGGTTGTTCTTTGGAGAAAACAGTGAAACTTTGCTATTGCTTTCGGTCTTATTCTTTAACCAGTTCTTTACAACCCCCTCCACTGTAAAGGCAGTTTCAAAGGGGAACTCGTAGTCAGACGCTTTATTCTCTAAAATAGCAGGCCAATCGTATTTTCGCCACCCCTGGGTGAGTAGCAAAAGATCAATGGCTGCCAGGTGCTCGAAATCATATTTCTCAAAATAGCTGTTCGGATCTTCGATAGCTCCCTGGATTGCAGGGCGCAAAATAGATTCAGCAAGAATACTGTTGTTGAACTTACTCATCTGGGTTTCTCCGGGAAGCACCGAAATGCTGAGTTTGGTGAAATCCACTTTGTTGAGTGAATCAATAACACTGACATTCATTTTTATCGTATCGTTTATTGCAGGTTCAGCTTTAAAAACCAGCTTCCCTCTGTTCGCTCTGTTCTGGTTATAAAAGATACGCTCTGCAACCGGATGTAAATTCTGGTCAAAAACCGTTGCGTATAGAATAACGTTTCCTATCTCTTCCTTATTGATTGTGAATTGAATGGAATTGTTTCTTATAAACCTGAACCGGAATTTTTTATACATCACTCCATTGGCATGGATTGCTACAAAGCAGGTATTATTGATCTGCCTTGTCGTTTTATTGGTTTGAAGCCTGAAACTGATTACATCGGCCCTGAAAGGATTGACCTCGATTGTAATTCCTTTCTGCTCAACTTTGGGCAGCTCAACTTCACTTTTGGTGCTGTCGGGAAGGTCGGCTTTCAGAATGTATTTTTGATTGGTTGTTTCCTGAATGGTGAAAGAACCCATTCCATGTTCGTTGGTCGATACCTCTGCAATTTCATTATTGTCACCTGTGAAAACTTTCCCTCTTATCTGGATACCTCTCCCATAAGAATCTGTTGCTTTCACGCCGATCACATTATCTGCTCCTTCCAGTAAGGTTCCGCTTTCAGGCAACAACTGAATATCCCAGCCGGTATCCTTTGCAGAAGACTGGAGATTGTTTGTGGCAGTATTCCGGTCATTGCTTTTCCCCTTTTTTCTTCCACCCGAAGTGTTTTCATTTGTACTGTTGTTTCCAAGGACGGTGATAAATGTCCTCAGATCCTTATCGGTATAGAAATTCCGCATCCAGTTGGTGTAGGCTCTGAAACAATAGGAACCCGGAGCCAGTGAATCGGGAAGATGAATGTAATGACTCGAAGTTCCTTCTTTAACAAAGAGGATCCTACGGCTGACCAGTTTCTTCTGTGGAGACCACAATTCCACATAAAGTTTTGAAGTGGCTAAGTTTAGCTGCCTGTTGGAGGGATTCAGAACATAGGACGTAAACCATATATCATCTCCGGTGATGTATGAGGATTTGTTCAGATGGGTATAAACCCACTCGCGCCCGGGTTGAAAGTATTGCTCATAGGGCTTGATCAGTTTACTTTCAAATGAAGCATTAATTTCATTCTTCTGTGCAAATGACGTAGTGGCAACTATTACCAAAGGTAATATGATGAATTGGTTCAGGATCCACGCATAAGCTGCCTTATTCCTGTTATTGGACATAAGTCGTCAGTATTAGATTTTCAGTTCCTAAAGCCTTCTCTTTATATCAAAGATTCAAAAGATTACCGGATTTCAAGTTTTTTGATTCCTGAAAATGCCTTTGCAACTCTTGAACTATATAATCTTCATTCTTTCTTACCTGTCATTGCTCTTAAAAAATATCAATCCTTACTGCATATCAATTTCAACTATAAATTGGCATAATTAATTTTTTCCGGGAAGTTCAATTTTCTGCTCATGTAAAAAGACCTTGCCGTCCACTGATATCCCTTCAGCCCGGATGTTGAGGGATTTAATTTCGCGGGGAACAAAGAATTTAAATGAAGCATTGTTCTTGTTATCCGTTGTCAGCTCCGGTTTCCAGTAAATGGCGGCATAATTGTCATATTCTCTGGTTCCCGGAACGATGTTATACTTTGGCGTGAAATATTGCATCGGCTTAGCATATCCGTGGACCATGATCTTTTTCATATTGGTTGCTTCGGCATTGTTCACAAAGAAGGGTGTCTTTCTTGTTGTAATTGAAATAATACCTCCCGAGGCTCCGATGCCGCCTCCAAATCCATCTTTATTAACGGAAACGGCTTCAATGTACTCTAATGGAAGGTCCAGAATGGCCTGTGCATCGTAAACTCTCATTCCATCAATATTCATAAGAGGTTGAAGACTTTGTTGAGAGGCCTCGATGGATAAAGCGCCCCTGCCTGTATTAAAATAATATCCGCTGCCGCCATCCGACGTATCGCCATGTTCGGTTCTGACATTGAATTTAATGAGCAAAAGTTTTTCGATGGTTTCAAACTCCCGGTAATTTTCCGGTGTTACCTCAAATATCTTATCGATTGCGCTGACATAAATGTTATCGGAAAATGGATCCGTTTTCTTCCCTTCGATGACTACTTCAGAAAGCAGGATTGCATCTTTCATCAGCTTGGGAATTTCCTGGGGAGCCTCTTTTACTCTGGACGGAGGAATAGGTTTTTGAATAAAATCAGGTGCCTCGAGCGAATATTCAGGAATATCCGTCTGGACTGCCCGATTCCAGTTTTTGCCTTTCTCGCTGGTAGCCGAAACCATTACCCACGTTGAATCAGTCAGGTAAATTTTTTCAAATTTATATTTCCCCTCTTTATCCACCGGCGCCATTATAAAAAGATTGTTCATGGGAGAGAACAGCGAAACTTTACTGTTGGCATCTGTTTTATTTTTTAACCAGTTTTTTACGACCCCTTCTACCAAAAAGGCTGCTTCAAAAGGATATTTGTAGCTTGGTGCAGGATTCTGCAAAATGGCCTGCCAATCGTATTTTCGCCACCCCTGGGTGAGAAGCAAAAGATCAATGGCTGCCAGGTGGTTGAAATCATTTTTCTCAAAATAGCTGTTCGGATCTTCGATATCTCCCTGAACAGCCGGGCGCAGGATGGATTCAGCGAGAAGGCTGTTGTTGAAACGGCTAAGCTGAGTTTCTCCAGGAAGCACAGAGATGCTGAGTTTGGTAAAATCAACTTTGTTGAGTGAATCAATGACGCTGACATTCATCCGGATGGTATCCCTGACGTCAGGTTCAGCTTTAAAAACCAGGCTTCCTTTGCCTGCGAGGTCAGGGTTATAAAAGACCCGCTCTGCAACCGGATTAAAATTTCTGTCAAATACGGTTGCGTATATAATGCCGCTCCCGATATCTTTTTTATTGATTCTGAATTGAATGGAGTTGTTTCTTAGGAACTGAAAACGGTAATTGCTAAAAAGTTCTCCATTGGCATGGATTGTTACAAAGTAGGTGTTATTAATCTGACTGGTGGCCTGGTTGGTTTGAAGCCTGAAACTGATTACATCGGTCCTGAAAGGATTGACCTGGATTGTAATTCCTTTCGGCTCAACTTTGGGCAGCTCAACTTCACGTTTGGTGCTGTCGGGAAGGTCGGCTTTCAGGATGTATTTTTGGTTGGTTGTTTCCTGAATGGTGAAAGAACCCATTCCATGTTCGTTGGTCGATACTTCTGCAATTTCATTGTGGTCGCCGGTGAAAACTTTCGCCGTTATCTGGATACCTCTCCCAAAAGAATCTGTTGCTTTCACGCCGATCACATTATCGGCCCCTTCCAGTAAGGTTCCGCTTTCGGGCAACAACTGAATATCCCAGCCTTTATCCTTTTCAGCTGATTGATCGCTGTTAGTGATACTATTTTGGTCCTTGCTTTTGCTCTTTCTTTTGTCATTCGAAGCGATTTCGTCCGGTTTATTATTTCCAAGAATGGTGATAAAGGTGCTCAGCTCCTTTTCAGGATAGAAGTTTCGCATCCAGTTGGTGTATGCTCTGAAACAATAAGAACCCGGAGCCAGTGAATCGGAAAGATGAATGTAATGGCTGGAAGTGCCTTCTTTAACAAAGAGGATCTTCCGGCTGATCAGTTTTTTCTGTGGAGACCACAATTCCACATAAAGTTTTGAGGTGGCTAAGTTTAGCTGCCTGTTGGATGGGTTTAGAACATAGGACGCAAACCACATGTCATCTCCCGAGATGTATGAGGATTTATTCAGATGAGTGTAAACCCACTCGCGCCCTTGTTGAAAGTATTGCTTATACGGTTTCATAAGTTTACTTTCCAATGAAGCGTCAATCTCTGTCTTCTGTGCAAATAATGATTCGGCGGATATTGTTAAGAGGTAAATAAGAAGCAGATTCCTGAATAAATCAAGCGATACCTTTATTTTGAATTTTTTCATAGTGTTGAATGTTCCAAATGCGCGATGAGGTTGAATTAAGAGTCATTTCACGTAAAAGTCTGTTTTTATTTTATCCAAAAATAGCATTAATATGTTTTATTCGTCTTTTCGAAGCTGATATTTTTAAAATATATAGATGTTATCGAAAAGTAAAAATTTCAATTTTAAAAGAAAAATATGATCCAAAATCTTTATGATCCAAAAACCCTTTTTATCCGGCCATTTTTTTACAGTAAACGTTTAGGATGAGATCACTCGGCCCTATACCATCTCTATACTTGCTGTGCACTCACTGTGCATTTGCTGTGCACTTATTGTGCTAAAATTGCACAGATAATGCACAGACAATGCACAGACAATGCACAGACAATGCACAGACAATGCACAGATAATGCACAGTTGGTATACAGATAGCATGAGCCAGATATGTGTAGATGACTATGCTGAATGATCCTCTTATCCTATGGACAATTAGAATTTGCCGCAATGGCTGATTCAAATTTAACACCGGGGATTAAATCGCTGGGGTTAATATTATTAGTTTTTTAAATAATGGTTTCTGAATTCTTTGGGAGTCATGTGAGTGATTTCCTTGAATTTACGGTTAAAATTCGACAGGTTGTCAAAGCCGGAGGCATAACAGATATCTGAAATTGCCAATTCTTCTTTTTGGATCAGCAGTTTTTTTGCATGACAAACGCGCAACTCGCAGAGGAAAGTCATAAAAGTCCTTATCGTGCTCTTTTTGAAATATTTACAAAAGGCGGAAGTAGTCATGTTGGCTATTTCGGCCACATCCTGGATTCTTATTTTATTCCGGAAATTGGCTATAACGTATTCGTGAACTTTTTTCAAACGCAGGACGGAGTGATCGCTGTAATTTAATAAAGGCAATTCGGAAATATAAGTTTCAGTCAACAAAGGGTATATCTCAGCTTTTGCCAGTTCAAAAAGGATGTCTATAATGGCTACGATTTTGGGCGGGCCTTCCAGCGTTACAAGATTTTTAAACTTATCATGAATTCCCCTTGCGCTTGAATAAGGAAAACAGACACCACCTTTCGCTTTATTTAAAAGTTCCTTAACAGGCACCATTTCAGGCAATTGGAAAAAGTCCTTTCCAAGAAAATCTTCAGAAAACATGACCAGAAAACCTGTGGCTTTTGAATCTCCATTTTCACCGTAGATGGAATCGTTATTCCAGCAATGAGGAATGTTAGGTCCTAAAAGCACAAGATCTCCATCCTGGAAATTTTCAACACTGTCACCCACAAAGCGGATCCCTTTACTATGAACAACAAATTTCAATTCATATTCGGGATGGAAATGGAATTCGCTGTCAAATCGCGGAAGATTCTGCTCTTTGGCGATAAAGGAAAATCCCTGGTTTACTATGATTTTCTGAAACTGAGCTTTCATAGGTATGAAATTGGGTATTGATTTAAGGTGATTTTAAAAAATTGAGATCACTTTAATTTAATTTGGTAGTCTTTGTTGAAATTGAATTCTATTAACTATAAAAATGCTCAAATATGTTAGCCGATTTTTAGCAGTCAAATATAAAAAGACAATATTTTTTTAATCTGTACAAAATTGTCTGAAACTAATACAAAATTGTCAATTTTTGTTCATTGAAATCAAAGTTGCTTTGGAGGGTTATTAATCACATAACGAATGATTAAGTAAAATGGAATACTTTGAAATTCATTTGGCACAATTTCCCAGGAGCCTTTAATTTAATGAGGTTTTGGGATTTTTTTGCAGAATTTCTCCTTCTGTAAAATTGATGCCAATATTTCATTCTTTTTGCATCACCCAAATCCGGGACTTTATTTCATGAGTAAAGTGATTCTAATTGAATTTAGATTTTTGAGAAGTTGAAATATTAGATTTATTTAATCAAATATTAGAAATTGAATTTTCGGAAAGAGTAAATTTCAGGATAATTTTGAATAGTGTCTTCTGAATTCTTTGGGCGTCATGTGGATTATTTCCTTGAATTTGCGGTTAAAGTTAGACAGATTGTCAAATCCCGAGGCAAAACAAATATCAGAAATAGCCAAATTTTCCTCTTGAATAAGAAGTTTCTTGGCATGGCAGATACGTAACTCGCACAGGAAAGTCATAAATGTTTTTATTGTACTTTTCTTGAAATATTTACAAAAGGCGAATGTTGACATGTTGGCTATTTGGGCCACCTCGTGTATGTGAATTTTGTTCTGGAAATTGGCCAATACATATTCATGCACTTTGTTAAGGCGTTTAACGGAATAATCACTGTAATTCAGTAAAGGTAATTCGGCAACGAATGTTTTAGTCAGCATCGGTCTTATTTCAGATTTTGCCAAATCAGTAAGAATATCAAGAAGGATCATTATCTTCAGGGGTCCCTCACAAGATATCAGGTTTTTTAGTTTTCCGGATATCCCTGATTTATCCTGATCCGGGAAAAAAATGCCTCCTTTTGCCTTATTTAATAATTCCTTTATGGGAGCCATTTCCGGCAATAAAAAGAATTCTTTGCCTAAAAAATTTTCTGAAAACATGACAAGGAAAGCGGAAGCCCTGATGTCACAATTTTTACTATATACCGGATCATTATTCCAGTAATGAGGAATGTTGGGACCCAAAAGGACCAAATCGCCTTCCTGGAAGTTTTCAACATTGTCACCGATGAATCGAATACCCTTACTTTGATTAATATATTTCAATTCATACTCCGGATGGAAGTGCAAATCGCTGTTGAACCTGGTAAGATCCAATTCTTTGGTTAGGAATGAGGATCCCTCGTTAAAAATAATTTTCTGAAACTGAGCTCTCATAGGTCGCAGATTTTGATATTACCAATACTTAACTTAGATAATAATTTTATTGGAATCGTCAGTCTTAATGAAAATTAAATTTTGCTAATTCTAAAATTAATTCAAATATATCCGTGAATATTTAGCATCCAAATTTAAAAAGACTAAACCTGGTTGTTTTATTCAAAATTGTCTGGAACAGATATTATATTGTCAATAAATACTCTATGGGAGCAAATTCTGTAAACTGGTTATTCCTCACATTACGAATGCTTAAGTGAATGGCGTCATTTTAAAATCATCATAAGGAAATTTCACAAGTTATTAATATTGTTTTCTTCAGGGTACTTTTCAAGTAAAATATTCCTTTTAAGAAATTGATGCCAATATTTCACGCATTTTTTTGTAATTAGGACAAGTTTATCCAATATTGATGTGTAATCAAATTCAGACTATAATTTTTCGGTATTGGGGATAAGTCCTGCATTATTATACCCAAATCTCCGATCCATTTATAGCTTAGTGCAGATATATTTATTTGTGATGCTATAGTAACTATTTTCGGATATAGAAAACTGTTTTTTATTTTTAGAAATATTAGGAAAAATAATGTCGGGATGAATGTAAAAAGGCGGAATAAAATGTACGTGAAAATGCTTGAAACGGAACAAAAAATTTATGATAATCTTAAGCAATGTTTTCTGTATTCTTTTGGAGTCATATTGGTTATTTCCTTGAACTTACGGTTAAAGTTGGACAGATTGTCAAATCCGGAGTCAAAACAAATATCTGAAATAGCCCATTCTTCTTTTTGGATAAGAAGTTTTTTCGCATGGCAGACACGTAATTCGCACAAAAAAGTCATGAAGGTTTTTATTGTGCTTTTCTTGAAATATTTACAGAACGCAAAAGTTGACATGTTGGCTATTTCGGCAACCTCTTGTATATGAATTCTATTTTGGAAATTTGCCAGCACGTATTCATGTACTTTCTTCAGACGCTCCACTGAATAATCATTATAACTTATCAAAGGCAATTCCGCCACAAATGTTTTGGTTAACAGGGGGCGTTTTTCAGCCTTTGCCAGGTCATAAAGAATATCGAGGAGGATCATAATCTTCAGGGGCCCTTCACTCGATACCAGCTTTTTAAATTTCCCGCAAATATCGGATTTGTCCGAACCGGGGAAACTGATTCCTCCTTTTGCCTTGTTTAACATGTCCCTGACCGGAGCCATTTCGGGTAATCCAAAGAACTCTTTTCCTAAAAAATCTTCTGAAAACATTACAACAAAAGCCTGGGCTTTTAAATCCTTGTTTTCATAATATATAGAATCATTTTTCCAGTAATGAGGAATGTTCGGTCCCAAAAGGACCAGATCACCTTCCTGGAAGTTTTCAACACTATCGCCAATAAAACGGATACCTTTGCTCTGGCTAACATATTTAAGCTCATATTCGGGATGAAAATGGAATTCGCTATCAAACCGGGGCAGATTCAATTCTCTGGCAATAAAAGAGGATCCCTCATCAATTATAATTTTCTGAAACAGAGGTTTCATAAATATATTTTTATAATAATCTCAAAAATGATAAAACATTTTGGTATTACAAAATTTAATTCCGAATTTTAGACAAAATAATATCAGTTTTAGACAATTCAGTACAATTTTACATCAATTTTTTTGACGGTCTTTGAATTTTAGTTTAAGACTGATTTAATTTCTTAAATATTATTTATAAAATGGAGAAAAATAAAGTTTCAAGAAGGCAATTTGTAACTGGTCTGTCCGCAGGTGCCATCGTGACAGTTGCAGCAAGTAACGTCCCTGTATTTGGGAATGTCAGCGGTAATTCCGGCAAACTGGCTATTTTGGGTGGCGCCCCTGTTGTAAAGAGTAAACAATGGCCACAATGGCCTTATGTGGATGAAAAAGTTATAGAATCCATTACAAAGACTGCCCGCAGCGGTGTATGGTGCAGGATTGATGGTGGTAACTATACTGTTCGGACTTTTGAACAGGAATATGCCAAACTGATGGGAGCCAAATTGTGCGTTGCAACAGGCAGCGGGACCCAGGCTCTCAGTACCTGCGTTGAAGCATTGGGCGTTGGCCCTGGTGACGAAGTTATTACTTCACCTTACACCGACATGGGAACTATCTCTTCAATCCTTACCAGCCGCGCCCTTCCGGTTCTTGCAGACCTTGATCCTGATTCTTACCAGGTAGATCCTGCAGACGTAAAAAGAAGGGTAACCGCAAATACCAAAGTTTTGATGCCGGTTCACATCATGGGACAACCATGCAACATGGATGCCATCATGGCCATCGCCAAGGAGAAAAACCTTAAAGTAATCGAAGATGCGTGCCAGGCCCACTTTGCAACTTATAAAGGAAAGACCATCGGTACCATCGGTGATGTAGGCTGCTTCAGCTTCCAGTCATCCAAAACCATAGCCTGCGGTGAAGGTGGAAGTATCATTGGCAATAATGAAGCATTGATGGAGCAGTGTTATACCGTTCAAAATCACGGGACCTCACGCAAGGGACGTTCAGAAACAATCGGACCAAAAGACAGGATGAACGAATTGGAAGGCGCCATTTTGTTAGGACAATTGGAAGGAGTAAAAGCACGTTATGAGCTTCGCAACAAAAATGCCGCTTATCTTATGTCAAAACTGAAGAATTTCCCAGGCCTTGTGCCTCAGAAACTTTATGAAGGCACCGGGAGCGGATCATTCTACTTGTATCCGATGTCTTTCCACAAGGAACACTGGAACGGTGTATCCCGTGATACTTTCCTTAAAGCTGTAGCAGCTGAAGGAATTAGTTTAAGCCCATATATTTCCAATGGATTACACAAAGAACCATGGGTAGAGCATATTCTGAATCTGAATGTATACAAGAAGATGTATTCACCTGCAAGGCTTAAACAATACCGTGAACAGTTCAAGTACCCGATGGCCGACAGAGTATGCGAAGAAATGGTAATGCTTTGGGCCTCAGGTCCGCTGTTGGGCACCCAAGCTGACATGGATGATGTTATCAATGCCATCATGAAAGTTTACGACAACAGGGATAAATTAGCAAAGATCTGATTTTAGTATTTAGGCTTAAGGCTTAAGTCTTCAACATAAGAGTAAAAGGGAAAATTTCCTTTTACTCTTAAATTTGTAATTAATTTTGTAGTGATACTAAATTTTTGTTTACTTATTCTGACTTTATTGACAGGAGTTAACGGCAATGACCTGAATGCTTTTAATAAGCAATTCAGGTTGTTGCCTCAACCGCAAAAGATTGAATTATTAAGCGGTGAAGGATTGGAATACTCCGATCTGAGAGCAATCTATTTAGATAACGCTCATAAGCCTGTTATGTCCGAAAAGCTGGAATGCCTGCCCCTCACGGGTAACAAATCAGCAGGTACAGTATCACTTGTAATTAATCCTAAACTTGTATTACCTTCTTCAGAAGGTTACAGACTTGAAATTTCAAAAAAGCAAGTTGTCATAGAGGCTCTTTCTCCGGCTGGTTTGTTCTATGGTCTTCAAACCCTGGATCAGTTACTGGAAGATTCTCACGATTTGCGCACTAAGATTCCTTCATGCAGAATTACCGATTATCCTGAAATCGCATTTCGTGCTATTCACCTTGATTTAAAACATCATGTCGATGCAATCCATTCTTATTACAATATCATTGACCGTTTAGCTAAGATTAAGGTAAACGCCATCATTATTGAATTCGAAGACAAACTTCGTTATCGCAAGGCTCCTGTTGTTGGCGCTGCAAATTCCATCTCTATTGAAGAATTTGCAGCGATAAGCAAGTATGCCTTGAAAAGGAACATCGAAATCAGTCCTTTGGTACAAGGATTGGGCCATGCTTCGTTTATATTAAAACATGAGGAATATAAGGATCTAAGAGACGATCCTTCCTCCGATTGGGTATTTGATCCCCTGAATCCCAAAACTTATGAACTTCAGTTTGCTCTTTATGAAGACGCCATCGCAGCAACACCCTATGGTAAATACCTTCATGTTGGAGGAGATGAAGTGGGTGTGGGTAATCTTGGGAAATCTGAACTTTCCAAAAAATCAGGGAAAAGTGCATTTGAACTTCAAATGTACTGGTTGACTAAAGTTTCAAAATTTGCTGAAGAACATCATCGTATTCCCATCTTTTGGGATGACATGGTTTTTAATTATGCCGGACTATACGGAACGACCCACGATGTGAATATGAAAGAAGGGGAGGCCAAAGCGTTGTGGAATAAAAACAAGGCCATTCTGGATCAAAACATTCCATTATTTCCGAAGAATTGTGTTTACATGCGCTGGAGTTACAATGCCCCTAAACTTACCGGGAATCAATATGCTATTGATTGGTTCAACGAACATAAGTTGGTTAATATGGCAGCCACTGCCGCTCAGCAGGCAGCACCTTTACTTCCTTTAAATGGTTCTAATTTTCAGGCAATTAAGGATTTCTGTCAGTTAACCACCGAGAAGAAAATGAGTGGAATTCTTTGCACCATATGGGAGGACGCTTCTCCTCATTTCGAAACAGTATGGAGAGGCTTGTATGATTTTTCACAATTCAGTTGGAATTATGAAGATATAAACCAGGAAACCGCCCATACAATCTTTCGCCATCGTTTTTACAGTCCTGAGATGGAATCGGCTTCATTTAATTTTCAGGATTTGCTGGAAAAGGGAGTTAACTTCTGGAGCAGGGCCTTTCTGACAGAAGGGAATCGATATAAATACCGCACCAATTTTAATTTCATTGATCTCCCGGATCCCGATAAGTCAAAAGAGTGGGAATCGAAATACAAGGACAAGATAGCTAAGGCAGAGGAAGCTGTTTCTCAGTATGAACAAATAAAAGCACAGCTGGATAAAGCGAAGACTTTCGCAAGAAGGAATAATTATTCACTGGAAGTATTTGATCAGATAAACAGATTACAGGTTTATTCATCCCGTCTTCTGCTCTTATTGAGAAAATATGATGTTGCTTCTTTGAAGGATAAGAATGAGATTGGCCTTCAGATTAGAAAATTCATCTATGATTTTGCTGAATTAAGGTCTGATTACGAGACTGTTTATTCTGAGACCAGGATATTGGGAAATCCTGAAGGTTATCAGCTTGATTCAAATTTTCACAATCACCTTGCAAACGGCACTAATAATACAGACTGGATGTTTGTCTGCGAGCTTGCCATGAATAAAAAAGTCATGGAATGGTTGTCTCAGCGTAATGGCATTAACAAATCAATAAATTAATAAATCAATTTAAAGAACTCTTAATATTAAAAAATGAAAAGAATTAAAATTTCAAAGGAACAAATGGCAGCCGGAATGACAGCAGGCGCTATCGTAAGCGGTGCTTTAAACAATGGCGCTGCATATGGGATTAATAATGGCAACTCTGGTAAGCTGGCTATTTTAGGCGGTACTCCGGTAGTTCAGAATAAACAATGGCCCAAATGGCCTTATGTGGATGATAAAGTTGTAGAATCCATAGTAAACACTACCCGTAGCAGGATTTGGTGCAGGATTGATTCACCAAACGGAACAGTCCCAACATTTGAAAAGGAATATGCCAAACTGATGGGTGCCAAATTGTGCGTTGCAACCGGCAGCGGGACCCAGGCTCTGAGCACCTGCGTTGAGGCATTGGGCGTAGGACCTGGTGACGAGGTTATTACTTCTCCTTACACCGACATGGGAACCATCTCTTCCATTCTTACCAGCCGCGCTCTTCCGGTTCTTGCAGACCTCGATCCTGATTCTTACCAGGTAGATCCTGCAGACGTAAAAAGAAGGGTAACTGCAAATACCAAAGTTTTGATGCCGGTTCACATCATGGGACAGCCTTGCAACATGGATGCCATTATGGCCATCGCCAAGGAGAAAAACCTTAAAGTAATCGAAGATGCCTGTCAGGCTCACTTTGCAACTTATAAAGGAAAGACCATCGGTACCATCGGTGATGTAGGATGTTTCAGCTTCCAGTCATCCAAAACCATAGCCTGTGGTGAAGGAGGTGGTATCATCGGTAATAATGAAGAACTGATGGACAAGTGCTTTACAGTTCAAAATCACGGAACCTCACGCAAGGGACATTCAGAAACCATTGGAGCAAAATTCAGAATGAATGAATTGGAAGGCGCCATTTTGATGGGACAACTGGAAGGAGCAAAGGCACGTTATGAGCTTCGCAACAAAAATGCCGCTTATCTTACCTCAAAACTGAAGAATTTCCCAGGCCTTGTACCGCAGAAACTTTATGAAGGCACCGGGAGCGGATCATTCTACTTGTATCCGATGTCTTTCCACAAGGAACACTGGAACGGTGTATCCCGTGATACTTTCCTTAAAGCTGTGGCAGCAGAAGGAATTAGTTTAAGCCCTTATATTGCCAATGGATTACACAAAGAACCATGGGTAGAACATATTTTGAACCTGAAAGTATATAAGACAATGTACTCTCCAGCCAGACTTAAACAATATCGTGAACAGTTCCATTACCCGATGGCCGACCGGGTTTGTTCAGAAATGGTAATGCTATGGGCATCAGGTCCGCTGTTGGGCACCCAGGCTGACATGGATGATGTTATCAATGCCATTATGAAGGTATACGAAAACAGAGATAAATTAGCCAAGATCTGATATGTATAGTTTTCGTAAAAATAATGCAGTCATTATTCTGATATTTATTATTGGAATATTGACTGTTTTCACGGGGAACAGCAATGCATTTTGCTCGCCGAATAAACCTCAGGTTTCTTCCCTGCATTTGGCAACTTTTGATGTAGATGCCACCCCGCCAATCGGAACTCAATTAACATACGACCGTGAGGTTAATAAATGGGATCTGGGGCTTAGAGCTAAAGGTGTTGTCATTACTGGTGCAGGCCAACCCATTGTAATATGTGCTGTGGACTGGATCGGCATTGCCAATGATGGCCAGGATGCTTTTAAAGAGGCTCTTGCAGAGGCAGCAGGAACAATTCCCGACCGTGTAGTCGTTCATACTGTTCATCAACATGATTCTCCTGAGTGTGATTTTGGCGCTGAAAAGATGCTCAAAGATTTGGGCCTCGATCCTGGATGTTATGAAGGTACTTTTGAAAGAGAAGTTATTGATCGTCTTAAAACAGCGGTAAAACAATCAATGGAGCACCAGCAGGTGTTTACTCAAATCGGTCTTGGTGAAGCGAAAGTTTATAAGGTGGCTTCAAACCGACGTATTAATGGACCAGACGGTAAATTTCTTGCAACAAGGTATTCTACCACTACCGATCCAAAATTACGCGCTTTGCCGGAAGGCCTTATTGATCCCATGGTTTCACTCATCAGTTTTTGGAATCAGGATAAACCGGTTGCCGTTCTAAGTTTTTATGCTACTCATCCCCAAAGTTATTATCGTACGGGTGTAGCTAACCCGGATTTTCCAGGTCTTGCACGTTTTTACCGTCAATTGGCTGTACCACAGGCTCTGCATATCCATTTCAACGGAGCCGGCGGTAACCTTACTGCCGGGAAATATAACGATGGATCTATGGAAAACAGGGACATCCTTGCAAGACGACTTGCTGATGGGATGAAACGTGCCTGGGAAGCAACAAAGAAGCAACCTGTTTCTCCGGAAGCTATTAATTGGGCAAGTGAGCCAATCGTATTACCATTAGCTAAGAATATCAGTGATCTGGAAGGGAAGCTTAAAACGATGGATCCAATTTATAGGGCTAATAACCTTTATAAACTGGTTTTATTAAAAAGGAGTCAAGCTGGGAAAAATATTAACATTTCGTGTCTTTCAGTTGGAAATGCACGTGTTGTTTTTCTTCCCGGTGAACCTTTTGTTGAATACCAGTTGGGAGCCAAAGCAATGCGTCCGGACAAATTTGTAGCGGTAGCCGGCTACGGTGACTATGGTACAGGATATATTTGCACAGCAGCTGCATATAGTGAAGGAGGGTATGAATCCAGTGAGGCTTCGGGCGTAACCGCAGAAGTTGAGCAAAGATTAATGACTGTATTGCATAAGTTGCTTGATAAATAGGTGAATATCCAATGGTAAAATTAATTGATCTAAAAAATAAGTAAATGGGAATCAAAACTCTTTATAAAAGATGCCTTTATTTAATTTTACCATTGCTCTGTTTTAACCTGATGCTTTTGAATGGAGTAGAAGCGCAGACAGGGAAGGTGAAAAGGACGGAAAAATCAGCCTTGCTGTCTTATAAAGATAAGGGAGTAATTAAGCCTGTTAAAACATTGGCTGAATGGGAAAAGAAAAGGAGTCAGATCCTTGACAGCATGCAGTCCGTCATGGGTAAATTGCCTTCCTGGTCCAATCTTCCAGATCTCAATATTAAATTTCTTGATAGTCTGAAGACAGAGCGGTACACCCGGTTTAATATAACTTTTACCGCTGCTGGAAATGAGATAGTACCTGCCTATCTGTACGTCCCGGTTAAAGAAGACGGCAAAGAAAAGTTCCCCGCCATGGTAGTTTTACACGGGACGGGGGATAAAGGCAAGAAAATTGTGGATGGCGATAGTTATTCTCCAAATCACGGGCAAGCCAAAGAGCTGGCTCAAAGAGGCTATGTTGTCATTGCTCCGGATTATCCAAGTTTCGGTGATCTGAAAGATTATAATTTCGACAATGACCGTTACGAATCCGGAACGATGAAAGCAATATTTAATCATATGCGGTGTGTCGATTTATTACAATCAAGAAAAGATGTTGATCCTGAACGTATAGGAGCTCTCGGACATTCTCTTGGAGGACACAATTCCATGTTTTTAGCTGCTTTTGATAAGAGAATAAAAGTTGTGGTATCAAGTTGCGGCTGGACTCTTTTTGATTTTTACAATGCCGGGGACGAAGTGACCAAGAAATTTGGAGGGAGATTAGGCGCGTGGGCCCAAAGTCGTTACATGCCTTTATTCCGGGATAAGTACAATCTGGATCCATCAAAGGTACCTTTTGATTTTGATGAAGTCATTGCGGTCATTGCCCCTCGTCCATTTTTCTCAAACTCACCTTTGAAGGATGCTAACTTTGACGTTAATGGCGTTAAAGAGGGAATTGCCAATGTGAAGAAGGTTTATCAGTTTTTAAAAGCCAATGATAATCTGCAGGTCCGGTATCCCGATGCTCAACATGATTTTCCAGCGGATGTTCGCCTTGAAGCGTACCGGTTTATAGATAAAGTGTTCAAACATACTCCGTCTGTTGATGAATTAAAATAGAATTTTACATATAATAATTACAATAAACTTTAATAAATGATTGGGAAAAAAACTTTAAGACGTGAGTTCATAAAGAATGGTTCACTGGCTTCTGCCGGCGCTATCCTTGCGACGAGCATGACTCCCTCTCTGATGGCAGCCAATACAAAGGGAACAGGAACCGCTGCTTTACTTGGAGGTGAACCCGTCCGGACCAAAGGTTGGCCCTCCTGGCCAATGTGGGTTGCTGATACAGATGATAAACGTGTCATGGATGATATCAGAAGCGGAGTATGGTCACGTAGTCATATAGCAACCGAATTCGAAGAAAAATGGGCCCAAGCTCTTGGGGCCAAACGTTCTCTTCTGATGGTTAACGGCACAAATTCTTTGATTACTTCGCTTATTCAGTTTAATATTGGTGGTGGAGATGAAGTTATCATTCCTCCGTACACCTTTATAGCTACTGCGGCTGCTGTTCTTGCGGCGGGTGCAATTCCTGTTTTTGCTGATGTTGATCCGGAAACTTTCCTGATTAATCCGGATAAAATAGAAGCAAAAATCACATCCAGGACCCGTGCTATTATACCTGTTCATATTGCCGGTTTGCCTGCCAATATGCCTCGGATTTTACAGATAGCCAAAAAACATAATCTTGTTGTTATAGAGGATGCATGTCAGGCCCATTTGGCTGAGGTCAACCATAAAAAGGTTGGTACCATTGGCAATGCAGGCTGTTTCAGTTTCCAGAATTCAAAAAATCTGGCCATTGGCGAAGGAGGAGCCATAGTAAGTGATGATATAGAATTTATGGATAGATGTTATTCTTACCATAATTATGGGAACCCTTATGGAACCCTTATCGGGGCTGCTGGAGCTGGAACTGTTATTCCGGGTACAAAATTAAGGATCACAGAATATCAGGCCGCCATTGGTTTGGCACAATTGAAAAGATTGGAAGAACAGACCACAACGCGGAGTGAAAATGCTCAGTATCTTACCTCAAAACTCAAAAGTATTCCGGGGATAATGCCTGCAAAGCTTTACGATTGCGTTACCAGGGTTGCCTATCATCTTTTCCCTTTCCGTTACAAGAAAGAGGAATTTAAAGGTATGTCTAGGAAATTGTTCCTGAGTTCTCTGAATGCTGAGGGAATTCCTTGCTCAAGCGGATATCAGACGCTGAATACCATGCCATTTTTAGCAAATGCTTTTAAAACGAAGAATTTCAAAAAGATGTATTCTTCCGACATGCTGGATATCCGTAAATATAACGAAAGAAATCAGTGTCCTGCTAATGATCGTTTATGCAATGAGGAAGCTGTTTGGTTTACTCAAAACATGCTCCTTGCTTCCAAATCGGATATGGACGACATTGCAAAGGCCATTGAAAGGATACACGATAATGCTGAAAAGATCAATAAAAAAGTTTAATTTAATTTAATTTCCAAATAATTTAATAAATGAATAATTTCCGAGTTTTATTAGCGAGCCTATCAACAGGTCTGGTACTGATGAATTGCACTCAGGCTGTTCAGCCAAAAGCAGAAGCCCCTCTTGCTTCAACGCCTGATGCCAAAATAACAGCCACAGTTTACAACTCTGGTTTTGAACATGCGCATGATACCTATAATGGCCTTTCATCTGCAAGTGATGGGAATATCTATTATGTTCTTTGCTCAACCACCATGGAAGAAGCGGGCAAAATGTACTGTCTTGATACAAAGACAAACAAAACGGAGTTTCTGGGTGACCTTACTGAAATTTGTGGTGAAAAGGGCATGAAAGTTGTGGCTCAGGGGAAAAGCCATGTCAATTTTGTTGAATCAAAAGGTAAACTTTTCTTTGCTACTCACTTAGGATATTACAGTATTATCGACGGAATGGAAAAGACCGGAGTTCCTACCGGCGACTATAAAGCTTATCGCGGTGGACACCTGCTGGCCTATGATATGAAAGCAAAGACCTTTGAAGATCTTGCTATCGGTCCTCACAGTGAAGGTATTATTACGATGAACATGGATACCACACGCGGTCTTATTTACGGTCTTACATGGCCTACAGGTTACCTGTTTCGTTATGATATAGCAAAAAAGGAAATGAAAGATCTTGGCGCTTTCACAGGCAAAGGTGAAGATGGAAAAGATAAAGATTTCCGTGTAGTATGCCGTTCAATCGCAATCAATCCGGAAGATGGTTCCGTTTATCTAACCAATGCAGAAGGCCAAATCAAATGTCTTAAACTGGGAGCTGACGCAGTTGAAACCATTGAAGGTGAAGATATGAAGAAAGATTACTTTGGAACTTATGATGTGTTCACTTCAGGAAGTATGGCTTATAACTGGAGACAAGTATTTTTTTATGGTCCTGAGAAGAAAATTTATGGAGTGCATGGTAATTCAGGTTATCTTTTCCGTTTTGATCCTACTGTACCTCGTATCGAAGTTCTTGAAAGGCTTACCTCTATTCCTTCTAAATTGACCGGTATGGGTGATCAGTTCAGCTACGGTTATCTTGGATTCAAATTAGGACCTGATGGACATACCATTTATTATCTGACTGGAGCTCCTATCTATGAAAATGGCAAACGTGTAAAGGGAGCCACTTCAACAGCTAAGGGCGAGGCTAAGGGTCTTGAAGATCTTCACTTGATCACCTATGATCTGAAGGATGGCAAATATCTGGATCATGGCGCTATTTTCTTCCCGGATGGAACTCGTCCATTGTATGTTAACTCTATCGCTATTGGTGCTGACGGTACTGTTTATACTCTTGGAAGGATTACGGAGAATGGAAAAACGAGAACCGATCTTATCAGTATCCCAAATCCATTTAAGAAATAACTTACAAAGCATAAAATTTTAGACACACCTGATAATTCCGGTATATACAAAAAGGTTAAACTTTTTGTCGGAATTATCAGGTGTTTTTTTTTTATTGGCTCTGTAACTTTAAATTAAGACAACTTACTATTAACACCTGACAATTTTGTATAATTCATTACATGTAGCATTTCCTAAATTTGAAAATCCGGATAATGAACCCTTAATCAGTTCGTACCTTATTTCGGATTTCAAATTAAATTGATGTATCGATGAAAAAAGTAGCAGTTGTAGGTTTTGGTTTTATGGGTATGACCCATGCATTGAATATCCTTAAAAATGGCAATTTGAAATTAGTAGCTATTGTTGATAAATACCCCGAAACAATAGAAAAAAACTTATTGGCCCAAAGTGGTAATTTTTCCACTGGCAATATTAATCCAGCTGCTATAAAAAATATTAATAAATATTCCGATTTTCATGAATGCGTTGCAAATGAAGAATTTGACGCTGTTCATCTTTGTGTCCATACAGACCTGCATTATGAATTGACCAGGAAGGCCCTGATGCACAATAAAAATGTTTTTCTTGAAAAACCCTTCTGCTTAAACATTCAGGAGGGTGAAGAACTTATCCGCCTGGCTGAAGAGAGAAAGAAGATTTTTATGGTTGGACATGTGGTAAGATTCATGTCACCGTATCAAAAGTTAAAGCACTGGATTGATTCAAAAGAATTTGGTGCTTTGAAATTCCTTTCTCTTTCAAGGTTCTCCGGTGTTCCGTCATGGGGTCAATGGAAAGATAAGAAGGTCAGAGGCACTTCCGGAGGCGCTTTGTTTGATCTTGTTATCCATGATATTGACTATGCCAGTTATGTTCTGGGATTGCCCTCTTCAATAAAATGCAGTTGTCTCCCGGGTGCATTAAGTGAGCATGATTATATCAATGCTATGTGGAGTTATGAGGACAAAGATGTTCATGTTAAAATAGAAGGGGGAAACACTTTCCCGGAAAATTTTCCTTTTCAGGCGGGTTATATTGCCCGATTTGAAAAGGCTAGTTTAATATATTCCTCACTAAGAGGAGATATTATCCAGATAGCTGATAGTTTTGGTATTCAGGAAGTATCTGCCGGAGATACGGGCGCCGGTTACTACGATGAAATTGACTATTTTGCTCAATGTCTAAAAAACAACATTCAACCAATTGAATGCATGCCCGCTTCTTCGCTTCAGTCAATTAAATTATGTTATAATCATATAAATTAGTGTAATTCGTAACAAATTCGTCTAATTCAAAAATCTATAAAATCATGAAAAATTTAGCGATAAACGGAGGGAAAAAAACAGTCGATAAGAATTTTGCCTGGCCTATCTTTGATGAAACAGATGTTAATGTTGTTGCGGAAGTGGTCAGAAGCGGCAAATGGGGAAATCCTGACTGCGGCGATTTGGTTGAAAAATTTGAAAAGGAGTTTGCCGCTTATTGCGGAACCAAATACGCGCTGACCTGTGTTAACGGTTCAGTGGCCTTGCGTCTTGCTTTAATAGCCTGTGGAGTTAAGCCGGGTGATGAAGTCATTGTACCTCCTTATACTTTCATTGCTACTACTTCGATTGTTATTGAAGCGAATTGTGTTCCTGTTTTTGTTGACATCGATCCCCGGACCTACAACATGGATGCAGCTCAGATCGAAAAGGCCATTACTAAAAAGACCAAAGCGATTATTCCCGTTCATTTTGCAGGACAACCCTGTGACATGGATGCCATTATGGCTATCGCTAAAAAACACAATCTCTATGTGATAGAGGATGCCTGTCACGGTCACGGAGGTGAATACAAAGGTAAAAAGCTCGGAAGCATCGGCGATGCAGGCTGTTTCAGTTTCCAGTCTTCTAAAAATCTAACCAGCGGCGAAGGCGGTATGATCATCACCAACGACGATAAATTGTACGAGATGATGAACTCGCTGAGAAACGTCGGTCGCGTTAAAGGCGGACAATGGTACGAGCATCATAATGCCGGCTGTAATTACCGCATCACACAGCTGCAGGCTGTTCTTCTTTCCAATCAGCTGAAAAACCTTCAGGCACAGGTTGAACTTCGTCAGGAGAATGGCACCTACTTGAATTCGCTGCTTGAAAAAATTGATGGAATACAGCCTCTTACACGTGGTCTTGGCGAAACGCTGCATCCTTATCATATTTATATTTTCAAGTATGATAAAGCAAAATTTAATGGACTTTCAAAAGCTAAATTTGCTCAGATGCTGGCTGCAGAGGGAGTTCCATGCTTTATGGGTTATCCTCAGCCGTTGTACAAACAGCCGCTTTTCCAAAAGAAAAACTTCATGTGCTACGCTATTCCTGAAGAGGTTGACTATACCAATGTAAGCTGTCCTGTTACGGAGAAGGCATGCTACGAAGAAGCGGTATGGATTATGCAGCATTCGTTGCTCGGCACAAAAGAGGACATGGAGAAATTTGCTGAGGCGATCATTAAAATACAAAAAGCAGTAAAATCGGTAGCTGAACCGGAAAAAGAGGCTGCTCTCTGATTTGAGATGCCTTATTCGCTGCGATACTGGGGTTATCCATTGATGTCAGCTTTAGCTGACGGATACGAAGATATTAACAAAAGGCTTTAGCTACATTTTTAAATGAGGCTAAAGCCTTCCTTTTTGGAGCTCTGTCCGATCAGTTGAAAATGATGCCATGGAGAGAAAATTTTTTTCAGACATTTGTCAATATTGAATTTATTTGAGTTAAGCGGATCGGAGGCTGCAGTTAAAAGGTGCAGATTGAATTCATTTCAAAGTTCATATTGTTTGAATTAAAATAATTCTTTACCAAAGAATTATTTTAATTCCTCGATAAGCTTTTTCTTTATATTATCAACACTTGGATTCACAGCTATAATTTTCCCTGAAGCATTAACAAGGAATAATCCTCCTCCCTGATTTGAAAGATTATATTTGTCCCAAATCCCTTCTTTCCCATCATAATCAATTAGATTGTCCCAGGGATATTGTTCTTTCCTGATAAAACCTTCTATATTGTTTAATTTCGAATCACACTGAGTAATTCCAACAATTTCAAATCCTTTTCTTTTATACTCATTATAAACAGTGATTAAATTGCGGCTTGTTTCTATACATGGCGCACACCATGTTGACCAGAAATCCAATAAAATTATTTTGTTGCTTTTAATAATTTTTGAGAAAGAATGATACTGCCCATTAATATCACGGCCATTAAAATCAACAAACCTACCTCCATCGTGAATATTCATTAATCCGCTTAAAATGTTGTTTATAACAAATCCGTAGGGATGATCCGGAAATTTTTTACATACTTGTCGAGATTGTTTTTGGCATTATTTATTAATTCTGCATCTACTTCTTTCCAGCAACAGGATTTGGCTGTTTCCTTAATGTTATTCATAAATAAATAGTAAGAAAGTAATGTCGTATTTTTATATATATTATCGAATTCCCACTTCTTTTTCTCATTAAAAATTGAGTCCTGGATTTTTGCAAACTTTCTTGCCGCTGGTGTGTACATCAAACCTGTGTTCTGCAAATAATTAAGTTCATTATCAATTTGTTTCAAAATTTTTTCGTCAGCTGCTTTTTTTCTTTTTTCAGTCAATTCTGAAAACTCTTTACTAAATACTTTAGTACCTTTTTTAGATAAAATATTTATAGAGTCATCGTATTTCTGATATTCATTCCAGAACAGCTTCTGAAGATTGACATAATAGTTATTCAGCTCCTTGTTCAAAGTGTACCCTTTAATCATAGCAATTCGATTATTATCGGGGTAGATTGTTAAATCTATCTGACCATTCTCACAGAAAAAACTGGTGACAATCATATTACCTTGATTAAATTCTTCCTCTTTAACCAGTTCAAAAACTTCCGGGTCCTTAAAATTAAATTTGTAGGTGAATTTATTTTCTATAATAGGAATTTTGGCCTCATAAATCGGGAATTTAGAAGCTTTGAATAACAACATATAATTACTCTCATCCTTAATGATTTGACCTAAAAAGGTCGTATCTTTTTCCTTTGGAACTAACAGACCCTTTATCGTACATTTCTTTTCAGTATCCCTACTTGCAGAAACAAAAATCAATAGTAATACAATTAATAATGTTTTCATTTTACTAATTTTAGATTAGGAATATCAAAATAATTAAGTATTAAAATTTTTAATTTTACCAATGACCCTCAATTAGCTATTTAAAGTTTTTCATAATCTAAAAATTATTTCAACTTTTCGGCTAAAATTCTTCGTACTTCTTCCGCAGTAGGGCTAACTGCCAGGATAGTGCCATCCCTGTCTATCAAAAATGTTCCTCCTCCTGAATTTTCTACTCCGTATTTATACCATATCTGATTTTTATGATCAAGTTCCGCAAGATTAAGCCAGGGGAATTTTTCCCTATCAAGCACTTTCTTTAAACGGTCTGTGTTATATACCTCTGCAGCTACTCCACAGATACTAAATCCCTTATCGTTATATTCCTTGTAAACAGGAATCATACTCCGACTTGTTTGAATACATGGTCCGCACCATGTTGCCCATAAATCAAGAAGTACTACTTTGTTTTTGATGACATCGGATAATCTTATAAGATTGCCATTTAAATCCGGAGCAGAAAAATCAATAAATTTTCCTCCAACCTTTATAGTGGCATTACTTGCAAGCATTGTTCTAAAAAGTTGAGTGTATGTATGATCGGGGAATTTGGCAGATAGTATCCCAAAATTCTTTTTAATGTCATTAAGATTAACATTTTTGTTGTATTTCAAAGACTGAAGATTTTGATACAAAAGGAAATAAGTCACAATAGAGGGATTCTGCTCAATGAATTCCTTTCTTGCCTGAAACATTTCCTGCAATATCTTTTTAGTCTTTTCGTTTAATATTTTCCCAGCTGGTAAAAGGTCTTGTCCCGTCGATTGAAGATCTTCATATTTCTTGCGTAACGCTCTTAAAGTATCAATATCCCTGGTTTTTTGAATTTCTTTTTGAAGATTCATTGTTTCTTCAGTATAATATTCATTCCTATTAATCAAGGCTCTTATGCTGTCATTTATTGGTTGAAACAGGCCAGCAAAATTGTTCTCTATTTTTTGATAGGATGAAAATTCTGCATTCAATTCACCCCCACTTATTTGATTTTTAGTGAACTCATCAACTGCATACAATTTAAAATAGATAATTCCTTTTTCAGGGAAAAAATAGATCGGCCTCATACTGCCTTTATCCAGTTCATCTTTAAAAATCAAAAGGTAGCATTCAGTTTGGGGCACAATTAATTTATATTCAAACGTGCTGTCATCTTTTATTGGTATATAGGTTCTTTCGAATCTGGGATCAGCAGTAGCTTTCATTACTAACAGACTGTTACTTTTACGGCCTGTGATTTTTCCTTTTAATGTGCACGTGATAGAATTTTTATCAACGATCTCTTTCTTTGGAGAATCTTTTTTCAATTGTATGTCATAAATAAACCAGCTTCCTCCTTCGTTATTTTCACCATAGTTCAATTTGACAACAGAGGAATTTATTTTGGGGAAAATCAATTCGTAGTCTACTTTGCCTGCCTGAGGCATAATATACTTTTCACCCACGGGAATTCCCTTAGCGGAAATTAAAAATAATTTTTCGGGTTTGTCAGAGGTTTGAATGTAGGTCTCCTTGGGTATAGATATCCAACTCCCCGGATTGGCAGTTGTATGAAATGATAATACAGTTGATGAGTCGCGGACCTCAATTTTTACTATCTTAAGATCAGAAGCCGTGCTGTACGCAAAATCGGGATTTTCCACAATTTTTTGCCCGTAAATGATTGAAGATAGGAGCAATGTTAATGTTGCTATAATTATTCTTTTCATAGTTTATTTTGCTTTATTGGATAATGACCTGACTTTTGATAAGCTTGTCTTTATACAAAAATAAATAGATAATTTGTTAAATTGAATTTTTGAGCTATAAAAACAGTATAAAAACTTTTTATTGAAGTACTATTGAACTGAATGATTCAAATCACGATCTATTTCAAGAAGAAATTATAAGAGATTAAATAATAATGAAACATATGTGATTTATGTTTTAAGTAGTAGTTACAATCTGCACCAGCCGCTCCTTTGCTATATGCCGACCGGTTTTCCGCATATTTGAGAGTACCTCTTAGATATTCTGGAATGTCACATCATTACATTTGTTAAAACCAAATTAGTTATTTAATAATTAAGTATTTATAAAAAAATAAAATGGATAACTATAAAATAAAGTCACAATAATGTTACGAAGTACAAATTTGATTTCTGACTTTGTTGTGACAAAAACGACTGTAACATAATGTATATAAATAAAGAAGGTGTGACATTCAGAAATAAGCCGGGAGCAATCTGTCTAACTGCTCAAGGGAGTTGCTGATTTTACTTTAAGGGCAGGACAGAATTTATGATGAAATCGCTTCGGAGGCCACGTGAAAAACCGCTCTCCCGTTTTCTTCTTTATGCTGATAGGGGATGCTCCGTGTTTGCTCCATATCAAGTCCATATTAAGTCCAGTATGAGGCTTATGCCAGGGACCGGAGAAATTGACAACAAATAATTGAGAATGGATAATTGACAATTGAAGAATTTGAAAATTAGTCCGATTTCAGCATTGTTTGCTTCATTTTCAAATTTTCAAATTGCCAAATTTTCAAATTGCCTTTTAAAACGACAAAATGATATTATAACCTGACAATTTCATACTGCTATTATTTAAGCGGTATTTTTATTTTTGATTAATTTTCAGGGTTTCAGCATTGAAAATTTTAATTCAATGAAAGCTGAAGCTCTGGAACTTTGTTCTAATTTTATTAACTTGCAGATCAACTTAAATCTTGCTCACAATGATTAAAATAAACATTCTTCTCTTGTTTTCCCTTTTCCTTTCCTTTTGCTTAACCAATGAAGTAAAAGCCGGTGAAAAAGGCAAAATCAACGTTCTTACCAAAAAGGAGAAAGCCCAGGGATGGCAATTGCTCTTTGATGGCCAGTCGTTGGGCCAGTTTCGCGGTTACAACGGGAAAGACGTATCAAAGAGCTGGGCTATTGAAGACGGCTGTCTGAAATCGATCGGGAAAGCAGGCGGCGACCTTGCTACTCAAAAAGATTATGAAAATTTTGAATTGAAATTTGAATGGAGGGCAAGTAAAGGAGCTAACAGCGGAATTTTTTATGATGTAATTGAAGATCCAAAATACAAAAGATTATCGGAAACCGGGCCTGAATATCAAGTCATTGATGATGATGGTTATCCGGGAAAGTTGCTGGAATCACAGCTCGCAGGCGCCAATTATGAAATGCATGTTGCCGACAAAAGTAAAAAGAAGCTTTATTCCGTAGAGTCCGGTAAATTCAATGAAGGTAAGATTGTCGTCAACAAAAATCATATTGAGCATTGGCTGAATGGTCAGAAAGTCCTTGAATTTGAGCGCTGGACCGATGATTGGTACAAGCGGAAAAATGAAGCAAAATGGAAAGATTATCCCGGTTATGGAACTGCCAAAAGCGGAAAGATCGGAATCCAGGATCACGGAAGTGTTGTTTGGTTACGCAATATCAAAATCAGGGAAATATAAAGAGTTTCAAAGTTTCAAAGTTCCAAAGGTTGCGACCGTCTGAAACCCTGAAACCCTGAAACCCTGAAACCCTGAAACCCTGAAACCCTGAAACCCTGAAACCCTGAAACCCTGAAACCCTGAAACCCTGAAACCCTGAAACCCTGAAATCTTGAAACCCTGAAACTATGAAACCATCCCAGGTCTTTTTTTTTATTCTTGTTGTTTTCCTTGGGACTTCTGTCCACTTCAGGACGTCAGGGCAGTCGTCTGTATTTAAAACACGGGCCCTTTGGGTGGATCAAAGCGGAGTTGAAACAAAGGAAGCTGTGGATCAGATGATATCCAAATGTCAGCGGGCTGGGATTAACTTGATCCTGCCTTATGTTATGGCACATGGCAGTGTTTATTTTAAGTCTTCTCATTTTCAGGGAAGGGTAGCCGCCAATGATGAATTTGATCCACTGGATTACATGATCAAAAAAGCACATGCAGCCGGTATAAAAGTGCAGGCGTGGAGTTACTGTTATTATGAATCAGCCGGGAAAGCCAGAAGGCCGGAATTGTTAAGCCAGTCTTTTGACCGCAATGCGCAGGCTCAAAACTTTCTTTCACCGGCCAACCCGGAGGTAAATCCTTACATCCTCTCTGTTTTAAAAGATATTTTGGCGTATGACGTGGATGGGATCCATCTCGATTACATTCGTTACTGCAATGCTGCCTTTGATTATTCTGATAATGCAAGGAAGGGGTGCCAGGCCGAGCTTGGTTTTGATCCGTTGAACTTTTTGGATCACCCGGAGCTGATTGTTTCCGCAGACAAAGATCCATTTCTCATTCGGGTGCTGCATCCCAGAACACAATTGGATAAAGTTTGGGAAATAGGGGCGGTTGAGCGAAATCTGAATCGTACGAGGGTTGGATTTGCGTTTGTCTCTGAGACTTCTCAGAACATTGATGCCCTCCGTACCCCCAGCTTATTAATTATCAGCCATTACAGTGATGTATCGCCTGAAATGGCATCTTCGCTCAGTAAATATGTTGAAAGAGGTGGAAATATTCTCTGGATCGAGCCTGCGGATAACACTTTACAGAAATACCCCGAAATTCAAAGACTTACCGGACTGAAAGGAGTAACATCATTTCCAAAAACGCGTGTGTCTTTAAAGAAATCGGGGAATCACCCCATAAGCAATTTTATTCCGGCTCATCCTTTCTCCACATCGGGCTGTCTGCCGCAGATCACGAAAGCAAGTGTGATTGCACAAATGAGCTCCGGTGAACCCATTATTACCATCAACCAGATTGGTAGAGACGCACGGCGTGCGTCTGTCATGGTAGTTGGGTTCCGTGCCATGGAAAGTAACGACGATGCTGTCATAGAGCTTCTGAAAAGAATGATGAACTGGTATCGTGCCGGTTCAGGCGTAAAAGGTCCTGATCTGCTTGCTGAAAAACGGGAGCAATGGGTCAAATGGAGAGCTGACCAGGTAGTCAAGTTAGTTCGTGAGGTAAATAATGCGGTAAAGGCAAAGAATCCGAGTCTCCAGGTTACTTCATCTGCCGGAGTTGGTCCCCAGCAGTATTACGGCTGCTACCGTGACGGAGGATATTGCTTAACAGAGAAAATCAACGATGTTCTGTTTCCGATGGATTACACAACCGATCCGGTCGAATTGAAAGATATGCTGGAAGAGCAGATCAGCAGGACCCCACAGGGGATGTCGGATAAAATCTTCCCGGGTTTGCAGATCTATACACGGGATGCAAATAAAAAGGTCACATCGCTTGACGCGGACATCGTGAAGAAGCAATTGGAGTTGGTTCGTGAAAAAGGTTACAAGGGATATTGTCTTTTTGCGTATCATTATCTTTCAGATGAGATTATCGAAGTAATGAAAGAATTTAACCATGGGAAACTTTTTAAATCTGAACCAATTAATTTAGATAAAATATGAAAACATCAGTTTTTAGCAATCGCGCATTAGTTGCTTTCGCCGCTGTAGTTTGCCTGTTCTTGTTAATGAACAGCAACGTTACAGGTCAGAATTCAGGTTTTAAGGTCCGGGGGGTTTGGTCAGGACCGGATGAATTTGATACGCAGCCGGAAGCCGATTCATTGATCGCAAGGTGCCAGAGAGCCGGGATTAATACGCTTATCCCGGATGTGATGTATAAAAACAATGTCTATTTTAAATCCAAAAACTTTAAAGGGAATGTAGTTGCCAATGACCAGTATGATCCCCTGGGATATTTGATCAAAAAGGCTCATGCAGTTGGAATTAAAGTACAGGCCTGGAGCTGTGTTTACTATGTCAGCGCTCCTGAAAAAGAGATGGTAGGTCAGACCATTGACAAAGATGCGGCTGATGGGGTACTGCTTACACCCGCTCATCCCGAAGTCAATCCCTATATAGAGTCAGTCATTAAAGAGATGCTGGCCTATGATGTGGATGGAATTCACCTGGATTACTGCCGTTATTGGAATGCCGCCTTTGATTATTCTGAAGCAGCACGAAAGGGCTGTCGGGCAAACCTGGGATTTGATCCATTGGACTTTTTGGATCATCCTGAAAGAATAGTTCCTGTCAATAAAGATCCATTCCCCATCAGGGTACTGCATCCCAAAACCCAGATTGGGAAAGTTGTGGAGCTTGGTCATACAGAACGCAATATGAACATGACCGAAACCGGCTATGCTTTCGTATCAGAAAGCCCCAAAAACATTGACGCTCTTAAAACGCCAGGGTTATTAATAATCGATTATTTCAATACTGTATCTCCGGAAATGGCGGCTGCCCTCAATCGTTATGTGAATCGCGGGGGAAATATTCTATGGATGACCCAATCCAACGAGGTATTGGCTTCTAATCCGGTATTACAAAAGCTCACGGGCCTTTCAGGAGCAGGACCTCTTTCTAAATCACGCGTTTCACTGGAGAAAGTAGAGAACCATCCTATCAGCAAATATATCCCTACCTTCCAGTTTAATACTTCAGGAAACGTGTTAAACGTTTCAGATGCCACCGTATTGGCAAGATATACTACCGGTGAGCCTGCCATTACCGTTAAAAAGACCGGGAAGAGCAGCGTTATAGTAATCGGTTTTAATGCCATGCAATGCAGCCGGGATCCGATGATCACCCTGATGAAGGGCATCATGGACTGGTCTCGCGCAGAAGCAGGGGTGAAATCGAAAGATCTTTTAGGTAAAAAGCGTCAGCAGTGGGTTAAATGGAGGGAGGATCAGATCCTTCCCCTTGTAAGAAATGTTTATAAAGCGGTTAAAGCGAAAAGTCCGGATCTGGTGTTAACCTCCTCAGCAGGAGTAGGTCCCCAGCAGACTTATGGTATTTACCGCAACGGGGGAGACTGGCTGGTAGAAAACATCAATGACCATCTCTTTCCAATGAACTATACGACGGATCCGGTAGATTTGGTCGATATCCTTGATGAGCAGGAGACCCATACTCCCAAGGGGATGAAAGAGCGGATCTATTCGGGCATTAAATTATATACTGTAAGAGGAGGACGGACTATGTCCAATGACCCGGAGATCATAGAAAAGCAGCTTCTTTTGGTTCAAAAGAATAATTATCATGGCTTCTGTCTGTTCAGCGTCCATAATCTTAGTGACGGGATTATTGAAGTAGTTAAAAAGTTTAGGAAATAAGACAGGGGGACGGAAGAATGGAGACGGGAAAATGGAGAACCTCCCGTCTCCGGTCTCCATTCTCCATTCTCCCTTTTAATATTAACCTTTAATCACAATAGAATGAATCGACTGAAGACTGTAGTGGTCCTGTTAGGATTGTTAATTAATTTAAGTGTGATTGGTCAGAATTCCCAATTTAAAGTCCGGGCTCTTTGGGCTGATCCCAGTGGCTTTGAATCTCCTGAAGCAGTAGATCAAATGATTTCTAAATGTCAGAAAGCCGGCATTAATACCATTTTGCCGGATGTGATGATTGGCGGTAATGTTTACTTTAAATCAAAGCATTTCATTGGTAAAGTGGTGGCCAATGATCAGTTTGATCCGCTTGAATATATGATTAAGAAAGCTCATGCCGTTGGAATCAAGGTTCAGGCCTGGAGCTGCGTGTATTATACCAAACCTTTGAAACAGGAATGGGTCAGTCAATCTTTTGACCGTAATCCGCAGTCTCAGATATTTCTTTCACCGGCGCATCCGGAAGTTAATCCTTATCTGATCTCGGTAATCAAAGAAATGCTGGCTTATGATATCGATGGAATTCATCTTGATTATACCCGTTATTGCAATGCTGCTTTTGATTATTCAGATGCTGCACGAAAAGGCTGTCAGGCTTCATTAGGCTTTGATCCGCTTAATTTTATAGATCACCCTGAGCTTATTGTTCCTGCTCAAAAGGATCCTTTTCCTATACGGGTATTGCATCCCAAAACTTCTATCGACAGAGTTTGGGAAAGCGGGGTTGTGGAAAGGAATCTTAACAGAGCCGGAGTAGGATTTGCTTTTGTTTCCGAAAGTCCTCAAAATATCGATGCGCTGAGGACACCTGGTCTTTTGATCATAAGTCATTATACGGAGGTCACACCTGAGATGTCAGCTGCAATAACCCGTTACGTGAATAGGGGAGGAAATATTCTCTGGATAGATCCGTCAAATAAAGTTTTGACAGAATACCCTGAGTTACAGAAAATAACCGGAATCAGTAGTACTCAAGCATTTTCCAAAAGGGTTACTCTTCAGAAAACAGAAAATGATGCTCTTAGCCGTTTAATCCCTACGAATCAATTAAATACATCAGGGAATATTTTACAGGTAACCAATGCCAATATTCTTGCTAAATTTAGCACTGGTGAACCTATTATGACCATCAACCAGGTGAATGGTAGAGACGCACGGCGTGCGTCTAAGGTCATGGTTCTCGGTTTCCGTGCCATGGAAAGCAATGACGATTCAGTAATTTTGCTGCTCAAAGGTATTATGAATTGGTACCGTACTGAAGGCGGGGTGAAAACTCCTGATTTATTGGCTGAAAAAAGAAATCAATGGATCAAATGGAGAGCTGACCAAATCCTACCTTTGGTTCGTGAGATCAACAAAGCTGTTAAAGCAAAAGATCCGAAACTGGTGGTTACTTCTTCAGCAGGTGTTGGTCCACAGCAATATTGCGGCGTTTATCGTGATGGTGGTTATTGGCTGACCGAAAAAATAAATGATTCGCTCTTTCCAATGAATTACACAGTCGATCCGGATGAATTGGTCGATATGTTGGATGAACAGGAATTCAGAACTCCCAAAGGAATGTCTGATCGCATTTTCCCCGGACTAAGAATCTATGGGAAAGATAAACCTTCCTTGGATGCAGATATAGTAGAAAAGCAAATGAATATTGTTCAACAAAAAGGTTACAAGGGTTATTGCCTTTTTGCAACAAAATATCTTTCCGATGATCTTATTCAAATTGTTAGTAAATTCAGCCGGTAATTGAAGAATTCAAGTGCAGTCGTTAGTTAAGGATTAGAACACGGATGAGACAGACGTTACGGATGAACACAGATTTTTTAGGGTCTGGGATTTAGAGTTAGGGATGATTGATCACAGATCATTGCTTCCCAAATCTATGGGCTATCTAATTCATCGAAGATGATTAAAATCTGAATCTGTGTGAATCTGTTAAATCAGTGTCATCAGTGTTCTGATCCAATTTGATTCTCTTAACTCAACGACATCGATTATATATTATGATTGCTAACCAATCTGCAGGAATTTAAAAAAAGCAGATTTTTGGACCGGATAATTGATCTTATCCTGTATGCAACCAAATACGATGCAAATACGACGCAAATACGAGTGAGGTATAGCCCTTACTATGACCCTTAATTCGGGTGCAATTTGGTCTTTGTAATTACTTCATTTTGCTTAATTATGTATTAAGTTATTTAGTTAAGGACCGCATTATTGTGTAACTTTGAGAACAGCTTAGTCAAACAAAGTCACACCAAAAAATTAAAAAGTAAGTTTGGTATCATTACTTAAAAGAGGTTTGATTTATGTATAGTGTGTTTTCTAATTTTAACCCTTTAGATGGCTAAATAGTACTGTGTATTCCCCAAGGTATTGATGACATTCAAAGACAACATGGACAAAATTGTTTCTCAAAATAAGAAATTATGAGTAGAAGAACTTTTTTAAAAGGAATTGGGCTGTTTTCTTTAGGATCTTTGTTTCCCGCCCCTTCGGATGCTTCTGTTTCTGCAACCGTAAGAAAAGGAGAGAAACACCTGACCCGGCGAACTGTAAATGTTGTTATTTGTGGTGGAGGTCCATCCGGTATATCGGCTGCTTTGATGGCTTCCTCTTTAGGAGTTAAGGTGCTTTTGCTGGAGCGTTATGGCAGGATAGGGGGGATGGCCGTACAATCTATGGTAAATCCATTGCTTGGTAAAGTAAATTCAGTTCCGGTAGATAAAATAATCAGGCGACTGGGAGGCCGGCAAATTGATTTCGAGAGAATTGATATTGATTATACCAAAATGCTCAGGGAAGCAGGTGTTGAAATTTTATTGCATTCATGGGTTGCCGGGGTTATCAAAAAGGGGAACCGGGTTGTTGGAGTAGATGTCATCAGTAAAGAAGGAGCGTTTGAGGTTAATGCAGATGTTGTTGTCGATGCCACCGGCGATGGTGACGTAGCTTTCTATTCAGGTGCTGAATTTGAACAGGGCCGACCGGGTGATAAATTGCTGCAGCCAATGTCTATAATGTACCGGGTTTCAGGATTGGACGATAATGTGGCAATGATCTGTGGATCAGAAGAAGAAGCAAAAGAAATCAATGTTCCGGGAGGAACCTGGGAGGCAGTGGTGCATCGCGGCCGGGCTTCCGGAGAGTTGCCCGCGACAATTGGAGTGATCCGTCTTTACAGAACCAAACGAAAAGGGGAAAGAGGGGTTAATGCAACGCAGATCAACTACGTAGACGGGACAAAAGTTGAAGATTTAACAAAAGCAGAAACGGAAGGCCGGGAACAAGCATATACCGTGTTGGACTTCTTGAAAAAATATGCTCCAGGTTATGAAAATGCTTATATATCACAAATGCCTGCAATTATAGGAGTTAGGGAAACACGGCGATTTATAGGTGAAGAGTACCTGACAAGGGAAGATCTTCTATCAGGGAAACAATGGAAAGATGCAGTCGTACGAGATGCAGATTTTGTAATAGATATCCATAATCCTGTTGGGGGTGGACAAGCGGAAGGTATCACTGGAAATAACCCCTCCGGCAGGGCGGCAAAGGTAAAGCCTTATGACATTCCTTATGGATGCCTGGTGCCCAAAGACATTGATGGATTAATACTGGCAGGCCGTTGTATAAGCGGCAGTCATGATGCCCATGCTTCTTACCGGGTTCAAATTATTGCAATGGCAATTGGGGCTGCCTCAGGAACTGCCGCGGCTTTGGCTTGCATTAATAATGTTCAGCCCCGCAAAGTTGATGTGAAAAAAATTCAGGAGTTACTGGCAAACCCGACCGTATTATAACAAATGATTACTTAAACAGAAAAAAATGAACAGGGGAAAGAAATTTTATTCAGTCTTTTTACTTTTAGCTTTACAGTTAATTGTTCAGGGTATTTATGCCCAGGATTATACTACAAATAAAATTAACTGGAATAAATTAAATAATTCACACGACCTCTCAATTTCTCGCTGGGGGCCATTTTCAAAGAAGTATGCAGGAATTTCGCATGTCAATGATCTGAAATCCGGAATGCGGTTTGACTTTTCAGTATTTCCCGGACTTTATCGCTATAAGGCCAACATTCCAAATGTATTGTTACAATCAGATTATTATCCCTGGGAGTGCAACAATGATCTTACCCAGTATACTTTCCGGCATGAGTTGGAATGGAAGGATGATGTTTATGCAGACGTCCAGTATAATATTATTGATTCTTCCACTGTTTTGGTTGCCATTCATTGTGTAAACAATACTCCGTTGCATGAGAATCTTGATATTAACATGGTGTCGTATGTCGATTATCCGGAGAATTATCCAGAGAAGCAATTTCAGGCTTCGCCTAATGTTTTGTGGCAAAATGCTGTGAAATACCAGTCGATAAAAATGGCCCAAAAGGATGTTAAGGATAACCTTGTTTATGACGGATGGCTTCTTTGTGAAGCACGCAACAGTGAATTACTTGATGGCCGCGGGATCAGCAAACAATTCAGCAAGGATAAGGGGAATAAGATAACCTATACTGTCAATTTGAATAATGAACAGCTGAAGGGCAAAATCAATGTTCTGTACCGTGTAAAAGGGAACGGAAAAACTTCATTCAACATCACCGGTTTGGGAAATGATAGAACGGAGGAAGGAAACAGGAAACCGGAAAATAGGAGTTCTCCGGCCTCCGGTCTCCCTTTTCCCGTCTCCAGTCTTGTACTGAATAACACCGGGAATTTTGAACAGGCAACGCTTCCTTATTCGGTCGATAAGGCTGGTACTTATCAATTGACTTTTGAATCGACCGGCGGGGCGGATGTTGAATTTAATGGATTCTTTATTATTCCTGAAAAAGAAAGTAAATCGCCGGAGATTATTCCTTTAGCCAAGAACTTCAAACCAGAAGTTGCTGAGAACGAGAGTATGAAGAATATTGTTCTTAAATACAAAGATATCAATACTACTTATGGAATCAGCTGGGATAATCCCAATGGACGTATACGCGAATACCAGAATGATGAAATGGATATTCTCCTGCGTAAAACCTATAACAATCATATTTATAAGGTATTTGCCGGTAATAATAAAGGAAATTTTGCTGATGTTTATATCAGGCCAATAGAACTGGATTCCCATGAATCAAAAACAGTTTATGCTTTAATATGTACCGGGAGCAACGAGTTTGTGAAAAGCAGGTTAACGGATTTGGACAAATTAAAAGCATCACTCATTAAAAAGGAAGAAGCCAGAAAGGCGCCTGAAGTGCTTCCTGAGGGACAGAAATATGCATTCAGCCAGCAATTATTTAAGGCTATTTTAATGACCAATATACTTTACCCCATCTATACACAGGATAATTTTATCCGTCATTTTACACCAGGTAAATTCTATAATTCTTTATATACCTGGGATGCCGGATTTATTGCTTTGGGTATGAATGAAATTAATGCCAGGCTTGCTGTTGAATGTATCAATTCTTACACAACAGAAGATGGCAACCCGAATGCCTTTATTGAGCATGGAACACCTGTCCCGGTTCAGATTTATGCATTCTTCGATCTTTGGAACAGAACACAATCAAAGGAACTGCTGACTTATTTTTACCCAAGACTGAAAAAGTATTATGAATTTGTAGCCGGCAGGTACGGAAGCTCAAATACCCGGAGATTAAAATCAAATATACTTGCTACCTGGAGTTACTTTTATAATAGCGGGGGATGGGATGATTATCCTGCACAGGTTGGTGTTCATGATGCAAAAGTTGAAAACACAGTAGCTCCTGTTGCAAATACTGCCCATAGCATTCGTTTGGCGAAAATGTTAAGAATGGCTGCAGAAGTTCTAAATGCAAAAGAAGATATAGCAAAATATGATAATGACATCAAAATATTCTCTGATGCTTTGCAGAAATACTCCTGGAATGAGGAATCCGGCTATTTCAGTTATGTAGTACATGATCAAAATGGAAATCCGACCGGTAAATTCAAAGATCCCGTAAGCGGTATGGATTTTAACATGGGACTTGACGGTGCATTGCCATTATTCTCAGGTATATGTACACCTGCCCAGGAGAAAAGCCTGATTGAAAGGATTTTCTCTGACAAACGCATGTGGACCCCTACGGGAATTTGTGTGGTAGACCAGTCTGCTCCTTATTTCAAGTCAGTTGGATATTGGAATGGTTCGGTATGGATGCCCCAGCAGTGGTTTGTCTGGAAGGCGATGTTGGATATCGGCAGGCCTGATTTAGCCAAACAAATTGCGGATAAAGCCCTGACCATTGCCAAACATGAATTGGATGCTTCCTATGCCTCCTTTGAATATTATTCTGCCAAGACAGGCAGGGGTGCAGGTTGGCACCAGTTCGGTGGACTTTCCTCGCCGCTGCTCTCCTGGTTCGCAACCTATTACAAGCCGGGTACTGTTACAGCAGGTTTTGAGATATGGATCAAAGAGCAGGCTTTTAACAATGATCTGTCATCTTATAAAGGAAGCTTTTCTTTTGACAAATCTATTTCAGCCCATCCCCGCACGATTATATTGTGCATGAATCCTGATTTTAAATATAAGGCTAATTTTAATGGGAAAACCATCAGTGTTGATTCACCTTATTCTGGTCTTCTTCAAATAACATTACCCTCGACAAACGAGAATGGTTCACTGACAATAGACAGGCTTTGATTTTAAAAAAGGACAATATAATTGGGTTCCCCTTTCACGACGAAGTAATAAAATACGATTTATGCATACCGGCAATTATAAATATACACATTATCAGATAAAGGATTGGGAAATTATAAAATAACGTGAGTTCGATCTAAGGAATGGATAACCTAATCTGTCGAAAACACCTCAGTAGAAATGGTCGAGGGAGAAAAATTTACCTAATTACCTAATTAAATCAGGTAATTAGGTTGGTGAAAGGGTAAAATCAATCCCTCTACTGAGGTGTTTTTTTAAAAGATTAGGTTATCGAAGACAACATTAACGCTCAAACAATCAAGCACTGTCTTATCCATTGCTTAGATCGAGCTCAGGTTAAAATAGATTCTTTCCTTTGAAGGACATACTTATAAAACAATTGAATCTTATCCAGAAGGATTAAAAACAAGCTATTATGAGACGTACACTATTTTTGATGATTTTGACCGTTATTATTTCATTGGGGGGGAAAGTCATCGCTGCTGACGATCTGAAATATGTCAATGCAGGACAATTTAAATTAATCGGTAAAGGATACGCTGACTCGCTGGACAGGTATTGCCGTTTGCCATCGGTGTTGAAAGAGAAAACCCGTCCGGCTGTCTGGTCATTGTCCAGAAACTGTGCAGGTCTTGCCATCCGCTTTCATACCAATTCGCCTGTGATCGCTGCCAAATGGGAAGTAACAGGTGATGTAGTGATGAATCATTTTGCTCCATCAGGAATCAAAGGCCTGGATCTTTATTGTTATAAAGACAAGAAATGGCAATTTGTTAATGCAGCCCGCCCGGCCGCTGAAAGTCCTCTTCTGTAACGATTATCAGTAATATGGAAGGGAAAGATATGGAATACATGCTGTACCTGCCATTGTATGACGGCCTTAAGAATCTTGAGATTGGTGTTGCACCGAACGCTGTGATCGGAGATCCTCTTCTTGATTTGCCCAAATCAGGTAAACCTGTCGTCATTTATGGAACCAGCATTACGCAGGGAGGATGTGCTTCGAGGCCAGGAATGGCTTGTTCAAATATTTTGTCCCGTATGCTCGACAGGGAAGTGGTTAACCTGGGATTCAGCGGCAATGGCAAACTCGATTTGGAAGTTGCTGAATTTATGGCTGATATTGATGCCTCTTGTTTTGTAATGGACTGCCTTCCGAATTGTTCAACTGCTCAAATGAATGAAAAGTATGCTCCCTTTCTTTCTATTATCCGGAAAAAGAAACCGGATGTTCCAATTCTGATGGTGGAGAATCCTCTTTATCCGCACATGTATTTTAGCCAAACCGTATTTAAAAATATAAATGAAATAAATGCAGGCCTGAGAAGAATTTACCTTGATCAGAAAGGGAAGGGAGATCGTAATATTTACTATCTGAAAGCTGATAAGTTAATAGGGGATGATTTCGAAGGAACAGTGGATGGGGTACATTGTACAGATCTTGGGTTCTTACGAATGGCTCAGACCATGTATCCGGTTGTTAAAAAGCTGATTAAAAAACAATAAGAAAATGTTGCAATGTTTCAAAGTTTCAAATGTTTCAAAGGTTGCGGCCGCTTGAAACCATGAAACTATGAAACCTGAAACCTTAAAAGCGCTGGTGAAAATGGGTAAAGAGAAGTATTTAGGGATCGATATAGGCGGTACGTGGATTAAAGGAACCATCGTAGATGAGCAGTTTTTTCGGGTTGATAAATCTTCTCTTTTGAATCATTTACAGGTTGAAAAAATACCAAGCCCTCTGCATGCGGATACAACCTTGTCCGAATTTGTCGAGGCGCTGAAAGAACTCATTTCCCGTTTTAACCTGGAATCCTCAGAAATAAAGGGAATCGGCATCTCTACTGCCGGGATTATCAATTATCATGGAACACAGGTATTAAAAGCGGCTGCTCATTTAAACATCCTGAAAAACAGCAGCTGGAAAGATGGCCTGGAAAAACAGTTGCAGTGCAGTGCAGCCATTATTAATGACGGGGATGCAGCCACCATCGGTCTGGCGGAAACAGGTCATTTGACAGGGAACAAAACAGTTGGCATCATGCCCATTGGTACCGGTCTTGGCCTTACCGTCTGGAGAAACGGGAGGCGCTGGCGGCCCGGGAAAAGTCTTACTTTGTTGGGAAGTATCAGGCTGCCGGATGATATGTTCGATTCCATTGCCAGCGCATCCAAACTTGCAGATCTGGATAAAGATCATAACCTGATCAGTGTATTGACTAACGATTCCTTTGAAAAGGAAAGGGCTTTATACATCAGAAACCTGGTGAAGGTCATCAACACGGCAGCCATTTTATACACCCTTGATGAGGTGATCATTTGCGGAGGTTTAGCCGATGCTGTAAATGCATGTAATTATCCCCTGGAACAGTTGCTGAATGATTTGTTGCGGGAGGCTCCGGTTGAAATGGAAAAACCTGTCAAAGCTATTGTTGCCCTTGAAGGAAACAAGCTTCCTCTGCTTGGTGCGTTGGCTTTGGCCAAAGGAGAATCAACAGCCGCACAAAACAGATTGATCGCCGGATATAATTCCCTGGGGACGGAAATTCCTTATAAAGCAGATTTAATGCTTCACAAACTGGAGACGCTGCCCCTTATTGAGATATTATGGCAGGCTGAACAGGAAGCAGGCGAGACCTTAAAATCCAGTCTTCCCGCCATTGCTGATATAGCAGATAAATCTGTCTTGCGAATTAAAGCTGGTGGGCGCATTATTTACGTTGGCGCCGGTACCAGCGGCCGCATAGCGGCCATGGATGCGGTTGAAATACCCTGTACCTACGGTTTTGAGGAAGACAGGGTCCTTGCGTTGATTTCTGGTGGAATTTCTGATGCAGCTCTTGAGATTGAATCAGGTTTTGAAGAGGATGCAAGTTCGGTGCCCGAAATGCTTTTGCTGAACATTCAGCCCCAGGACATCGTCATTGGAATTTCCGCAAGCGGCTCCGCCTACTACGTTCAGTCGGCACTGGCATTTGCAAAGGATCGCGGCGCCCTTTCAGTCCTTATACAGGTAAATGATCCAATGGAAAAAGGGAAAAGGGAGAAAGGAGACCGGAGAACGGAAACCGGAAGTTCCCCTTCTCCCTCCTCCCTTCTCCCTCCTCCCTTCTCCCGTCTCCCTTCTCCTTTCTGTGATTACATCATCCCTTTGAATTCAGGAAACGAAGTAGTAGCCGGTTCCACGCGCATGAAAGCAGGGACTGCCACTAAAAAGGTATTGAATTTTCTATCTTCCGCCATCATGATAAAGCTGGGGAAAGTTGCAGGGCCTTACATGATCGATGTAGCATGCATCAATCAAAAACTGGTTGAAAGGGCGCAATCAATACTTGGTATATTATACGGCCTCAGTAAAGAGGATGCCTTTAGAAGGCTTAGTGAATCGCAGATGAATCTTAGGGAGACCATAAAGAAAATTAATGGCTAAATTTGCGGTCTTATCAAGAATACTATGAATTCAGCTGAACGCATGCATAAGGCCATGAAACTGGAAACACCTGACCGTGTTCCACTGATGTGCCAGCCATCCTGGGGATTTGTCCTGAAGCAAAATAAGAAGATCGATCCTGTGGACCTGTGGCATAACCATGACAGGGCCTATCCAGTGGAATTCTGCAAAATCAGCAAACGGTTTCATTTTGATGGTGTTTTAATTCCCGGAATAGGGCTCCGGCCCTTAGATCAGGCTTTGGTTTCCAATGTAGATAAAAGTGGAGACGGCGATATCAGCCTTACTTTTAAAAACGGTGATTCCTGTACCTATTGCAAGGACGACCTGCCCAGATACGAGTACAAAAAGGCTCCCGAGGTGGATATTGCAGAATTCAATCCGGATACCATCAGCAAAACTCTGGAATATCATCCGGTCTCAACTCATCTGAGGATGTGGTTACAGAACACGCCCGAGGGGCGGGTTGCTGAAATAACCCAGACCAGGGAAATCGTAGGAAATCAGGTATCAATTCACGGTTCTGTTTATTCTCCTGAAGATTACCTGATCGATCTTTTGGGAATCGAGGGAGCTATGATGGCGATGCTGACCCACCCTGAAAAGACTAAAGAGATCCTGTCACGTTTTGCCAGTGCCATAGCCGGACATTTACAGGAATTTATCAATGCCGGTGTCGATGCGGTAAATGTCTCGGCCCCCTGGTCAGGACAAAATTTTATTTCGCTGAACATGTATGAGGAGATCATTGCCCCGGCACAAAAAATCATTGTTGATGTGTGTCGTAAAAATAATGTGGTAAGTTATTGTCATACCTGTGGCGCCATCGACGACCGGCTCGAAATGATTATCGATATCGGATTTGATGGGATCGAATGCCTGGATCCCCCGCCATTGGGCAATGTTCTGCTTGAAGATGCAGTCCGGCGCATTGGCCACAGGGCTTTTATCAAAGGGAATATCGATCCTGTCAACATCCTGTTGAATGGCACCGTTGACCAGGTAAGAGCTGATGTAAGGCAACGCCTCGACATAGGCATGAAGGCAAAGGGCTTTATTTTAAGCACTTCCTGCGCCATAGCCCCCGGTACTCCGTCCGAAAATCTGGATGTTTTATATGAAACAATAAATAAATATGGATATTACTAAATCAAATCTGAATATAAGCATGAATAAAACAGCTAATCCCGCAAACTGGAATAATTTTATTCTTCCAATGATTATTCTTGGTGTCTTGTTTTCGGTAATGGGATTTGCTGTTGGGATAAATGCATTTTTTATTCCTTTCTTAAAGGCAGCATTTCATATCAGCACGGCCAAATCTTACCTCGTCACGACAGCTACTTTTGCCGCTTATGTGATTTTTGGCATCCCTTCAGGCAGGCTTTTAAAGACGGCGGGCTACAAAGGGTCCACTGTTGTTGCATTCGTTTTGATGGCCTTGGGAATGCTGTTAATTGTACCTGCAGCCAAATGGATCAGTTTCCCTCTTTTTTTGTTCGCATTATTTGTTAACGGCATTGGGCAGACTCTGTTAAATGCTGCTGTAAATCCCTACATAACAATTTTGGGCCCGATGAAAAGCGCCGCCCAACGGATCAGTATGATGGGAATCTGCAACAAACTTTCGTTTGGTCTTGCACCGGTGGCTCTGGCCATTTTTATGGACACTTCCAATGTTCAGCTCAATGATGCGATAGGGCCGTTTTACGGGATAACCTGCATCCTGATTTTGCTTGGAGTCCTTTCTTATTTTGCCCCCCTTCCGGATGTAAAAGCTGCTGGTGAGGATGAAAGTGCGGATGGACTAAACGCCGTTTCAATGCAGGCAAATACAAAAAGCAGTATCCTGCAATTCCCGCATTTGCTTTTAGGAGTACTGGCTGTATTTTTATATGTCGGGGTAGAAATGATAGCTCTGGCCTCCATCATTGATTTTGCAACAGAGATCAAATTGCCATCACCCGCGAAATTTGCAGGATATACCTCAGCCGGATATGTAATTGGATATTTCATGGGAATATTACTGATTCCCAGGGTGATCTCGCAAATTAATGCGATGATAAGCTGTTCATTTATAGGTATTGCATCTTCCTTGCTGATTGTTTTTCTGCCGCCGGCCACATCCATCTATTTTGTGGCAATTCTGGGCCTCGCTAATTCTTTGGTTTGGCCTGCCATCTGGCCTTTAGCGCTCAATGGCCTGGGGAAATTTACGAAAGCAGGCTCTTCCCTTCTGGTTATGGGAATAGCCGGAGGCGGTCTGATACCGCCGGTTTTGGGGTTGTTGAAAGACTATTATTCTTCCTATCAGCAGGCCTATTGGATTGTTTTGCCCATTTACGTGTTTTTCCTTTATTATGCTTTATCAGGCTATAAAATACGCAGGAAAACTATTTCTTAATTTATTCATCATTTGGGTGTGATGACTTTATAAATCAGAATCCTGAAGGGATTCAACATAAATAGTCCCTGATCCGTTGCCGTCAGCTTCAACTGACGGAGGATGCCTGAATGATCGTTGGCTTTAGCCACATGGATGTGTTAAATTTTTAATGCGGCCAAAGCCTTTTTAGTTATTATATTCCCCCGTCAGCTTCAGCTGACGGCAATGGATGGGATCGATATCAAAATGATTTGGATCATACAGACAATATATTCTTAACACTTAATTCTTAATTTAACCGGGGTTCGATCTAAATAATGGATAAGATAATGCTTAATTGTTTGAGTATTAATGTTATTTTTGATAACCTAATCTGTTGAAAACACCTCAGTAGAAATGGTCAATAGAGAAAAATTAACCTAATTACCTGATTAAATCAGGTAATTAGGTTGGTGGAAGGGTAAAATCAATCCCATCTACTGAGGTGTTTTTTTTAATAATTAGGTTATCCATTCCTTAGATAGAACTCACATTAATTTTACAATTTATATGAAGCGCGTTATTCTTATTTTATTCAGTCTCTTATCCCTGTCCACCTTTGCACAGGATCGGACTCATGATTTAATGCCCGTTCCCCAAAGTCTTAAAACTACAGGCGAACGTTGCCGCATTCTAAAAGAATTTACCGTTGGAGTGGTAGGCAATCCCGGCGACCGCGTTTATAAGGAAGCCAGCCGTTCTTTGCGTAACCTCGACAATCGCGTTGGATTGTTTTTTGGCCAGGGATTCATTACGGCCAAAGATAACAACCCCTCGGCTAACCTGCTGATCGAGGTAAAAAGGCCTGCTAAACTCAAATTATATGAAGATGAAAGCTATCAGCTAACGATTAATAACAACCAGGCTAAAATTACCGCCAACACTGATTTGGGAGCCATCTGGGGACTCCAAACCCTTTATCAACTGCTTAGCGTGGATGAGAAAGGCTATTATTTTCCCGGCGTTGAAATCAGTGATGCTCCCCGGTTCCCCTGGCGAGGCCTGATGATCGATATCACCCTTCACTGGATGCCAAAAGATGTAATCGAGCGTACCCTTGATTGCATGGCTTCCGTCAAGATGAATGTCCTGCATCTTCATCTTACAGAAGATCAGATGTTTGGAATCGAATCAAAAGTTTTCCCTCTTTTGCATCAACTTGGATCCGATGGTAATTATTATACCCAGGAGGATATTAAACGCATTATCGCCTATGCGGATCAGCGTGGAATTCGCATTGTTCCCGAATTCGACATTCCGGGTCATTGCACCTCATGGTTGATAGGCTATCCCGAACTGGCGGCAGCTAAAAGAAATTATGAGCTGCAGCGTTACTTCGGAGTATTCGATCCCGCGCTGGATGTTACCAAAGATTACACTTATGAATTTCTGGATAAGCTCTTTACCGAAATGGCCCAGCTCTTCCCTGATGAATATTTCCACATCGGAGGCGATGAAAATACAGGCAAGGATTGGGGCAGTAATCCGGATATCAAAGCTTACATGGAGAAGAAGGGGATGAAAACCTATCGTGAGCTCGAAACCGAGTTCATGCAGCGGTTGCTTCCGATCATCACCAAAAACGGTAAAAAGATGATGGGATGGGACGAGATTTTCAGGCCGGGCGTTCCTCATGATATCATGATCGAATCCTGGAGAGGCGAGAAAACCGTGGTTCAGTCTGCTCAGCAGGGATACCCCAGCATCTTATCCGCGGGTTATTACATTGATCTTATTCAGCCAACCGATTTTCATTATCTGGTCGATCCCATTCCTGTCAATACAGTGCTTACTCCTGAGCAGCAGAAGTTTATCGCGGGTGGTGAAGCCACCATGTGGACTGAACATACCTCCATCGAGACGGTTGACTCCCGTATGTGGCCTCGTACTGCTGCTATTGCTGAAAGACTGTGGTCGGCGCAATCGGTCCGTGACGTCGATGACATGTACCGCCGGCTGGATCAGATCAGCTTTCTGCTTGAAGGGCTTGGCTCCACTCACTTAAGGAACAAGGGTGTGCTTTTGCGCAGGCTTGCCAACAACAGCGATACCAAAGCCCTGGAAACATTGGTTGATGTAATCGAACCCCTGAAAATCTACCAGCGCAACGAAAAGGGCAAAATGTACACTGTTTTCTCGCCCTACACCAAAATAGCCGACGTGGCCACCCCCGATCAGAAGGTAGCCCGCGAATTCAGGAAAAATGTATCATCCTGGTGTAAAGCAAGAAATGGCCAGCTGGAGAAAGACATCACGGAGCATCTTAAAATGTGGAAAGCCAATCATCCCGCTTTCCTTGAAGCAGTAAAAAAATCACCCGAACTGGGCGAAGCGGTGATCCTGTCTGAAAACCTGGCCAAAATTTCCGAGGTGGGCCTTCAGGCCATCAGCTATCTGAAAACGAATCGTGCTCCATCTGCTGATTGGAAGGTCAAGAGCCTCGAGATCACCAAAAATGCAAAGCAGCAGGGTGGCCGGTGTGATCTCCAGGTTGTCACGGCCATCGAAGAATTGATCAATACGGCGAAAAAATAAACACTTTATATACGAGGAACTATCTGCAGATTGTAAAGAATCCTGCACAAAAAGAAGACCGGAGACAGGGAACAGGAATACCCTAATCCATTGCCGTCAGCTTTAGCTGACGGGTTTAATGCTGTTAACAATGGCTTTAGCCACATTCTACAATAACTAAATGTGGCTAAAGCCATCGCTTTCTTAACTGCTTTTCCGTCAGTTGAAACTGACGGCAATGGATGAATACATTTTTGAACATCTCCCGGGGGATCTTTTGCCGCCCCTTAAAATACTTTTCTAAAAAATCTGTCATTGGCAAATGTGGTGGGGAATCTCTTGAACACATGAATAGGTTGTATTTGCATAAATCTGTCATTGACATGAAATGAGGAATATCCTGAAGGATGTTTTTAATGGATGAAATAGAAAAAATCAAACAGTCTCTCAGCATTTTATAAAAGCGGACAATTCCTGAAGGAGTAAAGAATCCTGCAGAAAGAGAAGGCCGTAAACGGGCGCCAGGAATTCCGGACACTGATATCTATCAGCTCGGAAAATTTCCTGTTCCTGTCTCCTTTCTTCTCGCCTCTTGCCCACGGTCTCATAGCTGCCGCAGGTTCATAAGCTGACAGCCAACCGTCTTCCCACTGATCCTGACAAGGTTGAAGTAACCTGGCAGTATGATCCAAAAAAGGGAATCGCTCATTCGGATGACGAGCTGATGATGATGGTCTCCAACGATGGAAAATTTCCTGGGCCATTTAAAACAGGAGCGATCAGGGAACAGCAAACGGCTGTGATCCAGCTTCCTGCAGTAACAGGAACGATACAAGGCATTTACCTCTTTTTCGGATCAGAAAAAAGGAAGATGTATTCGGGGGATATCTATTTTGGGATATGATGTTGTTTCAGAAGTTACAATTTAATTAAATTATTTATATTTTAGTTGAATTATTGCGGGTAAGTATTGCCAACATATAAATATGAGATATAATTAAAAACAAACATCATGAGAAATTATTTGATTATTTTGATTTTATTGATTTCTTGTAATTCATCAAATCAGGTATCACCAAAATATGATGAACTTAAAACAGATTTGCAGCGTAACTTTATTAATGGAGCAGTTGAATCGATAGAATTATTTAAAGCTAATTTTACCGATGAGTCAAAAACTGAAGAGCCAATTGTGCAATCTTATGCCAAATATGACACGTATGGAAATCGGATAGAATTTCGTGAATATGATAGCTTTGGAAAAGAGCTTTCACATTCGATCAGGGAATATATAAATGGTAATTTGGTGAAAGAATCATCTTTTAGCTCTGAAAATGCAAAGTTGGTTGCAGTAAACCATTATGATTCAATTGGTCATATTCATCGTTCAGATACGTATATTAACGATACTTTAAAAGGATTTAATGTTTTTAGGTATGATTCAGTTGGAAATCTGAAAGAGTTGTCTCAGTTCAATGCTCTGAATAGGATTGTATCTAAATCATCATACATCTACGATTTATACAAAAAAGATAAATATAACGCTAAAATACAAATTGATAGTTCTGAGAATAATCGTGATAGTATTATTTATAAAAACACTTATGACAAATCAGATAGATTGGTTGAATCTGTTATTATATCAAAATGGAAGGGCAACAGTAAAAGTGTAAATCAGTATGATGACAGAGGTTTTATCGAGAAAATAACTTCCTATAAAAATGGGCAAATCGACCAGACAAAAGCATATGATAAGCATTATAACATTTTGCAAATCAATACATATGAAAATAAAGTTTTGGTTAGAATTTTCTATTATAATGACTATCTTTTTGACAAAAACGGAAACTGGATTGAAAGGACAGCAAAAATCGATAATAAATTAGGTCGTGAGAAAGGTGAGAGAGTGTTATATAAAGAATTTAGGAAAATAAAATATTACAAAAATACTTAGGACAGACGGCATTCATCTGTTTTTTGGATCAGAAAAAAGGAAAATGTATTCGGGGGATATCTATTTTGGTCTTACGAATTACACGAATTAGGACGAATTGCACGAAAATGAAATCTGACATGAGAAATTTTAATCATTTAGTTTGGTATTGGTTGCCTGAAAAGGTAACTTTGTTGTGTTGACGACAAAAATATGCGGACAACTTTTGTTTACGGTAACGAGTTTTGGAATTTCTATTATGACCAAAAGCCTGAGGTTCAAGATAAAATTGATTGGGTAATCGGTTTAGTCAGAACTTTGAGGATGGTTCCTGAAAAGTTTTTCAAACACCTTGAAGGGTCTGATGGTCTTTATGAGATCAGAGTTAAATTAGGCAGTGATATTTATCGTATTTTCTGTTTCTTCGATGAAGGAAATTTGATCATCCTGCTTAATGGTTTTCAGAAAAAGAGCTCCAAAACACCAGTAAATGAAATTAAAAAAGCAGAAGGTTTAAAACAAAAGTATTATGAAAACAAATCAAGAAGATAAGCTCGTTTCCTGGGACGATCATTTGGACAAGAAATATGGTAAAATCGGTACTCCAACAAGAGATAAGTATGAGGAAGGATTCGAAAACTTCAAAATAGGCGTACTCATTCAGGAAGCACGGAAACAAAAAAACCTGACGCAGCAGGAACTTGCCTTAAGATGTGGAACAACAAAAAACTATATATCACGTATCGAGAACAATGCCAGCGATATCCGGCTTTCAACACTCATGAGAATAATACGCGAAGGTCTTGGGGGTCATCTTAAAGTAAGCCTTGAAATTTAAGCGAAAAGAGATTTTCAGCAAGCGGCTGTGATCCAGCTTCCTGCAGTAACGGGAGCGATCCAAGGAATTTATTTGTTTTTCGGATCAGAAAAAAGGAAGATGTATTCGGGGGATATCTATTTTGGGATATAAATACTTGTTTGAAAGGATTATCGATATTGTTCTCTTATTACAAATCAATAAGTGCGGTAAAATGACGCCTAAAATTTCCCATTGAAATCTTTTATGATTAAAAAAGATTATATAAATTTGTATCCAAATGAAGACAGAAAAATGTACCGTATTGAGAAAACAGTCGAATTTGACAAATGGCTAAGGAAATTAAAAGATTTAAGAGCTAAAGCCAAAATCTTGTTTCGAATTCAAAAAATTGAGAACGACGAGTACTTTGGAGATTGCGAACCGGTTGGCGATGGAATTCGTGAATTAAAAATTGACTACGCTAAAGGATACAGAGTTTATTTTAAAGAATCCGACGGAAAAATAATTATTTTACTCATCGGAGGAGACAAATCAACTCAACAAAAAGACATTGAAAGGGCAAAAGAAATATTAAAAAGAATTAAAAAATAGAGATATGGAAACTTCAAAATTTGATATAGCAGACTACTTGGATAGTAACGAAATGATTGCAGAATATCTTAATGCTGTTTTGGCAGAAGGAGATGATTCAGATGTGATTACAGCAATTGGACATATTGCCAAATCAATTGGAATGACAAAAATTGCTCAAGAAACCGGATTAAGTAGATCAAGTTTGTACAAAGCTTTATCTGATGGTGCTAAACCTCAATTTGAGACAATTATGAAAGTATTAAGAGCAATTGGTGGACAAATAAAAATAAATCCGATGACTGCTTAACACTGAAAACAGGAGCGATCCGAAAACAGGAATCGGCTGTGATTCAGCTTCCTGCGGTAACAGGAGCGATACAGGGCATTTATCTCTTTAGCAGATCGGAAAAACGGAAGATGTATTCGGGGGATATATATTTTGGGATTTGAAGGATTTATTGGAGAACAAATAAATCCATTTCCTTAAATTTACTTAAATAATTTTTATCTCAGTTGAATTATTTACGGGTAAGAATTAACCATAATTAGATATGATACTCAATATGCTTATATACATACGTTAACTCCCATTTAAAAACGACACATCGACAATTACAGAATAAATTAAAAAAATAATTAACAATCTAATCAATAACGAACTATGAAAGATCAATTACATTCAAATTTCATTAAATCTTCAAATCTAATATTTGCGACTGTTGGACTTGGAATAGTTAATTTTTTCTTTTCACACATTTTATTGAATGGGACAAATATTGTAACTGCAATCTTTACTCTATTATTCATTAGTGGACTTGGCTTACTTGTTAGAAGAGGATTCGCCTGGGTGAAATATTTACTTTTAGTGTTGACAATAGTTGGCTTAATTTTAATCATGTTTATTCCGAATGACCCAACACAAAATACTATTGTTATAATTGTAAATATAGCACAAACTGTTATACAAGTTTGGGCTACCGTATTATTATTTAGAGTTCCAAAAATAATTGACAATAAATTAGCCGAATAATAATCAGAAATGAAAAACAAAATACTTTTTGAAGCAAGATAGAAAACCCCGGCTACCGCGCGATTGTATCGCGTGGGTTTAGGGCAAAAGAGCCACACGATAAAATCGTGCGGCAGCCAAGGGGAAATTTAAATAATATATATTTTAGTTGAATAATTGTTAGGTAAATTTTACCAAATTAAAAAGACAAATTATGGCAATTTGCAAAGTTGAGAATGATAAACTGATAGAGCTTGAAAATACTTCTTTTGAATACGAACGAATTTATGAAGTAAGTCATTTACAAAACTATCTATCGAATGCAATTCAAATAATTGATAAGGATTTATTGGTAATTTCAACTGAATTTAGCGATTGGGAGGATTCTGATAGAAGAATAGACATATTGTGTGTTGACTCTGAGGCAAATCTTGTTGTTATTGAATTAAAGAGGACAAAAGATGGAGCACACATGGAATTACAAGCGATCAGATATTCCGCTATGATAGCAAAGATGAAATTTGAAACGGCTGTAAATACGTACGCAAAATATCTTAAGAAGATCAACTCAGACCTTGATGCAAAAGAAAACCTGCTTAAGTTTTTAGAGTGGGATGAAATTTTAGAAGATAAATTTGCTCAAGACGTAAAGATTATTTTAGTATCGGCTGATTTTTCTAAAGAACTTACGACCTCGGTATTGTGGCTGAACGAAAAGTATATTGATTTTATCAGATGCGTTCGTGTTAAACCGCAAAAAGATGGTGAAAAACTGTATTTTGACATTCAACAAATTATCCCATTACCCGAATCAGCAGATTATCAAGTAAGACTTAAAGAGAAAGCGGATGAAGAGAGAGAGATAAGCAGAGAAAATAAAAGAGAAAGATCAATTTTTAAGCACCTATTTGAGTCGGATAAATTACATATTGGTCAAAAAGTTATTCTAAAGCCTGCTATTGAGCAAGGACATCCAATTGAAAAAGCTACCGCTACTATTATAAACACTGGACAAAATTGTTTAAAGAGAGAAGGTGATAACAAATTATATTCATTTAGTAAATTGAGAACGATTTGGACTGATGAACTGAACCTTCAAGACGTAAAACCTAATTGGGGTTTTTCACTTAAACATGATTGGATCGATGAAAATAAAAGAGAATTGGCGGCTTTAGAGGATAGGTAACGAGCCACATAGAGTTATGTGAGGACATTTCATAGATCTAGGTGGGGCTCAGATGATAGTGAGCTATTATAAGGATCTGGACTTTTCTCAGATAGATTTGGTATTTTAACCTGAAGTACGCTATGAAGGACGGTGCATTAAAAATGGATAAAATGATAAAGTATACATTCAGTGAACATTTGCACAATTATGCAATTTGGACTGCTGCCAGAGCTGTCGCGAGAAATTTTACCGATACAAAGAGTATTAAATCCGCTATTGAAAAAACTAAGCTTAAATGGCTAATTGATAATAAGGAGGATTTTACGATTGATAGTTTCGATCTCCTTCACCGGGAGACGGCAAATATAATTATTAACCATCTGAAGAGCGTTGATCCGAAACTGGGGAATAAAGTGACTTATGGTCGAGCAGCTAAGATTATTGCAATTTATATTAAGACAATAATAGTGGTAAGAGACTCTGGAGTAAGTAATCTCGCGAAAATTGCACATCCTCCAATTGATAGAATTTTGTTGACTAATGCCGGGAAAGTTTATAAAGACTTTGAGCTAAATAAATATAATTGGACGCAATTATCTGAAAACAAATACTTTGAATTAATCGATAAGTTTAGGACCCTAGAGTTGGAATACTTCTGGGAACTCGAACAATATTGGTCACCTATACAGGCAGAGTAGAAAATAAAGTCAATCTATCGAATTAATGACAAGGAGAAGATACCATGAGTGAAATTAAAATCCTGTTCCTTCATATTTATACCTAAAATGCTTGAAGCATGCTGGTGAGAATTTGCAATTCTCACCTCTTAACCAGGGATTTACAATCCCTTTAAATATTTTATCCTTCACTGTTCATTTTACAAAATAGTTTCGTTATAATGAAACTAATTGTTTACCTTTGTTACAAGAAGCGGGGAAATGGACAAGTATTTTGAAATCGTATTTTTAGATGACGCATTTGAGTTTCTTAGATCTTTAGACAAAAAACATTACGAAAAGATCCTTTTTAATATTCGTAAAGCTCAGTCAGAGAGGAATCCTGAACTTTTTAAGAAATTAAAAGAGGAGATATGGGAATTTCGAACTCTTTATCAGGGGTTACACTATCGGCTGCTTGCATTTTGGGACAAAACAGAATCTGAAAGTACATTGGTTATTTCGACGCATGGATTTACTAAAAAAGCGAGTAAAGTTCCTGATAGCGAAATACTAAAAGCAAAGAAATTAAGGATCAGGTATTTTGAAGACAAGGAAAAATTAAACAAGAAGAACAAGTGAAAACATATACTTTAGAAGAAGTTCAGGATCGGCTCATCGGGAAAAAGGGGACTCCCGAACGAGACAAGTTTGAATATGAGTTACAAATGGATTTGATCGGAGAAGCCATTAAACAGACCCGAAAAGAGCGCAATCTGACTCAGGAAGAATTGGGGAAACTTATTGGAGTTCAAAAATCCCAAATATCAAGGATCGAGAGCAACGCCAGTAATGTAACCATTGATACATTATTGAGGGTATTTAATGCCTTACAGGCAAAAGTTAAATTACAAGTTGAATTGCCAAATTTCAAAATCAGTTTGGGGCAATAATAATGGTTTGCAAGAATGAAAGTAAATGGCTGACAAAGATTTATTTAAACAAGATAATACAAGAGTGTGACAATTTTGTATGCTTTTATTACGTTTGACTTTTTAATTTTGTAAGATTGGTTAGCACTCATTGTTTTCGGTTAACCTTTGGCTATAAACCTATAATTTTAGTAACTAACTTAAATGAACCCGGATGAAGACCAATGTGTCCAAGCCAACCGAACGCCTTGAATCCCTCGATGTGATGCGGGGGTTTGAGATTGGAGTTTAGTGCTTTGGTGGCATACAAGATTATAAATAGTTCGAACCTCCTGACAGGCAATCTTGACAGGTTTACTCAATTTTTATTAGAACATCTGGCAAACCATTATCAAAGCCTCTCAGCAGGCCATAAAACATAATGCTTTCTTTATCCTGAGGAGTAAAATGATCCCATTCCTTTACAATATAATGAACTCTTTTTAAGTCAAGTTTCAGGTACCGAGAAGCCAGTTCCCCATTTTTAAAGTTTATGAACGAATAAAAAAGAGGTTCGGCTTTCTGTTGATAAGCTATTTTATTAGAGCCTTTAAAGTGAATATAGTAGTTTTTTGCGAGTTCATATCCAATTAGAATTTTTTCGGTAACAGAACTGCTTTGCTGAAATTTCCTTTCCAGTCCTCCTGTAAGGTCACTATAATCACAATCTCCAGGTTTTATTTTTGAAGCGCTGTCATAAAGCTCCTTGACAATAGCGCTATAGGTTTGTCTGAAATTTTTCAGCTGAGAATCTATTCCTGTGGTATCCTGAGGTTGTGAAAATGGCCTGACCTGTGAATTATTATCAAGTTCCTGCTTTTCCCCCGCAGTAGTATAGCTCGGAATAAGCCATAAAATTAAAAATAAATGTAATAAGTTCATTTTAAGATATTTTTGGTTGTCGATTGTATATAAAATCTATTATGGAATGAGCTGGAATAGTTGGGTTGATGATTTTCCCTTCATCGTTTTTTATCTTGAAGTCAATTGTATTATCAGTTTGATTCATAACCGCCACTACAATGCTGTGATCGGGGTTTTTAAAGGCTGTCGTTTGCAAATCCGGATGACTGACAGAGAAGTCGATACGATAAGCCCCAGGCCTAATGTATTTGCTGAAATGGGCAATGTAGTAATAGGATGGATTATAGATAAGTTCGCTTGTAATGGTATCGGCAAGAATTGGCGCGGAAAGATAAACATTTCCCAATTGTAGCGGGCCTCCAATCTGATTGCACGGGAATCCAAAGATTCTCAGTTTTGAACCCGATAAAGCCATTGCATCCCTGATAAGCGGCAACAACCCGTTTATGGAGTCGAACCTGATGGTAAAATGGGTAAGGCTGGTATCACCCGGGATATCGTCATAACTAATCTGTTCGCCATAATAACTGCCGATCATGGTCCGCATGAGGGTATAATGGGATCCATTTGGACCGAAATAAGCATTGAGTACCTCGCGGCGTTTTTCAGGGCTTATCTGATTGATTACATGAGCTACAGCCGGAGTGAATGCTCCGCCAAAACCAACGATCTTATGGTAGACTTTTTTTGAATTAATTTGTATGACAGGAAGGTTACTGCTATCATCGCTCATAAAAGTCAAATTGGCTTTTGAGGTTAATCGGTCACCGGCTTTTGAACTCTGAATGACTTTTACGGAGATGTTACCCTTATCCATTTCATCTGCGATCTTGGGAACCTTAGTCTTATTTCCTCTTTCTGCAAGCTGGGCTAAAGTATTTTTTGTGTAATAAGGTTGGAATAAAATGGCTATAGAGGAACAAAGGAATGCAATTAAAACTTTTGCTTTAGCGTTCATGAATTATGAATATTAAGAAGATGCTTTATTTAAGTTTTTATTATGATTCCGTTCAAAATCGTCTTTTCAATTCGCTAATTTGTTAGCCGGGAATAGGTTGTTCACCTTACAAGTTTGCCATCAGTAACTTATACTCCTGGCTTTTAAACACAATATTACATAATTTATTTAACTTTACAGTGAATGCGCAGTTTGTTGGAAATCCGGGTGAGCCGGGAATCCGATGTCTGATTCAAAAAACTAAATGATTATGAAAAAACGAAAAGCGATCTCATTATTGGTGTTTTTCTCCCTGTGCATGGTTACTGCAAGTGCTCAGGAAGGCAGTTTTTTACTTAAAAAGACTCCCCAGTACACTTTGTGGTGGAGTGTTGGAACTTATAAAGTGAATAAGAATGAAATTCCATCTGTTCCAAAGGAAATCATGATCAGCGCTGCCAGAAACGAGTATGAACCCTTTCAATTGGTGGTATGCCCTGAAGAGAAGATGGAAAACCTGCGCATAAAGATTTCATCCTTATCGGGAGAGAGTGGTAGTATTGATACAAAGAGCATTAAGGTCTATGACGTAGATTATGTCATGGTAAGAAAGCCAACCACAAAAGGGAAAGAAGGATGGTATCCCGATCCCACACCCCTGAACAGAGGACCACGCACGCTTTATCCTCATGAAAATTATCCTTTCTTTATCGATGTATATACACCGGAATCAACTCCCGCCGGGACCTATCAGGGAAAGATTACCCTTTCATGGGGTAAAAAAAACGAAACAGTTCCATTTACTCTTACTGTTTTTAATTTCATGCTTCCAAAGACCACTACGCTGCGATCATCTTTTGGTATAAATCCTCAGGCCATTAAGCAGTATCATAACCTGGAGACCGATCAGGAACTGAAACAGGTTTACGACAGATACATGGAAGAAATGCGAGCCTGTCGTATTGGTCCGACTTCCCCGTTCGACCTGTATCCGATGAAAGTTAATTTTACAGGTGTTAGCTGGAGTGGAGGCGTGTATGATCGTTTGAAAAAGAGTGCAGGAGTTTATTCATATAAGGTAGTTGACGCTTCTTTGACGCAGAATGTTTCTGCAATCTCCCGGGAGCCTATTCCCCTGACACCCGGGGCAAAATATTCTCTTTCATGGGATGCTTTGTGCGGGGGGAAACAAAAATATGCAGTCGGTGTCCGGTTTTTTAACCAGGAAGGGAACTGGCTGATTTATGATAATATTTTGAAGACATTTCCGGGTGATTCAACCTGGCATCATAACTCTTTTGATATTTTACGATGGCCGGAGGATGCAACCGAAGCTGTTGTGGTGCTTTACCCATCCATACCCACCGGGGACGGAACGACTTCAGGAACTGCCTGGTTTGACAATGTGAAATTTACGGAGGAGCAACAATCCGTGAACCTGCTGGCGCAGGGTAATTTTGAAGTGACTCCCGACCAGATCAATGTGAACGTTGATTTTGAGGAATTTGACAAGGCAGGGGCCCGTTATCTCGATGAGTTTGGATTTAACGCTTTTCACCTGCCTATCCAGGGAATGGGAAGCGGTACCTTTTACTCGAGGCAATACGGGGTGCTGGGCGGATTTGAGCAGAACAGTCCGGAATACGATAAGCTGATGAAACGTTATCTTTCCCAAGTTGAAAACCATCTGGAGAAAAAAGGCTGGCTGGGCAAGGAATACGTGTATTGGTTTGACGAGCCGCACGAGGCGGATTACCCGTTTGTCCGTGAAGGGATGAATGTTTTGAGAAGCGCAGCCCCAAAAATAAAACGTTTTATTACGGAAGACAATCCGGGTCCAAAAATCATGGACATAACCGATATCAGCTGTTCCAAATGGAACAAGGTAAGGCCGGAAGTTGTGGATTCTCTGGTTAAAACGGGTAAGGAATTCTGGTCGTACCTTTGCACCAGCCCGAACCCTCCCTATGTAAATTTGTTTATCGATCAGGATGCCATCAATTTTAGAATGTGGTGCTGGATGTCTTATCAGTACAAGCTGTCGGGAATCCTGGTGTGGTCTGCCAATTACTGGAACAGTGATGTATTCTCCGAAAACGGTCAACTTCAGAATCCATGGCAGGACCCGATGAGTTATACTTCAGGGTACGGTACTCCTTTGGGGCAGCCCAACCTGTGGGGTAATGGTGACGGCCGTTTCTTTTATCCGCCCAACAGGGATATCAACGGGGATAAACACAAGTTCATGGAGGGCCCTGTACGTTCCATTCGTCTTTTTATTCTTCGGGAAGGGGTAGAAGATTTCGAATATTTCGTGCTCCTGCACAAGCTTCGCAATAAACTGAATCCGCATAGGGACAAAGAGCTGATCGCCAAAGCTGATGCATTGCTTCGTTTCGATGAAACGTTTTTCACACGGGGAGACCAATATACCAAGAATCCATTGGTACTGTATGAAAGAAGAAAGGACATAGCTACCCTGATTGAACTGTTACAAAAGAAATAACATCTTGTCTGACATACAAACTATTCTCGATAAATAAGGGTATTGGGATTAACCAATATTGTATTAGTTTTAAACAATCTGATATTAATCAGGTCTTGTGTATTTATTAATTTTGGACGAATAGTTGTATGCCTGAAAGCCTATAATATCTCTATCTTCGAGAAATAGCCGGTATCTCAACAGCAAAATTTTATTGAGCATCAATTTGAAAATTATTTGATATGAAAAAGCAGTTTTTAGTTTGTATTGTGTTTTTGTTTTCGCTGACCACATTTGGGGCGGATTTTAAAGTTGGTTTAGCTTCAAAAGTAATTACCCCGGAGCTTCCTTTCTGGATGACCGGTTTTGGAAGCAGGACAAGACCTGCAGATAAGGTTCTTCATGATATTTGGGCCAAGGCGATGGTTATTGAAGAAAGTCCATCCAGCCGTGTAGTAATTGTTACCACTGATATTCTGGGCCTTTCCCGCGAGATAACAGAGGAAGTGGCCAATCGCGTTAACCAAAAATACGGGATCAAACGATCAGAGATTCTTTTGAATTCCTCTCATACGCATTCAGGGCCGGCAATTTGGCCTGCATTGGACGCGCTGTTTAACCTGAACCAGGAAGACCAGCAAAAGGTAGGAAGGTATACTGCTAAACTAACGGATGATATTGTTGAGATTGTTGGCTCAGCTATCAGCAATCTGGCCCCTATGAATATAAGCAGTGGTCATGGTTCCGCTGAATTTGCCATGAATCGCAGGGAATACACCCCAAAAGGAGTAATTAATGGAAAGAATCCCACCGGAATAGGAGATCATGATGTGCCGGTATTAAAAATCTCAACTCCTGAAGGAGAATTAAAAGGAATACTATTCGGCTATGCCTGCCACAATACCAATCTGAGTATTTACGAGTATAGTGGCGACTATGCCGGGTTTGCACAGATTGAACTACAGAAAGCTTATCCGGGTGTTACTGCCATGTTTTTTATTGGATGTGGAGCCGATCAGAATCCTCAACCCCGTGGCACAGTGGAGCTTTGCATTGAGCACGCAAAAGAACTGGCAACAGCTGTTGAAAAAGTATTATCCGGAAATCTTACCCCCGTTCGGCCTCCGATTCGGACAGCTTACGAAACAGTCGACCTGGAATTTGCTCCTTTTACCCTTGAATCTTTTCATAAAGATCTTCAGAGTTCGGACAAATATTTGGTTAACAGGGCCAGGGTGATGATAAATGCCTTAAATAAAGGCTGGGATATGAGCAAATATCGCTATCCATTGCAAGTTATCCGTTTTAACAAGGACCTTACTATTTTGGGAATGGCCGGAGAAACAGTTTCAGGTTATTCTCTAAAAATGAAAAAAGAATACAACAAGGAAAATCTTTTCGTCATGGGTTATTGCAATGAAGTGATGTGCTATATTCCGACTAAACAGATCGTCCAGGAAGGTGGATATGAGGCTGCTTCCAGCATGATTTATTATGATATGCCAGGGCCTTTCGCTGAAAATGTAGAAGACAAGATAACCGATACCCTTCATTCGTTGATGAAGAAAGTTGGAGCCAAGCCGTCGAAATAGGCTATAGACTATAGACTTTAGGCTTTAGACCTGCACCCTAAAGCCTACAGCCTACAGCCTACAGCCTAAAGCCTTCCTGAACCAAGAACCATAAACTCATTCCTTATACATGAACTCAGAAAACTCACCACAAAATTTCATTAAAAAATCCTCAGTAAGCGCTTCGGGGATTGGAGCAGTAAGGAATCATTCTGTTATTGAACAGAGTCAAAAATCTTCTTTTATTCCAATCCGTGCAGCAAGTTGGTGGGTCAACATTGAGGACCTGTTATGGTCGGAAAAGAAAATCATTGATAAAATAAAACGCAGGGCTGCTGGTTTCGCAGAGGCAAAGATCGATACGGCTATAAATTTTGGATTCCACATACGTTTTGATTTTTCCAATTATTTTGGCCAGTTGCATGGTTATTACCGGAATGTTTGCGAAGAGCTCCATAAGTATGATATTAAATTTATGGATCATTATTCCTGTAATCACGTGGAAAGGCCCAGAGGGGATGATGAATTTAAGAAGCTGCATAGAATGCACCGTCATCATGTTTTACTGTTCGATGATCCGGTAGCGGCCGAATTTGCTCAATATGAGGGACATTTTTTTAAAGATATCTGCCAGGTTAATCTGAAGGATGGGAGCAGGGGATATTCCAAACAATACATGCTGGATGCTTTTTGTCACAACAATCCGGATTTTCTGGATATGCACAAAAAATATCTTTTGAGATTGATGAAGGAAGTCCCAATGGACGGCATCCAGGTAGATGACATGTGTGATTACGCAGGACTTATTACCTGCGGGTGCAGCCATTGCAGGGATCGTTTTAAACGGGATTACGGGCACGACATCCCTGGTTTTGATGATAAAGAATTCTGGGGCGATATCAGCAAAAAGAATGAGTTTACCTGGGGTAATTACGAAAGCCCTGTTTTCAGGGATTGGTTGAGGATGAAAGCTGATTCTGCTGCCAATCATTTGAAAATGGTGAAAAACACCATTGGAGATAAACCATTGATGACCTGCTGCAGCTCATCCGGTCCGGTCCGGTTGAATTCAATCAATCTGAATCTTGAAAGAATGTCTCCGCATCTTGATTTCTTCATGCTCGAAAATTGCGGGATCAACGTGAAGAGTGTGGAATGGGTAAAAATGGATGCAGAAGCATTGCATCAAAAAGACATGGCACACAAAAGAGGAGATGCGCCTGCGATCGCATGCAGTTATACTATTTATGATAAAGGCGGATACCTTGGATGGTGCGTAAGCAGGTTTTGGGGAGTTGGAAACTGGAGCAGTACGCTCATTCACAGATTAGAAGAAGATCCTTCTGATCCAATGGAAATGGAAGATATAATAGGTCCTTACAACAATTGGGAAGTAAAAAACAGTAATCTCAACTATCGTAATGGATTGGATTTAGTTGAGGTAAGGCTTGTAAACAGCCGCTATTGTAAGGAAAACGGTTGGATTGGAGAAGATGGAGTTGAACAATGGGATAAGGCCGCTGCCTGGTCTTCTCAGCTGGTGAAAAATAATATCGGATACCGGTTTGTCCGATGCGAGGAACTTTCCGACTCAATCGCTGTGTGTAAGGAAGATACTCCGTTGATTTTAGACGGAATAGGATGTGTTTCAGACAAGCAGTATGATGCTATAAAAACCTATCTTTCCAAGGGAGGAGCAGTCTGGGTTGCTAAACCTTTCGGCACTCATGATGAAAAAGGATTTAAAAGAGCCGTTCCCCTGCATGAAGAACTACTGAAATTAAAATATAAAAACCTTGTTCTTATCAATACGATTTCATCTTCAAATCCTTTGGAAAAACTGATTAAGGAAGATAAATTCATCCCTGCGGTAAAACAATTGGCAGGCGATAAAAGATGGGCTGTTCGTATCAGATTTTATGAGGGCAAGCCAGTTATTCATTTCATGAATACTGCACTTGTCGCGGTACCTCATCCAACCATAAAAGATAATTCAGGAACTGCGGTTTTGAAAGATATTGAAACAAAAATAACTGATAATAAACTTTCTTACCGGATTAACAGGCTGAACGTTCCTCTGACTCAATTATCTGTATTGAGTCCTGAAACAAATGGGAAGGTGGTAAAAGTGGAAATTCGACATGAAAAAAAGTATACGGTTATAAATTTGAATCTGGAAGGAATAAAAGTGTACGCAGTTGCTCAGAGCAGCGGTGTTTAATTCTGTAGACTAAAGAAATAAAATGGAATCACCCCATTCAGGTCAACAATATGTTAAAAGATCGGCTGCCAAAGCAGTGAGTTTTGGGGTTGTCCCTGTATTGGGGGTAAGTCAAATTATAACGGAAGAGAAAGAACAAAATCGTACTCCATTTCGAAAAACACCTTTTGTTCCAACCCATGCGGCAAGCTGGTGGTGCAGTATCGAAGATCTTCTATGGTCTGAAAAGCAAATTGTTGATAAGATAAAGCGCAGGGCGGCAGCTTTTGCAGAAGCCAAAATTGACACGGCTATTAATTTCGGATTTCATTTTCGTTTTAACTTTGCCAACTATTTCAGTCAGCTGAACAGTTACTATGCCAATGTATGCGAAGAACTGCACAAATATGATATAAAGTTCGTTGATCATTATTCCTGCAATCTCATAGCTCGCCCCAGAGGTGAGGCGGATTTAAAAAGGATTCAAAGGGAACACAGGCATATTGTAGCTCTGTTCCATGATGATGTTGCAGCAGAATATGCCGAATATGAGGGGCACCGGTTTAATGATCTATGCCAGGTCGATCTGAGAGACGGAAGCAGGAGTTATGCCAGGCAATATCAGACGGATCTCTTCTGTCACAATAATCCCGGATTTCATGACATGCATGAAAAGTATCTTCGACGACTGATGGAGGAAGTTCCTTTTGACGCCATCGAAGTAGATGATATGTGCGATTATGCCGGTCCATCGGCTTGTGGTTGCCGTTACTGCAGGGATCGATTCAAAAGGGACTACGGACATGAAATTCCTCCTTTCGGTGAAAAGGATTTCTGGGGTGACACTTCAAAGCCTATGCTTCAGTGGGGAAATTATGAAAATCCGGTATTCAGGGATTGGCTCAGAATGAAGTCTGACTCTGTTGCTGATCATGTAAAAATGGTTAAAGGGATTATTGGTGATAAACCTCTGATGACTTGTTGTTCCAGTACAGGGCCGATCGTGTTGAACTCTGTTGCCTTAATACTGGAAAAAATGGCTCCCCATCTCGATTTCTTTATGCTGGAAAATGTAGGCACCAGCATTGGTGGCGTTAATTGGGTCAGAATGGATGCTGAAGCTCTTCAACAAAAGGACATCGCTCAGAAAAGAGGGAATGCACCCGCCATTGCTTTAAGTTACGCTCTTTATGAGAAAGGCGGCTATATGGGGTGGTGCATGAGCCGTTTCTGGGGAGTTGGGAATTGGGCCAGTACGCTGAATCAGGGATTGGAAGAAGATCCTGCTGACTGTTTGGAAACGGAAGCTCTTATCAGCCAACCCAACAACTGGGAATCAGCTCATAGCAATTTAAGTTACCTGGAAGGAAAAGATTTAGCTGAAGTCAGACTGGTAAGCAGCAGTTACTGCAGAGAAAATGGCTGGAGGGACGACAATGGTTTGGAGCAATGGAATAAAGTTCAAGCATGGTCCTCCAAACTGGTAACAAGCAATGTCGGTTATCGCTTTGTCCGATCTGCAGAATTATCCGATGCAAATGCTTTAACCAGTGAGAGCACTCCTTTGATTCTGGACAGCCTGGGGTGCGTTTCAGATCTTCAGTTCAAAGCTATTAAAACCTATCTATCCAAAGGAGGAACTGCATGGCTTGCATTGCCTTTTGGGACGCATGATGACAAAGGCTATAAAAGAAATGTTCCTCTATCTGAAGAATTGATTAAATCGAATTACAAAAATCTGATTCTTGTTGAAACTGCAAAAAGTATTGATGTTTTGGGAAAACTTATTCAAAAAGGGAGGTTTCATCCGGTTTTAAGACAAATATCAGGAGATCAGAGATGGGCCGTCAGAATCAGGATTCATGGAGATAAACCTGTCATTCATTTTATGAATACTGCTCTCATTGCAATTTCTCATCCGACGGCTAAAAATATTTATGGAACTCCCGTATTAAAAGACATTGATTCAAAAATTGCTGACAACAAGCTTGTGTATGAAATTAAATTAAAAAATATTTCTTTACAGGATATTTCATTGATGAGCCCTGAACTTGGGAAAGAAGTGCGAAAATTAGAAATCAGTGCAGTAAAGAAAGATACTTATATACTGAAAGTGGATCTTACAGGCGTGAAAATATATGCAGTCATCCAGAAAATATCCTGATTTTAAATTGAACGGCAATAAAAAATAGTAAAAATAGTAAAAAGGGAAAAGGGAAAAATCCGGTATTTGTGGCAAATGAATTTTGAAAACAATTAAGATGTACAGTATGAAAGCAAGTTATTCCCGTAGGGATTTTGTTAAAAACTCTGCAATTAATGCCGTAGGCCTTGGAGTGGTCAGCAATGTGCCATTCTTTGGACAGACTCTTCTTTCCCCTGATAACGTGAGAAATCAAAGGCCTCCGTTTTCCCTTCTCCATTCTCCGCTCTCCCTTGCAGGTGCTCCAACCCGGGCCGCCAGCTGGTGGTGCAATATTGAAGATCTTTTATGGTCGCAAAAGAAAATTACGGATAAGATAAAACGAAGGGCGGCAGCATTTGCCGAGGCAAAGATAGATTCAGCCATCAATTTCGGATTTCACTTCCGGTTCGATTTTGCCAATTACTTTGGGCAGTTAAATGGTTATTACGCTAACGTTTGTGAAGAATTACATAAGCACAATATAAAATTTATTGACCACTATTCCTGTAATCTGGTCGCAAGGCCTAGAGGAGAAGCTGAATTTAAAAAAATACACCGTGGTCAAAGGCATGTTATATTGCTTTTTGATGATGAAGCAGCAGCTGAACATGCCCAATACGAAGGACATCATTTTAAAGATATCTGCGAAGTTGACCTAAGGGATGGAAGCAGGGGATACTCCCCGCGTTATCAGACAGAGCTCTTTTGTCACAATAACCCGGAATTCCTCGATATGCACGAAAAATATCTCCGCAGACTCATGAAAGAGGTTCCTTTTGATGCCATCGAGGTGGATGATATGGTTGAATACGGTGCGCTTACAACCTGCGGGTGTCCCTATTGCCGGAACAGATTCAAAAAGGATTACGGACATGAGATTCCTCCTTTTGGCGAAAAGTCTTTTTGGGGAGATACAACCAAAAGCTTCACTGAATGGGGAAACTATGAAAATCCGGTGTTCAGGGACTGGCTTAGGATGAAAACAGACTCCATTGTGGACCACGTGAAGATGGTTAAGCGAACCATCGGTGATAAACCTTTGATGACGTGTGTTTCCAGTTCTGGTCCCATCCTGCTGAATTCCTATTCACTGAATCTGGAAAGACTGGCACCACATCTTGATCTGTTTATGCTTGAAAATGTGGGTACCAATATTAAATGTGTAAATTGGACCCGAATGGATGCAGAAGCAATGTTGCAGAAGGATGTTGCCAGCAAGAGGGGGAATGCTCCTGCTTTGGCTCTGAGTTACACGATCTACGAAAAAGGCGGGTATCTCGGTTGGAGTCTGAGCCGTTTCTGGGGAGTTGGCAACTGGAGCAGTACACTTAACGGGAGATTGGAAGAAGACCCCTCTGATGCGATGGAAATGGAAGATATCATAGGTCCTTGCAATAATTGGGAAGTAAAATACAGTAATCTTAATTATTTAGAAGGGAAGGATTTTACAGAGGTAAGGCTGGCAAGCAGTATTTACTGCAGGGAAAACGGCTGGCGCGGCGCTGACGGATTGGAGCAATGGGATAAAGTATCTGCCTGGACTGCCAACCTGATTAAAAGAAGCATAAATTACCGGTTTGTTCGTTCAGAAGAGCTTTCTGATGCAAAGGCTTTATGCCAGGAGAATACCCCTTTGATTCTGGATAGCCTTGGATGCATTTCAGACCGACAGTTCAGCGCTATAAAAACGTACCTGTCCAAAGGAGGCACAGCCTGGTTGGCGCTTCCCTTTGGCACTCACGATGAAAAAGGATTTAAAAGAAATGTTCCTTTGTCAGAGGATCTTCTAAAACATCACTATAAAAATCTTTTTATCATTGAAACTTCCACTGCTTCTGATTCATTGGAAAAGCTCATTCAAAACGGTAGTTTCCGTCCGGTGCTAAAACAGATCTCAGGAGATAAGGGATGGACGGTCAGAATCCGGATTCATGAAGATAAGCCTGTTCTTCATTTTATGAACACGGCGCTCACTGCTGTTGCTCATCCAACACTTAAAGATGTTCCCGGAGTACCGATTTTGATTGACATGGAATCAAAAATTAAAGATAATAATCTTACTTTTGAGATTGATTCTCAAAAAATTTCCCTTAATCAACTATCACTGATGAGTCCCGAGTTCGGTAAAGAGGCGAGAAAGGTGACGATCAGCTTAGTAGAGAAAGGAGTTACAAACATTAATGTTAATTTAGAGGGAGTGAAAACCTATGCGGTGATACAATCAGCCGGGGGCATAGGGCAGGGAGCATAGAGCAGAAGCTTTTCTCCTCTATGCCCTTTGCAATCTATAATTTAATTTTTTTTAAACTTTCAATAGCGTAAAACAAATGAAATCTAATTATTCACGTCGGCAATTCGTAAAAAAATCAGCTATCAATGCCATAGGACTTGGTGTAGTCAGTAATGTTCCTTTAATCGGACAAGCTTCACCAAAGAAGGAGCCTAAAACACAGGATGAAGAAATTAAGACTCTTAAAGTCTCATTTGTTCCTGTTCGTGCAGCCAGCTGGTGGGTTAATATTGAAGATCTTCAATGGTCTCAGAAGAAAATTGTAGATAAGATAAAATACCGGGCAGAAGCTTTTGCAAAAGCAAAAATTGATACTGCCATTAATTATGGATGGCATATTCGGTTTGACTTTTCCAATTATTTTGGACAAATGATGGGCTATCATGCCAATGTCTGTGAGGAACTGCATAAATATGGCATCAAATTCATGGACCATTATTCCTGTAATCATGTGGAGCGGCCAAGGGGAGAAGCTGAATTTAGAAAACTTCATAAAGGGCAGCGGCATCATGTGTTGTTGTTTCATGATGAAATGGCCGCAAAGCATGCTCAGTATGAAGGGCATTTCTTCAATGATATCTGTGAAGTTGATATAAGAGACGGGAGCAGAGGATATGCAAAGCAATACCAGATGGAGGCATTTTGCCATAACAATCCGGGATTTTTGGATATGCACGCAAAATATCTCCAAAGAATGATGAAGGAAGTTCCTTTTGACGGGATTGAAGTAGATGATATGTGCGACTATGCAGGGCTTACTACCTGCGGTTGCCCTTATTGCAGAGAGAGGTTCAGAAAAGATTACGGGCATGAAATTCCTGCTTTCGACGATAAGAGTTTCTGGGGCGATACCTCAAAACCAATGTTACAGTGGGGAAATTATGAAAATCCGGCTTTCAGGGATTTTATTAAAATGAAATTCGAATCGGCGGCTGATCATGTAAAAATGATCAAAGGTATCATCGGAGACAAACCTTTAATGTCTTGTTGCTCAAGCACAGGTCCGATTGTCCTGAATGCCATTTCACTCAACCTGGAAACTCTGGCGCCATACCTTGACTTCTTTATGCTTGAGAATGTTGGTACCAACGTCAATTGTGTGGATTGGGTAAGAATGGACGCTGAAGCACTTCAGCAGAAAGACATAGCTATGAAGAGAGGCAATACACCTGCAATGGCTCTGAGCTATACGATCTACGAGAAAGGTGGTTACCTTGGATGGGGACTGAGCCGCTTCTGGGGAGTAGGCAACTGGGCCAGCACCCATAACCAGCGTCTGGAAGAAGATCCGGCTGATGCCATGCAAACTGAAGATATAGTTGGTCCTTTCAATAATTGGGAAGTAGATCACAGCAATTTGAATTTACTTAATGGAAGAGATTTTGCTGAAGTGAGACTGGTCAGCAGCAGCTATTGCAGGGATAACGGATGGCGTGGCGCTGATGGAAAGGAACAATGGGAAAAAGTAAAAGCATGGTCCTCCAGCCTGGTTAAAAACAATATAGGATACCGTTTTGTAAGATCGGCTGAATTAGAAAATCCTAAAGCCTTAAGCAATGAAAACACTCCGTTGATTCTGGATAGTCTGGGATGTGTTTCCGATCTTCAGTTCAAAGCCATTAAATCCTATCTTTCAAAAGGAGGAGCAGCCTGGGTGGCAATGCCTTTCGGTACTCATGACGAGAAAGGTAATAAACGTAATGTCCCTTTGTCAAAAGAATTAACTGGTGCGAAATACAAAAATCTTACTATTGTAGAATCTGCTTTAACTTCAGATCCATTAACTGCCCTGATTCAAAAAGGTAAGTTCCACCCGGTATTGAAACAGGTTTCAGGAGATAAAGGATGGGTTGCCAAAATAAGATTCCACGAGGGTAAACCAGTCATTCATTTTATGAATACTGCCCTTATTGCTGTTCCTCATCCAACCATTAAAGATGTACCGGGTATCGCGATTTTGAAAGACATCGATTCCGGTGTTAAGAACAATAAGCTCAGCTATGAAATCAATACAAAGGCGGTTCCGCTGTCACAATTTTCTGTTATGAGCCCGGAGATCGGAACTGAAAAGAGAGGAGTAGACATTAAAGAAGCTAAACAAGGCTACTCGACAGTAAGCATAAACCTTGAAGGAATTAAGGTATATGCCGTTGCGCAAAAGGAATCATAATTCCCCTTTAGGATGGGTTTGGCATTAATAAATTGCAGGTTTGGCAACAAACCTGCAATTTTATGTTCCAAATTCGGTGTTTGTTCGCTCATTATTCGCTCAATGTTCGCTTCCAGAGCGAAGAAACAGCGATTGAAGTGAATCTATAAAGCGGCTCTGTGGCGATTTGGAGTTTGATTAAAATTCTTAAATTTAGAAAGAAAAGAAAGGGGAATAAACAACGGATTGTTGAGTGGAGTGCATTTGAGTTATCTGAGGGTTCAATATAAAACAAGAAAGGAATTTCTATGAAAGCTATGGTAATGAAAAGTCTGATATTAAATCTTTTGTTGATTTTATCTCCTGCATTTACCGGTTGGGCCAAACCTGTGAACACGGGTGGTGCTTTAAAAAAATCTGATTGTTACGTTTACATTTCTGTCAATCAGGAGAAGAAGATTGTTATTCTTAAACTTGATCAGGAGAAGGGAGATCTTCTCCGGGAGGGCGAACTGAAGTTGGCCGGTCTGCCCGGAAGTCTCTGTACAGATCCTTCGGACAATCATTTGTACGCAGCTTTACGTGACGTGAAGGGTGTTGCCTCAATGAAGATTGATAAAAGGAGCGGTAAGCTCATTCACCTGGATGACACCCCGGTAGCCGATAACCCTGTCTATATATCCACTGACAATTCAGGTAAGTTCCTTTTCTTCACCTCTTATTCAGGGAATAAGAGTGCCGTATATCCGATTCAAAAGGGGATTGTAAATAGCAAGGCAGTCCAGGTGTTGGATGCTCCCATGAATCCTCATATGATTAAAACGGATGCGTCAGGGAAATTTGTTTTGGTGCCCAACAAGGGCGCCGATCAGGTACAGCAGTTTATATTCCACAAGGATGGTTCTCTTACTCCAAATTCTCCTGCAAAGGTGAGTTTTAAACCCAATACCGGTCCCCGGCATTTTACTTTTAATCCTTCCGGGGATATCGTGTATATTGTAACTGAAGTTTCCTGTACAGTTGATGCCTTTCATTACAATAAAAAAGAGGGTACCCTTCTTGCAGGGCCTTTCCAGGAGATCACGACTAAACCTTCGGATTTTAAATCAGACAACACGTGTGCAGATATTCATATAACACCGAACGGGAAATTTCTCTATGCTTCCAACAGGGGGCATGATTCATTGGCAGGTTATTCTGTTGATCAGAAAACCGGTTTGCTTACTCCGATTGGCTGGTTTGCCACGGAAAAGGAACCAAGGGAGTTTGCCATCGATCCATCAGGCAATTATGTCATTGCAGCAGGAGAAAGTTCGGGGAGGATTATTTTATACAGAATCCAGGATGGCGGGAAGTTAACACCGCTGAAAACATATGATGTGGGACACTGGCCGGTTTGGGTAACCACGGTTACCTTATAAGATTATATATTAATCCGTAATTCCATGTCCTTTAGTTAGGAATTTTAATTACCACGAAGTGGTTAAACGTGAATAGCCCCGGATGAAATCCGGTGGAAATAAGAAGTGAAATAGAAAGAACCCTGAAAGGGTTCAACATCGTAAATTATGAGATTCATGAATATTACCCGTTCTTATAAGTTGAACCCCTTTGGGGTTCGGGTGCAACCACCCATACGTTTTCCACAGGTTTCACCTGTGGCTATTCACGTTTAACCACTTCGTGGTTTTATTAATAAAGTATTCTCTAAATTTGTAATTTAACTTACGTCAATAAATTTAATTCAATGAGATTTCAGCTTTTTGCCTTTCTATTATTTGTTGTCTTTAATGCATTTGGACAAGATCCTTTCAGGATTACTCATGGACCTTATATTCAGTATCTTGATCAGAACAGTGCTACCATTGTGTGGACAACGAATAAGGATGCAGTCTCCTGGGTAGAACTTGTTCCCGGCGACAGTACGAATTTTTATCTGGAAGAAAGACCCAAATTCTTTTCAGCTGAATTTGGTTTTAAGGATGTATCCAAAATTCACTCCATACGAGTGGGTAATCTGAAACCTGGAACTAAATACAGGTACAGAGTCTATTCTCAGGAAGTTTTGAAACACGAAGGTACCAGCGCACTCTATGGAGGAGTTGCAGCCACCAGTAGTAACATGGATAAATCATTTGTATTCAGTACAATTGATCCGACTAAAGAAAACAAGAGTTTTGTCATGATTAATGACATCCATGGAAATAACAAGCTCCTTGAAAATCTTCTGGTGAAGGCTGATTTTAACACCGCTGATTTTATCCTGTTCAATGGGGATATGGCAAGCTCTTTCCGAAGCGAAGATCAGGTATTTGGTGATTTCATGGACACAGCAGTCAGACTTTTCGCAAAAGATAAGCCAATGTATTATTGTCGCGGAAACCATGAAACACGTGGAAATTTTGCCAACGAGTTTCCAAAATATTTTCCATCGCCTTCCGGCAAATTGTATTATCTGTTAAGAGAAGGAGCGGTTTGTTTTGTGGTGCTTGATGGTGGTGAAGATAAACCTGATTCTGATATAGAATACAGTGGGTTAGCATCCTTTGATGCATACAGGGATACAGAAATGAACTGGCTGAAAGAAGCTATAAAGTCAAAGGATTTCACAGAGGCCGCTTTTAAAATCGTTCTGGTCCATATGCCTCCATTCGGAGGATGGCATGGTGATGATGAAATTGCCAGGAAGTTTGTTCCCATATTGAATGAAGCGGGTATCGATGTTATGCTGTGCGGACATATGCACCAGTACATCAAACAGAATCAAATGCAGGGAGTTAATTTTCCTATAATCGTCAATTCTAATAACACCGTTTTGAAAGGGGTGTATAATAATGATGGTTTAAACATGAAAATCATTAATGAAAAAGGAGAACAAGTTGATTCAATTAAGATAATGAAGAGACATTAGAATATAAAAGCAGGAGATTGTTGCTTCCTCTAATACTAATTCAAATCTTTGACCTATGTTTAAAAATACAGAAGTCCTGTCCCTTGTGCTGCTTCTTCTCTGTTCAGGAGGAGTGAAATCCGGTAACAGTAATCCTGCAAAACAAATAATAAAGAAAAATAGCGGGATTATTATTACACAAGAGCGTGCAGATGAATTGCTTTCGCTGCAATCGTCCAAAGATCCCTGGGAAGAAAAGCCTGATGGCAGCTCGCTCGCCTGGAGAGAGTCATCGGTATTGAGGGCTTTGGTTGACCTGTATGAAGGTACAAATGATCCCAAATATTTGAAGGAAGTCGCATACAGGGGAGACCGTTTGCTTTCTCACCGGGATGATCGCAGGGGAGTAGTGGATGGCTCGGGAAAGAGCAGACCGGCTTGGAGTATGGGCTTAAAATACGTGGTAGCAGAAGGACAGTTGACTGATGCATCCGGTAAACCGGTGCTGAAAATATTTTCCACACCTTCAGCTTATAATGATCAGACCAAGGTCGAAGTGGTATTATCCAGGAAAGGGAAACCGGATCGCTTTACAATTAAGACGAGCAATGACCATTATAAGAGGGATGAGACTTTTTCTGATTTGAGCCTTGATCCGGCTGATGAAAGATACGTAGAAAAAATTGTGAATGATCCCATGTCACCGTATTCTGCAAGGCCAGGTAAGTATGAAGAACTATCTAATCTCATCCGGGTTAAGGCTGTGGGCTCCGCACTCCCGGTGAAACAGGAGATCACCCTTCAATCCATTCCGTTAGCTTACATGGGTTATATCGGGATCATATACGATCCCCTGCTGAGGTTGGCTGAAATTGTGAAGGCAGATCCTAAACTGAAGGATCTGGTTCCGGCGGCCGACCGCTTTATTAAGGCAGCGGAGGAATCATACTCGGATGCTTCAGAGCGTCTGTGGCGGAACGGGCCCAATAAGGATGAAGGCTATTATTTAACCTGTGAAAAAGGGGAGTCTTTTCCCGCCGATAATGTAGGGGCTCCCTTTAATTTCCAGGCTAAACATGTTTGTGCCCAATTAGCGCTGTACCGGTTGACGGGTAAAAAGGACTATCTCGAAAGATCAGAAAAGATGTGTAATCTATTGAAAAACAGATTAAATTATGATGCGGGATCAGATCTGTACATATGGAATTACTGGTTTGAACCAATGACTACGAAAGGGTGGACTCCGGAAGATAATCTTTCGGCCAATGTGAAATATTTCAAACCTGCGGCCTCTGTTGAGGATATTTCGCATGGTACGCTTGATATTTCAATGATCGTTGAGGCAAACCGTGCAGGAATTGTTTTCAGCGATAATGACGTACGGCGGTTTGCAAATACCTTATTGATCAATGTGCTTACACCTGACCGTAAAGGAGTAAGAAGAGCAGTTGACGGGAAGATGGAATACCCCGGTTATTTTAATGCGCTTCATGGCTGGCTGGAATTGTCAGGGGCCAATCCGGAAGTTTACAAAGCTATTCGACAGGCTTATGTTTCTAAAGGAGAAGAAAACCTCTCTTTTTGTGCCAGGCTTCTCAAGTGGGGGAAGAAACTTAATATAAAATAAAATTCCTGGCCGTAGTAACTGAGTTGCTAAACAATAAGATAATGCCTTGTTCTTTGAGTGCTAATGTTGTTTTCCATTACTTTGATCGAACTCACGTTATTATGAAATAGATTCTTAATCAAAACAGCTTAAATATGAATTAATTAAATCTTACGTCTTATGAATAAAATCAGTAAGGTTCTTGTTCTGTTATTACTGGGTTCTGTTTTCTGTTCCATGGGGCTCCGGTCAAAGGCAGCCAATCCGCAGTCTATAACAAGAGAGCGTGCCGATGAGATGCTTGCCAGGTATTCCGCCAGGGATCCCTGGGAGGTTACTCCTGACGGCAGTTCACTGGCCTGGGGCGAATCATCCACACTTGTATCTTTAGTTGACCTTTATGAGGCTACAAATGATCCCAAATACCTCAAAGAAGTAGCCAGACGCGGTGACCGTTTGCTCACTCACCGGGACGATCGCAGGGGTGTTGTTGATTGTTCGGGCAAAAGCAGGCCGGCCTGGAGCATGGGACTATATTATGTCGTAGCCGAAGGGCAATTAGCAGATGGTGCCGGTAAGCCGGTTATAAAAATACGGTCTACTCCTTCTTCTTACAATAACCAGACGAAAGTGCAGGTTATTCCGGATAATGCGAAAGCAGATCGTTTCACGGTAAAAACAAGCAACAGCTTTTATAAACGCAATGAAACTTTCTCTGATCTTAGTCTTAACCCGGCAGATGACAGATTCATTGAGAAGATAGTGAACGACCCCATGTCGCCTTATTCGGCCAGGTCCGGTGAATATACCGAAAAATCAAACCTTATCCGGGTAAAGGTCGCCGGCTCTTCCATCCCGGTGGCTCAGGAGATTACCCTTAACCCGGTTCCTTTGGCTTACATGGGATACATTGGGATAATTTATGATCCGATGCTCAGGTTCGCCGAAATGGTGAAGGCTGATCCTAAATTGAAGGATCTGGTTCCGGCTGCTGACCGTTTTATAAAAGCGGCCGAAGAGTCGTATGCGGATGCTTCCAATCGTCTTTGGCGTAAGGGTGCAAACAATACGGAAGGTTATTACCTCACTTGTGAAAGGGGAGAAACATTCCCCGCTGATAACGTGGGCGCTCCTTTTAATTTCCAGGCTAAACACGTTTGTGCCCAGCTGGCCTTATACCGTCTGACCGGTAAAAAGGAGTACCTTGAACGATCCGAAAAGATGTGCAATTTGCTTAAAAACAGGTTAAAATACATTCCCGAATCTGATCTGTATGTATGGCATTACTGGTTTGAGCCAATGATCACAACAGGTTGGACGCCTGAGGATCATCTCTCGGCTAATGTTAACTATTTCAAGCCGGCTGCTCATATCGAGGACATTTCCCATGGAGTACTGGATATCGCGATGATCGTGCAGGCTAACCGTGCAGGAATTGTTTTCGATGACAGGGATGTGAAACGCTTTGCCAATACATTACTGATCAATGTGCTTACCCCTGACCGCAAGGGTGTGAGGAGAACAGTTGATGGCGCAGGTGAATACCCTCCTTATTTCAATGCTCTTTATGGCTGGCTTGAATTATCAGGCGCCAATCCGGAAGTTTACAAAGCTATTCGACAGGCTTACATCAACAAAGGAGATGAAAGCCTGTCATTTCTCTCGGCCCTCCTGAAATGGGAGCGAAAGCTTAAGTGATGTGCTGATTAGTCAATGTGCTGATAGGCTGATGAGAGAACCCATCATCACATCAGCACATCGGTACATCATCACATCAACTAATCATCCCCTCATCCCATCAGCGTTTCCAAACTTTATGGGAAGTGATCCTGAAGCCTGCGCCTTCTTCAAAATCATACAAATAGCCTTTATCATAGTATTTGGGAACCGTAAATGTCCGGACTTCCATCGTTCCTCCCGCGAAATCCCGTACAAAGGTGATAGGCCCGCAGTAAATTTTGGTCAAATCACCTTGCCGCTCTACATTTCTGATCGTGTAGGTGGCATCCCGTGCCTGATCAGTATCTATGATGATCTGTTCTCCAACGAGGCTGCCATCAACCGGCAGCTTTGTGTCCACCAGCATCCAGCCTCCTCCCGTCAGTTCCTTGTTTATCTTCACAACCTTTCCGGTGATGGCTCCTTCGGATTTCAGGTTCATTTTGCCACACTGAAGGTCAGTCCCGTTGATCAGGATCCCTTTTACAGCCTTGTTCTTTTTTTCTTTTACATAGCCCAGCGTCCCGTTCATTGAAATGCCATTCGCCAGACTGACCACTTTCCGGGAATCTGAATTGTATAGCACATAATCGAAAGTCCCGTCTGCCAGTTCAACCTGGATGGTAACATCTGTTCCTTTCCCGTCGTCAAGTCTTTTAACTGATTTAATGAATGGATTCTGCTTATAAGGTTCAAATACGGAAACAAACGTGCTACTAAGGTTAGGGGCAGCACGATGCATAAGCAGGTATCCCAGTTTTAGCGGATTACCGGCTTTATTTTGAGGCGGATCACCATCCGCGAGGGCGACATCCTGTGCCGGACTTAAGGCATGCATACGCAGATGAATATCATCCTTTTCTGTTACCCCGCGGTAGCCTGCTTCAGCCTTCCAATCGAGCATGAATTGTGCGGGAGGGTTTTGATCCCTTTGGACATTATACAGGTGGGCATAGCCAATCGGAAAGTCCTTTGACCAAATGCCCTTTGGAATTTGTTCTCCGGCATAGGTCCCCGTTTTCTGAGGCTCAAGCGTCAACCCGCTGGTGGTAATCATCCCCGGAGGCCCATGAAAACCGTAAACATGGTCATTCCCTCCAACGACACGAAAAATATCCACGACATAAGCATTGGAATTGATTTTTTCATCCTTGTCTCCGCCAATCAGGAGCATCGTACGGTTATAGACTTTCAGATCGGGATATGCCGGCTGCCCGTTCGACTCAAATGCTCCAAAACCCTTGATCTGTTTATACAGAACTGTGTGACCGCCCCAAACTCTTGTTTGCGGCTTTTTATTGACATAGACAACGTTATGTGATATTGTACTGCCCGTCCATTCAGTTCTGCTCGGCATAAGGGTAGCAAACTCCGGATACCCGTGATCCGGCGCCAACCAGAGACCGAATGCAAACAGATCAAAATTTAACAGATCCGGATGACCATGCATTTTTGTCCGCCCGTAGTTTTCAACCAGGGCAATACCGGAAGTACTTGTACCCGATTCGAGCATTGCCAGGCCGTATCCACTCATCAGATAACCTCCTACAGGACGTGGACCCGCTTTTTCGCCAATACTTTGTATTTCACGGCCGACTGCTTCGGGATCTTTTGAAAAGATGTCCAGCCCAAGTCCTTTAGCCGAATTACCATTGGTCCGGTATGCCGCCATGGCTAATTCGGGATCATGCGTATAATAATAACCTTTGGCTATAAATTCCGGCTTTGCCGGTTTGCTTAATAATCCGGTAGAGCCCGCGTCACCTAAATTCGGGATAGTTAAACCTAAAGCTGTCATACGGTAGTTGACCAGGAATGTCGCCCTGAATTGAGGAAAATCCTTAAAAATGTTATGTTTTGTGTAGTTTGGATAACCTGCAAGACGTTCAGCAAGTTTAGTGATAAGTTCTCCCCACATTGTTGCATACCCGGGAGCGCCCTCATCAGACGTACCATCCCTATCCAACCGGCTGATCATTAAGCCGGGAATAGCTCCTCCATCAGGGGCAAAAAGCCAGTCGAGCCATTTGGTGGTCAGGGAATCACTATTCAGCGCCAGGGCACACATGGCAACACTTAACTGATGCATTCCCTGGTTTCCGCGAATCTGCCTTGAAAGCACACCATCAAATGTAGTTTTTAAAATTCCATTGTCGACATTTCCAACAAATTGTTCGCGTGTGCCTTTGTCGTTAGGTAATTTGTATTTTTCACTTTGTTTCTTAAGAAAGACATAAAGGTCAGGATCATCCTTCGTACCGCTAAGGATCTTATCATAAGAATCAGCAAAATCCTGGGTAACATCAGTTTCCCATTCACAACCTTCGATTTTACCCATCATGCTTCCGCCATCAGAATGATACCACCCACGGTCAGCGTAAGGTTTCCAGTCCATATCCGGATACACATCGGCAATACGGTCGAGGAGAATGGCTGCTTTGTGTGCATAACGTTTGTCGCCGGTAAAAAGATATCCGTCAGCAAGTCCTTTTAATCCGTTATTCAGATAGCTCCAATATTTCCATGTATAATATCCGATGTACCTGTGTCCCCGTCCATTCTGATCAATGTATCCATAGCCATCATCAACACCGTATTTGTGCAATGGATCATTGGGGTCGGGATGAGCAGTATTAAACAATAAACTCTTGTCGCCTTTAGCAGGGTTGAACAGCCCTTTCTCATCAATGGCGCTTTTATAATATTTGCCGAAATCATTGGTCGGAAAAACCGCTCCGCATGAAGGACAGGTTAATTTCCAGGGTTTGTTTTCGATGTCAGGGTTGTATGGATAATTTCCATATTTGGAAATTTTTTCACCACAGACAAGGCATCCAAGCGATTTTGGTCCCGTTGTTAATCTATCAAAAGTCACGTCAATCGTTCTCGGCAAATCCTGCCCGGGAACCATGCTCCATAGTTCTTCATCACTTTTGGCCAACCATTTTTTTGCTTTTGTAATGGCCATCTCCTTCTGCTTCCCGGCCCATTGGTACCTGGCGCAGTTGTTCCGAAGGTTATTGATTCGTTCGGGAGAATAGTAACCGCCGTAAATTCTGGAAGTTTCAGTATTTTCGGCAAAACACAGATTGATTATAAGAGTGACTGCCAGACAGGTGATCAAAGTTTTAATTTTCATATAGTAAATTTATTTTTACATTTTTGAAAAATGACTTCCTGCTCCTTACCGTCTTGCAAGGATACTCCATATACTATATTAGCCGATCCTTTTTAACTCACTTTTTCCAAACTTTATGAGAAGTGATCCTAAAGCCTGCTCCTTCTTCAAAATCATACAAATAGCCTTTATCATAGTATTTGGGGAGAGTGAAGGTCCGGACTTCCATCGTTCCTCCCGCGAAATCCCGGACAAAGGTGATAGCCCCGCAGTAAATTTTGGTCAGATCACCTTGCCGCTCTATGCTTCTGATCGTGTAGGTGGCATCCCGGGCCTGATCGGTATCTATGATGATCTGCTCTCCGGTAAGGCTGCCATCAACCGGCAGCTTCGTATCGACCAGCAGCCAGCCTCCTCCGGACAGTTCCTTGTTCATCTTCACAACCTTTCCGGTAATGGCCCCTTCTGATTTCAGGTTCATCCTGCCGCACCGAAGGTCAGTCCCGTTGATCAGGATCCCTTTTACAGCCTTGTTCTTTTTTTCTTTCACATAGCCCAGCGTTCCGTTCATCGAAATGCCATTGGCCAGACTGATCACTTTCCGGGAATCTGAATTGTATAGCACATAATCAAAAGTCCCGTCTGCCAGTTCGACCTGGATGGTAACATCTGTTCCTTTCCCATCGTCAAGCCTTTTAACTGATTTAATGAATGGATTCTGCTGATAAGGTTCAAATACGGAAACAAACGTACTGTTCAGATCAGGAGCGGCCCGGTGCATCAGGACATAGCCGAGTTTCGTGGGGTTTCCCGGTTTATTTTGAGGCGGATCACCATCCGCGAGGGCAACATCCTGTGCTGGACTTAATGCATGCATGCGCAGATGAATATCATCATTCTCGGTCAACCCGCGGTAACCTGCTTCAGCCTTCCAATCGAGCATGAATTGTGCGGGAGGGTTTTGATCCCGTTGGACATTGTACAGGTGGGCATAGCCTTTTGGAAAGTCCTTTGACCAGATGCCTTTTGGAATTTGTTCTCCGGCATAGGTTCCTGTTTCCTGAGCCTCAAACGTTAACCCGCTGGTAGTAATCTTTCCCGGAGGCCCATGGAAACCGTAAACATGGTCATCTCCTCCGGCAACGCGGAAGATATCAACAACGTAAGAATTGCTGACATTACCATTGTCCTTGCCTCCGCTAATCAGGAGCATGGTGCGGTTGTAAACTTTCAGATCAGGATAGGCCTGCTGCCCGTTCAACTCAAATGCTCCAAAACCCTTGAGCTGTTTGTAGAGAACAGTGTGCCCGCCAATAACTTCTTTCTGGGGTTTCTTGTTGACAAATACCAGGTTATGAGAAAGGGTGCTGCCGGTCCATTCGCCATTGGTTGGGATTGAGCTGGCAAACTCCGGATAACCATGATCAGGTGCTAACCAGTGTCCAAAAGCTAAAATGTCGAAGTTAAGAAGATCGGGATGGGCATGCATTTTTGTCCTGCCGAAATTATCAGCGATGGCAATTCCTGTTTTGCCGGTGCCTGATTCAAGGGTAGCGAGGCCGAACCCATTCATCAGGTAACCTCCTTCAGGGCGCGGACCTGCCTTTTTGCCAATTTTTTCGATCTCCTTGCTGATTGCTTCAGGATCGCGGGAAAAGATATCATGACCAAGTCCTTCTGCGGTATTGCCGTTGGCGCGATAGGCCGCAACAGCAATATCGGGATTATGGGAATAGTAGAAACCATTGGCCATAAATCCGGGATTGGCGCTTGATCCCACCGATCCTGTAGAACCGGAATCGCCCATATTGGGAGTAGAAATGCCCAATACGGACAGACGGTAGGAAACCGTATAGGCATTGGCAAACTGCGGAAAATCCCGGAAAATATTGTGCTTGTTGTAAACAGTCGTATCCTCGAGGAGGCGCGCCATTCTGTTCATGAGGTGGCCCCATATGGTGGCATAACCGGGAGCGCCTTCATCAGAAGTTCCATCCCTGTCAAACCGGCTGATCATCAGCCCTGGAATAGCTCCTCCATCGGGGGCAAAGAGCCAGTCGAGCCATTGTGTGGTCTCAGGATTTGTATTCAATGCCATAGCGCACATGGCTACGGACAACTGGTGCATCCCCTGGTTCCCGCGGATATGCCTGGTCAATACCCCGTTAAGGGCCGTGCGTAAAATCCCGTTATCAACGTTTTCAATAAAATAATCACGCGTGCCTTTGGGATTAGCCAATTTATATTGTTTAGACTTTTGCAGTAAGAATGAATAAAGTTCCGGGTCATCCTGTGTTCCGCTCTGGATCTTGTCATAAGAGTCCGCAAATTGCTGAACGACTCCTGTTTCCTCGATTGAGCCGGCAATTTTACCCATATTGCTACCGCCATCAGAATGATACCATCCACGCTCAGCGTAAGGTTTCCAATCCATATCGGGATACACGTCGGCAATACGGTCCAGCAGGATGGCTGCTTTGTGTGCATAACGTTTGTCACCCGTATAAAGATATCCGTCGGCAAGGGCTTCCAATCCGTTCATCAGATAGCCCCAGTATTTCCATGTGTAATAACCGATGTACCTGTGAGCACGGCCATTCTGATCAATGTATCCATAGCCATCGTCAACACCGTATTTGTGCAATGGATCATTGGGGTCGGGATGGGCCGTATTGAACAGTAAACTTTTGTCACCTTTAGCCGGATTAAAAAGGCCTTTCTCATCGATGGCGCTTTTATAATATTTGCCGAAATCATTGGTCGGGAAGACCGTTCCACAAGAAGGACAGGTCAATTTCCAGGGTTCCTTTTCGATGTCAGGATTGTACGGGTAATTCCCGTATTTGGCGATCTTTTCGCCGCAGACCAGGCACCCAATAATCTGAGGTCCGGTAGTCTTTCGATCAAACGTAACATCAATCGTTCGCGGTAAATCCTGACCGGGTACCATGCTCCATAGTTCTTCATCGCTTTTGGCCAGCCACTTTTTTGCTTTTGCAACGGCCATCTCCTGCTTCTTTTTTGCCCAACTGTATTTGGCGCAGTTGTTTCGAAGATTGGAAATCCGTTCGGCCGTATAGTAACCGCCATAAATTCTGGAAGTTTCCGGATTTACGGCAAAACACAGATTGATCATAAAAGTGAACACCAGAAAGGTGATCAAAGGTTTAATTCTCATACATTGGCCTATTTAGTTGATTAAGTTTTAATGTATATAAAAATAGTAAAATTGTCAGAGCTTGTAACTGCAAAGATGAGACCCGCTGACAAAATAAATCCGTCCATCCAGGTAATCTCCCCCGGTATTGATCGGAACAGGGGATGGTGCCTTCATGGTCATTTTAAATGTTCCCGGCTCAACCTGTACGATCCCGTTTTTAAATAACAGGAACAGTTGATTATTCGGCGCGTGAATAAAAACCCTTACAGATTCCTTGGCAGGTGTTGTTCCAAAATCGGAAGGGATATCCTGCTGGTGGATAACGGATCGTTTTACAGCGTCGAAAACAAAGAATCTTTTCCGGTCAGTTATCCCGTATACCAATCCGTCCGGCGCTACACAAATATCGCTGTACTCCTGTACGCCGGGGAAAAGTACTTTATGCCATATCACTTTTTTAGATTTCAGATCCATGATGTAAAGCTCTGCTTCTTTCGCTTTCCGAATCCCACCTGTTCCGGGTTGAGTGGTACATCCACCAATAAATTTACCTCCAGGTAAAGCTGTTATGCTAAAAGTAGACTGGTCAATAATAATGGAAGTATCCTTGAGAACTGTAGAGCTCTTTTTTTCACGATCCCAGAAAAGTAATCCTCCGCCGGTGTATCCGTATTCGGGTGTCCCGGTCATGATGATTGTTTTCCCATCGGGATAAGCCAGCACCCTGTGGGGCCGGTGAACCATCATGCTGGAGGCCGCGATTAATTTAGGATTAGTCTCTGCTCCTTCTTTTGTGTCGATCCAAGGCCTGGACGGATCCCACTCCAATAAAGAGCCTGAGGGGTAAACGCCGAAATAAAAACGATCACCCTGAAGGGCCAGCGCATCGAATTGGCCAAAAGCTGCCTCGTTTACCAGTTTGCCAGTCTTTGGATTATAGTTGAAAAAACGCATTGGGAAAGTTGTTCCTCCTGCAATAGTCCCGTCAGGAGCGGCGGCAACTCCCATCACCCAGGCGCCTTCACTTGCATAATCAAAACTGACTGTTTTGGTTGTATTCGTTTTAGGATCTTCAACGATGAGCTTCCTCCCAATCAAATCAAGTTCTTTCATTTTTTTGCCATCGGGGAACTCATTATGAAACAATCCCTGGCTTCCGGTTATATATTTTTTTGGAGTGAGAACCGCATGCTTCTCAATTTTACAGACTGCTCCCATGTGAAATTGATACCAGCCCTCTTCATTATGATCCCTGAGCGGTTTCCCATAAACTTTACCATCCTGATTGCGATAAACGAAAGCAGCTCCTTTTTTCCGGTCTGATTCTGCCAGAACGGGTTTAGCTTTCCCTGTAGCCGGGTCAAAGACCAGGATCTGACCGGCTGTTACGCCAGTCCCAAGGTAAATCCAGCCGGCATCATCGGCTGCTATACTGCTTGGATATTGTTTCCAGTTCTGATCGTACACATACCCATAGTCCTTGAAATCTCTCGTTTCAGGATTAAATGAAACTATCCCGCATTTCGGGTAAGTGGCGGCCCAGATCACCCCTTTATCATCTTCGGTCATTCCGGGGGTCATCTGTGGCAGTGATTCCTTACAGAAAGTAAAGGCCCGCTTGACAGGATCGAACTCAGCAAAGTGATTGGCAAAAAGCGTGTACAGTTTATTCTTACTTGAAAGGATCGACCCATAAACGGCATCCATACCAGGTGCGAAAGGCACCTGGTATTGTTCGCTTTTGCCCGTCTCCGCATCAATCATCTGCAAAGCATAGCTGCCACGGTGATCAAATAACCATACCAAAACAACATTTCTTCCATTTCCATCTACTGTAGCAACGGCACCACGCGAATTGCTGTTAGGCGAAGCGACTCCATGATCAAAGAACCCATTTCCCAGATCCTGGGCGGGCGCCATAAAAGATAAAAGCAGATTAAAATAAAACAAAGATAAAGAGAACTTTATCATCCGGCGCAAGTCAGACATGCCTAACCCTTGAATATTTTTCATAAAAATATAAACTAATATTTTTGTAAGATCTATAAATTTATCACTTGTTGAAATTACTCAAATCTACAATTATCGACATGTGAACAATTGTACGGTATTGTCCGAAACTGATAGAATATTGTTATAAGTTTGGAAGGAGAGGTTCAGAGAGATTCCTTCAGTAAATTAACTTGTTTTTTGAAATAATCAATAGAAAGGAATCAGTTTGTCTTGTATCATTTTCTTCAAATAATATAGGATGGTTTATTCTTGAATTTTTAAACAAAGAATCTTCTTTAAAAGGTTTAAAAAATGTAGAAAAATCTTCATTTGTAGTTTTAGAAGAATTTGGGCTTTTTGACTGAATACAGTTCAATAAGATAAAAAGGATTAATACAGAATGCATTATTTTAACAGCACCTCACAATCAATCAGTTATAATAATCAGCCTTTATTTTGTTGTTCAGTATCATTTGTTTAGCTTTGAAAATTATTAAGAGACTGTTTAAATTTAGTTCTTTTGGGATTTTAAGTAGTTCAGCCCCTTCGGGGTTGAGGTCTTATATGTCACATTTTCCGTGGGTTACCCCACGGTTATTCATATTAAACCCTTTCAGGGTATAAAGCAAATTTAAGTCCGAAGGACTTGAATATGAATAACCTGCGGTGTAACCGGAGGCACTGAAATACATACAATACAGAACCCCGAAGTGGGTTCAACTTTGTTAAAAAGAAATTTAAACAGTTTCTAAGTTTAATTTGAAAAACCAATCCGATGAAACAGATTTTTTATTTAGTCGCTTCATTAATTATTTTAAGTGGATGCAAAAAAGATTCAAATTCAGGGCCGGCAAATATAACTGACAAGGATGGTAATACTTACACTTCAATTAAAATAGGTAGCCAAACATGGATGAAAGAGAATTTGAAAACTACAAAATATAATGATGGTACAGCTATCCCATTGGTAACAGATGGGGCTTCCTGGGGGGCATTATCAACACCGGCCTACTGCTGGTACGATAATGATGCAGTAACCAATAAAAATAAATTTGGAGCCCTGTACAACTGGTACACAGTTAATACGGGGAAACTCTGTCCCACTGGTTGGCATGTGCCAAGCGATGCCGAGTGGACCACCCTTACAACCTATTTGGGAGGCGAAAGTGTTGCCGGTGAAAAATTAAAGGAAACCGGGATAAGCAATTGGGAAAGTCCCAACACTGGGGCAACCAATACATCAGGTTTTACCGGGCTTGCGGGTGGTGGACGTAACTGGGGTGGAACATTTGTCAGTGTTGGAAACCGCGGATACTTCTGGCCTTCTTCGGAATACTCAGAAACAAGCGGCTGGTACCGTTACCTATCCAACCTTGACGGTAAAGTTTACAGGGTCTATGGCAATAAGCAGGATGGTTTTTCTGTTCGCTGTTTGCAGGATTGACCGCAAGTTTAACAATATCCTGAATAGTGCAATTATTCCAAATCAAGCACTATTTTAATATTTTCGGTCACAATTTTTCTTAGTTCAGCCGGAAGCTCGCCTATTTTCTGGATAAATCGTTTATTATCAATAGCCCTGATCTGATCGATCATCAAATCAGATGGTTTCTGCATATTTGATGCTCCTTTTTTAATGTGCACCCTCAAAATATCACTTTCCTTAACAACATTTGTTGTAATGGGGCAAATGATGGTTGAAGGATGCAATGAATTGAGCAAATCAGTCTGTATAACCAGAACCGGCCTTATTTTACCGGGTTCTGTTCCAATTTGAGGGTTAAGGTCTGCAGTCCATATATCAAATTGTCTAATCTTCATGGCTGATTCTTTCAAATTCAGCCAGTATCGACATCGAATCTTCCTGAACTAATTTGGATTCTTTAGCGAGCTGTGCAGCAAGAATTTTCCGCTTATTGAATCGGTTGTAGTAATCGACTGCCTCATTGATATAACGGTTTCTTGTTTTTTTGACTTTAGCGATTACGCCCTCTGCTTCGTTAAATATATGATCTTCCAGTTTTAAAGAAAGTGTTTTCATATCACAAATTTATATACTATAAAGGTATATACAATTTGTGATACCACCAAAATATTCGATTATGATAGAAGTTAAAATGGATTTGCAAATCTTTGAATGCCAACCAATATTATTTCAGAAAAGATCAGAATGTGAAGGTATAAATACTGCCACACGATACAATCGTGCGGCAGCTGGGGCTTATTCTTTCAAATTCAGCCAATACCGACATCGAATCTTCCTGAACTAATTTGGATTCTTTAGCGAGCTGTGCAGCAAGAATTTTCCGCTTATTGAATCGGTTGTAGTAATCGACTGCCTCATTGATATAACGGTTTCTTGTTTTTTTGACTTTAGCGATTACTCCCTCAGCATCGTTAAATACATGATCTTCCAGTTTTAAAGAAAGTGTTTTCATAACACAAATTTATATACTATAAGGGTATATACAATTTGTGATACCACCAAAATATTCGATTATAATAGAAGTTAAAATGGATTTGCAAATCTTTGAATGCCAACCAATATTATTTCAGAAAAGATCAGAATGTGAAGGTATAAATACTGCCACACGATACAATCGTGCGGCAGCTGAGGGAAATTCAAAACGGTACTTAAATTAGGTAAGTTGTAAGTGAATCCGGCTTGCCGGTCTTCAATAAAGTATCAGCCCATTGAAGTGCAAATGAGAGCTGACCATTCTGAAAGGCCGTTTCGATATCTAAAACGATTAGAAATCCTTAGTTAAAAGATGCGGTTTGCAAAACCGCATCAGCTGCAGCTGGTGTTTAAACATATACTGAAGAGCTGGGTATTTTAATAATGTAAAATAATATATGATAAAGCTTTGTTAAATGGTTTTGGTTCTATACTTTTACATCATACTTAATAACAAAAGTACTAATTCATTAAAAAGGAGGTGAACTTATGAGTTACACAAAACCAAAAATCCTGGCAGAAAGTACTTTACAGATGGCAGAATGCCGTCCCAATAGTAAGCCAAGTGGCAGACCTTGTAATCCACCAAAACCAGGTGGACGTTAATTAACAATTTAATCAGGCGGCAATGTTTAAAACTCGTCGCCTGATTACTAAAGAGACATTCTAATGTTTTTCAAACAAAAATCTAATGTTATATTCAGAAACTATGAATCCTTTGGGTATATAACGGACAATAGGAATTTTGGGTATAAACAAACGGATAATAACGAAAACGTCATTGGTGACAAAATTCTATCAGCAAGTGGAGCAGTATTTTTGTCTGTTTTAGGTAGGACACCACAAACTCTTGATGAGCTTGCAAAAAAAATAAATAAGCAATTTACAGATGTTGACATTAGAACAATAAAGAACGATGCCAGCGAATTTTATTGTATGCTTGAACGGGATGGATTTATTGTATCTGGCAAGACATTGCAGGAGTGCGAAGAAAAAGACACGCGGTTTTCGTACAAGATATTAGAACCCGAAATAATACAAAAGGAGTTTTCTCCAGCCATTATTCATCCGGAAAAATCCACACAGGATTTTTTGGAAGAATACTTTAAAGGCAAACCTCAGCTTACAAATTTGCACATTGAAATTACAAGCAAGTGCAACGAAAGATGTGTACATTGTTATATTCCACATGACAACAAAATAAGTCATATAGAACCTGATTTATTTTATGAGGTTTTAGAACAATGTAAAAATATGAGGTTATTGCATTTGACGATAAGTGGTGGCGAACCTATGTTGCACAAAAACTTTTGCGATTTTCTGAGAAAATGTAAAGAATCCGATTTTTCAGTAAACGTACTTAGTAATTTGACATTGCTTAATGATGAAATTATCAAAGAAATGAAGGCAAATCCCCTTTTAGGTGTTCAAGTCTCATTATACTCGATGGATCCCAATATTCATGATGAGATAACCCAAATGAAAGGGAGTTTTGAAAAAACAAAAAATGGAATTCTGAAACTGATTAAAAACGATATCCCTTTGCAAATAAGCTGCCCAATCATGAAACAAAACAAAAACTGTTATGATGAAGTTATTAAATGGGCAAAAAAGCATAAAATTCATGTCGGAGATGATTTTGTCATCATAGCAAGATATAACCATACAACTCAAAATCTGAGTTGCCGTTTGTCAATTAATGAAATCAAAGAAATGATTAATGACAAAGTTGCGAATGATCCAAAATATTTGGAGCAAATGGTAAGGGAAGCTGAGAAGAAAAAAAATATTACTTCAAACGATTTTGTTTGCAGCGTTTGTCATTCCTCTATTTGCATTGCAGACAACGGAAATGTTTATCCTTGTGCTGGCTGGCAGGATTATATTGTTGGAAATGTAAAAGAAACTTCTCTCAATGATATTTGGGATCATTCTGAAAAAGTGCAATATTTAAGAAGCTTGCGCAAAAAAGACTTTCCTAAATGTATTCAATGTCCTGATAAAGAATTTTGTACCATGTGTATGGTCAGAAATGCAAATGAAAACCCTTTGGGAGACCCGTTAGTCGTTAATGAGTTTTTTTGCAAAATAGCAAAACTCAATAGAAAAATAATGTTTGAAAGGAAGGAAAAGCTTATGAATCCTTAATGCAAGTAATCCGTCCCGACAAGGAAGTATTATATCTGAAAACCTCAATATTGGTGAGACTGAACAGAAAGATATCCAATATTTTATCTTTGACCAGACATAATTATGGAAGAAAACACAAACACCCTTCGCGAAAAAGTAGAAGAACTATATAAACAGAGTAAGTTTGAAGCAATTACAGCATTGCTTACAGATGAAGTCCTGGAAGAACAAAAGGATGCGAAATTATATGCATGGAGGGCAAGAGCTAATCATAGGTTAGATAATGATGTTGTTGTAACTATGCTTTTTGCAGAAAAAGCTATAAACGAAGACCCAAATTATTTTATGGGATATTTTACCAGAGCTTGTGCCTGGGATGTTAAAAAAGAAAATGACAAAGCGATAGAAGATTATACTAAAGCCATTGAGCTTAATCAGGCATTTGCAGATGCTTACTTTAACAGGGGAGTTGCTTGGCAAAACAAAAATGAAAATGACAGAGCGAATGCTGATTTTGACAAAGCGTTTGCAAATTATAACAAAGACATAGAGATTGATCCAAATTATGCTGATGCATACAATAACAGAGGATATATATGGTATAATGAAACGAACTATGATAAAGCTATAGAGAACTATAAAAAAGCTATAGAGCTTAATCCGGATTTTGCAGATGCTTATTATAATAGGGCTCTTGCGTGGTTTGCTGAAAAAAAATATGCAAAAGCGAGAGCAGATTATACTAAAGTTATCAAGCTAAAACCTGTTTATGCAGATACTTATTATTATGACCGGGGTAATGCTTGGAAAGCGAAAGGAAAATATAAAGAAGCAATTGATGATTATACTGAGGCTATAAAAATCAAGCCGGATTTTGAAAATGCATATTATAGCAGGGGATTGGCAAAAAAAGAAATGAATGTAGACTTGGAAGGAAGTAAACAAGACTTTAAAAAATATCTGAAACTTGTAATTGACAAAAATGAACTTTGGGTTAAGTATGCAAAATATTATATAGAGGATCTTGATGTTATGATTAAAGACCCTGATTTGCGGTTAATCAAACACTTAATTGATAACATTAAAGATATATTAATGATAAGAGAAAAATGTATCACTCATTATACCAGTTTATCTGTACTTAAAAGTTTAATACTAGACAACAGTAAATTCAGAATATCCGAAGGAAATTTTATGAACGACCCCTCTGAAGGTTTGGTGTTTTATGATTTTTTTAATGATTACAAGCCTACTTCCAATAAGAATGGTTCTTTTGTCAAAATTTTTTCACCCAAACCCTTTATCGGCAGCTTTGTTCCCAAGAATAAGAATAACGACTTAAATCTGTGGCGATTTTATGGAAAAGAAAAGGGAGAGGAGGCCAAAGGATGTTCTATTACCCTGTATAAGCAGGAATTTATTGACAATATAAAGAGTTCTCTATCAAATGAGAAAAATAAAGACGCCCGTCTGAATGACGAAAGTGATATAAACTTTTATCGGGTAGCTTATTTACCCAATAGGTCTACAAACTTTCATATTCCAAGTTCAGATGAAAAAAGCCAGAAATTAACGGACTTGATGACAGAACTAAAAGATAAAGTAAAATTATACAAAGGAAATAATACAACTACTAAAGAAGAGTACCTTAACAGTATTGCTTTTTTATTTAAAAGTGATGCTTACAAAAACGAAAATGAGGTGCGGCTGGTAGTAAAAGGAATAGAGTTCGAAAAGAAATACAATATGGGTGTAAACTCACCTAAGGTATATATAGAGATGATCTCTATAAAAGATATTATAGTAGCGCCAATCATTTTAGGCCCTAAAGTGGATAAAGAAAGTGAATGGACGGCAGCTTTTCACTACTGTTACAAAGGGAAGGCACCGAAAATTAAGATTTCGCACCTGCCTTACAAATAATTTATACCGATGCTTACCCCTCGCTGCCACACGATTGTATCGTGTGGCAGTATTATTCAGTAGTTTCGCATCATTTTGAGAGATTTTGGTCAATGTTATTGTTATAAAATAATACCACACGATACAATCGTGCGGTAGCGGTGAACAATTGTACGGTATTGTCCGAAACTGATAGAATATTGTTATAAGTTTAAAGTGAAATAACGAATAAACGGATTGTCCAGACCAAAATCAATTGTTTCGATCAAAAGACAATCCATTCGACCCTTTTATCAATCCCCCGATTTAATCCCTTATGCATCTTATTGAGTAACCGGCCCAGAGGATCATGGTAGAGGTTCCGGTATTGCATGTATTATTATAATTGGAAATAAAGAACGAGTAAGCATTCGTATTATAGATTTCGCTGACCGTTAAAGTCCAGAAAATTGCTGCGGTGCCTTTGTATTCAAAAGTACAGCATTGATGCTCTGCACTCGGGAGGGCTGTAAATCCCGATTCATTGGTCGCACCAGCGTTTGGACTTGTCCAATGGCTCGTCCCTGTTTCTTTAAGTTTACCGCCCGCTTCCGATTGTCCGCCCAGGTAATTAACTAAAGTCATCCATTCTGACTTGGATGGAACATGCCACCCCTCGGGGGCAATTTTCCTGCTGTCTTTAACAACATACCAGTTGTACAGGGGCCCGTAAATGGAAGCATTGGCATCATTATAATCGATGTTGCAGTATTGCGGACTCTCAATTCCCCAGTTCGTATTAGCGGTCGCTTTAGGTATGACGTCCCCGTTTCTGAATTTGGTGGTCCTTAGGTTTTCAACCATCCATACCTGGTCACCGATGGTAACGGTATGATACTGGTTCCCATCCACGTCAGTCACCGTCAGGTTGCCCGATTTAAAGGAAACCTCGTTGCCATATCCCGTTCCTGTACTATTAGTGGCATAGGCCCTCACGTAATAAGTCACACCGGGATTCAACATTGTCAGATTACCGGTAAAGGTTCCTGTTCCTGTCCCATCGGATGTCTTTTTATCTGTAGTGGTCGGATTATGAGATGTGCTCCAGCAAATTCCCCGTGAAGTTACCGGCGCAGTGGCATCGCTCGTGATGGTACCGCCCGATACAGCCGTCGCATCGGTGATGGCTGTAACCGCCGAAGTTGTCACGGATGGAATGGCCGCGGGTGTTGTAACGGTTATCTGGTCTCCGTAGCCGGTACCGGCGCTGTTGGTGGCATAGGCCCTGATGTAATAGGTAGTAGCCGGTGATAATCCTGTAAGCTGGCCGGCGAAGATACCTGTTCCGGTACCCTCTGTCGTTTTGCTGTTTGAAACGGTGGGGTTTTGACTCGTGCTCCAGCATACCCCCCTGGCGCTGACAGCCGCCCCTCCGTCATTGCTGACGGTTCCTCCGGTCCTGAGCGAGTTAGGGGTTATTAAGGAAGCTCCCATGGTGTAAACAGTTGCAGTTACCGCCGGAGTAGATGCTGTCAGCTGGTTACCATAGGCTGTTCCAACGCTATTTGTCGCGTAAGCTCTGACATAGTAAGTTTTACCGGGGCTTAACGCGGTAAGATTACTTACAAAATTGCCCGCGCCGGTTCCGTCCGAGGTTTTAGGATCAGTAACGGCCGGATTTTGGGCCAGACTCCAGCAAACACCCCTTGCCGTAACCGGAGATCCGCCGTCAGTCGTGATAGCGCCTCCGCTTACCGCCGAAGTCGGCAGAACAGCGGAAATTGTTGACGTTGTCAGCGTGGGTAAAACGGCTTCAGTGCTGCAGGTTACCTGGTTCCCGTATGAAGTTCCGGCGCTGTTGGTAGCATAGGCCCTGAAATAGTAAACCACTCCCGGAGAAAGTCCCGCTATGGAACTTGTAAAACTTCCTGCCGAGGTCCCGTCGGAAGTTTTACTGTCTGAAATCGTCGGATTCTGACTTGTACTCCAGCACATCCCCCTTGCCGTTATGGCCCCTCCGCCGTCATTGGTGATATTGCCTCCCCCCGTGGCTGATGTGGAGGTGACATTTGTCAAGGCTGCAGTGTTTAGAACGGGTAAAACAGTCAGGGTTGTAAAACTGATCGTTTTACTATAGCCGACACCCACTGAATTAGTAGCATAAGCCCGGACTTTATAAGTTACGCCCGGATTCAACCCCTTAATGGAACTTGTGAACCCCCCTTTCCCATTCCCATCTGAGGTTTTATTATTGGTGATCTCCGGATCAGATTCAGTGCTCCAACATATCCCTCTGGAAAGGATCACAGCACCACCGTCGGAAGTAATCTCCGAGGTGCAGGAAGCTGAGGTGGACGTAATATCGGAAACGATCGCTTCGGAGACAATCGGAATAACTTTAACATCATCTTTTTTACATTCAGATAAGGAAACTAATACCAATGCGCTGAGGAACAATTTATAATATTGAAACTTTTTCATAGGTTTAGAATTGAAATGTCCTCAAAGTTACATAATAATCAAATAAAATCCGGGTGATTGTACACAATAATTTTTGATCTTTATAAACTAACATGGGAAATCAGCCAATGAAAGATAGGTTTTTTCTCGATACAAACATTTGGGTTTACCTTTATTCCGATTAAATCCAATAGCATAGCAATCCGTTATTTCGTAATACTTACTTTCCCGGTGCCCTTCATTTGCCAGCCATTTGAATCATGCTTAGCCTCACCCCAGACAGGTACCTCAAGAACATCCCCAACTGCCAGCAATTGTATTCCGAATGTGTCACCGGTATTAAATTTTGCTTTCGAAGAGTTGTCCAAAATAATTAGAGTACGTTTCTGCTCCAGGTTCTTAATCATGGCCCTCTGCTGAGGATTCTGACTACCCACCAGCCAAAATCCATTGTAACCTCCGTTGTAATCAATGTTCTTTTCACCTCTTGGAGAACCCGTAATTTCCGAATAGTTGTACACGTAAGGTCGGGTGTGGGGGAACGGTGCATCGGTGAGGATGCTGTTGTTTTCAGCATTATAGCTGAGTACTTTTCCCACCGAATGAATATTATCCGAGGCGTTTAGTATCAGCCAGCTGTTCTGTCCTTCCGCTTGGCTTTGATTCACCAGTAAAACATACGGACGGCTTAATTCAGGCTTTGCTAACCGTATGACACTGCCTGCCAATTGTTTGGTCTGTTCGTAAGGAGCATTGACCAGTATTCGCAAAGGCTGGTTTTCAATCTGTAAAACCTTTAATGGTTGTTTAAACAATGGCCTGACGATGAATTCAAAACTGCCTTTTTTAATTTCACCGGCTCCTGTAAGGGAGGCCGATATCACTTTACCTGATGAATTCAATCCCAGGTATCCCTCCTCGCCCGAAAAGGTCAATCCCCCTTCGAATTTTATGTCTTTGACTTCTTTATCTGAAGCCGTATAATAATGCTCCCTTATATCTGATACCACCGAATTATCGGTCTTAATGTGCAATAAACAGGACGATTTGGATCCATTCACAGGCTTCATTTCTTCAACCGAAGCAATTTTATTATCTCCTTCAGTTGGGTTTATAACCGATGTAAACCGTACCGTTTCTGACGCCGGTACTTTTACATGCGATAATGCATAAGTCAGCTGAAGTGGTTTGGGTGATTGTGCTGTAATAAGCTCTGAGGTTGAAGGTGCAAAATGCCAGACATACATCCTGTGATTGGTGGTGTCGGTGGCTGACCATTGCATTTTAACGGGTCCGTTCAATGAATAAAAAGACGGGTGACTCAGAAAGCCGTAGCCTCCGCCGGGGGGAGCATAATAGAAAGGTTTATTTCTGAATGAATTTACGCGTCCGTTTGGATCCATTTCAGAGGAATAGTCAGCTTTTGGGCTGAGAACAGAACCGGTGGCCGTAGAGACGCACGGCCGTGCGTCTCTACATTGCACATCTAATTTTCCCCCTTTAATGCCATGCAAGCTGTAATCGTATTCTTCGCCGCCGCTTACCCAAAAATTATCGATGATGTAGCTCTCGTCGGGTGACAGATTAATTAAAGCCACTCTTCGTTTGTATTTTGATACATCCTGATCAGAATAAGCTTTGGGGTCGTTCACTGCAGTTGATTTTAAGACCTCGCCATTGGTCCATGTCTGCAAATCACCACCCGGTGAGGGTTTGTGCAACTGGTTGCTGCGGTTTACTACCAATACATTATGTCCCACGGTAGTGGAGGTAAAGCCGAACCGAAAGTGCGTGTTAAAATATCCGGGATCGAACGAGAATTCACGTCCTTTAGCATAAAAATCCAATCCAAGTTCATCCGCCTGGCCATGGTTCAAGGTTGGTCCAAAACGTATAAGGGCCGCCCGTTCGTTATCACTTTTACCCTGGCGCAGAATTAATGTACCGTAATCAAAAAGCATGGTGCTTTGCGGCACAAAAGCTTCATTCTTAACAACCTGAGCTTGTTTGACAAACTCATCCAGACCATACGAATGAAACAGGTCTGAATCGAAGTATTTAAACTCAGCCGGTTTATTCTGTAACATTTGAGAAGCAGTCTGAAGCGCTGCATCACGGATGTCTTTCTTTCCGCTGTAAAGATAAAAGCGCTGGGCGGCGGTTAAAGTTCCTCTGTCAAATATGCGGCCATCCTTTTTGATTTCAGCATCAGGCCCTGCATCCCCAAAAAGCGGGAGCCGGCCTGCCACCTGAATCCCTGTGAAAAAGTTAAGTGCAAAATGAGCAAAGCGCTGATCATCGTAGGCTTCGAAACCGTTAGGGTAGGAGGGTAAGCGCATTCTTTTCAAAAAATAAGCGGTCGAAAGCAATAATTCACGGGTATGCTCCGCATAAAGAGTTCCTGTCTCAAAATACCTGCCGTTGATATCAATGGTATTTGTCACAGCATATTTAAAACCCAGGGGACCGTTCAGCGCCCATTCCACCCATTCAGGGATGCCAAGCATGGCTCCGACCACGAGGGGAGCCCGATTGTAATCGATATTGCCGTTGTTCAATTCATAACTTGCCCCTGTTCCTGATTTCGTCATCCGGAGGCAATAATCAGCTCCATTCATTAACAGGTTTATTTCTATATTTTTAAGCATTGTATAGCCTGGGTTGGAGGGAGATGGTTTACCGGAAAACGTACTCATACTCAGCATTTCTGCATAATTTGCATAGTTCATCAGTGCACGCGCACTTTGGTAGTAAGGACGATCCAATCGCCCTCCGTCGGGTTTACCCGGAGCCAGACCGGGGTAATCTATAGGACCTTCGTTCGCGTAAGGGTAAACAGTCGCGATGGCATCCAGGATCCATAATGCACGTTCAGCATATTTTTCTTCACCCGTCAGGAGCCAGGCATTGACCAAGGAGGGAAGATCAACTGTTTCCAGTTGCTTGATGGTCATGCCATTTGCAAGGGCTACAAAATAGTATTTCATCTTCGTTGCAGGATCCATCCAGCCGGTACCCTGATCCTGAACGGATGCATTCGGATAGACGATGCCATTAATCGCTACCACATGACGGGGATCTTTCCAACCCAGCCATTTCATTTTCTTTTGCTGAACGGGGTCAAGATCCATTCCCAATCCGTACGTATAGATAGAACCTTTCACCGGTATGATCTTTTTGATGAAATCATAATCACGGGCCATCCATGTTTCAGAAGTTCTCAGATAATTCTCCTTTAGTTTTTTAGCCCATTCCTCTTTAGCAGCACAATCGCGTGCGGAGGCAATTTCTTCTTTGTTCAAATAAAGGAAAGGCCGTTCCGGTACCTTTACCCTGGGCAAGTTTTTAAAGTTTTCTGTTGCCTTTGCAACCGGATCAGTCGTGCCGGATTGAGCAACAGCATTTGATGAGTAATTCATTGTTATGACAAGCACAACCAATGACAGAAAACTTCTTGTGGTTGGAGATAATTGATTCATCTCAACAAGCCTTTTCATGGGGACTGTAAAATTCATTTTAATCCGAATTGAGAATTAATAATTACAGTATTTGAATTTAGAATAAGAAAAACTTCGACAATTTACCATTAATATCTGACAATAGAGTACAATGTTATTGTCACGTTTATCGTAGATTTGATTCATGAAATTTCACGAATTGGAAACGAATTAACACGAATTGGATATTAGAAATTTAATTTTAATTCTTAATTCCCCTCACAATGCTATGAAAACAACGTTCAAAATTCTTATTCTTCTTTTGGCGCTTTCCCAGGGTTCTGTTTTTGCCGGAAATAAAGCAAGAACGGGGAAGCATTCAGGACCCCATCCCTATGGAGTTTTGGGAACTTATGCCAATCCCCCCCGGCTTACTAACGGACGGGTTGATATTGACAAATTACTATCAGAGCTAAAGGATATTCATGCGGATGTCTATCATTGGCTCATCCGCGAGCAGAACCGTGAATGGGATGATTTGAAACAATTCCTTCCTTTGGCCAGGAAAGCGAAGATAAAAGTTTGGGTCTGTCTGGTTCCCCCTTCAGAATCAAAGCCAGCTGACAAATTTCCTCCCGGAGCGATTGGTCTTGATTATGAAAGATGGGCCGCTGAAATCGCAAAGTTGAGTGTGGCAGAACCTAACCTGGTGGCCTGGAGTATTGATGATTTCGTACACAATTTGAAATTTTATACCCCGGAATACACGAAGAAAATGCTGGATGCAGCCCACGCCATCAATCCAAAGCTTGGTTTCCTTCCATGCTGTTATTACAAGCAAACAACTCCGGCCTTTGTTAAGGAGTATAGTCCGTTTCTGGATGGCATTTTATTTCCCTACAGGGTCGAATCAGTAAAAGCCAATTTACAGGATGCCACGCAAGTTGAAAACGAAATCAATAAATTGCGTGAGATGTTTAACAGACCTGATTTCCCGATTTATCTGGATATTTACGCTACGGCTCATAGCCGGCTTGGCGCCTCAACACCCGAATATGTAAAGGATGTGCTGACCGCCGGCCGTCAATACGCTGATGGTGTCTTCATTTATCGGCACCAGGATCCGGTGCAATCGGCAGAGAAGTATAAAATTATCAGAGAGGGATTCAGACAAAAGCTCAAATAAGAACAGGCTTTAGACCTTAGACTATAGGCTTTAGGTCCCCCTACAGTCTAAAGCCTAAAGCCTAAAGCCTTAAAAAGTAATATTTAAACAGACAACTATGAAGACAATTTCCAGAATTATCGTTATCCTTTTATTCTTGTCCCAGGGTTATGTTTTTGCCGGGAATAAAGCAAAAACAGGTAAAACAGGACCTCATCCTTATGGCGTTCTGGGTACTTATGCCAATGCTCCCCGTCTTGAAAACGGACATGTTAATTTTGATAAGTTGCTTTCCGAGCTCAAAGATATCCATGCGGATGTCTATCATTGGCTTATCAATGAGAAGATCTATGACTGGGATGACTTGAAACAATTTCTTCCTCTGGCCCGGAAAGCCAAAATAAAAGTTTGGGTTTGCCTGGTGCCACCCTCCGAATCAAAGCCGATTACCAAGCTCTCCTCAGAACCCTATGGCCTCGATTATGAAAAATGGGCCTCTGAAATAGCAACCCTGAGTCTGACCGAACCCAATCTTGTTGCCTGGAGTATTGATGATTTCGTCCACAATCTGAAATTTTACACCCCTGAATACACGAAGAAGATGCTGGACGCAGCCCATGCAGTTAATCCAAAGCTTGGTTTTCTTCCCTGCTGCTATTACAAGCAAACAACTCCCGCCTTCATCAAAGATTACAGTCAGTTCTTTGACGGTATTTTATTCCCATATCGCGCTGAATCGGTAGGAGCCAACTTACAGGACGCGACCCAGGTTGAAAAAGAAATTGCTAAATTGCGCGAGATGTTTAACAGACCCGGTTTCCCGATTTATCTGGATATTTACGCCACAGCTCACAGCAGGCTTGGCGCCTCAACTCCTGAATACGTGAAAGATGTATTGACTGCCGGACGCAAAAGCGCGGACGGTATCTTTATTTACCGTCACCAGGATCCGGTAAAATCGGCTGAGAAGTATAAAATTACCAAAGAAGGATTCAAACGAAAACATAAAGCAAAGATTTAGACTGAAAACTCACATTTAAATTTAAACACAGAAAATTATGAAATTATTCAAATTTGTTATGCTGTTTTTCTTGCTGTCTCAATGCTATGCATTCGGTACAGGCCGATCAAAAGACACTAAAGTTTCCGCCTCTGTCAGTCTTTACGGAGCGCTGGGCACTTACGCTAATCCACCGCGTCTGGATAACGGAAGAGTTGATGCCCGTCGTTTACTTTCGGAATTGAAGGAAATTCATGCGGATATTTATCATTGGCTTATTTTCAAAAGCGCTACCGACTGGGATGATTTAAAAGAATTTCTTCCCATGGCCCGCGAAGCCAAAATTAAAGTATGGGTCAGCCTGGTACCTCCAACCGAATCCAAACCGATTTCAAAATGGTCATCCGAACCTTATGGGCTTGATTACCAGAAATGGGCTGTTGAAATTGCCAACCTGAGTGTAAAGGAACCAAACCTGGTAGTCTGGAGCATCGATGATTTCGTGCACAACCTGAAATTTTATACCCCGGAGTATACAAAAAAGATGCTCGATGCGGCACATGCCGTCAATCCGAAGCTGGCCTTTATCCCCTGCTGTTATTACAAGCAAATTACCCCCACCTTTGTGGCTAATTACAAAGATCTGCTCGATGGTATTTTGTTTCCTTACCGCGCCGAATCAGCAGGAGGTAATTTAAAGGATGCCACTCTCGTTGAAAATGAAATTTCCTCTGTCCGCAAGCTGTTTGATAAACCCGGGTTTCCGGTTTATATCGATATTTATGCTACAGCTCACAGCCGGCTTGGCCCTTCAACTCCTGAATATGTAAAGGATGTTATTTTATCCGGGCGAAAATACGCTGACGGTGTGATGATTTACTGTCATCAGGATCCGGTAAAAGCGGCTGATAAATACCAGGTGATCAAAAAAGGATTCAAAGGAAGGGTAAAGTAGTACGAATTTCAGTCAGATGAACCAATTTCATCTAGATGTACAATTTCACGAATTAAGGACGAATTTACACGAACTGAGCCGAAGTGCGGATGTACTGTTCATGATTCGTAAATCGATCTTAAACCCCTCTAATATTGAGGGGTTTTTTTGTGTTTCTGTCTGTTAGGCTGCAAAGGGGAAATGACATTTTGTACCTAAAGGCACAGTTGCTCAGCACTACCAACCATTCTATAAACATTGGATGCCCAATGGCCTATTGTTTTCTGAGGGTGAATCCTGCTAATAAATTCTTTTAGACAGAGTTAAGATTATGCTCTCAGGGAATACGGAATATTTTCTGTTCATTATAGATAGGGAGCCGGGAGAAAAACTAATAAAAAGAATGATTATATTGCGTTCTGGAGGAACAACTATAAAACTTGAAATAAAACGATATGGAATTATTAACAGGATACCTGAAAATCGCGGTAAGCAGTGTGGCTGTTTATCTGTTTATCATTATTGCTATCAGGTTATTTGGGAAAAAGGAACTGGCACAGCTTTCAATTACTGATCTGGTTTTTATACTGCTCATCAGCAACGCGGTTCAAAATGCCATGGTGGGATCTGACTCCTCCTTGGCCGGAGGCCTTGTAGCCGCCTCTGCCTTGTTTGTGATCAATTACCTGTTTAAATACCTGATCTATCGTTTTCCCAAATTAAGTCTTGCCGTGCAGGGGGCCGAATTGCTGTTAATCTATAAGGGGCAACTGAATGTTCCCAATTTAACAAAGGCGCGCATCACACGGGAGGAATTACTGGAGGCCGTTCGCGAACATGGGGTATCCGAAATCAGGGAGGTTGATCTGGCTGTCCTTGAAACAGATGGCAACATCAGCATCATTTCCAACGAGTATAAACACCGGACAATCAAGAAAAGAAAAGGCAGAAGCAGGGTGATGAAGAATCAATAATCGGAATAAGTGTGTACCTCCAATGCCCAAAATAGCTATGGTTTCAAATATATTCCACAGAAAGGTGCGACTCATTGCACTATTTAATATAATTTTAAAGCGGAAATAGTAAATGCTTGGATTAGTGCTTTTCGATGCACCATTTGTTGTAATTTATAAAATTTATTGTATATTTGCATAAAATAAGGCAACGTAATGCACTTTAAAGAATTAATAGAAATCGTAAAGGAGCGAAGAGAAGCCCTTCAGGTAACTCAGGAAACCCTGGCTCAACTATCGGGGGTAGGTTTAAGAACGCTAAAACAGTTTGAAAGCGGGAAAGGAAATCCCACGCTGCTAACACTGCAAAAATTAGCCGATGTATTGGGCCTGGAGGTGTATTTAAAACTTAAAAATGTACCTCATAGCAAATGAGAAAGGCCAAAATATTGTACAAAGATGAGGAAGCGGGAGTGTTAACGCAACATGACGATGGTTCATTCACATTCCGTTATCATACTTCCTGGATGTTTGATAGCAACAAGCCTGGCATCAGTCTTACCTTACCAAAAAATGAACAGGAATATCATTCAAAATTCCTGTTCCCATTTTTTTACAACATGCTGCCCGAAGGTTCAAACAAGGAATTAGTTTGCAAACATAATCGGATTGACCAAAATGATTATTTTGGATTGTTGATGACTACCGCAAAAAGCGACAGTATTGGGGCCGTTAGGGTTGTTAAAATAGAAAACTAATGAGTTTACCTGAAATAAAATATTGCCCCGGCACATTAGCTGAAGGATTTGACACCTATAGCAGAACCTGTTTGAACAGGGTGTTCCAGGGTAAGAAGGTATATCATGTATTGCCTTATAATTCGCCGGCCTCCAACCCTGAAACGGATGAACTTTTTGAAGATAACCGTAGACGTATCTCTATTTCGGGAGTGCAGGAAAAATTCTCCGTAATACTTGAAAAAAACAAATTACGGCTTACCAAGGAAGGTGAACGCGGAAACTATATTCTAAAGCCAATTCCAAGAGTAGGTAAAAAACCGGACCAAATGCCCGCCAATGAGCACGTAACCATGCAAATTGCCCGTCAGGTTTATGGAATAGAAACGGCTGAAAATGCATTAATATTCTTTAAAAATGGCGCCCCGGCATACATTACCAAACGGTTTGACGTAAAAGAAGACTGGACTAAACTGGCACAGGATGATTTTGCATCAGTGGCCGGAAGAACACCACAAACTTATGGAGAGCATTATAAATATTCAGGAAATTATTTAGAGTTATTCCAGTTAATGGAGTCACATTTACCTGTTTATAAATTGGAATCGCCTAAGTTGCTCAAAATTCTTGTATTTAATTACTTGTTTTCAAACGGGGATGCTCATTTTAAGAACTTTTCATTGTTAGAAACCCCAATGGGTGATTACCGGTTAAGTCCTGCCTATGACTTGCTAAATAGCCGTATTCATATAGAAGATAAAGACTTTGCACTGGACGATGGCCTATTGCCAAAAAATCTGGCTCAAGGGAAAATTAGTCGCCAATTTTCCATACTTGCTGAGAATGCACGCGTAAATGAAAAGATTTTTAATGATATCATGTCGCTGATGTTATCAAAATCAGATTTGGTTGAAAAAATGGTAGCTGCGTCTTTTCTCGACGATACTACAAAAAGAACCTATTGGCAGTCTTATCAGGGTCGTTTAAAACAATTGATGAAAGTGTAAGCTTAGAGACATCAGCATCATTTCCAATGAGTATAAACACCGCACCGTCAGAAAAGAAAAGGCAGAAACAGGGTGATGAAGAATCAATAATATTCTATTAAAAATATTAGTTATCTTTGACGTTAGTAATGTAAAAGATCAGTATGATTGTTTCATTTGGCTCAAAGGATACTGAAAAGATATGGGACGGTGAAAGGATTAAGAAGATTCCTGGTGAGATTCAACAAGTTGGAAGAAGAAAATTAAGGATGCTGAATAACTCGCAGAACTTAGGAGATCTTACAATTCCGCCATCAAACAGGCTTGAGAAACTCTCAGGAAACCTCAAGGATTTCTACAGTATCAGAATTAATGATCAGTGGAGAATAATTTTCAAATGGGAGAACAATCATGCTAAAGAAGTTGAAATAATTGATTATCATCAATAAAATATTGGCTATGGAAAAGTTGGCAAATATACATCCAGGGGAGGTTCTTAATGAAGAATTTCTTTTACCGCTTGAAATTACAGCTTATCGATTATCAAAGGATTTGGATATACCACAAACAAGAATATCTCAAATAATAAAAGGGAAACGGAGAATTACAGCAGATACTGCTTTGAGATTGAGTTCTTATTTCGGCAATTCAGCCAAATTCTGGCTTGGGTTGCAAGATGATTATGACCTTGAAGGGGAAAACAGAATGAATGAACAAACATTTAAAAAGATTCAAGCAATAAACAGAACTTGATAAAAAAGAAGTCGGGCTGACATTTTTGTAATACAGGTTACAAAAACGAATGATGAAATTTATATTCGAAAAATGGTGGAGTGCGAATTTTTTCAACAAAAGATTCGCAAGCGGCAATGAAGAGTTAACAGTTATTGAGAGCATGATGGTTGAATTCGATTCAGATATTCGGATTCAGATTATCGATGAATTTTTAAAACGCGATTATATATCTTTTGTTTGCAAATTGGTTCCTGTGTACGGAAATTATCCTCAAAGGCAACAGGTTAGAGATAAATTTATAAAATGGCTCGATTCCGGAGTTAATGATTCAGACGGATGCGATTATATCAGGTGCATTTTAAAAACATATCTTGACTCTGATTCAGAATTGATTAAGAGATATTTTTCAGATCAAGGTTCGATTTGGTTTAGCGTTCCTTCCGAATTATTTCATGTAGATAAAAACTTGTTTGTATCATTAATTGAAGAGTATTTGTCAAAGTTTGATAATAAAAAATTGTATAATTATGAGACTTTATCTTACTTGATCGATGATTTTGAGGCATTAGAGTTTCTAGTTGATAATTTATCCAAAAGGCAATCGAAAAGATTGAAAAAGTTTTGTGTTATAAAATCTAAAAAATCTTATTATAGTGATAAGATAAAAGAAAAATTGAAAGAATTATCTGCTAAATGAAGTACTGCCATAACAGCAAACCATCCATACTCCTCCAAATTATGCACTAAAAATAAACGGAGCGGGCTGATGCTGATTTGCAATCAGTATCTTTTTAGCTAAGGATCTGTGATACTTTTCAATTATACGCAAGCCGGGTTTCGGCGCTTCGTTGACAAGAAATAAATAAATTGAAAAGTAGTGCTGCGTAGGAAATTCATCGGGAAACTTCCGCCATGCGTGTAGCAGAACGTTAGGGGGCATTTTAAGAAACCATTGTTAAAACGAATAGCAAATAATTTAGTCTTATGTTTAATTTTGATAGTTTATTAGAGTTCAAAGAATATGAAGATGATGTTTTTCAATACCTAATTTATCTATTGGATAATGAGGGTACAGAAATAATTCACGACTTTATTATCCATTCAGAGATGTATTATGCGTTTGATATAAGTCAATTGAATGAAGCAAGGATACTTAAAATTGTTTCTGATCCAGATATTTATAAAAAATACTATTGTAGATTAGACGAAATTGGGAAAGTAATAAAAGATAAGCTCTTTGATGTAAATAGAACAGTAATCTCTTTAGTTAGAATAGAGCCAAATCTTAAGAAGTTTAGGATGCTTGATAATAGATATGTACCTGTTTTAACGCCTTGGGAGGAAATTAACAAAGCTCAAAATATAATGCTTGAGCAGTTTAGAGAGGCATCAGAGTCTATAGATTATCAAAATATTGGGAATACCTGCAGGACAATAATGCAGAAAGTATCAAATATTGTATTTATTCCACAAAAACATACTGACACAGGAGGGAAAGGCGTTTCTGAAGGTGATTTCAAGAATAGGCTTCATACATATATCAAAACTGAACTTGGGGGTCATGATAATGAAAGGATTAGGGCATTTTCACTTTCAATTATAGATTATGCTGAAAAAGCAGTCAATATAGCAAATGGACTTACTCATTCCTTAAATGCAGATTCATTTATTGCGGAATCTTGTGTGATTAGTACCATTTCACTAATTAATATTATCAGAATTATTGAAAAAAATAAAAACGTATTCTAACATCAAATTATCCGCAATTTGGGTTTCGACGCTTCGTTGACAAGAAATTAGTAAATTTGGAAAGCAGCACTTCATAGGAAGTTAATCGGTTAAATCTTGCCCTGCGTATAGTTGCGGAACGTTAACGGTCATTGTTACTTAGACAGAAATGAAAAAACTTAGATTTGGATTGATTGTCTTTGCAATTGTCATCATCATTGCAGATTTGACATTTGTAGATTATAGTAATTTGACTTGGTCTGAAAATTTGAGTTCATATATAAGTATTATAGCGATGATTCTTTTAATTATCAGCGTGATAATACAAATCAGATATGACAAAAAACAACAAGCAAAATTGACAGACAATAGCAGATAGGTTGTAAAAAATTTTCAGGACCAGTCATTGAATTGTAATGGCAGGAATATATATTTAACCCTTATTCCGAAACAGTGAGGAGTGAAAAAGCACGAACAAACAGGACTTGATTTTGAACAGACTCAATTAAGAATGTTGTGACTGTCTGTAATCCAGCCCTGCAGGTCTGGCAGAATTGGACAATTTTATTATTTGTCAGATTCCTTGCAATGCTTATTTTTACCAAATTCTGACCTGAGTTATTGTTTCAAATACAGGAACGATCAGCTTAACTAAAAACCGGAATTATGAATATATTGAAATCGATTCTCGTTATCGCATTTGTCGGATTTATAACGCTACAGCAGACAGCTGTTCAGGCAAAAGGGAGCTCCACTTTGATGCAAAGAGGCTCAGTGAATAGAAAATCCGTTTCTGCTTCAGATACGCTTCCACGGCCTTTAGCGCAATCTGCTATCATTGTCCGGGGAAATACAAAACATCCATGCGTTAATCTCACTCAGCAGGACGTGCTTGAGGCTCGAAAAAGAATTATTACGCATGACTGGGCTAAAAAGGAGCGTGATGCTATCTTAAAAGCCGCTGAACCGTGGATGAAAGAGTCTGATCAGTATTGGCTGAGTTTTTTGCCTGCCAAAGGCGCTGCCTACGCTTATGGATTTACCGGATGCCCTATATGTAAAAGCGCTACAGGAACCTGGGATAAAGCTCTTTGCTCGTGGGATAAACCGGGACATGTGCGTTGCGAAAAAGGGCATTTATTGCCTGATGCAGAACATCCAGACAGCGGCAAAGGATATAAAGGGCCGGACGGCAGGATCCATTACTTTGTCGGGCAGTTTAATGCCTGGGTGACAGAACAGTGGACTCTTAATGCATTGCCGGCCTTGTCAAAAGCTTACCTGCTGACCGGCGATGAGCGTTACGCCGAAAGGGGCATGCTCCTGCTCGACGCGATGGCTTCCATTTATAAAGAATCCACCGCAGGATCATGGGACTATCCCAGCAATCCAACGAGCGGACGTTTGGCAAGGCCCTGGTACCAGGTTTCCCGCACCCTCGAGAAATTCGTGGATTACTACGATTGGATGTATAACAGCCGCGCCGCTGAGAAACCATCTCTTCGCCAGGGAATGAACCGCCGCCAAAACATTGAGGAATATATGCTGCTTGATGGGGGATATTACTGCTATTCTCACGGATGGGGCACACTGAACAATGGCAATGCCGATTATCTGAGAGGGGCCATGACCGTTGGCTGCTTGCTTGATATTCCCGAGTATATTGATGCCGCCGTCAACGGCCCTTGCTCGATTAATACCATGCTGGCCAACAATATAGATCGTGACGGGTGGTATTATGAGACAACACCCATGTATTCAATCCACGCCTGTCATCTTTACCTGAGTTTCGCGGAGCCGCTTTACAACCTTCACAGCAAGGAGTATCCCAATGGAATTAATCTCTATGATAATCCTAAGATGAGAGCAGCGATTACACTGCCTGATCTGAGGCTTCAACTCGCAGGCCGCCGTCCTAATTTTGGTGATAGTGCACCCGATCCATGTTATCTTGATCCCTCGAGTCACTTGTTCAGCATAACTGATTACATCTTTACAGAACAGCTCTTTGCCCGATGTTCAGATTCAAGCAAGAAACGCGAATATGGCCAGATACTGAATTACCTGGCTAATGGTAATCCCGAAAAGATGCATGGACAGAATATGGTTGAGCTCCTGACCGGGAAAAGTACCGGCGATTGGATACTTTGGCATGCGAAAGAACCCATCTCGTCTGACAATCAGCTGCCATCTGAAATGGCGAGGCAGGTGAAAGGAAGCTGGGTTGCGGGTATGAAAGGAATATCGATACTGCGCCAGGGCGAACAGGCTGCTTTGTTGCGTTTTGGCCCTTCGCTCAATCATGGCGACCCCGATGACCTTGGACTGTTATTCAGCAGCAATGGATACGAACTTTCTTATGATATCGGCTATGGCCTTTCCACAACACACGTTCAAATGGGATGGGCCAGCAGTACGGTCAGCCACGCGCTGGTGACCGTTAATGAAAAGAATCAGCTTGGAGGAGAGGGCAGCGGTGGCAGTCTGCTGGGATTCGCCGCACTTCCCTCGGTGCAGTTTGTTGATGCGGACAGTCCGCTAAGCTATTCCAAGGAAGGCGTGCGGGAGTACCGCCGTTCTTTGGCACTGGTGAAGGGCGGTTACCTGGTTGATTGCTTTCATGTTGAAGGAGGCGACCAGCATGATTATGGATTCGGCAGCCTGGGAACTTCATTGGAACCATTCGGAGTTAAAGATCTGAAATCGAAACCCGGCAGTCTTGCAGAAGGCTATGACTGGGGAGTGAACATCGGAGATGATGGCGACATCAAAGGTCAGCCGAACAAACCCAGCTGGAATGCCCCTCCGGGGAATGGCTATGGTTTCTTCTTTAATGTCCGTGAGGCAAAGCAGGCAAACAAAGATTGGGGAGGCATCTGGAGCATTTCTGATGTCCGTCCGAAAGAGGTAACCGCTTATACCTGGAATACGACCATGATCCCCACCAACGAGCACCCTGCTCATTTGCGCCTTCACCTGGTTGGGGATACTGCTCAGCCTGTCTATGCTGATGCGCCGGGTATTTATCCCCGTCAGCCTCTCTCGAGTTATGTGCTGGCCCGCCGCAGTGGCAAGGATTTAAAAAGTACTTTTCTTTCTGTCTATGAACCATACGATGGAATCAAAGGTGCAACACCAGGGCTTGATCGCGTAGAACGGATTGGCGACCGGGCCATTGCAGTTTCCAGGCCCAATGGAACGGTAGACGTGCTTCTTTTCGGTTCACACCGGATTGAGTCTGTCTATGGATCAATCGATTTCAAAGGCGATTTTGCTTATATTTCCGGCACCGGTAAATTGGTTAAAAGAGCAGAATCGCTTGGGGCAGAGTATCTTTCAGTTGGAGGCAGGGTCCTAATAAAAAGCAAGGGATCGCTGGTGGCCAAAGTGAAACAGGTTGATGCCGGAAGTTGCACTGTTGAACTTGACACTGAAGTTCCAGCCAGTCTCTCAGGTCAAACGGCTATTTTCTCCAATCCGGCCTGGTCACGCACCAGCAGCTATTATATCAACAAAGCCGATGGCCGAAAGCTTGTGCTGAGAGGTACTGGCCTGAGCATGGGTGTGGGCCGTGTAAAGAAAATAGAAGCTGACGGATCTTTTATCAGTTCTATTCCCCATGAGTACGCCAGGACCTGGGGTTCTTTCAGTACCAAGTTCTTTGACGGTAAGATGATCGTTGGACGCGATAATGGCGCTGCACGGATTACTTCTGTCAAAACAAACATGAAAATTTCAGTCAGGAGCGGGTCAGCGCTTAAAGAGGGAGAGATATTTGATTACATGGATCTTTCGCCCGGCGATCAGGTGCGCATTGCTTTCTCTCAGGTATGGCCTTCGGTTAATACCGGGAGCACGACCTCCGCACACTGAAATTTATTTGTTCAGGATGATATGGGTACGACAAAATTCCCTTAATCGAAAAATATGGTTTATGTAACCTGGAGTAAAAAATAGTAAGCGGGGGAAATGGGGAAATGGGGAAAATGGATTCAGTTATATATAAAGTCTATCCTCACAGTAAATGGATGTGTACTTTGCTAATATATAATGTAATAAGGTTGGGTTAGCTATTGTATTCATTAAGGTTGGGAATAATTGCAAATAAGGTTTTTAAATGAATTTATCAAAAAAGCTGGTCCATAAGGGGAAAGAGAATTTTGTCGTAACCCGATGATATAAAAGCCATACAACTGATGAAAATTATTTTATTGATTTTGGGTTTGTTTTGCTCAGTGGCTATCCAAAGTAAACCTTTGGCGACCGACACGCTGAAAGCCGGATTTCTAAATCCTCCCGACTCCGCAAGACCCGGTGTTTACTGGTATTTTATGGATGGCAATACAAGCCGCGAGGCGATGACTGCCGATCTGGAATCAATGAAAGCTGCCGGAATTGGATATGTTGTATTTCTGGAAGTAAATGTTGGGGTCCCGCGAGGTAAGGTTGATTTTCTGAGTGAGGAATGGCAGGATTTGTATGTACATGCGGTGCGTGAGTCCGAAAGATTGGGAATCAGGATCATTTTGGGGTCAGGTCCGGGATGGGCCGGTAGCGGCGGTCCGTGGGTCAAACCGGAGCAATCGATGATGCATTTGGTTTCCAGTTCAACTGAGACAGAAGGTCCATCAGTTTTTCATGCTATCCTCCCGAAACCAGAACCCAGGAAACCTTTCTTTGGTGAAGGGAGTCTGACGGCAGAACTTAAACAAATCCGGGACAGCTGGTATGAAGATGTGGCTGTATTAGCCTTCCCAACCCCTGATTCCGGGGAGAGGATCGCAGACCTGGATGAAAAGGCTCTTTATTACCGGGCTCCCTATACCTCACGGCCAAACGTTAAACAATTTCTTCCGGCTCCGGTATCTTTCCCGGCAATCCCGGGTTCTGCCGTCGATCCGTCAAAGATCCTTGATCTTACCCGGTTGCTTCAACCCGATGGCAGTTTGCAATGGACTGTGCCGCAAGGGAAATGGACCATTCTCCGGTTTGGCAAGCGGAACAACGGTGCGGTTACCCGTCCTGCTCCAAAACCCGGGCTGGGATTTGAATGTGATAAGTTTGATACAGCGGCTTTTGATGCACATTTCAATGCCTATATAGGAAAGCTTCTGAATAAGGTTGGCCCAAGAAAATCCATAACAGGCGGGGGTTGGACGATGATTCACATCGATAGTTGGGAAATGGGATCACAAAACTGGACCGGGGATTTCCGGGAGCAATTTAAAAAACGAAGGGGATATGATCCATTGTTGTATCTGCCGACTTACAGCGGACAGATTGTAGGAAGTCTTGAGTTAAGTGATCGGTTTTTGTGGGATGTACGTTTGACCTCGCAGGAGCTCATCATCGAAAATCATGCCGGCCGATTTAAAGAATTGGGCCGGCGCAATGGTTTCACCCTGTCGATTGAGCCTTATGACATGAACCCAACGGCAGATCTTGATCTTGGGAGCGTTGCCGATGTACCGATGTGTGAATTCTGGAGTGATAAATTCGGATTCAATTCTTCTTTCAGCTGCATTGAGGCAACCTCCATTGCACATGTACAGGGCAAGCCTGTAGTGGCTGCAGAATCTTTTACAGCCAACTCCAATGAAGCGTGGAAAAAATATCCCGGCAATATGAAGGACCAAAGTGACTGGGCTTTCAGCATGGGGATTAACCGGTTCATTTACCATACTTTTGCCCATAAACCTTATGGGGATGGATTAAAACCAGGAGTTACAATGGGTCCTTATGGTGTTCATTGGGATCGTACTCAAACCTGGTGGCCAATGGTACCAGCTTATCACAAATATGTATCAAGATGCCAGTATGTTCTTTCACAAGGGAAAGCCGTTGCCGATATTTTGTATTTAACCCCTGAGGGGGCCCCACACGTTTTCAGGGCGCCGTCCTCCGCACTTGAAGGAACAGACGTCCTGCCTGATAAACGGGGCTATGCATTTGACGGATGCTCACCTCTGCTGTTGAAGGAAGCCAGCGTATCTGATCACCGGATTGTTTTCCCCGGCGGGGCATCTTATCGCATGCTGGTTTTACCGGATGCTGAGACCATGACTCCGGAATTGCTCTCCAAAATTGCATCACTTGTTAAATCCGGGGCTACAGTTATGGGCCATGCTCCATCCAAATCACCCTCTCTGGTCAATTATCCCCAATGCGACGAACAGGTCCGGACTCTTGCCAATGAGTTATGGAAAAAGAAACTAATTCACCAGTCACGGGCTACCCTTGAGTCCTTTAAATCACCCTCCGGACAACTGATCACGGAACTTTATTCTTCTTATGATTCCACTGCAGCCTTGCTTAAAAAAATGGGTGTTAACCCTGATTTTACTGCCTCCGGATCCATCAGGTACACCCACCGTTCTCTTCCGGATCGTGAAATATACTTTATTTCCAATCGTACCAGTGATCCTGTTGAGGATGTCTGCTCGTTCAGGGATGGCACTATTAATGCAGAATTATGGGATGCAGTGACCGGCGAAATCCGCCCTTTAAACAATCTTATTAAAAATGGGAAAGACCTATCAATCAAAATAAAACTTGATGCTTCACAAAGCTTATTTGTTGTTTTCTATAAATCGCAGGTTCCGAAATCCAAAGAATTTAATGCACGGGAGAATTTCCCTGACAAACAGTGTCTCATGAACCTGGAGGGAGCCTGGACAGTGGCTTTCGATACAACCTGGGGTGGTCCGGCAAAGGTGGTTTTTGATTCTCTTGCCGATTGGACCTCACGAAAGGAAGAGGGCATCCGGCATTATTCCGGTATTGCCAGTTATTCAAAAACTTTTGATCTGCCTGAATCCTCACTTGCACCGAAAAAATCGAAGCTTTATCTGAACCTGGGGAATGTGAAGAATATGGCCCGGGTAAAATTAAACGGTAAAGATCTGGGGGTAGTCTGGACCTTCCCATGGCAGGTGGATATTTCAGGTGCTGTTAAGAAAAAAGGCAATAAACTTGTGATCGAGGTGGCCAACCTGTGGGCCAACAGGCTAATTGGTGACGAGTCGCTGCCTGATGATGGGATTAAAGGAGGCAAATGGCCTGACTGGATTCTGAATGGAACCCCGCGGCCAACCAAACGTTACACCTTTACAACACATCATTTTTACAAAAAGGATGATCTGTTATTGGAATCAGGACTGATGGGTCCCGTGAAAATTATGCATGAATGAATCATAATAAAAGGTGGAAAGTAGTGGAATCAATTTGCCTGACACTATTAAATGATGGAATAAGAACCCCGGATTTTTTCTATTCCACTTTAGAAAAGGGGAAAGATGCTCATTTCACAATGCGTCTTACTTTAATTAAGGGTTAGTCGATTGTGTAATAAGAAATATTAAACTTAACTCGTTTTAACGATTAAATAAATAACCACTTAAATCTTAACAGTGTGCATGAAAAGGACATTAATCTTCTTAGCCATCAGTTTGTTAACAATTTTAGACGTTTCTTCTCAATCCATATTTAATGGACTGGAAATGAATATGGGTAACTTAAGCCGGTTGTCAAATGCCCAAACCCGTTCGATCAGTCCTGAAAACTTTACCGGTGAAAAGGGTAAGGGGGGGATGGCGATACCGGATGAAAAGAGTAAACCCAATACGGCCAATGCAAGTAATGCCGCACGTGATCTGGGTGCAGGTTGGAAAGTTAATCCTTATGTTCGTATTCAACCAGGGGAGACCTTTACAATGGCTGAAATCGATGGGATGGGAGCAATCCAGCATATTTGGATGACCCCAACGGGGAAATGGCGGTTTTCCATTTTACGTATTTACTGGGATAATGAGACTGAGCCATCTGTTGAGTGTCCGGTAGGCGATTTCTTTGGTATGGGTTGGAACGAATATGCTCCACTCAACTCATTAGCTGTATGTGTTAACCCGGGAAGCGCTTTTAATTGTTATTGGGTCATGCCTTTCCGGAAAAAGTGCAGGATCACGATGGAAAATATTAACGATAAAGATCCGATGACTTTGTATTACCAAATTGATTATACCCTTACGGATGTACCAAATGATGCTGCGTATTTTCATGCACAATACCGACGACAAAATCCAAATGAAACATCCCTTTATACCATTGCCGACCATATTAAAGGGAAAGGCCAATATGTTGGCACTTACCTTGCCTGGGGTGTAAATAACAATGGATGGTGGGGAGAAGGAGAAATCAAATTTTATATTGATGGGGATAAAAAGTATCCTACTATTTGTGGAACCGGCACAGAGGATTACTTCTGTGGTTCATACAATTTTGACAGGAACGGGAAATACACGGAGTTCTGTACCCCGTATTCAGGTTTAGTACAGGTCATCAGGCCGGATGGGTTGTATCGTTCGCAACAACGATTCGGGCTTTATCGCTGGCATATCATGGATCCTATCCGTTTTGAAAATGACCTGAAAGTTACGATCCAGGATTTAGGTTGGCGGCAGGGAGGGCGGTACTTGCCACAGCAATCAGACATATCTTCAGTTTGTTTCTGGTACCAGACGGATCCCCATTCCGGGTTCCCGAAATTTCCATCCTGGCAACAACTTGAAGTAAACTAATTTTCTAAACAAATTATTTAGAATTAATGGATAATCAATATTGCATAGGTGTCGATTTTGGGTCTGATTCAGTCAGGGCCATGCTGGTGAACGCAGAAGACGGGAAGGAACTGGCCATCTCCGTTTTTGAGTATCCCCGGTGGAAAGACGGATTATACTGTAATCCAGGAATAAACCAGTTTCGTCAGCATCCCTTGGATTATATAGCTGGATTGGAATTTACTGTTCATGAGATTTTGGATAAAGTACCGGATGCAGTCAATAAGGTTTGTGCGATGTCATTTGACACGACTGGTTCTACACCTGTTGCAGTTGACAGGAACGGAACACCCTTGGCTTTGCTTCCCGAATTTACTGAAAATCCCGATGCCATGTTTATTTTATGGAAAGATCACACCGCCATCCGGGAAGCAGATCAGATCAACGCTTTATGCAAGACATGGTCTATTGATTATTCGGGATATTCCGGAGGTATTTATTCGCCTGAATGGTTCTGGGCCAAGATATTGCATATCCTCAACAAGGGGGAAGAGGTGGCTGATGCCGCTTATTCATGGGTCGAACATTGCGATTGGATTCCGGCGCTTCTGACCGGCAATACCAATCCACTGACACTGAAACGCAGCCGGTGTGCAGCGGGGCACAAGGCCATGTGGAATGCACAATGGGGAGGTTTGCCTGATAATGAGTTTCTACGTTCACTCCACTCGAAAATGGACGGCTTAAGGGACCGCTTATACACCGAAACATATACCGGCGATTGTGTAGCGGGCAAGCTGTCCCCTGAATGGGCCAAAAGATTGGGATTGGATCAGAAAGTGGTCGTGGGAGTTAGCGGGTTTGATGCTCATTTAGGTGCAGTAGGGTCAGGCATTAAGCCTTATTATGTGAGTAAAGTAGTTGGTACTTCAACCTGCGATATGCTTATTGCTCCTTCCCATGAAATTGGGGACAAACTAATTCGTGGAATTTGCGGGCAAGTAGATGGTTCTATTGTCCCGGGGATGTTGGGCCTGGAAGCTGGACAGTCAGCCTTTGGGGACATTTATGCCTGGTTCCGGGACCTCTTGTTGTGGCCCGTAAAAAACAGTCTGAAGGATGTTCCCGGAAATGATTTGATCTATGCGAAATTGAAATCCAATCTGATCGCGGAGTTAAGCGAGGCAGCCTCAAAGGTTCCTGCCGGAAGCTTTGAAATACTTGCATTGGATTGGCATAATGGCAGGCGGACCCCTGATTCCAACCCCTATTTGAAAGGCGCCATAGCGGGTCTGACTTTAGGTACAGATGCACCAAAAATTTTCAGGGCATTGGTTGAAGCTACCGCTTTTGGGTCAAAGAAGATTATCGAACGGTTCAGGGAGGAAGGAATCCCTATATATGGTATGATCGCGTTGGGAGGAGTAGCAAAAAAATCGCCCCTTGTGATGCAGATCCTGGCTGACGTGTTGAATGTACCAATAAAAGTAGTCCGTTCTGAACACACTTGCGCCCTCGGTGCTGCTATGTATGCTGCAGTAGTTGCCGGATATTACAAGAATATTGGTGAAGCTCAGAAAAAAATGGGCTCAGGATTTGAATCCAATTATATTCCGGTACCTGAGAATGTTCAAAGATATCAGACTATTTATTTGAAGTATTCAGCTCTTGGGAATTTTGTTGAAAATCAACAATCCTGAAATATTCACAAGTGAATGAGGAAAAGTAGGAAGTAGGAAAGTAGGGAAATAATATGTTAATTTAATGTGTTGTCTATCCCCGAAAAAACAGCAAATAGGTGGATTTACCATATATATGCTTTACTGATTTAAATGGCATATTCCTCAGCTTTATTGCCTCAAACCCAAACCTATCAAGGATCTGATAAAAACAAGATCCTGTTCTATTTTACTTTTGGATCAAAAGATCCGGATCAAGTCAGCCAATGGGTGCTAAATCAGAAAGATAAAGGTCTTTTATCTGAGAGGACTGCTTGTGTTTCTAATCCCAACAGTAGGATCCTTTCCAGAACACTTCTTCACCCTTTTTCATCGTCAGATCCTGGCCATTGACCAGATTGAAATATGATTTACGATAGTTGGCAGAGAATGCCTTGGGTGTACCAGCTCCCAGTTTTCCCATTGATCCCAATCCCTCTTCAATGTTTAAAACCAATTTAAGCTGATGTTTGTTTTCATTATCTTTTAATAGAATTGTATTTGCTCCCTGGTTTGATTTGCAACTGCTGTTGACATTAACAGCTCCAGTATTGATTACACGTTGACCGGCCATGTATTTGACTGAATCGAAAAGAGAGAAATTCTGACTTTGCAATCCATAGTAACGCTGAATCACCAGATCTTCCAATGCTTCGATTTTGACCTGCACTTCAACCTGGCGTGTGTTTTTTATGCTGTAATGTACGGTTTCCTTGAGCAGATTTTTATTCGTGAGCGAATAATCGTATCCGTGGATCAGGTTGGTCACATACAGGTCAACCTGTTCGCAACTGCGTTCCAAATTTCCGGTTGACTTTTCTCCATCAATGTTTATACTCAGATCGCTTGTTAATGCAGTGGGTGTTCCGGTTCCATCGCCATTAGAGCCATGCCAGCCTCCCGTAAATTTTTGGGTCAGTCCTGATTGTACTGAAGAAGCGCCACATACATAATAGGGACCGATCCAGTCGGTGCCGGAGTTATATTCACTTGAAGTGCGTCCCTGTAAATGATCAGCCTGGGTTAGATAATAACTTACTTTGGCAATTCCAAACAATTGATTCACTCCACAGGGATAAAAGCTGATCTGCATATTCTTTTCTTTACTGAAGAAACCAATATGAATATGTCCCTCGTAGTTTTTGACTGTCATCGAGATTGAAGATTCAACTTCAGCCTCTTTTTGGCAGCGGGCAAACAGGACTAATGCAACGAAGGCTAATGTAGATAAGATTTGTTTCATATAAGCTCATGAATTTTAATTAAGGGGAAGTGTCGCAAGGTGGAGTTAAGAAATTGGCCATCGCGTTTCTATTCCCTGTGCGCGGATAAAACCGGTGAAATCTTCCAGCAAAGCCTTTTTTTCGCGCACTTCACGAGGTAAGATTTTTTTGTTGATAGAAAATGCAACCAGCATTCCCACCGATTCACCAATGTTCCATTCTACCGGGTGTAACCGGTAACAGCCATTTGTAATATGTGTTGTGCCGATATTTTTATTGGCCGGGAGAAGGTTCTTCATCCGTTGGGGCAGGAGCGCACCTAAAGGAATCTGGAACGGCAGCGATGGTATGTCAATATAATTGGTCCCTTTACTCCCTGGATGCAGATCGATGTTATAACTGCCAATCCCCACGCTGTCGTAAAAATCTGAGGCTGCATTTCCTTCTTTTTTCCCGGTGATCTGCCCTCTGTTCTCCTTGCCCACATGTTCCTCCAAAATGGTAAAGAGGGCTTTGATGCGACGTGACTCACGGATATACGGATATTTAGCCAACCCATCCTCAGTACCCATGATATCTTTACGCAGACGTATTTCAGGCCAGCCTTTTCCACCGTCTGGACGAGGAGCCTCGGTTTGCAGCCAGTATAAAAGGGACAGACTTAGCTGTTTGGCCTGTTCTACCTGCTTTTTAAACACTTTGGCGTTTGCACCAATCAGGTTGCCATTAAGATAGTCGTTTTGAGGCCAGTTAACAACGGTAATATCGCTCTGATAAAAATCTTTAGTGAAGTTGTTTTTGCTGATGATACGCCTGTAATTCCAAAGATTTAGCAACGGGGTCGTACTGATCCCCCCGGGGTGAAAACCTAACGTCTTCGGTTGAAGGGTTGAAGGGGTGGAGTAACGGAAGTCAAGTAATTTCCCTGGCCAGGGCGGATTCATCTCAGGTTTAAAGTTGCGCCAGAAATCATACTCAACAGGTTTTTCGATGAGATGATTTTGTTCCGGAACGTAATCTATTGCGAAACACATGGTAAATGCCTGATTATTTTCCGGGTCAGCTTTATCGGGAGCATGCAGCTCGTTTGTATCTTTTCGGGATTCAGTGCCTGTGACAAATTCGGTACCTGTGAGAGGAAGTAAATCGCCTAATTCCGTAGCGTCAACAAAATACGGTGCTGTAAGGGTCACATTAACCCCGGTTAGCTGGTTTGTCGCTCTCATCGCATTAACATGGTCACCGGTAACATCCGCGTCAGTAACTTTATGCTCAAGCAGCAAAGTAAGTTTTCCGGAACTGATGTAAGGGGCCAGCATCTGATACAAAACTGCAAGTGCAACGCGCGGCTCATGACACAATCTGGAAACTGCACCATCACCGGGGTTCAGATATCTTCTGGCCTTGGCAACCTCCGTCAATGGATAGTTGTCTATGTAATAGCTGCGGATTGCTGTCCGAAGTTCACGGTAAAGCCTTGTACCTCCATGCGTTTCAATCCATTGATTTTCATCAGGTGGCACTCCCTGCTGTGTGAGCTGACCACCAATCCAGTTGGTTTCTTCAGTAAGGATCACATTTAAGTTGTTGCGTAATGCCGCTAAAGCGGAAGCACATCCTCCCAAACCGCCGCCAGCAATAACTACATCTGCATGGAGTCCGTCATTGTCAGATAATCGTTTATTCCGCTCTGTTAAAGATTGCTCAAAAGAGGGAATACCGTAAGCAGAAGCCGATGCAATGGCTCCCCCTCCCGAAACGATTAATCCGATAAAGTTTTTACGATTCATAGATTAAATTTTACAAGAGAGTTTTATATTCCATGCAAACCCTCATAAAGTTAATTAACAAATTAACATATTATTTCCCTACTTTCCTACTCCCTACTTTCATATATTCCCTCTTCCTAATATAGAGATCTATCATTTTAATAGATTCTTCATAAATATAAATTGCAGTTATTAAGTACATTGACACATCCGGTAATTTTCTCCTTTATGTTTATCGGCATTAAGCCTGCTATTTTTTGCAGTTCGATTTTTTTTAACTTAAAAAAGCTATTGGAAAAATGGGTTTATACGCCCTGTTAATGCATTTTGAAGGGTGCCGTCCCAATAAAATATGATAGGGTAGGTGCCCTTGTACTGACCAAATGATGTAACGTATTCGGTATAGCGACTTAAGTTTGCTGAATAATTGTTGGGGGCAACAATATGCCAGTCCAACTCCATCTCTGCTCCGATCACGGTTTGTGAAGCTTTGGGAGTAACGATCATACCATCACGATAACTTATAGCCTGGTTTTTAACGCAACTCTTTACACCAATCAGGTTTATCCCAACTGCTCCATCAAAATAATAATGTGGCTGAATGACCACATAGTCGAAAATAGTGCTTTTATTGGATACATAAGCCATCCTTTTTATTATTTCGTCAGGGTTTGAACCATAACCATAATAAGGGATCCAGAGAAATTTGGTATTCAGATTTGTATGAACCAGGTTCGAAAGGTCATTCATCAGTTTGATACAGGAATTCCCGGTTATGTTGCCGTAATCTACAGTGCCATAAATGGATTCCATGTTCATATACACCCCTCCGATATTGTTGTTCCAGGTACTGCTTCCCAGTAGTGTCCTCACCTGATCAAGGTAATTATAAAAAGGCTGCAGATTTGAAGCTGCGAGGTTGAAATTGGTTGAGGATAATCCGGGAGTTCCGATCCATATTTTGGCCGTGTTTTTGCGTGAGATAATTTGATTAGCCACATTAACCATAAATGGTGCTAACTGCGATTTATAACCGGCTTCACTGGCTCCATAAGTAGAGGCATCTTTCGGGATGATGATAAAATCTGTCAGAGGAGAGTTCGCCAGCGCCTGCCAGTCTGCTTCGGTAAATATATCTGCCTGACCGGCAAAAATACAGATGCCTTTTATTGGAGAAACTTGCGCTGGTTTATCTTTAGGAGGTATGACTACTTTAACGTCAGGTTCATTTTCAAAGGCCTTGCTTTGACAACTGGTGAAAAGCAAAGCATTGATCAGGACCATCCATAAATAATTCTTCATATATTTTCAGATCTAAAAGATTGATTCTATTTACTTTTATTTTTTGGGGAGATTCATCTTTTTCCTTTTGACAATAATGTCGGCAAGACGATCCAACAGTTCCCTGTCTAAAGGATTTTTTGAACGAGCAAGGCCGTAAATAGCCGCCCCTCCCTGGTAATAAGCGACAGATGCATTTTTAAAGACATCATGGTCTTCGAAAGCCCTGATATAACTGATCAACCTTTCCCGTTTGCTGTTTTTTGCATCCGCAAGAGCGCTTTCATCAAATTCCATTTCAAGACCCATATTGGTACCCTTTGCAAAGGCACAAGCAGCATCCAGCCGCTCGTAACTGATGGTTTTTGTGAAAAAGTGATTAGGTTGAATATAGGCGAAATCGAATTTGTCAGTTTTCCAGTTATCAAAGCCAACAGCTCTCCAGTAGGGATCCAGAATAATCTCATGTTTTTTGAGCGGATATAATCGCCCACCTGGACCAGGATGTCTGTATAAGGGGCGTCGCTCTCGGGAACCCAATAAAAACCTTCCAGATCAAGGTGTTTATATCCTTCTTTTTGATAACGGTCAAGGAAACGATCGATGTACCATTTACAGGCTTCTATGCAATCTTCAGGTTTTGAAAAATCCATTTGGTGTCCTATGCTGCCCCAATCTTTTTGTCCTTTAATAGGGGCCGGTATTCCAACGATCAGCTTATGCTTGAAGGATGGTTTGCCAATCTCTCTTATTTGCTGATCAATGCACTGGTCTAATGCAGAGAAAGCTTTATCTTTTTCAAATTGCCGCTCCATCAGCCATTCCCAATCCTGTCTGTTGGCAGCTTCTTTTTCATATCCCGGAGCATAGCAATGGCCTTTCCCATCTTTAAATT
>CAXXGM010000009.1:0-88223 GCA_963677325.2 Prolixibacteraceae bacterium
GATTGAGGCAATGGCTTGTATGTGCCCTGTTTTAGCACCCGAATTAAATGTTAATAGAGAAAGACTTGGTAATTTTAGAGGATTTATGTTTCAAAATTTACATGATGATTTATATACTCAAATGAAAAATTGTGAAATAATGCGTGAAGAGACTATTAATAACGCAAAGGAATGGGTCAATCAATATACTTGGGAAAGAATTAATAAATATTTCTTAAAAGATCTTGAAAGGTAATAAAAGCACCTATGGCTAATTTAATCGATTTAAAAACTTTTACCGACCCAAGAGGGAATCTTACGGTTATAGAAAAAGTACTTCCTTTTGATATCAAAAGAGTTTTTTATATTTATGGGGTTGATGATTCCATACGCGGTCATCACAGGCACAAGAAAACAACGCAAGCTGCTATCGCTCTGCAAGGAGAATGCAGAATAACCAACCAAGGAGGCATGGGATTACCTATTGAGATTTTTATTTTAAATGCCCCGTCCAAATGTCTGATAATAAATCCTGAGGATTATCATTGGATTGGATAATTTTTCAAAAGATTGTATATTAATGATTTTTGCATCCGATTTTTTTGATCCAAATGATTATATTTATAAACCCTATGAACAACTAACATTTTAGCTCTAATCTTTGAGTTCCCACCTGATTATTTATTAAACTTATAACAAAATCATATGCGAATATAACATTTTGGTATTCTTAAAAACGAAATGTACACTCTCCAGGGGGAAAATTTGAGGAATGATGAAAAGGAGCAACATTATTTTTTACCTTATAGTAATTAAGATACTAAAAAGTTGACAATTATGAACCATCATATTCTACTCAAGTAATTCTTCAGGAGATTGATAAATTCAGTTTAATTTTTTTTCAATAGGGCAGGAATAACTTTTCAAGAATACCAATTGAAAAAGTACTTCAATTATTCAATAGTTGTTTCTGATTACAATTCATCCGTTCTTCGGTTGAAACGGTTTGAAATTTTTGAAAATGCAATTTTATTGGATGCCTTCAAAGCCCCATTGTCTACTGATGAAAACAGGCTTTTGCTTTTTCCCAGAATTGATACCGAATTTGATGATGATCAACTTAGAAAAATATTCAAAAAATTTCATATTTCAGATATTCCTCGAATATGTTTTCTTCCAGTGAATTATTAAATTTGCGTTTTTTTTTGCAGAAATCAAAACGTTTTTAATTTGTTCACTTAAAGGAAGAACACGAGTATTTTATGGTTATGCCGGATCAAGCAGTCCTTTAAAAAATATGGATTCCCCATTGAAATTAACTAAAAAGTATGAAAACGGTCAACGGAAATATTTTCTATAATCAAAATAATTTAGTATGATTGAATATGAAAATTTAGGGAAGCTAAATCAACCTTTCTTCGAATCTTATAAAAAGGTTTTTCAAAAAACCCTAGATTCTGGGTGGTTTGTATTAGGGAATAATGTGTCAAATTTTGAAAATGAATTTGCCGCTTTTACGGGGCTAAATATTGTATTGGATTAGCTTCTGGACTTGATGCCCTCAGTCTTGCTCTCCGTTGTTTTGATTTTCCGATTGGTTCTGAAGTAATTGTTCCATCAAATACCTATATAGCAACCATTCTCTCTATCGTTCAAAATGGTTTCAAACCTATCCTTGTTGAGCCTGATATTAATACTTATAATATCGATCCTGCCAAAATAGAAGAAAAAATCACATCCAATACACGTGCTATTGTGGTAGTGCATTTATATGGTAAATGCTGTCAAATGGATACTATCCTTTTTGTTGCAAAAAAATATAATTTGCGTGTAATTGAAGATTGTGCCCAATCACATGGTGCGAGATTTAAAGGACAAATTTCTGGCACTTTTGGTGATTTTGGAGCGCATAGCTTCTATCCAACTAAAAATTTAGGGGCGTTAGGAGATGCAGGAGCTGTCACTACTAATGACATTTCAATGGCCCAAAAAATTAAATCACTGAGAAATTATGGTTCAAAAGAAAAGTACGTGAATGATTACGTAGGCTATAATTCGCGACTTGATGAAATTCAAGCTGGGTTTTTATCTATAAAACTAAAAGCTTTAAATAAAATCAATGATCATAAACGCCAATTAGCAAAGCTTTACTTAGATAACCTTAAAAATGATTTTATTAAACCATTTTTAGATAAAGATTATTATGACGTATATCATGTTTTTAATATTCGCCATTTTAGACGTAATCAATTAAAAGAATTTCTTTTAAATCATAATATTAAAACTGAAATTCACTACCCTATAGCTCCACATAAACAAAAAGCAATGAATGGTATAATTGATGGTGAATATCCCATATCCGAAGAAATTCATAATACTACACTTAGCTTACCCATTTCATATTTCCATACCAAAGAAGATATTTATCGAGTAATCGAGATTTTAAATTCCTTTAAATAATATGAAATATAATTTTTGTACTCTCTTTGATTCATATTATTTTACCAGAGGTATTGCCTTATATAGGTCACTGAAATTACATTGTAAAAATTTCCACCTCTATATTTTTGCTTTCGATGATAAAACTTTTTTATTACTAAAAGAATTAAATTTGAATCATGTTACCGTAATCTCGTTATTGGATTTTGAGAATGAAGATTTAATCCGAGTAAAGGCTAAACGTACAGTTGCAGAGTATTGTTGGACCTGCACTGCATCAACTATTTGGTATTCTATTAATAATTTTAAATTGGACCATTGCGCCTATCTTGATGCAGACATTCTATTTTTCTCATCCCCAACTCCAATTTTTGAAGAAATTGGGAGTAGGTCTATCGGAATAACCCCGCATAATTTCTCTCCAAAATTTAAATCATCTGAAATATATGGTAAATACTGTGTGCAATTTACTTATTTTAAAAATGATATTGAAGGATTAAAAGCTCTTAACTGGTGGAAAAATAGTTGTATCGAATGGTGCTATGCAAAGATGGAGGAACACAAATATGGTGATCAAAAATATCTTGATTATTTTGAAGAGAAATTTAATAATGTTTGTGTAATTTCTCACGTAGGAGCTGGAGTTGCGCCTTGGAACATATCGAAATATTTTATTGAATTAAAAGATAATGCAATTGTGATTGGATTGCGAAAGGAGCAAAAAATTAAATATCCTTTAATTTTCTATCATTTTCAAGGTCTAAAGTTTGATGATAAAAGAAGTAACATAATTGTAACACCTTCTGATCTGAAAATACCAGAGTTTGGTCTGAAATATATTTATCAACCATACATCTATAAGCTTATACAAATAAAAAAGCAAATTGAAGGTGATTCTTTTACTTATAAAAAAAATAGTCTTTCAAAGAAAATTAATAAAATCTATTGGTAGTTTTCTCCGAATTAAATTAAAAGGTTATCATTTTATTCAAATGTTATACTATCTTTTAAAAAGATCAAGGTATAATAAACCAAAAAAAATTGGTGGAAATTTAATTTAGATCTTTGATTATGATAATAAGTAGGTCGTAATACAGAAATTTTGATTACCATTGGTTTGCAAGCTTCTTGTTTATATTATTAACTAAATTGAACGAAGGGAGTATAAGAAAATACTACGTGTAATATAGATTTATCTTAATTTATAATAATAAGTTTATATGTTTAATAACAAAGTGCTCTTAATAACTGGTGGAACTGGATCTTTTGGGAATGCCGTACTCAATCGCTTTTTAGCAACTGATATAAAGGAAATTCGAATTTTTTCTCGTGACGAGAAAAAGCAAGATGATATGCGGCATCGTCTTAACAGTTCCAAAGTAAAATTTTATATTGGAAATGTTCGAGACAAGCGTAGCGTGGATTATGCAGTGAAAGGTGTGGATTATGTCTTTCATGCAGCAGCTTTAAAGCAGGTTCCTTCATGCGAGTTTTTCCCCATTGAAGCGGTGAATACAAATGTATTGGGAACCCAAAATGTATTGGATTCTGCAATGGAAAATGATGTAAAAAGGATGATTGTTCTTAGCACCGATAAAGCAGTCTATCCGATCAATGCTATGGGGATTTCCAAGGCCATGATGGAAAAAGTGATGCAGGCTAAAGCCCGGGCCATGGGAGAGGATACAACTACGGTTTACTGTGGCACTCGGTATGGTAACGTGATGGCATCCAGGGGATCTGTCATTCCTCTTTTTGTAAAACAAATAAAAGAAGGAAATGAATTAACAATTACAGACCCTAATATGACCCGATTTATGATGACACTAGAAGATGCTGTGGATTTGGTTCTTTATGCATTTCAACATGGTAAAAACGGAGATATGTTTATCCAGAAATCGCCAGCCTCCACAATAGGGGATTTAGCTCAAGCTTTAATTGAATTATATCAATCAGAAAGCAAACTTCGGATTATTGGTACACGTCACGGAGAAAAATTATATGAAACTTTAGTGAATCGAGAAGAAATGGCCAAGGCAATGGATATGGGGAATTATTTCCGGGTACCCGCAGATAATCGGGATCTGAATTATGCCAGTTATTTTACTGAAGGAGAACAAAAAGTATCCGTTATTGAGGACTACCATTCACATAATACCAGACGATTGGACGTGGAAGGAACCAAACAATTATTGCTTAAGCTGCCTTTGATTAGAAGAGATATTTTGGGTGAAGATGTAAAACAATATCCGGATTAAAAGACAAAAGACAAAAGACAAAGGTCAAAAGATGATGACTAATTGAAGCAAATTTGCGCACTTTTGCTAATTCTATGAGTGGAAGTCCGATCAAAGCAGCCTTCCGGAACCAATTATTGAAGCATTTGAATGGAAGCCGGATGATGCGGATTTAAAAGATGAACGCAGTGAAATAAAAAATAAAAGGAAGATGAACTAATTGGTTGATTTATTTTATCCATTTAAATCTACTTGATCAGCGCCATCAGCGTTCCCTATTTTCCAAATTTTTACTTTGCAGTAGTGGTGAATATTAAGGAGATAACCCAATTCAACACTCGTGAGGTTATCGGTCTTCCTGGAGTCTGAAAATCCGGCAAAAAACTTTTATTAATATTAAATGTTTTAATATTTTTGTAACTTTAAAGTTCAAAATCTATTCGACATGGATACAAAAGAGCATAAACAATATCTCGATGAATTTAAGGCTTATTCCAAAGAGATAATTTCTTCGAGAGAAAGAGCTCAACAATTTTTAATACGGTCTGGAATCAACACAAAATCAGGAAAACTTTCGAAAGCATACACTTCACTATTTCCAACCCAACAAGGCAAATAAATGTATTCCAAAAGAGCCGGTCTTGTTCTGGGCTTCCATGGTTGCGACCGGAAAGTAAGGGATAAGGTTGTATCCTCAAAAGAAGGAGTTTTAATACCAAGTAGTAATGATTATGATTGGCTCGGGCATGGTGTCTATTTTTGGGAGAACAATTGCAAACGTGCCTTAGATTTTGCCGAATTTCTTAAGAACCACAAACCGCATAACTCCAAACAAATAATAGAAGAACCTGCTGTAATTGGAGCCATAATTGATTTAGGGTTTTGCTTGGATTTATTGGATTCTGATTACCTGAATTTGTTAAAAGAAGGATATAATTTATTAAAAGATACCAGAGAAAAATTTGGTTTGGAAATTCCAGGAAATGTGCCATTGATAAAAGATGGTGATTTAATAAAAAGACATCTGGACTGTGCTGTGATTGAAACAATTCATCACTTCAATGAAGATACAGGAAAGGCTGCTTTTGATTCTGTAAGGGGAGTCTTTTTTGAAGGTAAAGATTTGTATAAAAATGCAGGATTTAAATCCAATAATCACATCCAGATTGCAATAAAGAACCCAAATTGTATAAAGGGTTATTTTATTCCTCGTGATCTGGATACTAAATATCCCAAACCATAAGATCGGGAAAAGACAAAGGACAAAAGACAAAAGATAAAAAGGGAAAGACAAAAGTAAAAATGTTTTGATGATCAAGATTGGAATTACAGGTCAGGCAGGGTTTGTTGGAACGCATTTATATAATACTTTAGGATTAGGGCCGGATAAATTCATGCGAATTCCTTTTGAAGATGCTTATTTTTCGGATGAAGGTAAGCTAAAGGAATTTGTGCAAAATTGTGATGTTATTGTGCATCTGGCAGCTATGAACAGGCACAACGATCCGGACGTGTTATATAACACCAACCTCGGACTTGTGAAACAATTGATCGAAGCTTGCGAGACCACAAACTCGGCCCCACATATTTTGTTTTCATCTTCCACACAAGAGGAACGTGATAACCTTTATGGGAGATCCAAAAAAGAGGGAAGGGAGCTGTTTGAAAAATGGGCTGATAAAAATAATGCACAATTTAGTGGGTTAGTAATTCCAAATGTATTTGGATCTTTCGGGAATCCTTATTATAACTCCGTGGTAGCTACTTTTTGTCATCAGCTAACACATGGCGAAAAGCCGAGGATTGATGTGGATGGAGATATGAAACTAATTTATGTTGGAGAATTAGTAGATGAAATAATCAAAATAATTGAGTCACAAGAATCAATTACACATACCTACAAAATTCCTCATTCCGCTGAGATAAAAGTTTCAATTCTGCTTAAAAAACTAACCTCATTTAAGGAAAACTATTTTGATAATGGCTCCATCCCTAATCTGGATAATTCTTTTGACCTGAATCTGTTCAATACTTTTCTCTGTTATATTGATCACCATACATTCTTTCCATTCAATCTTAAATTGAATACCGATCAACGCGGAAGTTTTGTCGAGACAATGAAATTAAACAGTGGTGGGCAGATCTCCTTTTCAACTACTGTTCCTGGTGTTACAAGAGGCAATCATTTTCACACAAGAAAAGCAGAAAGATTTGCTGTTATGAAGGGAAAAGCAAAAATTGAGCTTCGTCGTATAGGAACAGATAAGGTAATGTCATTTGACTTGGACGGTAAGCAATCTTCATTCGTTGATATGCCGATCTGGTACACTCATAACATTACTAATATAGGGAATGAAGATCTCTACACGATATTCTGGATCAATGAACATTATAATACTGATGATCCGGATACTTATTTTGAAAAAGTTTAGGAACTAAAAGTCTTATGTCTAAAGTCTAATGTCTGGAGTATAACCTGATGAGATGCTTTGAAGAGTTAAGAGCTTGGCGTGATGCCCGGGTATTAGTTCAAGACATTTACACATTAACTGCAAATTGTAAAGATTTTGGATTCAAAGATCAACTCCAGAGAGCAGTTGTTTCTATCATGAATAATATTGCTGAAGGGTCAGAATCTGGGTCTGATAGCTTGTTTGTCCGTTACTTATTTATCGCTAAAGGAAGTTGTGGAGAAGTTAGAAGTATGTTATATATTGGAGAAGATCTGAAATACTGTTCTAATGAAATAGCAACTTCTTTAAGGAATAAAGCAATAAATATTTCATCTTCTTTGCAAAAATTAATTGAATTTCTTAAAAAGTCTAACACAAGTCCAAAGGTTGAAAATTAAGACTTTAGACTTCCGACATTGGACTTTCGACTCTCATAGAAAACAAATGAAAAAACTTAAAGTATTAACTGTAGTAGGTACAAGACCGGAGATCATACGTTTGTCCGAGGTTATTAAAAAGCTTGATGCTGCTGAAAGTATTGAACATATTCTGGTTCATACCGGACAGAATTATGATTATGAATTAAATGAGGTCTTCTTTAAAGACCTTGGGTTGCGGAAACCGGATCATTTCCTAAATGCAGCCGGAGCTAATGCCACTGCTACCATCGGGCAGATTATTATCAATATTGATCCGGTTCTTGAAAAAGAAAAGCCAGATGCTTTTTTAGTATTGGGAGATACTAACAGCTGTCTTTGTGCAATTCCGGCTAAAAAGAGGCACATCCCTATCTTCCACATGGAAGCCGGGAATCGCTGCTTTGATCAGCGAGTACCAGAAGAGACAAATCGTAAAATAGTAGATCATATTTCAGATATTAATCTTACCTATAGCGATATTGCCCGTGAATATTTGTTGAGGGAGGGTTTACCACCAGACAGAATTATCAAAACCGGAAGTCCGATGTTTGAGGTGTTAAATGCAAATAGGAATCAGATTGATGATTCTGATGTTTTAGTCAGATTATCCCTGACCAAAGAGAAATATTTTGTTGTTTCAGCCCACCGGGAAGAGAACATCAACTCAGCAAATTTTGATAAATTAGTTTCTACTCTTAATCTGATCGCGGAGAAATATCAATGGCCCATAATTGTTTCAACACATCCCAGGACCAGAAATAAAATAAAAGAAAAAGGAATTCAATTTCATCCGTTGATACAGCTAATGAAACCTTTAGGTTTTCACGACTATAATCATTTACAGAAAAATGCCAAAGCGGTTTTGTCAGACAGCGGCACTATTTCAGAAGAATCCTCTATTATGAATTTTCCGGCATTAAATATTAGGGATGCCCATGAACGTCCCGAAGCAATGGAAGAAGCCTCAGTGATGATGGTGGGATTAAATCCGGAAAGAATTTTACAAGGGTTGGTCATTTTGGAAACTCAAAAAAGAGGTTCTATTAAAACCTTACGTAATATTTATGATTACTCGATGCCTAATGTTTCTGAGAAAGTGATTCGAATTATTTTAAGTTATACCGATTATGTAAATCGGGTAGTTTGGTCGAAATAAATTAATTATGATTTTAATTGTTTCTGCCGTTTTCCCTCCTGAGCCTGTCGTCTCAGCTAATCTATCTTATGATATTGCGAAGTGCTTATCCCTGAGAAATGAGGTTGTGGTCATTTCCCCAAAGCCAACAAGACCTTACAAGACGAAATATGATCAAATCTTGAATTTGAGTTATCCATTCACTCATCATATTTTAGATACATTTACATGTTCAAAATCCAGCATTTTTGGACGTCTTTTGGAAAGTTATAGCATGGGAAAGTCGACTTCAAAATTCTTATTATCGGAGAAAAACAAAATTGACGTAATTTATGCCAACACTTGGCCAATTTTCGCACAATTATTTTTAATAAAAACCGCTAAAAAATTAAATATTCCAGTAATAATTCATATTCAGGATATATATCCTGAATCTTTAATAAAAAAACTTCCTTATTGGATTGGTAATATTTTGAATAAACTAATTCTGCCAGTAGATAATTATATCCTTAGAAACTCTAAAAAAATTATTACTATTTCATCCCAAATGAAAAATTATCTTTCTGTAACCAGAAATATTAATGAATCAAAAATAAACGTTATTCGGAATTGGCAGAATGATAAAGATTTTATACATGAAAAAATTAACGTAATAAAAAAAGAAAACACTTTCACCTTTATGTATTTGGGAAGTATCAGTCCAAGCGCTGGAGTGGAATTTTTAATTTACAGCTTTATCAAGTCAAATATTACAAATTCAAAACTGGTGATTGCAGGGAATGGATCCGACAAAGATAAATGCATTGAGTTAGCTCAAAAATTCAAAGCTCACAATATTTTATTTTGGGATGCCCCAAAACACCAAGTTGGATCAATACAATCAAAAGCAGATGTTTTTCTCCTACCTTTAAGAAAAGGAATAGGCAAGACAGCAAGTCCTTCCAAACTCCCCGCATATATGTTTTCTTCAAAACCCATAATAGCCTGTGTGGATGAAGATAGTGACACTGCCAGTACAATTTTAAGTTCAGATGCAGGATGGGTTTTACCACCAGAGAACATTGAATATCTTGCTGGAAAGATGAAAACTATTGCTTCTTTCCCATCTGAAGTTCTTATGCAAAAAGGAAAAAATGGTTATAACTTCGCAATGCAAAACTTTTCCAAAGAGAATAACTTACGAAAGTTAGTTGCCATTATTAATGAAATTAATCAGGCATGATTTGTAGAAAAATTAATAAATCCGAATATAAAAAATTGACGGATATTCATTTTTTTACCTTTAAAGATTTTTTCTTAACATCTTTAGGGAAAAGATTATTGAATACGTATTATAAAGCCTGTCTAAGAAGCAAAGAATCAATCTCTGTTTGTGCAATGAATAACAAAGATCAAATGGTTGGTTTTTGTATCGGCTGTATTCAATCAAAAGGATACCATAAAAGATTGTTAAAACAAAATCTTTTTCAATTTATTGTTCAAGGTTTCATTATTCTACTTTCTAAACCTAATGCCTTATTTCGCCTGGCAAACAATTTGGATAAGAATAAAAACAAAAAAGATGATGGAAATTATGCAGAATTGCTTTCAATCGCAGTTTTACCTGAAATAAAAGGTGAAGGAATTGGTAAAAAAATGATAAAAATGTTTGAAGAAGAAGCTTTAATCAATGGGTGTAAGAAAATAGCTCTTACGACGGATTTTAATAAAAACGATAATGTCATAGAATTTTATAGAAAAACAGGATACAAGGTATTTTACGAATTTACAAGTTATCCGAATCGGAAAATGTATAAATTGATCAAAGACTTAAACGAGAAATAAATAATGAATATTCCCTTTTCCCTTCCGCTTATAGATCAAGATGTGATCGATGAAATGAACGATACACTAACCAATACTGGTTGGTTGACATCAGGTCCAAAGGTCATAGCATTGGAGGATGAAATCAAGAAACTCACTGCATCAGAGACGGTGCTATGTGTAAATTCATGGACGTCCGGAGCTATGCTGATGCTGCGTTGGTTTGGAATTGGGTATGGAGATGAAGTGATCATCCCATCATATACTTATGCCGCAACCGCACTTGCATGTTTAAACATCGGTGCTAAACCTGTATTTGTTGACGTTCTGGATGATTTTACCATTGATCCAGATAAAATAAAATCAGCCATTACTGTTAAAACAAAAGCAATCCTTCCTGTTGATATCGGGGGGTGGCCATGCGATTATGATGAGATTTACAAAATAGTAAATTCATCTGATGTTAGAAAGTTTTTTGTTCCGGAAAGTGAAAAACAGGAAAAGCTAAATCGTATTCTGGTGATGGCAGATGCCGCTCATTCTATTGGAGCTTCTTACAAAAATAAACCAATAGGGGTAGTTGCTGATGTGACTGTTTTCTCCCTTCATTCGGTTAAAAATATCACAACAGGAGAAGGAGGAGCCATCTGCTTGAATTTGCCTTCTCAGTTTGATCATCATGAAGAATATAAATTTTTAAAAGCATATTCTCTAAATGGGCAGACTAAAAGCGCTTTTGAAAAGAACCAACCTGGAGCCTGGAAATACGATATCATTGAACAAGGTTTGAAAGTAAATATGCCGGATTTATGTGCAACTGTAGGTTTAGCCCAGATACGTAAATATAAAACAACTCTCTTGCCCGAAAGGAAGGAAATATTTAAATTTTATAACCAGGCATTTTCTAAGTATAATTGGGCAATAATTCCTCCAGGTGAAACAATCGAAAGAATTTCCTCATTTCATCTCTATCTTTTGCGAATTAAAAACATATCGGAAGTTCAACGGGATGAAATGATTCAACTAATCAGTTTAAAGGGAGTAGGGGTGAATGTACACTACATTCCAATGCCAACATTAACTTTATTTACTAAACTGGGTTATAGAAGAGAAGATTACCCAAAAACTTATCAGCTTTATGAAAACGAAATTACTTTGCCAATTTATAATGGGTTAACAATAGACCAATTATCACGTGTAGTTGAGGCTGTGGAGGAAAGCTACTTTTCCGTTATTAAGTAGCTATCTTCGACACAGAAAGACTTCAAATCTATGTATAAAAACTTCTTCAAAAGGATACTTGATTTCTTATTGGCATTGTTTGGATTCATAATTTTATTTCCACTGTTAATCCCTATCTCAATTTTACTTCGTTTAACAGGGGAAGGAGAAATATTCTACTTGCAAAAAAGAGTTGGTTATAAAAATCGATATTTTAAAATCTGGAAATTTGCAACGATGTTAAAGAATAGTCCTAACATAGGAACAGGAAGTTTAACTATAAGAAACGATCCTCGTTTGATTCCAATGGGTAGATTTTTGCGAAAAACAAAAATTAATGAAGTACCACAAATTTTAAATATTCTAAAAGGGGAGATGTCATTTGTAGGCCCTCGTCCACAACCAGAAGGGGATTTTTTAAAGTTTCCGGTAGATGTTCAGGAAAGAATCTGTAATATACGTCCCGGTCTTACTGGTATTGCTTCCATTGTTTTTAGAGACGAAGAAAAATTGATTTCTCAAGCAGTGGGAGATAAACATGAATTTTATAAAATGTATATAGCGCCTTATAAAGGAAAATTAGAAGATTGGTATCAACAGCATCTTTCGTTTTCTACTGATTTTTTATTGATCTTACTAACAATTTGGACAGTAATGGCTCCTAATAATGATTTAATATTTAGGTTAATTAAAGATTTGCCCGAAAAACCAGAACAATTACTATTAAATTGATGTATATAAATTCTATTAAACGGATATTTGATGTGCTCTTGGTGTTTATTGTTCTTTCAATATTATCACCTTTATTAATTCCCATTACGATAATATTATTGATTACCGGTGAGCATTATATTTTTTACGGACAATACAGAGTGGGTTACAAAAACAGAAGTTTTAAGATATGGAAATTTGCTACCATGTTAAAAGATAGCATCAACATGGGAACCAAAAATATCACCTTACGAAATGATCCACGGGTATTCCCGTTTGGGCGGTTTCTTCGGAAAACCAAATTGAATGAATTGCCACAGGTTTTTAATGTATTATTGGGAGATATGTCTTTTGTCGGATCCAGACCGTTAATGAAAGTTGATTTTGAAAAATACAGCAGGGAAGTTCAATCGATCATTTATAGAACTCCTCCCGGATTAACCGGAATAGCTTCCATCGTTTTCCGTGATGAAGAGAAATGGATATCAGAGGCACAGGGTGATAAACATGAGTATTATAGATTGCATATTACTCCTTATAAAGGAGAATTGGAACTTTGGTACCAGAAAAATATTGGGTTCTATACCGATTTTATGATTTTGTTTTTGACCGGATGGGCCATTATAGCACCTCAAAGTGAACTGGTGCATAAGGTATTCAAGGATTTGCCAGAAAGACCGGAAGAGTTAAAAAAGAAAACCGAGTATCGTATTAAAGGGATGAGGCCAGTAAAGAGTGCGTCAGAAAGTGAGATTGTGAGAGCGGGGAAGAAGGATTAATATTTTCTGTTACACTAAGTTTCACAAAGTGATTCCCGGAGTTTCACAAAGTAAAAAATTGGGAATAAAAATAGCAAAGGAAAAACGTTGCAAACGTTACGTATTAAGAATTACACGAATTTTGGACGAATTACACGAAATTGATTTTAGTTCTTCATTGGAACAGTTTTATTAAGATAAAATAGGAAAAGTAGGGAGTAGGAAAGTAGGGAAATAATATGATAAGTTAATTGCGATTAAGAATTAAGAAATTCTGCCAATGACTGTAAACTATTGGTTACTTTTGGATCTTTTTATTGATCACACTGAGACAGATTATCAAAATTGAAATATTCAGGAAAAAACAAACTATAATGCTTTTAAATATTGATCTGGATGATTTTATCAGCCAAAAGATAACCGGGCGGAAAGAGAGCTTGTTAAAAGAGGATTTCGGCAGGTTTAATTCTCAGCTGGAAAACAGAATAAACAATAAATCGGTTCTGGTGATCGGGGGTGCCGGGACCATCGGATCGTTTTATATCAAGGCGATCTTAAAGTTCAGGATCCGGAAACTGGTGGTGGTGGATATTAACGAAAATGGCCTGACGGAACTGGTGAGAGATCTGAGGAGTTCGACAGAGTACAACATTCCTGCAGAATTCATCACCTATCCTGTGAATTTCGGTGACCGGGTTTTTGAAAAGATATTCCGGCATCATGGACCTTTTGAGATCGTGGCCAATTTCGCTGCACACAAGCATGTGAGAAGTGAAAAGGATATTTTTTCGGTCGAGGCCATGATTGAGAATAATGTGCTGCGTGCTCGCAAGTTACTGGATCTGTTGTTAGAATTTCCTCCGGAGCATTTCTTTTGTGTTTCAACCGATAAGGCGGCCAATCCTGTGAATATCATGGGGGCCAGTAAAAAGCTGATGGAAGAATTAATAATGGCCTATTCGGATAAATTGAACATCAAAACAGCACGATTTGCCAATGTGGCTTTTTCAAATGGCAGTCTGCCTCAGGGTTTTCTGAACAGGATCAGGGATCATCAGGCCTGGTCCTGTCCAAAGAATATTAAACGGTTTTTCGTCAGTCCGCAGGAGTCCGGTGAGCTATGTCTGATGGCTTCCATCATGGGAGAATCGGGTGATATCATTTTCCCCAAGCTGGATGAAGACAAGGATATGATTCCTTTTGAGCATATTATGGTGAATCTCCTGGAAGTCATGAGAATGGAACCTGATTTTTGTCAGACGGAGGAAGAGGCCAAACAAAAAGCTCTTTTATTGAATAAAGATACCTCCAAATATCCCATTTATTATTTCAATTCGGCTACTTCCGGTGAAAAAACGTACGAGGAGTTCTATACAGCGAAGGAAGTTTTGGATATGGACCTTTTTGTTAACCTGGGGGTGATTAAGAATTCAAAGAAGAGAGATATCGGGGAGATTGATGAGATTTTTAATCGTTTAAATCAGCTTTTTGATTCAAAGAAGGTGACAAAGGAAGCGATCGTTGATATATTAAAGGAATACCTGCCAAATTTCGAGCATATCGAAAAAGGGAAAGGGTTGGATTCGCAGATGTAAGGTATTAATTTACAGTAATTTAGAGTTAATTTCCACGAACAATTAATTAACAATTAAATTGATTTCATTTATTTTCTCCATAAATCAGAAATTCCGGATCGTATTAAGTTTAATCTATTTAGGAATTTTAATGACGCTTTCGTTAATGCCTTCGAAAGACGTACCAGATATCAGTTTATTTGAAGGATTTGATAAGTTTGTCCACCTATGCCTTTATCTTGGTTTTGCCTGGCTCTTATGCTGGTCTTTGCACATCGAAAAGAAACCCTCTTTCTATTATCTGATTCTTCTTCTTTGCATTATCTGGGGTTTGCTTATGGAGATTTCTCAGTACGTTATGCATATAGGCCGTTCATTTGAATGGCTGGATATGATTTCCAATACTTCAGGGAGTTTGATGGGTGTAATTATTTATCAATTAATGATCAGGGGAAGAAGAAAATTTGATAAAAAAAACATATGAGAATATTATAGTTTATCAAAAAAAGATGATATTTTTGTTCCGCTTTATTGAACGAATTAGTCATTCTTAAGCATAAACCTAATCCATGACCGAATGCGCGAGTTGTTCTTTATTCTAATGACTTTTGTTACGGCACTCTGCATTTCATTGTATGCTGTTCCGGTAGTAATCAGGATTGCCAATGCATTAAAGATGTACGACCAGCCTAATGGCCGGTCTTCTGCTACTGTTGCTGTGCCTACTTTAGGTGGAATAGCGATTTTTTTAAGTTTCATTATCTCTGCCTCTATCGGAGTTGATGGATATGTATTCCCTGGGTTGACGAGTATATTTGTAGCTGTCCTCCTTATGTTTTTTGTGGGAATTAAAGATGATATTCTCAATATCAGTCCTTATAAAAAGATCACCGCTCAATTAATAACAGCCGCCATCCTGATCTTTTATGCAAAGATTCGTTTTACTCATCTCCATGGTTTCCTGGGAATCGGAGAACTTGGGTACTTGCAGGGTGTGATACTGACCGCTTTTGTCATGATTGTTTTTATCAATGCATACAATCTTATTGATGGGATTGATGGCCTTGCTGCCGGATTGAGTATTTTTGCCTCTGTTGTGTTCGGATCCTGGTTTTTTATCAGCGGACATTTTGAATATGCCATACTTTCATTTGCTTTGGTGGGTGCACTTTTAGGATTTTTCTTTTATAACCTGTATGGACATCGGAATAAAATATTTATGGGAGATACCGGCTCTTTGGTATTGGGGACAATTATCTCGATTCTTGTGATTAAATTTAATGAATTGAATATTGATCAAACCGTTCCTTTCTCTGTAGCATCGGCTCCCGCTGTTTCTTTTGCTATCCTTATCTATCCTCTTTTTGATACGATGCGGGTTTTCCTGATCAGAATACTGAATAAGCGTTCTCCATTTTCAGCGGATAAGAACCATCTTCACCACAGGCTCCTGACTCTTGGATTTAGTCATAAACAGGCTACCTACACCATTCTAATTGCAAACATTCTGTTTATCATCCCCGTTTTTGCATTGCAGGAAATCGGTATCATCAGGCTAATGATTTTTAATATTCTTCTGTGTACTTTTCTCTTTACGCTTCCTGCTATAATAATTCAGAAGAAGAAACTGATCAAAGAGAATGATCCTAATCAGAAAATATTTTTTCCTTCTACTAAGAGCCGCATATTGAATCATATTAATTTTATTGAACCTGAACACGATTTATCGATGATGTCGATGAAAGTCAAAAAGACAAAACTGTCCAGAATTAGTTTTTGGTAAAAATTAATAATGAATATCCGTTTACTTCCCTAATCGGGATTTCTCTTTGTCAAATGTTGTCATTAATGGTCATTTGATTGTCAGTAATGGTCAAATGTTGTCATTGATGGTCATTAATTGTTAATGACAATAAATGACAATAAATGACTATTAATGACAATCAAATGACTATTAATGACTATTAATGACTATTAATGACTATTAATGACTATTAATGACTATTAATGACTATTAATGACTATTAATGACTATTAATGACTATTAATGACTATTAATGACTATTAATGACTATCAATGCCTATCAATGACCATTAATGCCTATTAATGCCTATCAATGCCTATCAATGACCATTAATGCCTATCAATGCCTTCGATTCGTGAAATTCGCTAATCCTTCTCTATAATCAGGAAAATATCTTCGTTTTTCTTCTTCATTAAAAATTGTTCCCTCGCATATTTTTCCAGATTTTTGGAATCTGCTTTCAAATCCTTTAACTTTTGGGCATCCTTCTCTATTTTTTTCTTGTAATAGGAGTATTCAACCCGGTATTTCTTCAGTTTGTTTAAATTTTGCCGTAGAAAAAGGATGTTGTGATCGTCCAGGAATATCATCCAAATGCTGAACAATAGAAATGCAAATAGGTATTTGTTGGTAATTGTTTTAAATAAGGTCTTGGGAATAAAAGGTTTCATATCTCTTGCATTTCTTCACACAAAATAAGCAATTCCATTCTGAAGATGAAAGAGAAAAATCTCCGAAGATGATTTTTTTTTCATAAGAAAAATAAAAATCAGATTTATACAATCTTCAAGTGTCCTTCTCCTGCCTCAACAGGAATTATAAAGGAAAATCTGGATCCTTTTCCCAGTACGGATTGAACATCAATCTTTGTTCCCAATAATATGGCAAAATCCCTTGCCAGTGAGAGTCCGATTCCAGTTCCACCATATTCCCTTGTCATGCTTGAATCCAACTGATAAAAACGTTGGAAAATCTCTTCGAATTTGTCATCAGGAATCCCTATACCTGTGTCTCTGACAAAAAATTCAAGCAAACCTCCATCAATTATTTGATAACCAAAATGTATTTCACCTTCACTGGTGAATTTAAATGCATTATCGAGAAGGCTTTCCAGGATATCTCTTACTTTTTGGCCATCAAGGCAAACAGAGAATTTCGAATTTTCATTTCCTTTAGTTGGAATAAGTTTCAAATGATTTTTCCCTATTTGCTTTTTTTCGATTAAGAATTGGCGGTAGAGATCTGATATCGTATTGTTCAGGTAAATGTAATTCTTTTCTACGGTGATTAATCCGCTCTGTAATCTTGAAAGTTTAATTGTATCATTAAAAACATGCAATAAAATCTGCCCATTCCGGATGATTAGCTGCAGATAACTTTTCTTTTCATTTTCATCTGTTTCATCATCTGAAAGCAGAACATCTGAAAATCCAATTATTGCATTTAGAGGAGTCCTGATTTCATGAGAGATATTCTGCAAAAAGGCAGATTTCAATTGATCTGCTTCTTCCGCTTTTCTTCTTGCTTCCTCAATTTTTTGCTGGGCGATTTTCTGCTTTGTGATATCCCGCGAGATGGCCATAACCGAACTGTCGGAAAGTTTCACCATTCGCATTTCAAAAAAGCAGGAACCCTTACCGGTAATTTCAAGGACATATTCGATTGTCTCGATTGAATTCAGGTTTATTACAGTCTGAATTGATTTATAAACCTGATTCATCATTTTTTTAGAATACCCGACTTCAAAAATAGTACTTCCAATAATTTCCCCGGCTGAAAATTTGAAGCCTTCCTCTTCCTTTGCAACATAATCAATATAAGTCCCATCCTTGTCTATTACAAAGAATATATCCGGGATTGTTTCAAGAAGGAGTTTATAGCGATATCTGTTGTTATCCAGTTCTTTCAGAATTGTTTTTGTTTCTGTGATATTATCAAAAAATCCTATAATCTGATTATTGTTCGGATGCAGTACGATCACTTTAAACCATTGTCCGGAATAAGGAAGACAAATCTCATGCTGTGTTTTGGTTTTACTAAAGAGTATCTCCTGCCAGTTTATTTCATTTTTAAATAACTTTTCAAAGATTAAAGATGAGTTTGTTCCTTTGACTTCGGAATTTTTGATATTAAAGAAGTTCTCAAAAGCTGGATTTATTTGCTCTATGATTGAACCTGATTTCTCTCCCATTTCATCCCGTTGGATCCGAATTCTGATTATTCCTAAAGGTGCCTGACGGAATGAGTTCTGAAAAAAGGTATCTCTGTCTTCAATGCGTTTTCCTTGTTTTAATAGTTCTCTTTGATAAAATGTAAAGAGTAAAATCGTGGATCCTGCCGCAAAGAGGAATAGACATAACGGACTAATCAACAATTCTCCTGAGGTCCGGAATATTTCGAAAAATTTTGATGTGATGCCTGTTGAATAATAATGATACCAAAGAGAGAAGAATGAGACCAGAAGAAAAAAGAGGATTTGTACCAATTGATCTGCAAACACGAGCAGGAAAAACATTCCTAAGGATAAAACAAATACATGAAGGAAATAGGTGCTTTGGGGCGGAATTACCGCCAGAACCGGCGATATCATCAAAAAATAGATGGGAACAGGAAGTAAGTTAATAAAGTTAACAGCTATTTTTTTTGATCCTTTCATTAAAAAATATAAGGAAGGAATTGAAATTCCAAGCAAAGACATTTCAAATGGATAATAGCTGCTGTCAAAAAAATGGATGAAATCCAAAATCAGGGCTACAGATATGCCCACAACAATAAACAGGTTTGATATGAATAAAAAATGACATAACTTATCTCCCTCGGTTTTGGAATTCAAGGGTATTCTTTTTATTATGTCAGGTATTTTAAACATCAAAAGCCGGTTGTTATTTATTTGCAAATAAACTAATAATTTCAGATACGATTCATAATTATTTTAACTATTTAGTAAGTTGAGTTTGCTAAAATTAACTTATATTAGTATAGAAAGTCTATTATTAAGTGATGCCAGGAATATAATGTCGTATTTTTAGGCTTAAGGAGTTTAGACTTAAGGCTGAAGGATCATAATATACCCCTTTTATCTTTAGCCTAAACACCTATAGCCAGTAATCATCAAAGGACATTATTTTAAATGAGTATCCGGTATAGTGCCCAACCGTTTAGTGACCTTGTCATTAAGTTGTCATTAATAGTCATTAATAGTCATTGTGCATAAAAAACAATTAATGACAATCAAATGACCATAAATGACAACATTTGACAAAGAGAAATCTCAATTAGGAAAGTAAACGGATATTCATATTATTTTATTCCAATTACTTAGTACGGTAAGTCCATTCTGAACAATAATTTAAAATTGCAAATCATGGTGAAAGGATTTTATCATGTTCCGATTCCTAAAAATGAAATAATCAGGACTTATTCGCCTGGTTCTTCTGAAAGAAAGGAACTGAAATCAGAGATCGATTCTTTGCTTTCTCAAATCCATGAAATACCAATGGTTATTGGAGGCAAAGAGATAAAAACTGATAATAAAATTGAAATCAGGCCTCCGCATAATTTAGCCCATGTCCTTGGATACTATTACCATGGAATTGAAGAACATGTTTCTCTGGCTATCGATGCCGCCTTGAAAGCCAGGGAGGCCTGGGCCGAACTATCCTGGCAGCATCGTGCATCCATTTTTTTGAAGGCTGCTGATTTGCTGGCAGGTCCTTACCGTTCCAAAATAAATGCAGCCACCATGCTGGGTCAATCCAAGAACATCCATGAAGCTGAAATTGATTCAGCCTGTGAGTTAATTGATTTTTACAGGTACGGTGTGAAGGTAATGTCGGAAATCTATAATCTGCAGCCAGAATCCAATCCAGGAACATGGAATTACCTCGAATATCGTCCCCTGGAAGGATTTGTGGTGGCCCTGACTCCCTTCAATTTTACCTCTATTGCGGGAAATTTGCCTTTCGCTCCGGTTTTAATGGGAAACGTTTGCGTTTGGAAACCCTCCAAAACAGCCGTATTTTCCGCTTACGTCATTATGGAAGTTCTTAAAGAGGCCGGACTTCCTGATGGTGTAATTAACCTGATCTATGTCGCAGGTCCTGTCTTAAGCGATGTTGTTTTAAATCATCCTGATTTTGCTGGTATTCATTTTACGGGATCGACAGCAGTTTTTCAGGGAATCTGGAAGAAGATAGGGGAGAATATTTCTATTTATAAAAATTACCCCAGAATAGTAGGAGAAACAGGCGGTAAGGATTTTATCTTTGCTGATCCGACTGCTGATCTGGATGCATTGGCAACGGCTATCGCTCGCGGATCCTTTGAATACCAGGGACAGAAGTGTTCCGCAGCCTCCAGAATATATGTTCCTCAAAGTATCTGGAATAATCTTTGGAAGAAACTGGTTTCCCAACTGAAAAGAATGAAAATGGGCCCTCCTGAGGATTTTACCAACTTCATTAATGCGGTGATCGATGAAGCTTCTTTTGATAAGTTAAAGGGCGTTATTGATCGGACAAGGCATGATAAGGATGCGGAAATCATTTATGGTGGCCATTGCGATAAAACCAAAGGTTATTTTATTGAACCTACTGTTATTCTGGCAAAGAAACCTGATTACTTCACCATGAGAGACGAACTGTTTGGTCCGGTGGTTACTGTTTATGTATATCCGGATGACCAGATTGATGAAACCCTCTCTCTGCTGGATTCTACTTCTATCTATGCGCTGACGGGCTCTGTCTTTTCTCAAAACCGGTATTCCATTGAAAAAATATCAAAAAGGCTCTGTAACGTAGCGGGCAATTTTTATATCAATGACAAACCTACAGGAGCCGTTGTTGGTCAGCAGCCTTTTGGCGGGTCAAGGAAATCCGGAACGAATGATAAGGCGGGATCAATCTTTAACCTCTTAAGATGGGTTTCTGTAAGAACCATCAAGGAGAATCTTTTGCCTCCTAAAGATTTTATGTATCCTAATTTTGAACCGTAGAGAGGATGTCCTAAAAGTCTGTTTCTGATCCATTGCCGTCAACTTTAGTTGACGGTATAAGGCTAAAGAATAGATGGCTTTAGCCACATCTTTGCAAAGAGGAATGTGGCTAAAGCCAAATAAAACAGCAAATTACCCCGTCAGCTAAAGCTGACGGCAAGGGATAACGATTGCTGAAATTATTAATCTCTTTCTGGATTTATTGGTTTAGCTTTTTGGACACCGCCTCTGTTCTTAAAATGCCTTGTCTCTACGGCCTTTTCCCTTTTCTAAGAACGCTGTTTTTTACTCCGAAGGTGAAATAAATTGCAAAGCCGATGGCCATCCAGATAATAAGCCGTAACCAGGTATCAAGTGGAAGGGAATACATCTGAAGCAGACAGATACCCGCTCCGAGTATTGGAACTATTGGAACAAAGGGAGTCTTGAAAGACCTTGCAAGGTCAGGTTTTTGTTTCCTTAAAACAATCACTCCGACACATACGATGACAAAAGCCAGCAAAGTGCCAATGGATACCAGTTCTCCAAGGATGTTAATAGGAAGGATTCCTGCCAATATAAGAGCTACAACCCCGGTGATAAGTTGACTTATATAAGGAGTTTTGAATTTAGGATGGATCGTTGAGAAAATGGAAGGCAGCAATCCATCTTTGGACATAGAGTAAAAGATCCTTGGTTGGCCCAGCATCATAACCAAAATAACAGAACTCAGTCCGGCGATAGCGGCTATCTTTATTATCGGCCTCAGCCAGTATAAACCGCTTCCCATAGCATCCACACCAACTGCTATCGGGTCGGCTACATTCAGAAATACATAACTTACCACTCCGGTTAAAACCAACGCTACCAAAATATACAATATTGTTGAAATCGACAGAGATCCAAGGATCCCCACCGGCATATCCCGTTGGGGATTTTTTGCTTCCTGTGCCGTGGTTGAGACCGCATCAAATCCAATGTAAGCGAAAAATATAACAGCCGATCCTCTTAGTATGCCGCTCCAGCCGAAATGACCCCATTCCCCGGTATTTTTAGGGATAAAAGGATGCCAATTGTTATAATTTATATAGAAAAAACCAATCCCGATGAACAAGAGAATGACGAACACTTTGATGATCACCATGATGTTGTTAAACCTTGCTGATTCTTTTATTCCCGCTATCAGAAGAAGGGTTATCATCCCAACCACAAACATAGCCGGAAGATTCAGAACTGCCTGCAGATGGGGAAGATTGTCAACCGCAATGCCTGAGGCAGCCAGATTCTTCGTAAGTTCATGGGTGATAGGTTTCCATCCCACGTCAGGTATATCGACCAGTGTGGTTCCCAGAGCAGCGGTAAACTGTGCCGGAATATGGATTCCAAAGTCCTTAAGGAAGCTTACCACATATCCTGACCATCCTACCGAAACCGTTGAGGCGGCAAACAAATATTCAAGGATAAGATCCCAACCGATAATCCAGGCTACAAATTCTCCCAGCGTGGCATAGGCGTAAGTATAAGCGCTGCCTGCTACGGGGATCATGGACGCAAATTCTGCGTAACAAAGCCCTGCAAACAGACAGGCAAATCCAGAAATTACGAAGGAAATTACAATGGCCGGTCCTGCATATTGGGCCGCTGCCTGTCCTGTTAACACGAATATTCCTGCCCCGATGATGGCTCCGATCCCAAGAGTGATCAGGTTGCCTGAACTTAAAGCCCGCTTAAGCCCTCGACTGTCCTGGGCTTGATCCATGAGATCTTTCATGGGCTTGGTCTGGAATAATTGAGAACTCATTACACTTTATCGGTTTGTTAAATAACTTTTCGAAAGTAATGATTTTGCATCTTCTTTTTATCAAATCATCAAATTTTTGATTCAAATCCTTATTATTCGTTACAGTAATCTCTCATCAACTGATAATTGTATTGTTTAATAATCTGAAATTGGACAAAAGCGCCAGCACAATATTCCAGTAGAACTTAAAAATTGGAGACTCCTCACTTCAATACCAATGACAGATTTTAACAAGTCGCACATTATGAGGTTTTCACTTTCCAGTTTGTCATTCCTCACTTCGTACCAATGACAGATTTATGTAAGGAGTAAGGGATTCCTCGCTTCGCGTACCAATGACAGGGCCGTCTTTGAAGGAGGGGGAGAATTGGGGCGGCTTTGCCGCCCCAATTCTCCCCCCAAAAGATCTCAAATGTCATTCCGAATGAAACGAAGTGGAATGTGGATCTCAACTCCCTGTCATTATCGTGCGCAATTTTTTTAAGTAGACTCTCGGAATGACATGCGGGAAGATGTCCAAAAATGTCTTCATCCATTGCCGTCAGTTTCAACTGACGGAAAAGTGGTTCAGAAAGCGATGGCTTCAGCCACATTTAGATATTGCAGAATGTGGCTAAAGCCTTTGTTAACAGCACTGTACCCGTCAGCTAAAGCTGACGGCAATGGATTAGAGCCCAGCCTACTCCCTGTCATTAACACATCATCACCCCAGTTCTCCAAACAAAAGTGTCATTCCGACACGAAGTGAGGAATCTTTTCTGTAACGGATTTATTGGATTGGCCAATCTCTGGCTAATATTCGGCTGGCAAAGATTTGAGCTGTTTGTAAGAAAAAACAGGACCATCTTTACAGACATAAACTTCTCCGACATTGCATCTGCCGCATTTCCCAAAGCCGCATTTCATGCGGTTTTCGAGCGTGGTATAGATATTTTCTTCTGTAAAACCCAGTTTTTCGAGAACAGGGAAAGTGAATTTGATCATGATTGGAGGGCCGCAAACAATTGCAACGGTATTTTCACTGGAAGGAGCAGCTTTTTCGAGGACGGAAGGAACGAATCCTATCTGGCCTTTCCAGTCAGGCGTTTCTCCGCCAGGATCCACGGTTGTAATCAGATTAACATCAGGGCGTTCTTCCCACTCTTTCAATTCGTGCTTGTAGACAAGATCATCGACTGTCTTTGCTCCATAAAGTATGGTAATGTTGCCGAAATTCTCCCTGAGATCAAGGGCATTCCAGATGACGCAGCGCATCGGAGGCAAAGCTATCCCGCCCGCAATAAACAACAGGTTTTTACCTTTCCATTCATCGAGCGGGAAGATATTCCCGTAAGGACCGCGAAAACCTATTTCATTTCCTTCTTCACAGTTAGCCAGAGCGCTGGTAACATTTCCTGCCTGACGGAAAGTACATTCAATGTATCCCTTTCGGGTAGGGGAGGAGGCGATGCAGAAAGTGGATTCACCTTTGCCTAAAATGGAATATTCTCCAAACTGGCCGGCTTTAAAATCGAAATTATTCCCTTCTTCCTCGTTAACAAATTTCAGGCGGAAGGTTTTTACTCCCGGAGCTTCGCGGGTAATTTTTTCTATTTTAAGAAGATAGGGTAAGTAAATGTTCTTGTCTGTCATTTCTGAATTTCCTGAATTGAAAGTAAATGTTCAAGCATGTTCATATCAACCGGGCAGGCCCTGGAGCATCTACCGCATCCGGTACAACCGTATACTTCCAAACGGTTAGGCATGTAGGAAAACTTATGCATTAATCTTTGCCTCCATCGCTGTGACTGCACTGATCTTGGATTGTGCCCAGAGGTATGAAGCGTGAAAAGCGATAATCCGCATGAATCCCAGCATCTGACTCTTGATCCCTCCTTGCCATGCACCTCATCCTGGATGTCAAAACAGGCACAGGTAGGGCATACATAAGCGCAGGCGCCACATCCAAGGCAGCGGAGAGATTGAGTTTTCCAAAGATCGCTCTCGAAGAAATTCTGGAGTTTATCTTTAATCTCCTCCTGATTGAATTGCTTCGGAAGGTCAGCAAGGTGTTTTTCTTTTTCTGTTCCCGGATCTTCTCCAAATAAAGACGGAGCAAATGAAACAGCTTTTTTACCTTTTTCAGTAATGGCTTCAGCTAAATACTGATCCGTATCGCTGATCTTTGTCAAAAGAATATCGGCCCCATTGGTATTCCCGGGATTTCCGCCTACCGAGGTACAAAAACAGGATTCATCTGCTGTGGAGCAGCTGAAAGCGATTACGGTGGTCTTTTCAAGCCTGGTATTATAGATTTTATCTTTTGAATCCCAGTTAAAGATCGCTGTCAAAGGAATAAATCCCGCGGCATCACAGGGTCGTACCCCCCATATTACTGATTCGGGAATCTGATCCGGATCAAAGTCTTTTAAAGTGATGTTCTCTCTTCCTTTACTGTAATCAAATAACTTTTCAGTGCGTGGAAAGATCACGGATTTTGCCGATTGGGTAGTCTGAATATAATCTTCACAAACCTCGGATAAATGGTCGACTGCCTCGTAATTGACCTTCCCGTTTTTCCTCTTTGGTGCGTAGATTGTTTTTCCCTGCTGAACTAAAACATCGAAAAACTTATCAAGTGAGCCCTTCTGAATTATATGTCTTTCTATGGTCATGTTTTAGCGTATAAAGGTTTCTGAGTCCTCCGGTTTGAAAGTAGACATTGCATTGCCCTTTTTCAAGGCGATCCTGTATTCACCGAATTGAGTTTTCATGTCTTCCATCATCTTTTTTGTCAGAAGGTTTAATGGAATTGAAATCGGGCAGGCCTGAGCACAGGCACCGCAATCGACACAACGTCCGGCCATGTGCATGGCTCTCATAAAATGCCATTCGAGATTACCTTTCTGATGCGAGGGCACGGGAATCCATTGAGGTTGATTCTGCTCTACGGTACATTTTGGGCAGTAGCACATCGGACAGGCAGCCCGGCAAGCATAGCACTTGAAGCAGGGCGACAATGTTTCAATCCAGAACTTCCAGCGTTCCTCAGGAGTCATTTGAGAAATATCGTCGAGTAATTTTTTATCCCTTTCCTCGAGCTGAAGCTCAAATTGGTTGATGTAATTTTCAACTTCTTCAAGGTTGCTGAAATCCTTAAGTACTCCATCCGGAGTAATGCCCAGAATGACAGCGCTTTCATCTGTCAGCTGGTTTTCGCTTGCCAGCTGAACAATGGTTCTTAAAACAGGTAAAGTGGCTGTAATGGCCGGTTTGCCTAAAGCTTTAACTTCTGGTTTACCCAGGTAAACAGCAAGATTCTGAATGCACCGGCTGTCAAAAATCAGTTTATTGGTATCCTCGGGATTGGTGATAAATACCGGCCTGACTTTATTCCCTTTGCCCTGCTCATATCCGATGATAAGTTTTGCTTCCCCTGATTGAAGAAGTTCATGGGCCCTGTTTCTTAATTCATCCATGGTTTTCTTCTTTCTTTAGGTAGGTAGCTATTTTTTGATATCCTTCATATGGACCCAATTCCCGGATGGTGGCAACGGTTGAGTTTACAAGATCAGCCCATTTGGCACCTTCTGCGGCAGATACCCAGGAGAAGGTGATTCTCCGGATATCGATCCCCATGAAGTCACATAAGTTCCGGAAAACAATCCAGCGCCTTCTGGCATGGAAGTTCCCTGACGTGTAGTGGCAATCGTTCGGATGACATCCTGAAACGATAATTCCATCCGCTCCCTCTCCGAATGCTTTCATCAGGAGCATATAGTCAATTCGCCCTGTACATGGAAATCTTATGATTCGCACATTCGAGGCATATTTTATACGACTCGTGCCCGTGAGATCTGCCCCGGCGTATGTACACCAGTTACAGACAAAGGCTACTATTTTAGGTTCAAATTCTGACATGAATTATTAAGAAATTACGAATTGCGAATTACGAATTACGAATTGCGAATTAAAGAATCATTTTCAAATTTCAAATTGATCAATTTTTAATTCTTAATTTTTAATTCTTAATTAAATAAGGCCATCACCTCTGAATACATCTGCTCGTTACTGAAGCCCTGGATATCGATTGATTTCGACCGGCAGAAGGCGACGCAGGTACCGCATCCCTGGCAAAGTCCGGGATTTACTTTAGCAACTGTTTTTATCAGTTTGCCGCTGCGGTCTTTTATCTCTTCCCGCTCTATGGCCTGGTAAGGGCAAGCTGTCTGACAAAGGAAACATCCCACACAGGTTGAAAATAACGGGGGAGCCTGACGGTTAACAAAAGCAATCAGTGGTTCCCTGGTCATTTCGTCTTTGGAGAACAGGGCGGCTACTTTAGCGGCAGCTCCTGAAGCCATTCCAACTGTTTCCGGGATATCTTTGGGAGACTGGCAAGCTCCGGTAAGGAATATCCCTGCGGTATTGGTTTCGACGGGTTTTAATTTTGGATGTGCTTCCGCGAAGAATTTGTAAGGATCGTAGGAAACGTGAAGCTTCTGAGCCAGATCTTCAGCTCCTTCGTTTGATACTCCGGCAGTGGCCAGAACCACCATATCCGCTTCAATCTCCACTGGCCTGCCTCCTAAAAGAGTATCGGCTCCTTTGACAATGTACTTCCCGTTTTTCTCGTAAATGCGGGAGACACGTCCGCGAATATAATTGACGCTATCCTCCTCAATGGCCCGGCGAACGAATTCATCGTAGTTCTTTCCTGCAGCCCGGATGTCCATATAGAATACATAGGATTTGCCTCCATGAACCTTATGCTGATACAGCATGGCGTGTTTGGCCGTATACATGCAGCAGATTTTGGAGCAGTAGGGTATGCCTTTGGCTGGATCCCTTGATCCGGCACAGGCGACAAAGACTATCTTTTCAGGAATCTTTCCATCGGACGGCCTTCTTATTTCTCCTAATGTAGGACCTGAGGCAGAGGCCAGTCTTTCAAACTGAAGACCTGTGATTACATCAGGATACTTACCGTAGCCGTATTCAGGAAAGAAATCAGGCTTCTTTACAGCAAAACCGGTAGCTAAAACGATGGCGCCGACTTCGACTTCCAGAATTTCGTCCGGCTGATCATATTGTATGGCCTTTGTGGGGCAGAATTTTTCGCAAATTTTACATTTTCCCTTCAGATAATAAGTACAGTTGTTTTTATCGATTACGGGCTTATTTGGGACAGCCTGTGGAAATGGAACATAGATGGCCGAACGTAATCCTAATCCTTCGTTAAATTCGCTTGGAATCTTCTTATTCGGACATTTGGTGGTGCACAATCCGCATCCGGTACAGAGCTTTTCGTCTACGCTTTTGGCTTTCTTCCGGATTTTAGCTTTAAAGTTTCCAATGAAACCGGATACTGATTCCAGTTCAGCGTAAGTGTACAATGTGATATTGGGGTGCTGGGCCACTTCAACCATCCGGGGAGTAAGAATGCATTGCGAGCAGTCCAGTGTAGGAAAAGTCTCCGATAACTGTGACATATGGCCACCAATAGACGGCTCTTTTTCAATAAGTATTACCTTATGCCCTGTATTGGCAATATCAAGACTTGACTGAATTCCTGCGATTCCGCCTCCTATGACCAGTGCAGTTTTGGTCACCGGCACTTTTATATCTTGCAGTGGATGATTGAGTTTTACTTTCTCAATCAACATCCGGATCAGGTCGATTGCTTTTGTCGTAGTGGCCTCACTTTTTTCATGAACCCATGAACAATGTTCCCGAAGATTGGCCATTTCACACAAAAAAGGATTCAGCCCTGCTTCACTGCAGGCTTTCCGGAAAGTTGGTTCATGCATCCGTGGTGAACAGGAACCTACAACTACACCGGTCAGCCCCTTTTCTTTTATCGCTTGTTTGATTATACTTTGCCCCGGATCGGAGCACATGTATTTATAGTCGACACTATGAACAACACCTTCAATCTCTGAAGCAGCATTTGCAACTCTGGCAACATCCACTGTGGCGCTGATGTTTTCGCCGCAATGGCATATAAATACTCCTATTCTTGACATATTAATTTGCTTCGTAGAGACGCGATTAATCGCGTCTCTATTAATTAATTGGTAGAGACGCGATTAATCGCGTCTCTACGAAATGACGTTCCAGTCCGAGGGATTTACGATCTATTCCAAGGGCCAACCCCAGTACCTGTGTAATATAAAGTACCGGTATACTGATCTCCATTCCAAGATAATGATTGATTGCAGGGCGCCTCATATCCAGATTGGAATGGCACATCGGACAGGCAACCACGATGGCTTCGGCATTTCTATCTTTGGCATCGCGAATTATTTCTCCCGAAAGTCTGCCTACTGTACTGGTCCTTGAAATGGATAAACCTCCACCGCAGCATTCTGTCTTAAAGGCCCAATCGATCGGTTCAGCGCCAAGTTTTTTTACCAGCCTATCCATTGATTGCGGATCTTCTTCACGATCGAACTTCAGAATATTGTAAGGACGTACAAGTAAACATCCGTAATAACAAGCTACTTTATGGAGATAAGGGGCTGTAATTCTCTCATCGAGATCGGGTGTGATGTATTTATCCAGCATCTGGATGACATTCAGAAGCTGGATATTTCCGGAATATTCCATTCCAATGATTTGGATCACTTTCCCCTTTAATTCAGGATCACTGTTGAGTTCGTGCTGCGCAGTGGCTAGTCTGCTGTAGCATGCTGCACAAGGAACAAGGATTTCCTTCATTCCTTCTTTCTCAGCAAGTGCAAGTATCCGGGCCGGAAGAGCCAGTGACAATTCCCTGTTAAAATTGTGTGCAGCAGTGGCTCCACAACAATTCCAGTCAGGAATTTCCTGTAATTGTATTTCAAATTTCCTGGCGATTGCAATAACGGATTCCGTGTATTCACGGGATGACCCTTTTAACGAACAACCAGGATAAAATCCTAAGATCATAGTTTATTTGCTGTTATTCTTTTTGGATGTTTTTAGAAAAAATAGAGGACATTCCTTTTCCATCTTTGATTCTTTCAGGAAACAGGTGAAGTTTGCCTTTGGCTAACATGGTCGGGGCGAGGGTTACATCCTGTAAAAGATCAAATACCCGGGACTTGTAATCCATAATAAGGCCTATTTCATTTAACCTGCCTGTCTTTTCTATGGATTTAAGAAATGACTTATGAAAAGCAATAATCTTTTTAGCCTTTGGGTTGGTGATCTTCCTCTCTAATGATTTTTCACGGAGGAAATCCATGACTCTGGGTATTTCAATGCTCATCGGACAGCGCGAATAGCACATCTCACAGCTTAGACAGAGCCAAATAGTTAAAGATTTTAATGCTTTTTCCTCAAGTTCAGGATCACCGGTCTGAATCATCCTAAGGATATAATTTGGTGCATAATCCATTTCTGATGAAAGAGGACAACCGGCAGAGCATTTTCCACACTGATAGCATTTTTGTACGTCCACAGCAGTTTGCTGTTTCAATACAGAATTTAATCGTTGCGGATTATCTGTATGATGTATTTCCATTATTTAAATCTGTTCAATAACCGGGAATTTTTATTAATTCAGGAACTTCCCAGTTTAAGAATTTTTGCAAAGATAATTTTTAATTTTTTATATAAATGTTCTGATATCCTAAAATTAAAAAGCCTGATCCAAAAATTTGAATCAGGCCTTTGTTTCTCTATTTATAAATTTTACTATTTAGGTTTGGCTGAAGACTTTCCAGGTCTTTTGGCTGCTTGCTCCAGCTGCTCAATTACCTTTTTAGCCTGTGGGTCTTGAGGATCAATAGCCAGTATCTTCATCCAGTAGTCCTTTGAAGTATTCAGCAATTGATCTTTCTGAGCCTTATCGGAACCATCCACCTTCTCCGATTTAAAGAAATAATAAGCGCCCAGATATTTGTAAGCTTCAATAATGTATCCCTTGTACTTGGCAGGATCTTTTTCCATGATTGCCAGGGCACTTTCATAAGAATTCTTTGCCTCGTCTTTTAAATAATCGGGATCTAAAAAATTGTCCGTTCTTCCTTTATAGATATAACCTAAAATATAATCCGGACTAAGTTGGGTAACTTTAGCGAATGCAGTATCTGCTATCTGATACCAGTAGCGCATCGAATCACGAACAACGGTACTGTCTTTGTAATCAGTCAATCCTTTCTTTTTTGCTTCAAGAAGAGAATCATTTTTCGGTTTGTATACGTAGTAACCTTCCGCAAAAGCCTCTTTTCCTATTGCAAAATTGGTACCCGCTTTATCGTATCCATGTTCCATCATCTTGAAATAATACTGGATAGCTTCCGGGTGCATTTTATTCTTTGAAGCAAGATTGGCAAGATTTTCATAAACGTCAGCTTTGGTGGAGTCCATAGCCATGGCTTTCTTGTAATTATCCATTGCCTGAACATCCATTTTATTTGCTTCCAGTAAACGCCCATAGTATAGGTAGTCAGAAGAAATTATTTTTTTCGGATCCTGTACCTGGAAAAATTTATTCATATAGTCCAGACCATTTTTGTAATCTTCTGTCTCGTATGCAATGTATCCTCTGATTCTCAACAGCACTCCCTGATTGGTCTCTTGATTGTTTTTGATCACATCTTCAAGCATTTTTGCCGATTCATTGTATTTTTTATTGAAGAAAAGAATAATTGCATACCGTTCTTTGTCATTAACATTTACATCCGCCTTACTAAGATAAATGTCATAATTCTTCTCGGCCTCAGCATATCTTCCAAGGGAATAATAAAGATCTCCAAGATCTCTATAGACAAGTATCTGATCAGGCTCCATCTGAATACATTTGTTGTAAGCATCCAGTGATTGGCGGTTAAAACGTGCTGTAGCATATATTTCACCAAGTTTGCGGAGAGCGATCACGTTATTAGGCTCAAAGAAGATTGCTCTTTCATAGGCATTGGCCGCTTTCCCGTAGTTTTTATTGGCAGCTTCCCAATCTCCTCTGACCATGTGAAAGCAAGGAAATTTAGAGTTTAGATCTATTCCCATATTTAGATATGCATTGCCTGTCAGGGTGTCTTTTTTGGGAAGATCAAAACAGGATTCAGCTATTTTGCAATATACTTCAGGATTCTTTCTGTCCTGTTTTCTTGCCTTATCAAAATAATCCAGTTCAGCCTCCCGGTTACCTTCCAGTAGAGCTATTTTTCCAAGATTGATGAGGACAAATGCATGCTTGGGATTGATGGCAAATGCTTTCTGGTACATTATTTTTGCACTATCCTGTTTGTTTAATCCAAGATAGGCATCCCCGAGCAAGTTGCATACATTCACGTCGGCCGGATTGGATTGAAATTGTTTAAGCAAAATGCCCCGGGCTTTTTGATACTGCATTTCACCAAGGTACCATTCCCCGGTGTTTTTTTGACCTTGCGCCATCCCTTCAGATACCGAAAGAGCAATAAAAAATAATATTAAAATCTTGTTCTTCATCATCTTTTAAATATCACTAAGTTTATATACTTCCTTATACTATAAATCTTTTCGGATGTTAACCACTCTTGTTGGAGCTACCGCGGGCAATATTCCCGATTTAAGAATGATCCGCTGACCTTTGTCACTGGCCACAAAGGCAGAGAAGCCGGTAACAAGTCCATTTCTTGGCTCGGTATTGATGAGATAAATATCTCTTGTTAAAGGATAGATTTTATCAACCATATAAGCCTGATATGGTTTATAGTAGTCTGACAATTGGGGCCTTTGATCCTGGCTGACAGACATCACCTTTATTCTTTTATGGAACGATAAATGAAGTGAATCGCTCCTGTTTGTTATCCAGCTTGCTCCAATAAAACCTAAAGTTCCGGGATGGGTCGCCGTATAATCGATGACATCCCTGTTGAAGTCAAGTGCGAAAACGTTGGAAGTAGCCATCTTCCCTTTACAGATAGAATCATTCATAAATTTGACAATGCCCGATTGCTGATTGTCAAATACCACCCTTATTGGTTCCTCGGGTGAAGAAGGATTCAATTGGTTCCATTTTGAAATTTTTCCGGTAAGAATATCACGTATCTGATCGATGGTGATCAGAGAATCTTTGCTGGAAGGATTTACAATCAGGGCAATGGCATCTGTGGCTACCAGGGTCTGTCTCGGATAAAGTTTTTTCTGATTGAAAAAAGCTATCTCATCTTTTTTCAATTCCCTCGAAGCAATGATCAGTTGGACACTGTCCTTCAATAATAAATCAAATGCTTCGTTTTCGGGAACATATTTTGTATTCAGGACTGTATAGCCATATATGGCTTTAAAGACTTCGATCTCAGCTTCCACTACAGGTCTGAAGGTTTCATCAGAACAAATACTTGCTTTTCCCGTTGTCGGAGTATTCTTATAGGGATCACCCTTAAAGAATTTGCATCCTGAAGCCAGAGTCAGAAGTAATGATAAGATTATCAATGACCTATTCATCTTTTTCTTTTTTATACGTGATATAGGCAATATACGAAGAATAAATCCTGATCATACCGTAAACGATAAGCAGAATTCCTAAACCTATCCTGACTGAATTATTAACTGGGAGCAGAGATGATGAATTAATCAAAATCACTGCTCCCAGTAATAAATAGACGATTGCCATGAAAGCCTTAAAAACAGGGAGAAACCCCATCATCTTTCTCATTTCATCTGCAATTCAGATTATCGTTTCAGCGTTTCAGAAGCTCAGGACATTAAAGCCTGAAACTCTGAAACTTTGAAACTTTTAAAATTATTTACTTAATACAAAACTGAAAGGAAGAGTGAAAAATACCAATACTGGTTTTCCACCTTGCCGGCCTGGATTCCATGCCGGCATCTTCTGCAGAACGCGGATTGCTTCTTCATCGCAGCCGCTTCCGATTCCACGGACAACTTTTATGTTGCCGATCTTTCCGTCCCTTCCAACAACAAATTGCACAATTACTTTGCCCTGGACCCCCATTTCTGAGGCAATTACCGGATATTTGAGATTACTGTTGATGAACTTCATCATCTCTTTCTGTCCACCCGGGTATTCAGGCATCTGTTCTACGTTGACAAAAGGTTTCTCCACTTCCTCAACAATTTCTTTGTTCTCTTTTGCAATAGGCGCAGCCACGTCATCGGTACCTTTGTTGAAATCAACGGATCCGATAGCGGCTTTTGCTTCAACAACTTCCTTTTGCATCTTAGGTTCCTCTTCATCAGACACCATTTCGTCCGGTTTAATGACCGGTGGGGTAAACTGAATTGTATTCCTTACCGGTGGTGGTGGAGGAGGTATCTCTTTCAGAATGTTCTCTTGTTCCTTGGGTTTATCCAGTTCAAGTTGAGAAAGTGTTCTGACAGTGGTGTCTGCTACGTGCTTTTCAGGAAGAATAGACCTCAACAGACCAGGTCCTGTTACAGCAAGAACGAAGAGGACGGTAGCTATTATTAATGCTCTGAAATGTCTTTTGTTAGAATTTCTTCGCAATTCATAGGCACCGTAAGCTTGATTCTTACCTACAAAAACAAGGTCACACCACTCATTTGAAAAAATATCGTTATTTGCTGCCATTAATATTCAATTTTCATGAGTTTGTTTTCTTGATCAACTCCTTATCATAATCGGAGATGTCAACTATAGCATAACGCCCGATATTACAGATAGCCATCTCGTCGAGAATATTTACAAGATTCCCGTAAGAGGCGCCGTCCGTAGCTTTAATGATTACGATCGGAGCCGTTTTGTCAGACATGATTTGAGTTCTCTGCTTATCAAAGTCTTCAGCGGAGAGTTTTTTATCCGATTTCTTGGTTTTCAACTCCTCTACTTTTACCATGATGTCATAGTTCTTCTTGATCAGGAGTTTACGAACTCCTTTTGGAGAGAAATCGGTTTTAACTACCGTCGGATCCTGTCCTGTCTTTTCGTCGCGTGTGCCTTCGTAATAATAAACGGCATTATCCTTATCCAGGACAATGGTGACAGCGCGTGAAGCTTTCACCTTAGTCTGCTCTTCCGGGGTAACGTTTTCCTTGGAAGGCATGGCTATTTCCATGGTTTGGGGCTTGCTAAAGGTTGTTGCCAACATGAAAAACGTGATCAGCAAGAACGCAAGGTCAACCATAGGGGTAAAGTCTACCCTGGTGGAAAGCTTTTTCGGCTTACCCTTTTCGCCTTTTCCTTTGTCTTGAGCTATTTCAGACATAATTTTATATTTACGGTTTTTCTAAATCAGGGGCACTCTCAAGACTGGTGATCAGGTTGTACCTGTTTTCGTTTAAGCCCTGCAATGTTCCCATCAATTTTTTAATAACCGGGTAAGCGGTAGCCTGATCGCCCTTAATTGCAATCCGCAGATCCTTGTTTACAGTCCGCGCTGCGCTAACCCAATTCTTAAACTGATTATCCAGCGAATCGCAAGGTATTCCGATGGCATTTTCTTTCTTATCCCGTTCTCCCGGTTTAAGATCAAGATACTGTTTCATCACATTCATCGGAACACCAAAGCTGTTAATAAGGCTGAACTCTTTTAACTCTTGCGGTGTAAACTGCATGTTATAGGCTTCACCCATTTTCGTAAGTAACTTCTCCCTGTTTTCCTGGCCGTCAATTCCGAAAAATACCTTACCCTGTGCATCCACCAAAATCATCATGATGTTAGTTTCGGGTATTTTAATTTCTGAAATTGAAGATGGAGTATGGACCTGTACCGGCTCTTTCTTTACAAAGTTTGAAGTAAGTATAAAGAAAGTAAGCAACAGGAACCCCATATCACACATCGGAGCCATATCAAGGAGCGTACTTTTTCTCTTTGGTTTTATTCTTGGCATATTTTAATATATCAATATTAGTAAATGAATTGTTCACTGTTTACAGTTGCTGCACTGAATTTACGAACAGCTTCCGTTCACTGTTTGCTATTCATTATTTGTGCTTTGCAGCAAATGTCTGAGAAATACTGTAGCCAGCTTCATCAATTGCGAAAGTAATCTTGTCGATCTTGGCTGTGTAATAGGCATAAGAAATGATGGCAAGGGCAGCAGAACCAATACCAAAAGCCGTGTTAATAAGAGCTTCAGAGATACCGGTTGCAAGAGCTACTGAGTCAGGAGAGCCTGCATTAGCCATAGCTGCGAAAGCACGGATCATACCAAGCACAGTTCCTAACAGTCCCAACAGGGTTGCAAGGGATGAAATGGTAGCGATAACGTTCAGATTCTGTTCCAGGCTTGGAAGTTCCAATGAGGTAGCTTCTTCAATGTTCTTCTGAATATCAAGAATCTTCTGTTCCTTGGTCATGGTGGCGTCATTTTCCAATAAAGCGTATTTTTCAAGAGCAGCTTTGGCTACACTACCAACAGAACCCTGGAAACGATCACATTCAGCTATTGCAGCTTTGATGTTATTGTCAGCCAAATATTTTTTAAGTGTGGCTACAAATGTAACAGCCGATCCTTTACCACCTGCCTGATTGATTGTGAAGAAACGCTCAATGGAAAAAGTAATAACTGTTAATAAAAGAGTCATCAATATAGGTACAATAAAACCACCTTTATAGATAACACCGAGGAAATTACCTGGGAGAGGAGAATTCTTTGTATTACCTCCCATGAAGTTAGCGGGATTTCCCATGACATTCATGAAAACGATTATCGCGATAATCAAAGCCACTGGGATTACTGATGCGGAAAAGAATTTTTGAAACTTACCGGTTCCTTTTGTAGATTTCATACGTTAAAATAACTAAAGTTTATAAATAAATGAAAAAATTAATATGAAGAAATGAAAGTTAAATCATTCCTTCTTTGTTAAATTAATAATACAAAAATAATTAAAACTCAACAAATTGAATTTTATTTTCAAATTTTTTTTAATATGGTTCAAATTTTAAAATCAAACCAAAGAAGAATAAGTCTTCATCTGAGGATTTGTTTTTCATTCAACCCGCTGGAAATAATACTTATCAACAGCTGAAAAAATGGAAACTAAATCTTGAATCTCCCCATTTTTGAAATTCTTCCAAATTTCCAATTAAAAATATTTTCACCACTTAAAGAACTCTAAATCCAGTTAAAATATAGTTGTTCAACCTTATTTTAAAGGGAATCTGATATTTTTTTGAAAAAGATTTATCTGTAAAATGGGATGTGATCAAAATCCTTTTTGCGTAAACCCTGTTCCTTGAAACATCGTGGACAAAAATAATAATTCAAACAATTTAATATTAAAAAAAAGATATTTTTTTATTTCCTTAACATTTAATGCTCGTTTTTATTTCAATCTTCCTGCATATTCAGAGACTTTAGCGATGAATTTTTTATTCAGTCATTTGCTTTTCTTTCATTTGATTGGGGTTTTGCCTTTCATATTCTTTCTTTTGGCCGTTTTTTTCGGAGTGAAAAAGCGTAAAATACTTTTATAAAGGTGCAGCAAAACTTTTGTTTTAATCCTTAAACTTGCCTTTCCCCGAAATACTGTGTAAATTGTATACTATTTAAAAGCAGGAATTATGAGTCACGAAAAATTAAAAAATTGCATCGACGTATGTTACGATTGTGCCATAGAATGCAAACATTGTGAAGTCTCCTGTCTGAATGAGGAGGATGTAAAAATGCTTGTGCGCTGCATAAAACTCAACAGCGATTGTACCGCAATGTGTAATCTGACGGCCACGATGATGGCTGGCGGAAGCGAATTTGTAAATGAATTTTTACAGCTCTGTGCCTTTATTTGTGACGATTGTGCAACCGAGTGTGAAAAACATTCTCATATGGAGCATTGTAAAAAATGTGCCGAAGCTTGCAAAAGATGTGCAGACGAATGCCGTGAAACAATTAAGATTAATAAAGTTCAGGTTGCCTATTAAGTAATTGGAATAAAATAATGTCATTTGAGGCTTATAGACTATAGGTGTTTAGGCTAAAGGCAAAAAGGGAATATTAGGATCCTTCAGCCTAAAGTCTAAACTCCTTCAGCCTCAAAATACGACATCATATTCCTGGCATTGCTTAATATAAATAATGAGAATCATTAGTGACCGGGTAAATAAATTTGAAGCCATGAATTATCAATTATAATAAGGCTTTTGGAAAGATGTCGCCACTACGTGGCTTATTTTTCAAATGATTGTTATTTCTACAAAGCTTCAGCTGCTACGCAGCTTTTGTCTCGGCAACATAGTCGCCATATCTTTGTAGAATAGTGTGTTATAAAAATATTAGAGCCATGTAGTGGTGACATTTTAGTCTATTAACGTGAGTTCGATCTAAGCAATGGATAACCTAATCTGTCAAAAACACCTAAGTAGAAATGGTTCAGAGAGAAAAACCGACCTCATTACCTGATTTAATCAGGTAATGAGGTCGGTAAAAAGGTGAAATCAATCCCACCTACTGAGGTGTTTTTTTTAGATTAGGTTATCGAAAACAACATTAGCACTCAAACAATCAAGCATTACCCTATCCAACACTTAGATCGAACTCACGTTATTAAAATTTTACTCGGACACTAATGAATGAGAAAAATAAATGTCGTATCTGCAGTCAGGATGGTTACGAACGTGAAAAATGTGACTAATTCTTCAAAACAGCAAGATTCACCAGTTTTGGCACATCCAGTGAAGAGGGTCTAAAAAGATAGCGAATCCTCCAATCCTTATACCTGTTTTAGAATATTATCAGGGAAGTATTGCCTGTGCATTTACTGTATAATGTTTGTGCAGTTCCTGTGCTAAAATTGCACAGCAAGTGCACAGTAAGTGCACAGTAAGTGCACAGTGAATGCACACAAAATAATACCCTGGTAGAGTTTCGGGTGGATGCGGATATGGCAACAGCGATAAAGGGATTGAAAAGGGAATCAGTTCTCTTTTCTGGCAGCGATGGTATGCTCCTCGAGATAAATGGTGCCATTCTCTGAAATACCTTCGATCCGGACATTCAAATTATTTATTTGCCGTGGAACGTTGAATTTAAATGAGGCAACCCCTGTTGAATCGGTGATGATGTCAGGCTTCCAGTAAATGGAGGCATACTTCTGATAAGTTTCAGTTTCCGGAGTCTGTAAATATTTTGGAGTGTAGTATTGTATGGGTGCGGAATATCCTTTTACCAAAAAATTCTTCAGGTTGGTTGGGGTTGAATCTTCCAAATAAAGAGGCGTTGTTCTGGTCTTGATTATAATCCCGCCGCCACCTCCTACCATGGCATTACCATTCTTATTGACTGAAATGGCTTCAATCTCGTTCAGCGTAAAACTTGAAAGAACAGACCAGTCCTGCATTTCCATTTCATCAATAATCAGTTTCGGTTGGGTGTTTGAAGTACTTCTTCCCAAATTAACCGTATAACTTCCGTCGGCAGTACGTGCAAGTCGCACATTAAACTCGTAAAGAAGAAAAGTTTCTAAACTATTGAAATGCAATTTATCTTTTGTGATCTCAACCGTTTTGTCAAAAGGAGAAACATAGATATCTTTCTCGAAAGGCTTTTTCTTCTCCCCTTTGATGACCACTTCAGAAAGCTGGATTACGCCTGGCATAAATTTCAGCGGGGCTTCTATTTTTTCTTCTGTGATTTCCGAAAGAGATATAAACGGTTTGGTCTTAATGATGGTATCGGGCTTGTAATCAGGTGCTAAAGAGGCTGTGATGGTGCGGTTCCATCCTTTCCCTTTGTCGCTGGAAGCTGAAACAATTACGAGTGAAGAGTCCGAAAGATAAAGATTCGGGAAAGAATAACGACCTGTCGGATCAACTTTGCCAACAGAGAAGAGCTTATTTACCGGCGAAAAGAGTGAAACGTTGCCGCTCCTGGTTTCTTTCCCATTCAGCCAGCTCTTTACTTTTCCTTCAATCGTAAACCCTTTTTCAAAGACATTGGGAAACTCTCTATCAAATGAGATTTTGCTGGTGTCTTTTTGGGCAGCCAACTTCTCCCATTCATATTTCCGCCATCCCTGGGTAAGCATCAGCAGGTCCAGTGCGATTAAATGCTCAGCATCCTGCTTTTCAATATAGTATTGTGGATTTTCTATTTTTCCCCTTATCCCTGATTTTAACAAGGCATTGGCCAATAAACTATTTGTAAAATGGTTGGACGCGGTTTCTTCAGGGAGCACTGAAATACTTAAACTGGAAGCGTGATGCTTCACCGAATCACTTTGGATTTTAAGGTTGAATTGCACACTATCTTCAACAGCCAGGGCTTTAATATCTATGTTCCCTTTTATATTTTTTATGTTGTTGTAAAAAAGACGTTCACAAACCGGTTGAAAGCCTTCATCAAAAACGGTCAGGTAATTCACACCATTCCCTGCATTTTTTCTGTCAAATGAAAAGGTTATAGAAGGTTTTTCAGAAGTCAGCCTGGCCGAAAATACCTGGAATACGTTCCCATTTGCATGCACCAAAATCTGAAGTATTCTCTCTTTTTCAATGGATTCAGGATTGGATTTAACTTCCACCACGATCTTTTTATTGTGGAATGCGTTGATAGTGGCAATGACTCCTTTTGTTTCGACAGGTGGTAAATTCAGTACTTCTTCTTTTCCATCAGGCATAGTTACCTTTGACTTATAGACAGAATTCTTTTCGGGTTCGATGATAACTTGTCCCATTCCCATTTTGTCAAGATTGAAAGAAGTGACACTGTCATTTTTCTCATCAAGGATGATCCCTTTTAATGCAGCAGGTTTTCCATTGGGATCCAATGCTTTAACAGCCACTTTGTTAAAAGTTCCGGCCAGCAGAGTGCCGCTTTCAGGGAAAAACTGAACATCGTATGTCAAATCTCCCTTTGCCGTTTCTCGTGATTTTCCGACAATTTCCAGCGGTTGGTCAAACTCTTCCGGAGTGTAGAAGTTCTTCATCCAGTTTGTATAAGCGCGGAAGACGTACTTGCCCGGTGATTCCTGATTGTCAATTTTCATCATGCTGTTGGCCGTGCCATTGTTTACAGCCAGTATTTTATGCCCGATGAGTTTCCCTTTTTCGTTGTATAGCTCTACATAAAGGTTGTGGGTGTAGGAATTGAGCGTTCCTTTCATCGGATCGGTAACGTAAGCTGTAAACCAGATATCATCTCCGGGCAGGTAGCATGATTTATTAAAATGGATATAAACCTGTTCCTTAAAAAAGTTATTGCTTTTAGCATATGGCTGTATAACTTCTTTGTTGAAGTTTTCCAGCGAAGAGGGTTCTTCCTGGCAGAATGAATTAAAGCTTAGGAGCATCAAAGCTGTGCAACCAAATATCCGGTAGAAATCTCTCATTTCATGAAGATTAGTTAAAACAGAAAGACGTGCAACGATGATTCAATGTGCTTTTGACTGATAAAAATGTAAAAGGTTTAATTGTTTCGATAAAAGCAAAAATCGAGCCATAGATTTTGGCTTTGGCCGTGAACTTAAATAAAAAAGCTGCCTGATTAAAGCAGCTTCATAGTATCATAAACATCCAATGACGGATACAATCTTTCTAATGGATATTATTTTACGACTCTTTCCTTAACCAGGTATTCTGCAATTTGAACGGCATTCAAAGCTGCACCCTTTTTGATCTGGTCAGAGACGGTCCAGAAAGTCAAGCCATTGGGGTTGGTAATGTCTTTTCGGATCCTTCCAACGAAGACTTCATCGCGACCTGCCAGATGCAAAGGCATCGGATATTGTTTTTCCCCGGGATTGTCTATTACAATGACGCCTTCAGCTTCTTCAAATGCTTTGCGGGCTTCTGCTACCGATATTTCTCTTTCGGTCTCCACCCAGATAGCTTCCGAATGGGCCCGAAGAACGGGAACCCTTACGGCAGTGGCGCTTACCAAAACATCGGAATGCATGATTTTCCTGGTTTCATGAAACATCTTCATTTCTTCCTTGGTGTAATCATTATCCAGGAAGACATCGATGTGAGGGATAAGGTTCTGAACCAATTGGTAAGCAAACTTATTAACGGTTGGTTTTTCACCATTGGCAACCTCCTTGGTTTGTGAAACCAGTTCATCCATTCCTGAAGCGCCTGCTCCACTGGCGCTTTGATAGGTGGCAATATGCACCCTTTTAATGTGAGAAAGTTTTTCAATCGCCTGCAAAGCAACCACCATCTGGATGGTGGTACAATTGGGATTGGCGATGATGTTCCTTGGTGTATTTTTAGCATCCTCAGGATTTACCTCAGGCACAACAAGAGGAATATCATTCTCCATACGGAAGGCGCTGGAATTATCGATCATCAATGCTCCATGTTTTGTAATTGTTCCGGCGAATTCCTTAGAAATACCTGCTCCTGCAGAAACCAATGCGATATCAATGTTTTTGAAATCGTCATTGTGAAGCAATTCCTTTACTGTGTATTTTTTTCCTTTGAAAGTATACTCTTTGCCTGCGCTTCTTGAAGAACCGAATATTTCAAGCTCATCAAGAGGGAAATTGCGCTGTTCCAAAACCTTCAAAAATTCCTGTCCCACAGCTCCGCTGACACCAACAATTGCAACTTTCATTTTATTTTGTTTTAATTTCGTAACTGACAAAAATATGGATTATTCTTAATATTTTTCTAAAAACAGGTATTGTAATTTACAATTTAATCAAAAATTTAATCTTTTAAGGGTCGATTGAAAGATTAAGCATTATCAAGAGGTGAAAAGTGAAGAAATACACGCTACCACGATGTCTTTACCCCATCATAATGTCGTCTATACCAAAATGTCGCCGTTACACGGCTTGCGGAACATCGCCGCGTTGCAGCTACCAAAATGTCGCCGCTCTGCGGCTTTCCAATTCTCTGATATACAGCTACCATAAATACTGCTGCTCTGTGGCTATTCCTGATCTTTAAAGCCGTGTAACGGCGTCATTTTGGTAGGAATGCAGATTTAATTCATTGCCAAGCCGTATAACGGCGATATTATGGTATCAATATCTCCGCTCTGCGGCTTTCCAAATTCTCTGCTATATGGCTACCATAAATATTGCTGCTCTGCGGCTATTCCTGATCGTTAAAGCCGTGTAACGGCGTCATTTCGGTAGGAATGCTTTACCCCATCATAATGTCGCCGTTACCAAAATGTCGCCGTTACACGGCTTGCGGAACATCGCCGCGTTGCAGCTACCAAAATGTCTCCGCTCTGCGGCTTTCCAAATTCTCTGCTATATGGCTACCGTAAATATTGCTGCTCTGCGGCTATTCCTGATCTTTAAAGCCGTGTAACGGCATCATTTTGGTAGAATACAGATTTAATTCATTGCCAAGCTGTATAACGGCGATATTGTGGTATCAATATCTCCGCTCTGCGGCTTTCCAAATTCTCTGCTATATGGCTACCATAAATATTGCTGCTCTGCGGCTATTCCTGATCTTTAAAGCCGTGTAACGGCGTCATTTCGGCAGGAATGCAGATTTAATCTCAATTCAAGCCGCGTAGCGGCGATATTTTGGTTGAAATAGTTTAAATTACATCAAAATTTGTAACAACATGGCCAACTGCTACACTCAAGTCAATATTCATGTGGTTTTCGCCGTAAAAGACAGAGAAAGAATATTAAATGACTATTTAATGGAACAAACTTGCAAATACATGCATGGCATATTGATAAATTTAAAACAATTCCCTCTTGCCATTGGTGGTTATAAAAATCATGTTCATCTTTTTTTCGAACAATATCCCACCACTGCATTATCAGATATAGTCGAAAAAGTAAAAGCCAATTCGTCGAAATGGATAAATGATCATAAAATGGTAATAGGGCATTTTGAATGGCAAAGGGGCTATGGCGGGTTTAGTTATTCACGAAGTCAGCGCAGCGGGGTTATCCGGTACATTATGAATCAAGAGGAACATCATAAAGAAATGACATTTAGGGAAGAATATCTTACTATGCTGAAAAAGTTTGAAATTGAATTTGATGATCAGTATTTGTTTGAATTTTATGAATGATGTTTTGGTCAACCATGATGTCGCCGTTATACGCCCTACCAGGATATCGCCGCTCTGCGGCTAACGTCATGTCACCTTTACACGTGCTACCATAATGTCGCCGCTCTGCGGCTATATCTGAGCCGTGTAACGGACAACATTTGGGCAGGAGATATGATAAGTGCCAGACTAAGCTATGTGTCAGCCTATCCCATGTGAGCGATATTTTGGTAGCAGCTAATGAAATCTTCGGCAGCCGTATAACGGCGACAATCTGGTAGTGCTACCGTAATGTCGCCGCTCTGCGGCTATATCTGAGCCGTGTAACGGACAACATTTGGGCAGGAGATATGATAAGTGCCAGACTAAGCTATGTGTCAGCCTATCCCATGTGAGCGATATTTTGGTAGCAGCTAATGAAATCTTCGGCAGCCGTATAACGGCGACAATCTGGTAGTGCTACCGTAATGTCGCCGCTCTGCGGCTTTTCCAAATTCTCTGCTATATAGCTATCAGGATATCGCCGCTCTGCGGCTATATCTGAGCCGTGTAACGGACAACATTTGGGCAGGAGATATGATAAGTGTAAGACTAAGCTAAGTGTCAGCCTATCCCATATGAGCGATATTTTGGTAGCAGCTAATGAAATCTTCGGCAGCCGTATAACGGCGACAATATGGTAGCAGAATATCAGCGAAATTCGGTAAGCCGCAGAGAGGCGACAATATGGTAGCAATTATTCTTTTTCTGCTCTTGCCATCCGGTCTCTTCCATTAATATCCTTCCGGATAACAACATTTGAAAAATGATAGTTCAGAAGTTTTTCTACTTCATTCCCCATCTTTTCATTGATCTCAAAGTAGACCCGGCCTCCGGGGTTTAAACGGTCCCCGGCAAATGCTGAAATTTCTTTATAGAAGATAAGGGGATCCTCATCTGAAACAAAAAGAGCAAGATGCGGCTCATATCCGGTCACATTTTTCAGCATCAGTGCTTCCTCGGATTTGGTGACATAAGGAGGATTGCTTACGATCAGATCGAATTTTTTGTTCCGCTGATTTTGACGCCAAAGCAGAATATCGGCTACTGAAAACCTAATGTCCACCTCATTTGATTTGGCATTCTCTTCTGCAGTCGAAATGGCCTTATCGGAAATATCGCATGCTTCAATCTTTAAATCAGGCCGGTTTTTGGCGACAGCGATGGGGATACATCCGCTTCCCGTTCCGATATCAAGCAGGGTCGCATTTGGGTCAGGCGAATCCTTTAATATCCAATCTACCAGTTCTTCCGTCTCCGGGCGAGGAATAAGAACAGAAGGATTAACCTTGAAATTAAGACCATAGAATTCAGTTTCGCCGAGAATGTACTGGATCGGCTCAAAATTTAGTAAACGCTCGACTATTTCCTTTATTTCAGTTAATTTAGCCTCTGGAATTTGTTCATGCCGCTGAAGGTGAAGTTTTAATCCTGACATATTGAGACGTTGATGAAAGATCAGGTTAATAAAACCCTGAATCTCGTCCTTGTTGTAAAGATGGGCGAGAATGTTTTGAATCATCCGGATGGCTGCATGAATTTTCATAATATGCAAAGATAATTAATCCCAAAGATGGAAGGAAAAATTAATGCGCATGAGAAGTTTATGTCCCGGGCTCTTGAACTGGCCGAATCAGGAGCAGGGAATGTAGCTCCTAATCCGATGGTCGGTTGTGTCATCGTTCATAATGGCAGGATCATTGGTGAGGGTTATCACCAGGAATACGGGAAAGCTCATGCTGAAGTAAACGCAATTAATTCAGTCATAAATAAAAAATTGCTTCCGGACTCCATTCTTTATGTGACACTGGAACCTTGTTCCCATTTTGGGAAGACTCCTCCCTGTTCTGATCTGATCATCCGGGAAAAAATACCCCGGGTGGTGGTTGGAACAGTGGATCCATTTGATCAAGTAGCCGGAGCCGGGATAAATAAACTCCGGGAATCGGGATGCAGGGTGGAAACTGGAGTTATGGAGGAAGAATGTAGGGAGATTAACCGGCGTTTCTTTACGTTTCATCAGAAAAAGCGCCCTTATATTCTTCTGAAGTGGGCACAGACTGCGGATGGATTTATTGATATTGACCGGACCGTTGAATTCTTTGGACAGCCAACCTGGATTACCAATGAGATTTCCAGAATCGTGGTTCATAAGATCCGGTCCGAAGAATCGGCCATACTTGTGGGAACCAATACTGTCCAAAAAGATAATCCTTCCCTGACGGTAAGGGTATGGGGAGGAAATACTCCGCTGAGGGTGGTGCTTGACCGTACTCTCCGGTTGCCGGAGGATGCTGAATTATTTAATCGCAAATTTCCGACCCTTGTCTATACTTCCAGGAGTAAAGAATCAAAGCCTAATCTTGAATACAAAAGGATCTCTTTTGAAGAGAATGTTACGGAACAAATTCTTGAAGATTTGTACGCAAGAAATATTTTGTCGCTGATCGTGGAAGGAGGAGCTGAAGTTTTAAACTCATTTATTTTCAAAAACCTGTGGGATGAAGCTCATCTTTTCATTGGCCGTAAGCTTTTTTATAAAGGGATTCCGGCTCCAAAGCTGGGAGGTACCCTTCAATATACGGATGATCTGGAAGGGACTTCGCTTCATGTGTTCAGAAATATTCAGGTTCAATCATCTTAGTATTATAAGGTTCTCTGTATTTATATGTTACATGAAAATTTTGGATCCATATGACCTGGAAGAAAAAATCAGCCATCGGAGGTCACGTTTAGCCGGCAAAAGGAACATGCGGCACTTTAGTTGACCCCATGTCATATTTATTTTGAATACTAATGATAATTATTGACCGATGTCACATCTACCGGAACTGATAAAAGATTTGGCTCTTATTCTTAGCGCTGCTGCTATAATTACTTTGATTTTTAGAAAATTAAAACAGCCTGTCGTATTGGGATATGTTATTGCGGGGCTTTTGGTGGGGCCAAATTTCAAATTGTTCCCCACGGTAATTGAAGTTGACAGTATAAAAACCTGGGCAGATATTGGAGTTATTTTTCTGTTATTTGCCCTGGGCCTTGAGTTTAGTTTTAAAAAATTATTAAGGGTTGGAGGAGTTGCAGCTGTAAGTGCCATTACCGAGGTAACATTAACCTTACTATTAGGATATGGTTTTGGCCGGCTGTTAGGATGGAATAACATGAACAGTCTTTTTTTTGGCGGAATCCTTTCTATTGCTTCCACCACCATTATCATTCGGGCCTTTGATGAATTGGGTGTTAAAAATCAAAAATTTGCCGGAATTGTTACGGGGGTACTGATCATTGAAGATCTGGTAGCCGTCCTGTTAATGGTTTTACTTTCAACTGTAGCCGTGAGTCAGGCATTTGCAGGTGGCGAAATGATAAAGGCTGTTTTTAAACTGGCTTTCTTTTTAGTTCTATGGTTTGTTTCGGGAATATTTTTCATCCCAACATTTTTCAGAAGGATCAGATTATTAATAAACGAAGAGACACTTTTGATCATATCCCTGGCCTTTTGCTTTTTAATGGTCGTATTGGCAACGTATGTGGGCTTTTCTCCGGCACTCGGAGCCTTTATCATGGGTTCAATTCTGGCAGAAACAACTAAAGCAGAGAAAATCGAACAGCTTATCAAATCGATAAAAAACCTCTTCGGCGCAATTTTCTTCGTGTCTGTTGGTATGTTGATCGATCCGCAAATGCTGGTAAATAATATACTCCCGATTTTCGCAGCCACACTTGTCCTGTTATTTGGGAAACCACTTTTTGCCACTTTGGGGACATTGATTGCGGGACAACCACTCAAAATAGCAGTGCAATCAGGGATGAGTCTTTCTCAAATAGGTGAATTTTCCTTTATCATCGCTGCTTTAGGCCTCAGCTTAAATGTTACAAGCGATTTTTTGTATCCGGTAGCTGTGGCCGTTTCCGTGATCACTACCTTCACCACACCCTATATGATCCGGTTTTCAGAACCTGTCTATAAACGTTTAGAAGCAGTTTTACCTGTCAATTGGAAAAATAATTTAAGCAGATACAGCCTGGATGCTCAGCATATTACAGAAATAAGCGATTGGAGGAAAGTGCTGAAGTCCAATTTAATTAATGCAGTTATTTTTTCGGTGATCATCATCTCCGTAATTCTGTTAAGCACGCGATATCTTGAGCCAAACTTCCTGATTTCCAAAGGACATAAAATATTTACCGCCATTGTTACCCTTGCCGTTTTAGCTCCTTTTTTGTGGGCGCTTGCTTTTCGCAGAACCCAGCGTCAGGCCTATGCCAATGTTTGGTTGAAAACGGATAGAAGGGGACCTTTAGTTTTATTGCAATTATCAAGAATTGCACTGGCTGTCATGTATGTAGGGCTGTTTTTTTATCATTTGTTTTCGCCGTCGATTGCTCTTTGGGGAATATTAATTGCCTGTCTTATCATTGCTATCCTATCGAAAAGGATACAAACGTTTTATGGAAAAATTGAAACAAGGTTTCTGACCAATTATAATGAGCGTGAATCAGGATCATTAAATTCAAATGAAATATTGACGCCATGGGATACTCACATTACTAAATTTGAATTAAATGCACAGTATCCTTACATTGGCAAAACATTGTCAGAGTCAAAACTGAGGGAAGAATTCGGAATTAATATTGTTAAAATCATACGGGGAGAATTTGTGATTAGTGTCCCAACCCGTTTCGAACACCTTTATCCAAACGATCAGATATTCGTAATAGGAACCGACGAGCAGTTAACAAATTTCAAAACATTTCTTGAATTGTCATTTGCAGAACCCAATTTAGAAGATGTAAAACAAAGTATTTCACTTCAACATTTTACATTAAATAAAAGTTCTTCTCTTGTCGGTCAAAACATTCGAAACTCAGAAATTCGGGAACGGTCTCAGGGCCTGGTGGTTGGGGTGGAAAGAAATGGCGAACGTATTGTAAATCCTGAATCAGACTTAATTTTCGAAGTAAATGATACCCTTTGGATGGTAGGAAATGAAAAGCTAATTCAACTACTGATCCGGGAATTGGCAGGTTCTTAAAAAGGTGTTTTTATAAATTTTATGAAAATTAAAACTTTTTACTGATTGACTGAATCTTTGAAAAAATTATTTGTCTTATCATTAATCATTGCTAATTTTGACCCTAAATTCCAGCATCATCCACTGAGGTTATGATTAAGATTTACCTATTTCTTCTTTTTTTTGTAATTGTCTATCAATCAATAGAAGCTCAGAATACCAGGCTGGATTTACAGAAAAACAGGGAACCTGTTGAAAATGATTCCTTGTTTGCGGTCAGCACAAAAGCCGAGGATGGTTTCTGGCATATTTCACTAAGGCCCGTGGAGATTGTTCGCCCTTTTGTTTTTAAAAATGACCGCCAGAAAAAAAAGTACGATCAGTTGTTAATTGATGTCAGAAAAGCCTACCCACTCTCTCTGATTGTTGGAAGCGAGTACAGGCTGGTAAACTCTGAATTGGATAGTATTTACAAGGATAAAAACAGCCGGAAAAAATATATAAAATGGTATCAGGATTATGTATATAAAACGTACCTCGATTCCGTAAAGACATTGAATGTCAGACAGGGAAAATTACTGTTGAAATTAATCTGCCGTGAGACGGGGAAGTCTCCTTATGAACTGATTAAGGAGTACCGGGGCGGATTAAATGCAGTCTTTTGGCAATCCATGGCTTTTATGTTCGGAGCTAATTTAAGGAGTGAATATGATCCGGTTGAAGATGCTATGGTAGAAAATATTGTTCGTCGAATTAAATCGGGAGAATTCAATAATTAGAAGATTTTTCTCTTCTTAGAAAAGAAATGTATACTCTGATCCGGTTTTTTGTTGTAAACAAAAAAATGTATTTTAATTTTGTATATTGACGTAAGCTTAATTTCCAATTTATAAATCATGGACTTATCATTAAAATTAAAAAGCAACAATCCGATACTAAACAGACATTTGGAATTTTCTTCTGCCGGTCAGACGCAGATGGATATGCTGACAAAGTATGAAAGAGTACCCACCTACATCTATGCTGAAAGTTCAGAAGCTTCCCTTGCAGTAGCCAACGAAATAGCGACTCTCATTGTTAGTAAACAAAAAAAAGATAAAAAGTGTGTTCTGGGACTTCCGACGGGATCTACTCAAATCGGCATTTACGAGGAATTGGTTCGGTTACACAAAGAGGAAGGATTAAGTTTTAAAAATGTAATCACTTTCAACTTAGATGAGTATTATCCCATCTCCCCCCAGTCCATTCACAGCTACAGGCAGTATATGGAACAGCATTTATTTGGTAAAATAGATATTCTTCCGGAGAATATAAATATACCTGATGGAACCATTACTCTGGAGAGTGTTCATGATTATTGCCGTGTATATGAGAAAAAAATAAACGAGGTTGGAGGAATTGACCTATTACTCCTTGGAATCGGTCAGACCGGTCATATCGGTTTTAACGAACCGGGTTCGGGAAGAAATTCAAAAACAAGGATCATCACTCTGGATACGGTTACCAGGCGCGAGGAAGCGAAGGAATTCCAGGGATTTGCCAATGTTCCCCGAAAAGCCATCACGATGGGGGTTGATACTATCCTGAATGCCAAAAGAATCATATTAACTGCTTTTGGTGAGACAAAGGCGAAAGTCGTACAACAGACCGTTGAAGAAGAACCAAGCAGTGAAGTTCCGGCTTCTTTTCTTCAATTGCATCATAATGCCAGTATATATCTTGATCAGGGCGCTTCCTCACACCTGGTCAGGGTTAAAACTCCCTGGCTGCTCGACAGCCTGGACTGGTCAGACGACCGGTTGGTGAGAAAGGCTGTCATCTGGTTATGCGGACAGGCTAAAAAGCCCATTCTTAAGCTTACCGGTAAAGATTACAATGATTTTGGGTTAAGTGATTTGCTGGCCACTGTCGGATCCCAGTACCTGATCAATATCAAAGTCTTTAATGACATACAACATACCATCACAGGCTGGCCAGGCGGTAAGCCAGATGTTGACGATACTTTCAGGCCGGAAAGAGCTAATCCGGGGAAAAAACGCATCGTCATCTTTTCACCTCATCCAGACGATGACGTAATCTCAATGGGTGGGACTTTGCTCCGCCTTGTCGAACAAGGTCATGATGTTCATCTGGCGTACCAGACATCGGGCAATTTCGCTGTTTCAGATGAATACGTGACCCGGTTCCTTGACTTTCATCAGGAATATATCAACTATTATGATCCTGATAATACCATTGCTGTCGGTCAACAGGAGAAAGTTCTTTCTTTTATAAAAAATAAAGAAGAGAACCAGGTCGATATTCAGGATGTTAGAAAAATAAAAGGATTGATCCGCCGGATGGAGGCGCGATCCGCCTTGCGTTATTTTGGAATACCGGATTCCAATATCCATTTTTTAGATCTTCCTTTTTATGAAACCGGAATCATGCAGAAATCTCCGATTGGAGAGAGGGACGTGCGTATCGTAATGGATTTGTTACAACAGATTCAACCTCACCAGATTTTCGCTGCCGGCGATTTATCCGATCCTCATGGCACCCACCGGGTTTGCCTTGATGCAGTGCTTCTTGCTCTTGAACATGTGAAGAAAGAGGATTGGATGAAAAATTGCTGGGTATGGCTTTACCGCGGAGCCTGGGCCGAATGGGAGGCTGATGAAATCGAAATGGCTGTACCGATCAGTCCGGTTGAACTTGCAAGAAAAAGAGAGGCTATTCTGAGGCATCAGTCTCAAAAAGAAGGCGCTATGTTCATGGGAGAAGATGAACGTGAATTCTGGCAAAGGGCTGAACAGCGGAACCGCAATACGGCTAAATTGTATGATTATCTGGGAATGGCAGAATACGAAGCGATCGAAGCTTTTGTCAAATATTACTCCTGATTGTTGCTTTAACTGAAAATGAAAGCCTGCTCATGTAGCAGGCTTTCATTTTTTGAATCATTCAGAGGAGGATGTACTGTCTGAAAAAAAACAGTAAATTTTATGCCTTAAATTATAAGTCGCAGTAATTTTTCATTTAGCTACATTTATTTATCTTTCCCTTAATTTTATCAACAGAATTTTTCCGGCTCAATAAATATGAGAGATAATAAACTTAAAATATTCACTTATATATTGTTATTTTTTATCTCACTGGCATGTTCCGAAATGGTTTTTTGTCAGACTGATAACCAGAAGGAATTCAGGGGAATCTGGATTGCAACCATCAATAACATTGATTGGCCTTCCGCACCAGGTCTTCCGGTTGAGCGGCAAAAGAAAGAATTGAGAGAAATGATCGACCGGATTGAAAAATTCAAGCTTAATGCAGTATTCTTCCAGGTCAGGGCTGCAGCCGATGCTTTTTATGCCTCTTCGACGGAACCCTGGTCCTATTTTCTTTCCGGGAAGCAGGGGAAATCCACCCAGCCCTTTTTTGATCCGTTGGCTTATGTCCTTGAACTTTGTCATTCAAGGGGAATTGAACTCCACGCGTGGTTCAATCCCTTCAGAGTGAGAAACCTTGGATACTATGACCTTGCCAAAAACAGTTTCGCTGTGAAATATCCTCAATATCAACATGATTATGACAACAAACGTTTTTTTGATCCGGGATTTCCACAAGTAAGGGCACATCTTATAAAGGTAATTCTTGAAGTTGTTCGAAAGTACGATATCGATGCGGTTCTTCTTGATGATTATTTTTATCCTTACCCGGTGAGAGGGAAAAGCTTTCCCGACAGTAAGACTTTTGCCAGATACGGAGGTAAGGAATATTATCCTAAGCATTTGAAAGACTGGCGCCGTAATAATATAAATTCCTTTATTGCTGATCTTCACGACAGTATAAAAGCGGTAAAGCCTTCTTTAAAACTGGGCATCAGTCCTTTTGGGGTATGGAGGAGCAAAGATGAAGATCCTAATGGTTCTCCTCTTTTAAGAGGAACAACATCCTATGATGATCTGTATGCCGATGTTTATAAATGGATGTCAAAAGATTGGATTGATTATATCATTCCTCAGCTCTATTGGGAGCAGGGTAACCGTTATGGTGATTTTAATGCACTGGCGAAATGGTGGAATGACCATTCTTTTGGAAAACAGCTGTATCTTGGTCAGGCACTGTACAGGGCAACAGGGTCAGACCGACGGTGGTCCAATCCAAATGAGATAAGCGATCAGATTGGTCTCCTGCGTAAGTATAAAAATATAAAAGGATTTGCTCTATTCAGTGCTTCTCATCTTTCCAGATTGCCTGAGATTGGGTTGAAAGAGTTGGTCGCCAGGCTTGACAACCAGGAGGAGGATTCAATAGTTAAGGATGCTTCTTCAGCAGAAAATGTACTTCTTACCTCCCGGGAAAATTCAGTATCTGAGTTGATGCCTGATGAAAAGTCCTTTGATTCCATCATCCATCTGAATTCCGGTAAGGAGATCAATAGAATCAACCTTTCCGGTAAATTAAAGATGAGGAAGCAGCACAAAGAATGGCAAATTTCATGGTACCCGCCTGATACAATCAACAGAGACAGGAAGATGTTTGTTCTTTTGGCGTATCAACCCAATCAAAAAAGAGCCAGTTTGAAAAAAGTCTTTGTTCTGAACAGTCAGAGTAAGGTGATATTTCCCCATGACATTGATTTTAGACCCCGGAAAGTGCTCTTTACAGTTGTTACCGTTAACCAGATTAATAAGGAACGCCTTCAAACAAAATTATTTAAAATAAGAAGGAACAGGGTAGTGTATAAGTTTTGAAGATTGTTGTTCCCGGTGCAATGTGAGAATTCAATTCCAAAGTGGAGCGATTGATCGTATCCGATAATTTACATCTGTAATATCAGAGACTGTTTAAATTTAGTTCTTTTTGGATTTTAAGTAGTTCAGCCCCTTCGGGGTTGAGGTCTTATATGTCACATTTTCAGTGGGTTACCCCCACGGTTATTCATATTAAACCCTTTCAGGGTATAAAGCATATTTAAGTCCGAAGGACTTGAATATGAAACCTCCGGTGTAACCGGAGGCACTGAAATACATACAATACAGAACCCCGAAGTGGGTTCAACTTTGTTAAAAAGAAATTTAAACAGTTTCTCAAATTATAAAAAGTAGGGAGTAGGAAAGTAGGGAAATAATATGTTTAGTATAGTACGGTAGGGATTGCTTGATGAGGATCGCATCAAATTTCCGGATATTTCTTCGATGCGAAAAAGAAAACCTGACAGGTATGTTTTGCTGTCAGGTTATAAATAAGAGTATTTTTTGATCAGGATTTATCTTTTGAGTTTTATGACCTCACTTGCGGCCAGCAGAAATGCTCCTGTACCGTAAACTTCCCAGCTGTTTCCGTTGAAGTTCTTGCGGGGATCAGCGCCAACAGGTTGTACCCAGCCTACGCGACCTTCTTTGTTCACACATTTTGTAAGGGCCATCCATGCTTTTTCAGCCACCGGCTGATAAGTGGATTTATCCAGAAGGCCATTGTTTATACCCCATGCAATGGCATAACAATCGAAACCTGATCCGCTGACTTCTCCTCCCGGATAGGATTCAGGATCAAGGAGGCTGGCTCTCCAGAGACCGTCAGCCTGCTGAAGGGATGCAATGCGGGCAGACATTTTCCTGAAAAGATTTTCATAGAAAGGACGCCCGGGATAATTGGCCGGCAGTTCTTTTCATTGTGTTTAAGCTTAATTAGTAGAATACAAATATATAAGAATTATAAATGATAGATATGAGATATGAGTTATGAGTTGTGAGATAGAAGAATTAAGTATTATTTGCCGGACGATGAATGTTTTCGTGTAAATTCGTTAATAATTTGTGAAATTGGAATAATGAATTACAGAAAAATTAATTTTTTTTGTAATATTGCAAAATTATCATGAGAACGATTAACACACATAACGGACATCATCATCACTTGCCATAAATCAGGTTCAGGCTGGTACGTCCAAATTAAAATTTATACCAATGGAAAGGCTTACCTGGAACACACAGGTGAGCCTTATTAATTTATAAACTATGGATTCGATATTAAGAATTGCTATTCAGACCAAAGGGAGATTAAATGAAGATTCAGTTTTATTACTCGAGGAATCAGGCATTAAGCTGATTCCGGGGAAACGTAATTTAATTTCTTCAGCTAAAAATTTTCCCCTTGAAGCTTTGTATTTGCGTGATGATGATATTCCTCAATGTGTTGCAGATGGAGTTGCCGACATCGGCATTGTTGGAAAAAACGAAATGGTTGAGCAAAAGCGCAAGGTGGATGTCGTAAAACACCTTGGATTCAGTAAGTGCCGACTTTCACTTGCGATACCCAAAGATATGGAATACAATGGACTTGAATGGTTCTCGGGTAAAAAGATTGCGACTTCGTATCCGGGTATTTTGAGGGAATTTCTCGATAAAGAAAAGATTTCTGCCGATATTCATTTCATCGCCGGTTCTGTTGAAATTGCTCCAGGTATCGGCCTTGCAGATGCCATATTTGATATAGTAAGTTCAGGAAGCACGCTTGTCAGCAACCGGTTGAAGGAAGTGAAGACCATCATGGATTCTGAAGCCGTATTAATTGCCTCCCCGAATCTGCCAAAATCAAAACAAGCTATTTTAGATGAACTGGTCTTTCGTATTGAATCAGTTGAAAAAGGGAAGGGGAAAAAATACATTCTTTTGAATACTCCCAATGAAAAACTGGAACAAATTATCAAAGTATTGCCGGGAATGACTTCACCCACTATCATGCCCCTTGCAAGAGAAGGTTGGAGCTCTTTGCATTCCGTAATCAATGAAAGTGAGTTCTGGGAAGTGATTGGTAATCTTAAAAGAAACGGGGCGGAAGGAATTCTGGTTCTGCCAATAGAAAATATGATTTATTAGGCTTTAGGCTTTAAGCTGAAGGATTGCGATGATAATTTAAAAACTTGTGCGATGCAGATTTTTCGTTATCCGGATATTAATACCTGGAAAGAAATTGTAAAAAGACCAACTGCTGATTATTCCCTGAAAGAAGGAATAGTAAAGGATGTTTTGCGGGATATCAGGCAAAGAGGCGATATCGCTGTGAAGGAATATACCTTTAAATTTGATCATGTAACTGTTGAAAACTTCTTTGTCCGTGAGGACGAATTGAAAGGAGCTGCTGCATTACTTGAACCGGATCTTAAGGATGCTATGGTCCTGGCCGCAGATAACATCAAGACTTTTCATCGTGCCCAGAAATATATACCTTCAGTGATCGAAACTATGCCAGGAGTGAAATGCTGGCAAAAATCAGTAGCCATTGAGAAAGTAGGATTGTATATCCCCGGAGGATCGGCCCCGTTATTCTCAACTGTTTTAATGCTTGCAATACCGGCAGTAATGGCCGGATGTAATGAAATAATACTGTGTACTCCTCCGGATAAAGAAGGGAAAATACATCCAGCCATTTTATTTGCTGCCAATCTTTGCGGAGTTACAAAGATATTCAGGGCAGGTGGCATCCAGGCTATCGGAGCTATGGCATACGGTACTGAATCAATACCCAGAGTTGATAAAATTTTTGGTCCTGGTAATTCATGGGTTATGCTGGCAAAACAGCAGGTATCCTTAACGGAATGTGCCATCGATATGCCTGCAGGCCCTTCGGAAGTAGCTGTTATGGCGGATCTTACTGCTAATCCGGAGTTTATTGCAGCCGATCTGCTTTCGCAGGCTGAGCATGGTCCGGACAGTCAGGTTGTTTTAATCACAACTGTGGAGGGATTGATAAAGCAGGTGATGGAGGCTATCGACCGGCAGGTAAAGAAACTGCCCCGATTGGAGACAGCTCTGAAGGCTTTGGAACACAGCCGGGCCGTCCTTGTGAAAGATCACGAAGAGATGCTGAATCTTGTAAATCTTTATGCTCCCGAACATCTCATCATTGCAACAGCTGATGCTTCCGTAATGGCAGAAAGAGTCATTAATGCCGGTTCCGTTTTTATCGGGAATTATACTCCTGAAAGTGCGGGAGATTACGCCTCAGGGACAAATCATACGTTACCAACCAACGGATGGACACGCTCCTACAGCGGAATTAATCTGGACAGCTTCTGTAAGAAAATCACCTTTCAGGAAATAACCAGGGAAGGAATACAAAAACTGGGACCTGTCATTGAGAAAATGGCGGAAGCAGAGCAATTACTGGCTCATAAGAATGCGGCCACAATTAGAATTAAGAATTAATAGTTAATGGTTAAAGAAAGCTGAAAATGGATGTAAATACATGATCAGTGAACGAATTAAAAATTAAGAGTTTTCGTGTGAATTCGTCTTTAATTCGTGAAATTCCAACAACAAAAATTCAAGGGAAATTATAAGAATTATAACAATGAATTTTAACATCGATCAGCTGCTGCGTGATAATATCCGCAAGCTTAAACCTTATTCAAGCGCAAGAGATGAATTCTCCGGCGAGGCCGAAGTGTACCTGGACGCAAACGAAAATCCCTATAATTCACCCTGGAACCGGTATCCTGATCCGCGGCAGGTAAAGCTTAAAAAAATTGTAGGGGGGATTAAAAATATTCCTTCAGCCAATATATTTCTCGGTAATGGCAGTGATGAGCCGATAGATCTTCTTATCCGTGCTTTTTGTGAACCCGGCAAGGATAATATTGTCGCTATTTCACCGTCTTATGGCATGTATAAAGTGGCTGCTGACGTAAATGATATCAAAGTAAAAGAGGTTCCTCTGACAGAGGATTTTGAATTGAATTCGGATGATTTACTAAAGGCGGTAAACGAAAATACAAAGATCATTTTTCTTTGCTCTCCCAATAATCCATCGGGGAATGCGCTTGAACTTGAATCCATGGTGCATATCATTAAAAATTTCACAGGAGTCGTTGTCGTTGATGAAGCCTACATCGATTTCTGTTCTGAGAAAACACTTCTTACGGATTTGGATCGTTACCCAAATCTTGTCATTCTCCAGACTTTCTCAAAAGCATGGGGTATGGCCGGTCTCCGTCTGGGAATGGCTTTTGCGGCCTCACCCTTTATCGAGGTCCTAAGCCGGATTAAATATCCTTATAATCTTAGTATTCTGACTCAGCAAAAGGCCATGGAATTACTTTCTATGGATAAAAAAACAGAATGGGTAAATATAATACTGAAGGAAAGAACAAAACTCAGGGATCAGTTATCCCAACTTCCTTTTGTCCTAAAAGTATACCCGTCTGATGCTAATTTTTTACTCATCAAAACAGAAGATGCCAAAGGCATTTATCAGTATCTTGTGAAGCAGAATATAATTGTCCGTGACCGGTCTTCTGTCCTTTTATGCGGAGGGTGCCTGAGGATAAGCGTTGGTTCACCGGAAGAAAATAATGCATTGCTGAAAGCGTTAAAAGGATTTTCAATTCATAACTGACATGAGAAAAGTTCTATTTATTGATCGTGACGGAACTCTGGTGGTGGAACCTGCTGTTGATAAACAGCTCGATTCACTCGAAAAGCTTGAGTTTATTCCCATGGTATTCCGGAATCTTTACAACATTCAGAAATACCTCGATTATGATTTGGTTATCGTCAGTAATCAGGATGGTCTGGGAACGCAAAGTTATCCTGAAGAAACCTTCTGGCCGGCTCATCGAATGATGCTCAAAGCCTTTGAGAACGAAGGAGTGACATTTAAAAACATACATATTGATCCAACACTGCCGGAAGAGAATGCTCCTACCAGAAAACCCGGAACAGGCATGTTGACTGAATATTTTAGTGACAGCTATGATCTGGGAAGGTCTTTTGTAATCGGAGACCGGATTACCGATGTTCAGCTTGCCAAGAATCTTGGAGCCAAAGCTATTTTCTTTGCTTCAGAGGATGGAAAGTCGGAACTGAAAGAGAAGGAACTGGAGAATTACTGCGCTTTCATTTCAGATAATTGGGATGAGATATTCAGTTTTCTCTCAAATATAAACAGAGTTGCCACCGTTGAACGAAAGACTTCAGAAACGGATATCTTTATCGAATTGAAATTAGATGGGGAGAGTAAAAGTCAAATCTCTACCGGTCTGGGTTTCTTTGATCACATGCTTGATCAGATCAGCCGGCATTCTGGTTGCAATCTGACTATTCGGGTTAATGGCGATCTTGGAGTGGATGAGCATCATACTATTGAAGATACGGGCATTGCTCTTGGAGAGGCTATCCGTAAGGCCCTTGGAGATAAAAAAGGAATTGAAAGATACGGCTTTTGTCTTCCCATGGACGATTGCCTGGCCCAGGTGGCCCTTGATTTCGGAGGAAGACCCTGGCTGGTCTGGGATGCGGAGTTCAAGCGTGAATACGTGGGAGACATGCCTACCGAAATGTTTTACCATTTTTTTAAATCTCTGTCAGATTCTGCACTTTGTAATTTGAATATAAAAGCTGAAGGAACAAACGAACATCATAAGATAGAAGGAATATTCAAGGCATTTGCACGGGCATTAAAAATGGCGATAAAGAAAGATCCGTTAGGGCAAATGCTCCCGAGTACCAAAGGTACTCTTTAATTTCCCGGTCTTAAATCTACATTATTAATTATTAATTGATTACCTATATCATGAAATCTATCCATCGCGAAATGGAGACTAAGAGAACAGCTATCCTGTTGATTCATTGTCCGGACAAACAGGGAATTTTAGCTGCTATGACTGAATTTCTTAATGAGAACAGGGGTAACATTATTTACCTCGAGCAGTATGTGGATCATGATGAGGGATTATTTTACATGAGGGTTGAATGGGAGCTTGAAAAATTTACAATTCCGAGGGAGAAAATATCGGAATATTTTGAGACTCTGATTGCCAGGAAATATGCTATGAGTTTTTCTCTCCATTTCTCAGATCAGAAACCTCGCATGGCCATTTTTGTTTCAACAATGTCTCATTGCCTTTTTGATATTTTATCCAGATACACTGCCGGCGAATGGGAAACAGAGATTCCGGTTATTATCAGCAATCATGAAGCCCTCAGGCCTGTCGCCCAGCGTTTTGGAATAGATTTTCAGTTTATAAAGATCAGTCAGGAAAATAAAGCTGAACAGGAGTTGAAGGAATTGGAGATATTGGAAAAATACAAGATTGATTTTGTAGTGTTGGCAAGATATATGCAGGTATTATCCGAAGATTTTGTAAAACATTTTACAAACCGGATTATCAACATTCATCATTCTTTTCTTCCTGCTTTTGCTGGAGCGCGGCCTTACCATGCAGCCCATCAGAGGGGTGTGAAAATTATTGGCGCTACCAGTCACTATATTACAGAAAACCTGGACGCGGGTCCTATTATTGCCCAGGATGTAGTCAGGATTTCTCATATTGATACAGTGGAGAGCCTGATCCGTAAGGGAAGGGATCTTGAAAAAATAGTTTTAAGCGAAGCTGTTTATAAACATCTTCAGCGCAAAATACTTGTTTACAACAACAGGACTGTGGTATTTAACTAAGATTGGGATTGCTCTGCCAAAACCCTCTTATTTCTGTTCGGTAAGACCATTGTCGGAATTTGTTCACTCTTTATTCGATCTTTTTTCGTTCGAATGCGAAGGAAGGGCGAAGAAAAATGATAAAATTGCTAACCCGGGATTATTGAAAAACTGTTTTTACTCTTAGGAAGTTCCCTGTTCGATGAAATGCCGTCCTTTCCTCGGCATTTTATTATTTTTGTTATGGATTTTGAGAATTTTACATCTTTCATCTATTTTTAATTTTCCGAATGGAGATTGCAATTATAAAATACAATGCCGGTAATATCATGTCCGTTGATTTTGCTCTTCAGCGCCTTGGGATAAAGGCGAAGATCACGGCAGATCCTGAAGAAATCAGAAGAGCAGACAAGGTCATTTTCCCGGGCGTTGGGGAGGCATCAACTACCATGGCTTACCTGCGTGAGCGGAATCTGGATCAGTTGATTTGTGATCTGAAGCAGCCGGTGTTGGGTATTTGTCTTGGTCTTCAGTTGATGTGTACACATTCAGAAGAAGGTGACACTAAATGTCTTGGCATATTTCCTGAAATGGTAAAAAGATTTTATCCTGAGGCAGGTTCTGAAACTCTTTTTAAAGTGCCTCATATGGGATGGAACAGCATCACCGGTTTGCGGAGCAGTCTTTTTGATGAAGGACTTGAAGATCAATATTTCTATTTTGTCCATTCTTATTACGCGACAATTGGAAATGAGACGGCTGCTGTTTGTAAATACATACTGCCATTTAGCGCTGCTCTGCAGAAGGATAATTTCTACGCAACTCAGTTCCACCCTGAAAAAAGCGGTAGAACCGGAGCAAAGGTTCTGGAGAATTTCATCAGGCTTTAGACTATAGGCTTTGTAGCTTAACGTCTTTGGACAATCAAATGAAAGTTAATTCTAAAAGCCTTTTATTAACTTTGTGTTCTTTTAATTATTAATACTTTATTGACTTTTTGGCCTACAGCCTAAAGTCTAAAGCCTAAAGTCTTTTTATGATACAAATAATTCCTGCGATCGATATAATTGGTGGTAAGTGCGTGAGACTTAGTCAGGGAGATTATGAACGCAAAACCGTTTACAACGAAAATCCACTGGAAGTAGCGCGCATGTTCGAAGCTGCAGGAATAAAGCGATTGCATCTTGTTGATCTGGATGGGGCCAAAGCGCATCATATAGTCAATTACAAAGTTCTTGAAGAGATCTCCAGGCACACCGGACTCATTATTGATTTTGGAGGAGGATTGAAATCCGGTGAAGATTTGAGGATTGCATTTGAATCGGGAGCCTCTATGGTTACAGGCGGTAGTATTGCTATAAAGTCTCCTGAAACATTCCAGTCCTGGATTGATAAATACGGTAAAGAAAAAATCATTTTGGGGGCGGATGCAAAGGATGAAAAGATCGCCATCACAGGTTGGCAGGAAAATACAGAAACTGACGTCTTCTCTTTTATTAAAGAATGGAATGACAGAGGAATAGATAAAGTAATCAGCACCGATATCAGCCGGGATGGAATGCTTACCGGCCCTTCAATTGAGCTTTATAAAAAAATCATGCAAGTGATCCCCGGATTGTTCCTTATTGCCAGCGGGGGTGTAAGTTCAATGGCTGATATCCTGGAGCTTCATGAAGCCGGGATCCCTGCGGTAATCACCGGCAAAGCTATTTATGAAGGAAAGATAACATTAAAGGAAATTGAGAAGATGTGCTGATTATGGTATTCGTATAATTCGTAATTCGTAATTATTTCAATGTTAGCAAAAAGAATAATCCCCTGTCTCGATATCAGGGATGGACAGACGGTCAAAGGGGTCAATTTTATCAATATAAGGAATGTGGGAGACCCGGTTGAACTGGGAAAACTATATTCTGAACAGGGGGCCGATGAATTGGTTTTCCTCGATATCACTGCCACTCACGAAGGCCGTAAGACATTCGTGGAGCTGGTCAGGAGGATTGCTGAAAATCTTGATATACCTTTCACTGTAGGGGGCGGGATCAGCGAACTTAGGGATGCAGAGGCGCTTTTGGCTGCAGGTGCAGATAAAATATCAATTAACTCCTCTGCCGTACGTAATCCACAGCTTATCGATGACATGGCTAAAAGTTTCGGCAGTCAGTTTGTCGTGGTGGCTATCGATGCAAGGGAAACAAATAATCACTGGACAGTCACGGTAAACGGGGGCAGGATTCCTACAGAAAAAGAGCTTTTCTCTTGGGCCAAAGAGGCCGAAGGCCGTGGAGCGGGTGAAATTCTTTTTACTTCCATGAATCATGACGGGACCAAAAATGGCTTTGCCAATAAAGAACTTGCTCAGCTTTCAGACTCACTTACCATTCCGTTAATAGCCTCGGGAGGAGCAGGGAATATGGATCATTTTGTGGATGTTTTTACCACCGGCAAAGCCGATGCAGGATTGGCGGCCAGTATTTTCCACTTCCATGAAATTGCCATTCCCGATCTTAAAAACTATCTTCGCGGCAAAGGAATTTGTGTGAGATAAAAATGTCATTAATTCATGTCATTAGCTACGCAGTCATTTGTATTATACTAAATGACTATTGAATGACAATTGAATGACAACGAATGACTAATGATTATTGAATGACAATTAAATGGATTAATATGGAGCTTAATTTTGAAAAACTATCAGGCAATATCCTGCCTGCAGTCATCCAGGATAATTCAACAGCCAAAGTATTGATGCTGGGTTTTATGAATCGTGAAGCTTACGAAAAGACCCTTGAAACAGGGAAAGTAACTTTCTTCAGCCGGACAAAGAACCGTCTTTGGACCAAAGGGGAAGAATCCGGTAATTTTTTGAATGTCGTTTCAATCCAGGCCGACTGCGATCAGGATACTTTACTGATAAAGGTTAATCCGGTAGGGCCGGTCTGCCATACAGGTGATGACACCTGCTGGGGAGAAACCAATCAAAAGGATGATTTTCTTTTTATCAAAGAATTACAGGATTTCATTGATAAACGTAAAAAAGAGATGCCGAAAGGATCCTACACCACTTCTCTTTTTGAATCAGGTTCTGCAAAGATTGCTCAGAAAGTGGGAGAGGAAGCAGTCGAAACGGTGATTGAAGCATTGACCAACAATGATGAACGGTTGCTTTATGAAGCCTCCGACCTGATGTACCACCTGATCGTCCTGCTTACCCATAAAGGATATCGCATTGAAGATATCGCAAGAGAACTAAAAAAGAGACATAAATAGGATTAAACAATAAAAATTACGAATTAGGACAGGGGGGTATCATACCTCCCTGTCTTGTTTTTTTATCCGGTGCCTGTTTCTTCAATAACGCTCTCAAATCACTCAGATTAAGATGAATAAGATTAGCAAATAAAGGATAGCAGTAACCTAAAATAATATCCGGGAATTTTGTAAGTTAATGATCAAAAAAATGTAAATTTATTTTCATAAATTATACTTAAAGAGTTGTTATAAAAGAAGAATATTTTTTACAAAAACTTCGGTTTTTACCGGAACATTTTATGGAAGTGAACCGTTATAAAATGTATATGCCTAAAATGAGAAAAAAGATTTTGATTGTGGATGATGATGCATCGGGGCTTTATATGCTCTCTTTCTTGTTGAGATCTCATAATTATGAAATCTTTGAGGCGAACAATGGTCTGGAAGGATTTGATAAAGCCAATGAGCTTAAACCGGATGCAATTCTTCTCGATATTCAGATGCCTCAAATGAATGGTTTCGAAGTTTGTACACAACTGAAAAAGGAGCAGGAGATGAAGAAGATTCCCATTATTCTGTTCACCTCCTATGCAATGCCCGGTCACAAAAAGAGAGCCATTGAATCAGGTGCTGATGGATATATAGAAAAGCCTGTCAATCCCGATGTTTTCGTTTCCCAGGTCGAATCGATCATCAAATCATTCAAAGCTGGTTTCCGCTTATGATCCCAACGATTATCATTCCCGGCAATAAGTAATTGGAATAAAATAATGTCGTATGAGGCTTATAGGCTATAGGTGTTTAGGCTAAAGGGGAATATTATGATCCTTCTTATGATCCTTCAGCCTAAAGTCTAAACTTCTTCAGCCTAAAAATACGACATTATATTCTTGATATTACTTATCATTATTTAAGTACACCGAAAAACCATAAACAGTTCCCCTTACAAGATCGGACACAAGCTAAATCAAGATACCTCAAATCCCGAATTGTATTTTTTCCCTCTTTTGATTGAAATTGTCATATCCGTTTTTTGTATATTAATATAACATGGATATGACCATACCCTCTCCTGTTTGGAGTTTGGGTTGGTTAATGGTTCCAGATAAAGGACAGGCAGGGATTTTCATTTATCAGGAAAGATATGTTTTTCCAGGAAGGTAAGGAAAAGAATAAAGCAAGACGGAACCAATAATATTTTTCTGTTTCCTCCTTAAATGAAAAGAGTTTTATGGAAACTATTCCATAAAACTCTTTTCATTTCTTTAAAGGGATTAAGATAATTGGGATTTCAGATGTTTGATCCTTTCATCTATTAATTGGCCTCTATTCTTTTGGCTGAAGATATTCATTGATCTGAGTTGCAGCGTCCCTTCCTGAACGGATGGCACGAACCACAAGGCTGGCTCCACTGGTAACGTCTCCGGCTGCAAAAATCTTTCCAAGGTTGGTGCTGTTATTGGATGTTTTTATATTTCCACGTTGATCGTATTCAATTCCCAGATTGTCGAGGAGTCCCTCATGAACCGGCGATGTAAATCCCATGGAGAGCAAGACCAGTTCAGCCGGTATAACTTCGTTGGTTCCCGGTACTTCACGCATGCTCATCCGGCCGTTTTCTCCAAACCACTCAACCTTGACTACTTCAACACCACTGACTTTCCCCTCTTTGCCAATAAAACGCTTGGTGGAAAGATCCCATCTACGGTCACAGCCTTCCATGTGAGAGCTGGAGGTGCGCTTGGTATTAGGCCAGAATGGCCATGGGTTATCGTCAGTCCGGAGATTGGAGGGTTCAGTCAGAATCTCAATCTGCGTTACCAAAGAGGCTTTCTGACGAATCGATGTTCCTACACAGTCAGAGCCTGTATCGCCTCCTCCTATAACAAGAACTCTTTTTTTGGTGGCAATGATCCGATCCTCTTTGGGAATGTTTTCCCCCTGAACTATTTTGTTTTGTTGTTTGAGGAAGTCCATTGCAAAATGAATTCCCTGAAGATCTCTTCCTTCAGCAGGTAAGTCCCGCGGAATCATCGCCCCGCAGGCAAGGCATACGGCATCAAACTCCTTTAGCAGCTCTTCATGCGTTATGTCTCTTCCGACGCTTGTATTTACCCTGAAAAGAATGCCTTCCTTTTCGAATATTTCAATCCGGCGATCAATGATTGTTTTATTAAGTTTGAAATCGGGAATGCCGTAACGGAGCAATCCTCCTATCTTATCATCCTGCTCAAAAACGGTAACAGTATGACCTGCCTGATTTAACAAATCGGCAGCTGATAATCCGGAGGGCCCTGAACCGATCACGGCAATTTTTTTACCGGTTCTAATGGGTGGAATCCTTGGATTTACAAAACCCAGGTCAAAAGCATGCTCCACCACAGAACATTCATTTTCACGAATGGTCACCGATTCATTGTGGATAGCCAGCACACATGATTTTTCGCATGGCGCCGGACAAACCCTCCCGGTAAATTCCGGGAAGCTATTGGTGCTGGAGAGGATGTCATAGGCCTGTCCCCATTTCCCACGATACACTGCATCCTGCCATTCGGGAACCTTGCTCTCTAAGGGGCAGGCCCAGTGGCAGAACGGAACTCCGCAATCCATGCATCTTGATGCCTGATTGATGCGGTCGGTTTCGTTTAAAGTCTGTTCAACTTCCCCGTAATCATATATTCTTTCATTTACAGGGCGGTAACCTCCCTCTTTTCGTTCTATTTCGATAAAACCTTTTGGATTTCCCATTGTTCCTAATGTTTCAATGTTTCAATGTTTCAATGCTGGCTTTAGGACCTACAGCCTACAGCCTTTTTCTATTCCCGTCTGGCCGGGTCATCTTCTGAAAGCTCCAGTTTACGTTTGAGTTCCTTAAGTTTCAATTCATTCAATACCTTCTTGTATTCCAATGGAATGATTTTTACAAATCTCGGAAGGAATTCTTCCCAGTTTGTCAATACCTGTTCTGCAAGAGGACTTTGAGTATAAAGTAAGTGCTTCCTGATCATGTCCTGTAACTCAATAATGTCTGCCTTATCTTCAACAGGGTTCAGCTCAACAAGCCCCTTGTTACAGTAATATTCAAAATCACCATCTTCATCCAATACGTAAGCAATCCCTCCGCTCATACCGGCTGCAAAATTTCGGCCGGTTTTGCCAAGTACCACTGTCCGGCCTCCGGTCATATATTCACAGCAATGATCTCCTGTTCCCTCCACTACAGCTTTTGCCCCTGAGTTTCTTACACAGAAGCGTTCTCCGGCGACTCCCTGGATATAAACTTCACCGCTGGTGGCACCGTATAAAGTGGTATTACCGATTATAATATTCTTATTGGGTTCAAAAGAAGATCCTACCGGGGGAACGACAACTATTTTTCCGCCGGAGAGTCCTTTGCCCAAGTAGTCATTTGAATCTCCTTCCAGCCTAAAAGTAACTCCCTTTACGAGAAAGGCACCAAAACTCTGGCCTGCCGATCCCTTGAAAGTACAATTTATGGTATCTTTTGGGAGACCCTCTTCTCCATATCTCATGGATATTTTGCCCGACAACATGGCCCCGACTGAACGCATGACATTATTAATCTCGTGGGCCACCCAAACCTTTTCACCGCTTTTAATGGCTTTATTCGTTTCCTTCAGAAGTACCTGATCGATGATGTCGTCAAGTCTTTTGGTATTGGGATGAGTATTATGGATTGGATAAATCTTGGATTCTTCAGGGAGATAAAGAAGCTTGGAAAGATCGACGTTCTTCATTTTCCAGTTCTTTATTTCCGGATTTTGTTCAAGCAGGTCTACCCGGCCAATCAGGTCATCAAAGTTCCTGACTCCGATTTCTGCCATATGTTCTCTGATTTCGCGGGAGATAAAATTCAGGTAATTAATGACGTATTGAGATCGTCCGAGAAAACGCTTCCTAAGACTTTTATTCTGGGTTGCGATACCGGTGGGACAGGTATTCAGGTGGCATTTGCGCATCATCACACATCCGAGTGAGATAAGGGCTCCGGTAGCAATACCGAATTCTTCAGCTCCAAGCATACCCATAATCACGATATCCCGGCCTGTTTTTAATTGTCCGTCAACCTGCAGTTTTACCCTCCCCCGAAGATTATTCATCACGAGCGTCTGCTGAGTTTCTGCGATGCCGAATTCAGCAGGCAGGCCTGCATATTTGATTGAGCTGGCCGGTGAAGCTCCTGTACCTCCTTCACAGCCGCTAATGGTTATGATATCAGCAAATCCCTTTGCTACACCGGCGGCGATTGTTCCAACGCCTGATTCTGCTACAAGTTTGACAGAAACCTTTGCATTTGGATTCACATTCTTCAAATCAAAGATCAACTGTGCCAGGTCTTCAATAGAATAAATATCATGATGAGGCGGAGGGGAGATCAAGGTGATCCCGGGTGTAGAATGTCTAAGTTTTGCAATAATCTTGTTTACTTTGAATCCGGGTAATTGTCCACCTTCACCTGGTTTTGCACCTTGTGCAATTTTAATCTGAAGTTCGGCTGCATTGACAAGATAGTTGTTTGTTACACCGAAGCGGCCTGATGCTACCTGTTTGATCTTGGAATTGCGGTCAGTTCCAAATCTCTCGGAATCTTCTCCGCCTTCACCGGTATTACTTCTCCCCCCTATAGCGTTCATCGCCATCGCAAGAGCTTCGTGTGCTTCCTTTGAAATTGATCCATACGACATGGCCCCCGTAACAAACCTTTTCAGAATACTTTCAGCAGGTTCAACTTCTTCAATTGGTATGGGATTCTTTTTCCATCTCAATGCTCCCCGGATGAAGGCAGGCTTTGTATTTTGCTCATTTACAAGAGTGCTGAATTTTTTGTACACATTGTAATCATTCGTCTTCGTTGACCATTGCAGTAGGGCAATACTCTGTGGATTCCAGGCATGAAACTCACCATTGCCCCTGTAATGATATTCCCCGAAAGTTGAGAATGCTATCTTACTTAATGGTTTAATGAATGCTTCCTTATGAAATATCAATGCTTCCTGGGAAATCTCTTCAAATCCCACTCCTCCTATTCTTGAGGCCGTTCCCTTGAAATAGGTATCTATCAGCTCATTGCTGACTCCGACTGCTTCGAAAAGCTGAGAGCCATGATAGGATTTCAGGGTAGAAATACCCATTTTGGAAAATATTTTCAAAAGCCCCTTGTCGATGGCTTTGATATAATTGGTTCGGGCATCCTTATACGGAATTTTTATCTCGCCTTCTTTTACAAGATAGTCAATGGCAGCAAAGGCAAGGTAAGGATTCACTACACTTGCTCCATAACCCAGTAAAAGGGCATAATGCATGATTTCGCGTGGTTCTGCGCTCTCCACAATGATACCGATCTGCATCCTTTTCTTTAGGTTTATCAAATGGTGATGGACAGCCGCTACTGAAAGAAGGGATGGAATCGGAACCATTTCTTCGGAGATGTTTCTGTCAGAAAGGATGATAAAGTTCTTCTTTTCATTTACAGCTTTTTCAGCGCTTTCAAGCATATTCTGAAAAGCTTTCTTAAAACCTTTAACCCCGTCTTTTACCGGGAACAACATCGGGATGATCGTATGGGTAAAGGTCTCGTGCTTCAGATCCTTGATCTTTCCCAGGTCGGTGTTGGTGATGATGGGACTGTCAAATTTTATCAGCTTCGCATGATCGGGAGATTGTTCAAGAATATTTCCGCTAAGTGAGCCGATATAATTGTTTAATGACATGACAAGCCCTTCCCTGATCGGATCGATGGGAGGATTGGTAACCTGGGCAAACAGCTGTCTGAAATAACTAAAGAATCTCTTTGGTTTATCTGAAAAGACGGCAAGCGGAGTGTCGTTACCCATAGAACTGGTTGGCTCTGCGGCCGTTTCAGCCATTTCTTTTATAATAAGCCTCATCTCTTCCTGACTGTAACCGAAGACCTTTGAATAGGTGCCAAACTGGTCCCCCATGTTTGAGGAGACGCGTTGTTTCACCGCTATATCTTCAAGAATCATCCTGTTATCCCTAAGCCAGTTTACATAGGGATTCCTCCTGCTTAATTCAGCTTTTACCTCCTTGTCCGGAATGATAATTCCAAGCTGGGTATCAACCAGGAGAAGTTTTCCAGGGCGCAATCTTCCCTTTTCCTTGATCTCAGAGGGTGGAAATACCTGAACCCCTACTTCGGAGCCCATTACAATCAGATCATTCTTTGTGATAATATATCTTGATGGCCTCAACCCGTTACGGTCAAGAGTTCCACCGATGTAGCGTCCGTCCGAAAAGATCATGGATGCGGGTCCGTCCCAGGGCTCCATAAGAGTGGAGTGGTATTCATAGAAAGCCTTCAGACTTTCAGGAATCGGATTTTTCTCATTGAATGATTCAGGGATCATCATGCACAATGAATGAGGGATGGTTTGTCCCATCATGTGCATGAACTCCAAAGTATTGTCAAAAGAGGCAGAATCGGATTTCCCCGGTTCTATAATCGGGAATAATTTTTCAAGATCCTTGCCGAAAAGATCTGATTCGAGCAGGGCCTCCCTGGCATGCATCCATTGCCTGTTTCCTTTGATTGTATTGATCTCTCCGTTATGAGCGATGATACGGAATGGCTGGGCAAGATCCCAGGTTGGGAAAGTATTGGTGCTGAATCTTGAGTGAACAAGGGCAATTGCGCTTTTCATCTCAGGATTTGACAGATCTTTATAATACTCACCCAGCTGGCTGGGAGTGAACATCCCTTTGTAGATGATTATTTTTGTGGATAGACTTGAAATGTAAAAACTGTCTTTTTGCTTCAGATGCGAATTCCGGATATCTCTTTCGGTCTGTTTGCGAATCAGGTATAGTTTGCGTTCGAGGGTATCCTGCTCATAATTTCCTTTTACAAAAATCTGACGAATGGATGGTTCAGTCTTTTTTGCAATCTCACCAAGAACCGAACTGTCTATGGGAACCTCACGCCAGCAGATCAATTTGAGACCTTCAGCTTCAACATAACGGTTCAAAATCTCTATACAAAGATTTGCTTCCAGGTCATTCACCGGAAGAAAAATAATTCCAGTGGCATATTTCCCCGGTTCGGGAACAGCGATTCGCTGAGAAACAAAAAAATCATGAGGTAACTGCATTAATATACCTGCACCATCACCTGTTTTATTATCAGAACTTGTGGCTCCACGATGATCCATGTTTAATAAGATAGTAAGTCCACGTTCAATTATTTCGTGGGATTTCTGGCCTTTGATATGAGCTACAAATCCAATACCGCAGGCATCATGTTCGTTTACGGGATCATACATCCCCTTAGGTGACGGAAATCTATTCTGTTCCATTTAGTATTATAAATAATCTCTTTTCAGAGAATTCCAAAATGATTGACTATTGTTTTTTTATTCTGACTGCTGTTAATGTTAAAATATGTAAGCAGAAACGTAGAATATCTTATTATTTGAAAGCAAACTTACAATTTTTCAGCATTAAAAATAATAATCTATCGGATGAGAAGAGTAATATCCCCGAAAATCAGATTGAAACAGGAATAAAAAATATTAAAATACAGGATATTAACCACTAATATTAAGTAATGGTTAAAAAAAGCTAACCCGGAAATATATTTTTTTTAATGACTAAAAATGATATAAAATTATGACAAAATGATATAAAATTGTCAATTTTCTGCTGTTAGTCGAAGAATGGCCTTTTCTGATTTTTCAAAATTGAATTCTTTATGAACCTGATCCATCTTCGAATGAATCTTATCCAGGCACAGATTACCGATGCTTCCCTCATGGGTATGGGAAATTTTCTTATCAGGATTGAAACTTCCATTCTTAATTTGTTCTCCGATTTCACGGTAGGCATCTCTGAAAGGAACTCCATTCAATACAAGCTTATTTACTGCTTCCACACTATAGGCATATTTATAGCGTTCATCTTCCATGATTTGCTCATTTATTTTAATATTTTCAATTGCAAAAACTGCAATGGAAATACAGTTATTCAGTTCATCAAACATGGGGATGAATATTTCTTTAATCAACTGCAAATCTCTGAAATAACCACTGGGAAGATTATTGGTCATCAGGAGAATCTGACCTGGAACTGACTGGATCCGGTTACAATGCGAACGCAGAAGCTCAAAAACATCCGGGTTTTTTTTATGAGGCATAATGCTTGATCCGGTGGTCAGCTCCTCTGGCAGGGAAACAAAATTGAAGTTTTGACTCATAAACAGACAAACATCATAAGCAAGTTTTGATAGAGTCCCCGCTATTGAAGCCATTGCAAAAGCAACTGTCTTTTCAACTTTACCTCTACCCATCTGCGCGTAGACAACATTATAGTTCATGGAATCAAAACCAAGCAAGTCGGTTGTAAGCTGTCTGTTTAAGGGGAAAGAAGACCCATAACCGGCAGCTGATCCCAAAGGATTTTGATCAGTGATCTTGTAAGCCGATTGGACCAGCCGCAGATCATCGATCAGGCTTTCTGCATAAGCAGAAAACCACAGCCCGAAAGAAGACGGCATAGCTACCTGAAGATGGGTATAACCGGGCATTAAAATCTCTTTATAACGGTTACTTTGGGAAAGAAGGGTTTCAAAAAGATGAATGCAGTTTTCGGTAATTTTTTTTATCTCATTACGGGTAAACAGTTTCAGATCCAATAGAACCTGATCATTCCGTGACCTGCCGCTATGGATCTTTTTTCCAACATCCCCTAATCGGCGGGTAAGTAAAAGTTCAATCTGGGAATGAATGTCTTCGCTCCCTTCTTCAATAACAAAATTTCCTTTTTTTATTTCAGCGTAGATATTTCTCAGTTCTCTGGTAAGGATATTCAACTCTTCCTTCTTCAGGAGTCCAACGGATTCGAGCATGGTGATGTGTGCCAATGAACCAATTACATCAAATTCGGCCAGGAAAAAATCCATTTCCGTATCACGGCCGATGGTGAAGGTTTCGATCATTTCATCGATTCTGATTCCTTTATCCCAGAGTTTCATAAAAGTGATTTAATTTGGAGCAAAATTAAATAATCCGCAGAGATATTCTTTCCATAGCAAAAAGAGTTTTTTTGAATGCAGGTTAGGGTGATAATCTGTTTTTCAACTTCTCCCATTCGATCATCTCATGATTATATTTTCCAAGGTCACGGGAATGCCTGTTGATAAAATCTTTAGTAGGCAAAAGTCTTTCCTCGACACCTGAAGGAATACGATCTGCTATTTTATTTTCTCCTTTAGCGTTTTTTAACAGTGAAAAGTCGTCGTAGAGGGCTCCGTCAGCAGTATAGGCTCTGAAACTCAATGTGTCGTGCGAAATATTTATTAACTGGTACATTCTTGTATTGGAAGCCAGCTGATCCATGTCTTTGGAAAAGTTCAAATCATAAAGTTTGGGGCTGTCATGCGAAATAAGGTATACAGGTCCCTGTTTTGAAGGAAATGCTGAATCCGGAATATAGGCGGCCCTTCCGTATCCGTGCTCATGTCCCTGCAGAACAAGATCCACCCGATACTTATCGAACAATGGGCTGAATAGCCAACGCACTAAAAAGTTATCATGGGTTCTGCTGATCGTGTAGGCTGGATGATGCATCATCACTACTTTCCATCTCTTGGTAGTTTGCTGAAGAACATTTTTTAACCAGTTCCGCTGGATGATACCGGTATAAAGATTAATTCCATTGGTGTCCATGCTGATAAAACGGGTGTCTCCATAATCCCAGTAGCAAACTCTTCCCTTAAACATTTGGGGTCCGTTTGGGGGAAATGCAAAATGAGCCAGCCAGCGCGGATCTATCTTCTGGATCAAATTCTTATAATATTCATGATTTCCGGGTGTGGCAAGGATGGGCAATGTTTTAAATAATGGTCCTCCGGAGCGGAACCATTCTTTCCAGTATTCATCATGAGGGCGCTCAATCATATCTCCGATGAAAATCATAAAAGCTGCATCGGGTTGCTTTTCATAAGCTTTCTGATACAAATCTCCCGAAATGCCATTGATTGAGTCTTGAATATCACCAATATAGATAAATGAAAAGGCGCTGTCTCCGGGACATTGGGCCCTGAATTTATACCAATCCGACCACTTTCCGTCATTCCCAACTCGGTAGGCATAAAACTTTCCCGGCAGAAGTTTTTTCATTTCAGATCGGTAATAGGCTGCTGCCCCTCCCGAGGTTTTGATAACTGATCGGTTCGAAGGAAAGAAGACTGTATCGTTTGCAGATAAATTCAAAAGCTGAAGTTTCCCTGTTTTGCTGCTTGTATCACATTGCCATGTTACTTCCCTTGTTGTGCATGGATCATCGGACCAGGTAAGGAGAATTCTTTCAGGATTCCCGGAGGAAGAATAGGGTGGTTCAGGTGGGTTATAAAACCAGGTATCCCATTTTGAATAAATAACAATAGCAATTACAATGGGAATAATGAGTCCCCATAAAAGTCTTCTATTTCTATTTTTAAACAGTATTTTCAGTATCAGTAATTTACAGGTTATTACAAAGTAATCATTTATAACGATTAAATGGGAATTTCTACTCCTTTAATTTTCCCGGTCAGAGCTGTTTTTAAACAATGCAATCTCATCGAACGGAGAATGTTTAGACATAAATTTGAGATTAAGGGATGGGAGTCAGATCAATTTTTCTGAAGAATATTTCAGCGCCTTCAGATTGAATCTGAATACGACCCTTAGCCGGATTCACATCCATTGCATGATTTATCATTTCCCCGTTTACGTAAACAGATATTTCTCCTTTGTTTACAATGCATTCAATCCTGTTCCATTTTCCAATGGGATTCTCAAGGTCATTTTTGCCACGGAAATTTTTTACATCCTTCCAGTCCGGATCACGTTTCAGCCAATTGATACGCCCGCCGTTTATTGTAGCCCGGATACCATCCGGTTGGTAGATGTATGAACCTGCCTGTTTTTCAGGTGCTACTGTGCTTGTCAGGCTGAACTTACTTGTACCATCTCCTACAACTATAAAATCACCTGTGCCTCCTTCAATTATATTGCATTCAATTGAATGCATCCATGTCCCGTTATATCCTCCGTCCGGACCGGTTGAGTGAAGGAGTAACCCACTGTCTCTCGCTTTGTCCTGACGCGGGGAACAGGTATTTTTGCCCCATTTGTATTCAACAACAATTTTATAATTATCATATTCTTCATCCGAAGTGATGCATCCCCATTCCTTCCCGGTAATATGAAGAAGACCATTTTTTACACTGAAAACATTCTCCGGATCGTTATTCCGTCCTCTGTTTTTAATAAATTTATACCAGCCGTCGAGGTTGTCTTTATTGAGAAGATGAATTGTTCCGGTCAGAGACTTTCTGCTGATGTTCGATGAACGGTTCGAAGCAGTTTTTAAATTGTTTCCTTCCATGGTCGATATCGAAAGAAGGAATATCATCGTTGCAAAAAATGATTTTTTCATCTCTGGTTGAATTATAATTCAAAAGGTTTAAAAAAATGACACGATAAAATGATTGTAAAATAGGAAATCATATAGACAGCATTTTCAGAATTTCTCTTTATAAATTGAGGTTTGTCCTGTCAAATATACCAATTCCGTAATAAATTTCAAATTGGAACATAGGAAAGGATAAAATGTAAAAAGGTGCTTCAAGCACCTTTTTACCTGATATTTCAAAATTAAAGTTTATTTCCTGATGTTCGCCTGCGCTGCAGCTAAACGGGCGATCGGCACCCTGAAAGGAGAGCAGCTGACGTAATCCAATCCGGTCCTGTGACAGAACTCAACTGAACTTGGTTCTCCTCCATGCTCACCGCAGATACCAACCTTAAGGTTTGGTTTGGTTGACCGGCCTTTGGTAACCGCAAGTTCGATAAGGAGACCTACGCCATGCTGATCAAGCACCTGGAATGGATCTTGTTTCAGGATGCCTTTTTCAAGGTAAACAGGTAAAAATTTGCCTGCATCATCCCTCGAAAATCCCATGGTCATCTGGGTAAGGTCGTTCGTTCCAAAAGAGAAGAAGTCAGCTTCTTTGGCGATTCCTTCAGCCGTTAAGGCGGCTCTTGGAACTTCGATCATGGTTCCCACAAGGTAATCAATTTTCTCTCCGCGTTCAGCAAATACCTTTTCTGCGGTAGCATTGATGATATCCTTTTGGTTCTTCAGCTCAGCAATAGTTCCTACCAGCGGGACCATGATTTCAGGACGGGCATCAACACCTTTTGCTTTCAGATTAAGTGCTGCCTCGATGATAGCCCTTGATTGCATTTCGGTAATTTCAGGATAGGAAATCCCAAGCCTGCATCCGCGGTGTCCTAACATCGGATTGAACTCTTCAAGTTCCGCTACTTTTATTTTAATCTGATCCAGCGAAATGCCCATTTCTTCAGCCAGTTCCTTTTGAGTCGCTTGCTGATGAGGAACAAATTCATGCAATGGCGGATCTAACAATCGGATGGTAACGCCATAGCCGGCCATAGCCTCCAGGATTCCTTCGAAATCCTGGCGTTGATAAGGAAGTAATTTTTTAAGCGCTTTCCGGCGGCCTTCTGCGTCAGATGATAAAATCATTTCGCGCATCGCTTTAATACGCTCCCCTTCAAAGAACATATGTTCGGTACGGCAGAGGCCGATCCCTTTAGCTCCGAAGTTGCGTGCGATCTGTGCATCTTTTGGGGTGTCGGCATTGGTCCTTACGTACATTCTGGAATATTTGTCAGACAACTCCATGATCCTGGCAAAGTCTTTACTAAGAGTTGCTTCCTGTGTCTTTACTTTTCCTTCGTAAACTTCTCCCGTGGAACCATTCAGCGAAATCCAGTCGCCTTCTGAAAATACTTTCCCCCCGGTTTCCATGGTCCTGGTTTTATAGTCTATACGAAGAGTCCCGGCGCCGGATACACAGCATTTGCCCATACCTCTTGCAACAACAGCTGCGTGGGAGGTCATTCCGCCGCGTGCGGTCAGAATGCCCTGAGCAATGACCATACCTTCCAGATCTTCCGGTGAGGTCTCAATCCGGACAAGTATTGAACGTTCAAATTTATTAGCTTCATCGGCAAAGAACACGATCTGACCCGTTGCAGCTCCCGGTGAGGCAGGCAGCCCTTTTGCAATTACATTCGTTGAACGTAAAGCTTCGGTGTCAAATACAGGATGCAGCAATTCATCCAGTTTATTTGGTTCTATCCTGAGAAGAGCGGTCTTTTCATCAATAAAATCTTCACTAAGCATATCAACGGCCATCTTCACCATGGCAGCGCCCGTCCTTTTGCCATTCCTGGTCTGAAGCAGCCAAAGCTTGCCATTTTGTATCGTGAATTCGATATCCTGCATATCCCGGTTGTGATTCTCGAGTTTTTGCTGGATGACCATCAGCTGTGCATACGCTTCCGGCATGGTCTCTTCCAGCGAAGGATATTTTGCGGATCTTGTTTCTTCGGATACTCCCTGCAGTTTGGCCCAACGGCGGGACCCTTCAAGCGTAATCTCCTGTGGCGTGCGGATCCCGGCCACTACGTCTTCTCCCTGGGCATTGATCAGGTATTCTCCGTTAAATATATTTTCACCCGTTGAGGCATCCCTGGTAAATGCAACTCCTGTTGCAGAGTTGTTGCCCATGTTGCCAAATACCATCGCCTGTACGTTTACGGCCGTACCCCATTCAACAGGGATATTATTTAATTTCCGGTAATAGATAGCTCTTTCATTCATCCAGCTGTCAAACACGGCAGCAATGGCTCCCCAGAGTTGTTCCCATGGATCAACAGGAAAGTTCTTACCGGTCTTCTGAAGAACAGCCTCTTTAAATTTGGCCACCAGGGTCTGAAGGTCTGTTACCGTAAAATCTGTATCTTGTTTTATTCCTTTTTCCTCTTTCAGTCCTTCAATAATTTCTTCAAACGGATCAATATCTTCTTTGCTGTGAGGCTTCAAACCAAGCACGACATCCCCGTACATTTGAACAAAACGCCTGTATGAATCCCATGCAAACCTTGGATTGCCTGATTTCTTTGAAATCCCTTCCACTGCATCGTCATTGATTCCAAGGTTAAGGATGGTATCCATCATTCCCGGCATGGATGCTCTCGCTCCCGATCTGACTGACAATAAACATGGATTTTCTTTCGATCCGAACTCAGTCCCTGTAAGTTTTTCAACATGCGCCACAGCTTTCTTAACATCATCAAGAATTAAATCAAACGCTGCTTTTTGCCCTTTCTCATTGAAAATAGTACAAACCTCGGTGGTGATGGTAAAACCCGGAGGAACGGGTACTCCAATCAGATTCATTTCTGCAAGATTTGCACCTTTACCTCCAAGAAGATTTTTCATCTCTGCGCCACCTTCAGCCTGACCATTGCCGAATGTATAAACGTACTTTGTCATAATGAAGAATATTAATTGAAAATTAAAATTGCGTTTAGTTTTAGAGACAAATTTAAGTTTATTTTTGTTAACCTAAAGACATATAAGACACTATTTGTATCTCATCCTTGAAATTTTGTTCTAACCACATCTCCTCACTCCTCATTAACCATTAACCATTAATTCACTACTTTTGCCTAAAATTTAAAAGGAAATGAGAATTTCATTAATCGGAGCTGGTAATCTGGCCACCCATCTGGGCCTCGCATTATCTGAAAAAAATCATCGGATCGTGCAGGTTTTCTCAAAAACCAGGGAACATGCCTCCGAACTTGGGTCCAGGCTTAACTGTCCCGTTACTGATAAATTATCCGGTATTGTCACCGATGCTGATCTCTATATTATTGCCGTGAAAGATTTTGCAATTCAATCAGTCATTGAATCTGTAGATTTTGGAGATCATTTAGTAGTACATACCTCTGGCGCCGTTCCCATATCTGTCTTTAATGCTTCCTGTAAAAATTATGGTGTCATTTATCCTTTGCAGACCTTTTCCAAAGCAAAAGCGGTGAATTTTGAAGAGATTCCCATCCTGATTGAAGCAAATAAAAAAGAGAACAGATCAATTCTGAAAAGTCTGGCGTCCGCTCTTTCAAACAAGGTGACTCCGGTAAAATCAGAGGAAAGATTACGCATTCATTTGGCCGCTGTTTTTGCCTGCAATTTTGTCAACCATTTTTATTGCATTGCAGAGCAATTATTGAAGGATCAGCAATTTGACCTCGATCTGTTAAAACCATTAATCCTTGAAACAGCTTCCAAGGCCACGGCCGGCTCTCCCGGGTTGGTACAAACCGGCCCTGCTGTCCGAAACGAGAAAGTGATTATGGATAGGCACCTGAAAATGTTATCTCACTATCCCGAGTGGTCAAAACTTTACCAATTAATCAGCGAAAATATTTATAACATTCATAAAAATGAAAAAATGAAAAAATGAAAAAATGAAAAAATGAAAAAATGAAAAAATGAAAAAATGAAAAAATGAAAAAATGAAAAAATGAAGGAATGAAGGAATGAATGAATGAATGAAAAGAATCCCTCAACACTCATCATTATCCATTATTACTATGAAAATCTCCTGGCTCCTATCCACCATTCGCAAATACGCTCCCGAAGTAATAACCCCCTTCTTTGAGGATTACTTCATCCGTTGCGAAATCCCTGGCGACAAAACCTATCACTATGGCTATGGATCTCTCAAATGGGTAACATTCCGTATCGCCGAAATAGATCCCGAACGTGCCACCCTCATGCTCTTTACCATCATGGCCGAAGCAATCGCCCGTAACATCGATCAGCAAACCATCGAATACCATTGTTATCGTCTGTTCTGCCTCCGAAAATACCGTAAAGCCCTTCGTGATGCCGAACAAATTGATGTCATGCAGTTTCCCGAAATTTCAATAGGAACGCTGAAAGCGGTCATTAACGATACGGGTAAAAGTATCACAGGCATGATCATACGTAAACGACCTGATACGAATATCATCATTTCTGTTTGTGAAGGAACACCTTCAGTTGTTGCTTTCCCAAAATTCGCAAATTTTGAAAATGTAAAAGATTATATCCTTGACGAACTAGGAAAAATAGAAGGAGGATGGGAAATACTTCAATCTCCGAATGGTCAGTTTACCTTTATCAATCACACCCCTGAATTTTCAGGATACGACCACATAATCACCGCTGTGCAAAAAGCCAGATATCATCCGTGATTCGTGTCAATTCGTCCCTAATTCGTGTAATTCGCAATTAACCATTATCAATTATCAATTATCAATTAAAAGAATGACATTTTTTAAAGAAAAACTCACTAAAATAAAAGCTTTTGTATTTGATGTGGATGGGGTTTTATCCTCGGAAACACAGTTGCTCTCTCCCGATGGGGAAACAGTCCGGACCTCTAATCTGAAGGATGGATTTGCCATGATGGCTGCTGTTCGGAAGGGTTATCATGTAGGAGTAATTACCGGTGGGCGCACAATCGAAGTGATTAACCGTTGTAAAAAAACCGGGATCAGGGATATTTATACCGGTACTCTTGATAAACTACCCTGTTTCATCGATTTTATAGAGAAGAATAACCTGAAGGAGGATGAAGTGATCTATATGGGTGATGATCTTCCTGATTATCAGCCGATGATACGGGCTGGGGTGGCTGTTTGTCCCAAAGATGCTGCCCCTGAAATCAAAGCCATCTCTTCTTATATCTCAGAACGCAAAGGTGGAGATGGATGTGCCCGGGATATCATTGAACAGGTTATGCGGGCTCAGCAAACATGGATTAATCCCGAAACAATGGACTGGAGCAAATTTTAATTTATAATTCTTAATTCCTCATATTTATTTGCGAATTTCAAGAACTAGGAATCAGAATAAATTGATGTTTTATTTTACAATCTCTTTGTCAGTTAACAATAATATGGTTAAATTTTACATAGGCTCTCCTCGTATTAAGTCCGTATTCGGATCGTACCAGGTTCGTCCCGGCTTTTTTTTAAGAGAACTTACATAATATAACAAAATGGAATTCATTTTTAAAACAAATTTCGTCAATCTAAAATACAACGTTATTTCATTTCATATACTTAAATACGAATCGAAGATCAGATTTTCAGGTCAAAAAGTCACATGAAGTTATCTCAAAGTAACACAATGACTTTGTGTCTTATTTCGTGAAACTTTGTGAGCTTAGGCTCTTAAAGTAACACAATATAGCGTTCTTAACTTAACGCCCTTAATTCGTAATTCGCAATTCGTAACTCGTTAACTCATGTTTGAAAACCTGATAAATTATCAAATCATCCTGGCTTCAAAATCACCCAGAAGAAAAGAACTCCTGTCTGGGTTAAATATACCTTTTGAGGTGGCGACCCTTGAAGTAGAGGAGATTTTCCCCGATGGACTTTCCATGGAAGAAATACCCGTATTTCTGGCAAAACTAAAAGCAGACCCATTTCTGGCTGATATGAAAGAGAACACCCTCGTGATCACAGCGGATACCATCGTCTGGATTGATGGGGAGGTTTTAGGTAAGCCTTTGGATCACTTCCATGCAGTCGAAATGCTTCAGAAATTGTCAGGCAGAAAACATACAGTTATTACTGGAGTGTGTCTCACTTCACATCAAAAACAGGTATCATTCTCATCCCGGACGGATGTTTGGTTTAAAGAACTATCCGGAGAGGAGATCGAATACTATCTTTCCCTGTACCATCCCTATGACAAGGCCGGATCTTACGGAGTGCAGGAATGGATCGGCTACATCGCCATCGACAAAATTGAAGGATCCTATTTTAATGTCATGGGGCTTCCTGTACAACGCCTATACGAAGAATTAAGAAGATTCTGAACTCCGTCCACCTTTACCCCTGTTTCACTCTTCTTTTTAACGGCTTATTAGTGGGCTTCCTGTGGAAATTTCCGCAGAAAGTCCGTTCAAAATCCATTGAAGGCCCCTATTGCTGCATATTTATTAAGCAAATATTTTTGACAGGAATCCGGTGATTGTCAAAACCATTCTTCTCCTTTCCGAGGGCTATAACTTCCCCTGAAATAGTCTTTTTCTGCATAAATATTCGTAAATTATATATATGTATTTAAGTTCAAATATTCTTTGAATTTTTTCAAAGAAAATTTGAACTTTCAATTAGATGTATTGGTTTATAAGTGATTCTGTAATAAGAATTAAAGTTGAATTCTTTTGTGTGTTTTTTTTGATTTTCTGGTTGGAAATATTTCAAAATACTTAAAAATTCTTCTTCATGAAAAAATTATTTCTTCTGTTTTGTCTGCTATTATCAATGACCAACCTGTTTTCCCAGCCTAACACATTGGTAACAGGTATAGTCACCGATAAAGCTAAGCAAACTATGCCCGGAGTGAGTATAGTTATTAAGGGAACTACGAAGGGTACTGTCACGGATAGCGATGGAAAATACTCAATACAAGTTCCTGGGGACGGAACCCTTGTTTTCTCGTTCCTGGGGTATAAACCTCAGGAAATTGCAGTAAACAATCGTACTACTATTAATGTGATGCTGGAAGAAAGCATGGTGACTCTTTCTGAATTTGTGGTGGTAGGTTATGGTGTACAAAGGAAAATAGATGTCACCGGATCAGTCGCCCAAATAAAGGGGCAGGACCTTTCAAAACAGATATCGCCAAACCCCATCAGCTCTCTGCAAGGGAAAGTAGCTGGTGTACAGATCACCAATAACGGTGAACCCGGCAAATCACCCGATATCAGAATCAGAGGGTTGGGTACCTATTGGGGTTCCTCCAAGCCCTTGTATGTAGTGGACGGTGTCTGGCTTGATAACGTTGATTTCCTCAATTCCAATGATATCGAAAGTGTTAACATCTTAAAAGATGCTTCCAGCGAAGCTATTTATGGTATCCGGGGTGCTAACGGTGTAATTATTATCAGCACTAAAAAAGGTGGAGTAAATGAAAATCCAACGGTAACGTATGACGGAACAATTGGCTGGCAGAAAGCTACAAACCCGGTCGCAATGGCGAATGGTTTTGAGTACGCTGTCATGTTCAATGAATTAAATCGCCTAAGCGGTTCTACTTCTTCCTTGGATACGACCAAGTTTGCAGGAGGTACCAACTGGTTCAATCAAATGCTGCGCAACGGCATAATTACCAATCACCAGATTTCGGTCAATGGGGGAGGGGCCAAATCAAATTACCACTTCTCATTGGGTTATCTGAACCAGCAAGGACTTCTCAAAGATAATCACTATCAGCGTTATACCGGTAATCTGGTTAATGATATTCAAATATCCATTCCTGTTAAAGCCGGATATTCTCTTACCGGGTCCTACAGCAATTCAAATGATATCCCGACCGGGATCTGGCATCAGATCTATTCAGCGCCATCTGTGCTCCCTGTCTGGTTTGCAGACCACACCACTTATGGCGATCCGGGATATTATGGATTGGGTTCGTCTGTTCAAAATCCACAGGCAACATTGGATTTTAGTAATGTAAAAACGGTAAACTATCATGTTAATGCCAATGCGTATGTTGATATTACATTTCTAAGAAAGCTCGTTCTGCGCAGCAGTATCGGGGGAACTTTTGACCAGAAGGAAAACAGGGCTTACACTCCTGTTTACACAGCTACCTCCACTCAATCCAGCTCAATCAGTAACCTGGCTCTTATCCGTTATGAAACAAGACAGTGGATCATCGATAACACACTTACTTATTCTGATACCATCGGTAAACATCGTTTCACAGCCCTGGTAGGCCAGAATGCCCAGTATTACAACTACGGGGAATTACATACCTCTGCCCAGAATGTGCCGAATGTCAATTTGGGTAACTGGTATCTGGGATTGGGAAATACCTCATTTGCAACGGATGTTGATTTCAATTATAACCAGGCTTATCCATTAAGATCAACCATTGCTTCTTATTTTGGAAGAATCAACTACTCATACAATGACCGGTATCTACTTAATGCAACCTTACGGGCAGATGGTTCTTCAAAATTCTCCAAGGGAGACCGGTGGGGCTACTTCCCTTCCGTTGGTTTAGGGTGGATTATTTCTTCAGAAAATTTCATGAAAAATCAGACTGCTTTTAATTCTTTGAAATTAAAAGCCAGCTGGGGTAAAGTCGGGAACGCAGGTGTGCCAACATTTGCTTCTGCTCAGCAAACGGTCTCCGGAGGCGCTTACGGAGTCATTTTTGGTAATTCTGGTGTCGTTTCTCCCGGAGTAAGCGTAGCTTCTATTTTACCACCTGCATTGCAATGGGAACGAGGTGTGGGTACAGATATAGGCCTTGAAGCAGTTATACTGGATAATCGCCTGTCTATTGAAGCTGATTTTTACCGGAGACAGACCCAAAAGATCATCATGAATGTCTATCTTCCCGGGGCTGCCGGATTGTCCAATCAATTTATCACCACCAATGTTGGAGATGCAAGAAACCAGGGTGTTGAATTATCGTTAACCTGGAAGAGCAATACAAACAATAAGGATTTTACCTACAGCATCAATGGTAATATATCCTATAACAAAAATAAATTCGTCAGTAACAGTGCCGGCGGTCAGAAAATATATGACGGAGGGGTTGGAGCCAATAACGGACAGTTCACAACTTTAACCAGTGTCGGACTTCCAATAGGTTCTTTCTATGGCTATAAAGTCATCGGAGTTTTCCAGACTCTGCAAGAAGTTGCGGACTACAAAGATTCTGAAGGGACGCTTTATCAACCCGGGGCCAAACCTGGCGATTTAAAGTTCGCGAAAACAAGTAACAATGGAATAGGCGCCATAAGCGGCAATGACCGTGTTGTATTGGGAAACCCCAATCCCCGGTTAACCTATGGATTGAATACCTACTGGTCTTATCGCAAATTTGACTTCACAGTCGATTTTCAGGGAGTCGCAGGAGTTGAGGTATATAATGCAAACAAAGGTTTGCGTTACGGAGCAGAAAACTGGACGCTGGATTTTTATAAACATCGCTGGCATGGACAAGGAACTTCCAACAGCTATCCATCAGCTAATATCGGAAGCGTTACCAATTCTTCTCCAAGTTCCTGGATGGTAGAAAAGGGAAGTTATTTCAGGATCAGAACCATTCAACTGGGTTATACTTTCGCCAGTGATGGAGTCAAGAAATATGGAATGCAGAGTCTGAGATTGTTCGTCAATTCTCAGAATCCTTTTACCTTCTTTAAATATACCGGTTTTACTCCTGAAGTAGGCGGATCGCCGGGTAGTGCAGGAATTGATACCAATGTCTACCCGCTTTATGCAACATATAATTTCGGTGTTAACGTCGTATTCTAATTTCTGGAAAAATGAAAAGCAATTATATATATCTTAAGAAGATTAAAATAGCAGGATTGGGAATTATAAGTTCCATCCTGATTTTAGGCATCGGATGTACCAACAATTTTTTGGATGTTCCTGTTCAGGGTCAGCAGCCTGTTTCACAATTGTGGCGAAATGCAAGCGATGCCGCCAATGCAGTAAATGCTATCTATGCCAACTTAAGGAGCTGGAATAATGTGGCATTTGCGCCAATAGCCGTGGAGAGTGTTCCATCCGACGATGCTGCTAAGGGAAGTACTCCATCCGATGCAGCCTTCTTTCTGGCTTACGATAATTTTACCATAGATGGTACACAAGGCCAACTGGATGGTTTCTGGACTGGTCAGTACCAAAATGTCAACTTGTGCAACCAGGTAATTGATAATATTCCAGCCATTAATATGGATGCAAACCTGAAGGCCAGATACATTGGTGAAGCCAAATTCGTCAGGGCTTATTCTTACTTTCGTCTGGCAAGGGCATTTGGACATATCCCGCTCATATTGAAAGTTCCTGTAACCCCCGCAGAATTAAATGCTCCACAAGCCGATTCCACTGCGGTATGGAATGCAATTGAAACTGATCTGACCGATGCAGCATCCATTCTGCCCTTAACTTATGGCCCCGCCGATATTGGTAGAGCAACCAAGGGCGCAGCTTTATCGTTGCATGCAAAGGTTGCCATGTACCGTAAACATTGGCCGGATGTACTGAATTTCACCAATCAGGTTATAACAAGCGGGGTATATTCTCTTTTTCCAAATTATTATCAGCTGTTTAGGATTCCAAATGAAAATAATTCAGAATCAGTATTTGAAATTCAGGCAAACTATGTAGGAGGGAACAGCGGTATTTCAAATTGTCAGTATTCTCAGGTTCAGGGTGACCGGGATGGAATACCATCTCCCGGATGGGGTTTTAATGTTCCGACTCAGAGTCTGGTAAATGAATTCGAAGCGGGAGATCCTCGTTTACAGGGAACCGTAATGATGGCAGGTACTACAACTCCGAGTGGTGATATTGTCCCGCCTCCTCAGGCAGGTGCTCCTACGATGTATAACATGAAATCGTATGTTCCTTTCCTCCTGGCCAGTCAAACTAATCAGGGTGCCGATCAGAATATAAGGGTTATAAGATATGCCGAAGTCTTATTGATGAATGCAGAGGCTAATAATGAACAGGGAAATGCTGCTGCAGCTTTAGCTTCCCTCGAATTGGTCAGGGCGAGGGCGCGTTTAAACAGTGCAAATCCGGCAACGACCTTACCTGCGGTGACCACTACCGATCAAACAACTCTCAGAACTGCCATCTGGCATGAAAGGAGAGTGGAAATGGGAATGGAATTTGATCGTTTTTATGATCTGGTCCGTCAGGGACGTGCTGCTACAGTGTTGGGTCCGCAGGGATTTAAAACGGGAGTGAATGAAATAATGCCAATCCCGCAAAATCAGATTGATATCAGCGGTGGTGTTTTAAAACAAAATCCCGGTTATTGATAAATAAATTTTAAAACTCTTGATATGAAAAGCAATTATAGCAAACTAAAAGGGATTGGCTTAATAGCCGCTATTCTCCTGTTATTTGCTTCCTGCCAAAAGAAGTTTAATCCAGATAGTTATGCTCCGGTCCAGTCCTTCGGAGGATTTGGCAGTTCTAATCAAATACAGCCTTCAAATTTGGTAGGGCATTGGGCATTTGAAAATAGCCTGATTGACAGTGTAAGCAGTGCCTTAGGAGATGGAGTTGGTACTTCTTTTACCAACGGAATAAAGGGGCAAGCATTACAAGGAGCTAATAATGGATATTTTATAACCACACCCACTACAGCTGTTTTAAACCTTCAAAGCTTAACGGTCAGTTTATGGGTCAATGTTCCACCAAATCTAACGGGTACTTATGGCTTCGTTTGTTTGTCAAACACAAATGATTTTTGGGGAAATTTTGATGTGTTTTTTGAGAATCTTCCATCTCCAAATAATGTCAAAGATATTACCAATGCGATTCTTAAGGGCCATTTTGAAAACTGGACGGGTCCAACAACAGATCATGAAACCTGGTTAGGCAATTTTTCAATAGGCGCTGTATGGAATAAATGGACACATATTGTCTTTACATACGATGCAGCCACCTCTACTTTTAATGTTTATGTCAACGGGTCTTCAATAGTAAGTCCAATTGTGAATGCCGGGAATGGCAATCTTACCTTCCAGCATGCTTCTGCTTTAATATTCGGAACTATGCAGTTTAATGCGATTCCGTCTATTGGAACAGCGGGAGGTCCTCAGGATTGGGCGAGCTATGTGCCGGGTAAAATGGATGAAATCAGAATCTATAAGGCTGCACTAACTGCCGATGAAGTTAAGGCTCTTTATCAGTTGGAGAAATTAGGAAAATAATGCAATGAAAATTAACCGCAAAGATCGGGAAGATTTTTCGCATGGACTTCAAAAAGGGATGACTGCACGAGTTCACGATTGACCGTGAGTTCGTGCGTTCGTGTAGTCGTTTCGTCGTTTTTTGTATTATAATCTTGCTCCGCTTTTCAATTTATAATATCGGATGGGAACCTGGAAATTAGAAACAACTTTACAGCAAACAGGATATTTTCTGCTTCTTTTTTTTATCATGGTCTCATGTAAAAAAGAAAAGGTTCCTTCCCAATCTCCTGTCCCGGAGTCTTTCTATTTCTCATCTCTTAAAGTCGATAATAAATTCCAGGGTTTTACCTACTACAATGTGTCAAAAATCCCCATCATCCGTGTAGGATTTTCGGCTCCTCTTGACCGCGCCTCTGCAGGGAATGTTATTCAGCTCTCGGGAGCTTCTTTTACAACTACCTATGAAAACCACGACAGTACAATCATTATTCATCCTACCTCCTTTAATCCGATTACCAAATATACTCTTACGATACCCACTTCGCTAAAATCAACAGGTGGAGGTACTTTGCAATCTCCGATATCCGTAAATTTGATAACAGCGCTTGATTCCACCGATAAGTTTCCCCGGATAGCTGATATAGCTTTACTGGATCTCGTACAAAAACAAACCTTTAAATACTTCTGGGATTTTGGGGATC